>CAZXND010000019.1:0-2577 GCA_964641355.1 uncultured Gammaproteobacteria bacterium | reverse complement strand
TATTAATTAGACAATCTCAAATATTTATTAAAATTGGAACTGATTTTTGCGACAAAGCTCTAGCAATGGTGTCCTTAGAAACTTCAAAGACAATTGCAATACTTCTTAATGATGCACCTTTAGATCTTAACTCGCTAATCTTACTTAGGTCAGGGTTAATCCGTGGGCGTCCCCATTTAGAAATATCATTGTTAACTTTCTTAAGTTCGTATGCAGCCCTTACCCGTTCACTCTTACGCCTAGATTCATGACTGCCTGCCCATGAAATGAATTGAAGCATGATACTGGCTAAAGATTGATCCATAGAATTTGTACTCAAGAATGGTTCATTAAGACTCATGAACTCTATCCCCATACCCTTTTTAATCTCATAAAACACCTGGTGGGCTACCTTTATTGGTTCTTCCCGACTCCATCGATCAATAGCCCATACCATAATCGCATCAAACTCTTGTTTTCTAGCCCTTTCTAGTAATCCATCTCGAGCTGGAAGTTTTGGATTCTCTTTAAAAGCAGATCCTTGATCTACAAATTCCTTATACTCCCACCCTTCTCTTTCACATCTCTTACGCATTGGGAGTAGCTGATTCTCAGGGTTCTGATTCTTATCTGTAGTGCTTACTCTTGCATATAGAGCTATCTTTTTCACATCTCCACTCCTTTTCTAACTATCTACCTTGCTGAAACAAATAGTAGTCTGTATAATTCAGACAGTCAATATTAATCTGTCTGTTTAACCCAGACACTGGATTTGTTTATGAATAAGACTGCAGGTCAAATCATAAAAGAACTACGAGAAAAGGCAGGGCTTTCCCAGGCCGAAGTTGCTAGAGAACTTGGTGGAAGAATTATTCGCCAAATAGTTTGGGATTGGGAGCAGGACAGATCAAAAGTCCCTATATCTAAGATAAAATCATTAGCAAAATTGTTAATGGTAGAAGCAAAAGAGTTACTCGTTATCTGCTATCCTGAAATTAAGGAAATGTTGTGAAGGGATTTCTTTTTTAACTTAATCACTGTGCTTCAATCTTCCATATATCCCCTGTATAGTGCGTATACGCTCATAATTCTTCCTAACTAAACTCCTTCGTACAGTTTCTGAGCTCTATTTTTTGTTCTGCTTTACAGGTGACATCACCCACCTCTCCATCCTTGCCACATCAGTCCATTCGGGTTTTAATTTATCAGCCTCTTCCTTATTCTTAGGATGATCTCCAAAAGCAAAATACATTTCTACCTTACCAGTCCATCTATCAAAGCGGATTGGAACATTCAACTTTGGGTCATTATTCCCGCAGTCTATAGTTGAGTAAGAATACCGATTGTTAAAAGCGTAAAAAACAATGAGACATACGATCCAAAATCTCTTGGATGATATAAATATTTTCAGACCACAAAACAGTTTTGTTTTAATATTTAACAAGACGTTTTCTGCCTTTTTAAATCGGAACATAATTATTCTAAAAAGAACAACTAGGACTCCCACTAAAAGCAGCAAAGAAAATATCTTAAAATAATCCACTATATTATCTGACATGTTATTCACCTTTCGCTCTTTCTACCTAACCACGCACAAACCTTGTTGTCTTATCTATAAGTATTAGTATCTGCGCTTATACGTTCGCTCTTTTACATATGCAATGTCTATTAAAATGCCCTTTGCAATAATGGGTGAATCAGTATCAATTTTGATTTCCGCTTCTTCCTCGGAAACAGCGTCACCTTCCAATTTATAGATCGGCCTACTTACTTCTTGCACATTGGCTACAACTGCATACTCTCCCTTGCCCTGCTTATGGTTAGAAAGAAAATCTAATATGTGTTTATCACATTCAAGTTCAAAAATATAACTGGCCCAAGAATAACTGGACTCAAAATCCAACCATAGATAACTAAAACGGATAAATGTTTTCTCATGGCGATGAAAAACATCATCAACTCGTCCTTTAAATAAAATTGGTTTACCCGTAATTAACCGCTCTTGAACTTGATATGTGTAATGTAATTCTTTTTGCCAATCTGTAGTTGCTTGATATTTATCCGCAAGCTCTTTAATTAATTTAGTTTCTATTCTTTCTTCATTTTTTATTTCTTCATCCAATTTATTTTCTAATTTTGGACGACTGTGAGTGGTGAATAAACAATAACCTCCAATAATAAGTGCTCCAATCATTAAGATTAAATATGTATATACTTTGTTATATCTCTTCATTTTTTCTCCTGCAGATTACAAGCTTGGCTTTAGACCCACAGATAAGTTCTTTGACCTTGTTCTACTCATGCGGTCTCCAATGGATTAGAACTCAGAGCCGCATAAAAAAAGAGGCGCGAACTCCAAGTTCATGCCTCTTCCGAGGGACCGCGAAGCCCCACCATAGAAACACGAGACAAGGAGCCGCGCCGTAATGGCGCGTTCCCGTCAGTCTCGTTTCTATGGTTCTGAAAATTCGCGGTTTTCGGAAGAAACGTTTCTGCGCGTTAACGCAAAATTATTTGTTTAGTTTTAAACTACTCTCCTTTTAGGTTTAAATCTTTCAAGGTATTGTACATAAATTCGTTTTAGACTGGGACTGATTT
>CAZXND010000018.1:0-2585 GCA_964641355.1 uncultured Gammaproteobacteria bacterium | reverse complement strand
TGTGAGCCGTCAGGGACTCGAACCCTGAACCCAGAGCTTAAAAGGCTCTTGCTCTGCCAATTGAGCTAACGGCCCAGATATTTGTAAATTTTATCAGAAGGCTGAGGCTGAATCAATCCCACGCACTATCTAAAGGTAAGACCTGGATCAATGTTGGGTTCAACAGGAGTTGCTATTTCTTCTTTTGTTAAATTGTATTTTTCAACTTTATAACCATTTGGGAAAGTGAATACTTTAACTGGCTTCTTTTTTATGTGAATCAGATTTATTCTCCACCACTCGTCCTTCATATATGGATTTCCGGCAAAAGGAGGGGAAACTATTAAGTAAGTAATTTGTCTCTTCTCAAAATAATGGGCATTTTTATTATGAAGTTTTGCAACATAGTGCATTGCATATTTTGCCCTGTATCCCAAAACATCTGGTGAGTATATGAAAAATCCAAAGTCTTTCTCCTTCCCGCTAAAGGACTTTGAAACAATTGATTTTGTCAATTTCCACGAATTTTCAGAATAACTTGCAAACGCAACTCTATTTGATAAATCGTAATAAACAGATTGTAAATTCAGGATTAAAATTAGGAGAAAAATTAAAATAAATACTTTGCTAAATCGCGCTGTGACAAAAGACGAAAAAATAAGAAAAACTAATGGAAAAATAGGGAAAAGATAGAAATATAGCAAGCCTCCTGAGTTTAGATTGCTTAAGACAAAATATCCAAGGTAGAAATAAAGAAAAGAAAAATAAACTGTTAGATATTTTTTATCCTTAATTTGAAAGTACAAATAAACACAGAATACTAAAAATATGTAGAGGTTGAGGTTGTACTTATTTTGCCTTAGAAATTCTACTCCATAACTCATAAATCTAGCTCTTTGCTCAAGTTGCGATAAAAGTTGAAGCTCTCCTTTTCCCTCGAGAATAAATTTCATTACAAGTTTTAGATTAAGAAAATCGTGTCGGAGATCAAAAATGACATAGTTTGAGAGCATGAGCGGAACTAGAAGAAAAAATATTAAATGAGGAAGTTTTTTTCTTTTAATTACTAAGACTAATATGTATAAAAAAGATAAAATAAAATATGGAATTCCTATTGCCATTTGGAATTGAATCAATGCGCCTAAAAATAAAGTGTGAAAGATAAGATATTTTGCTTTTAGCGTTTGTATATATTTAACAAAAAAGAAGAAAAGAGCAGGAATTACAAACATTGCTCCATGTGGATTGTAAAGTCCTCGCGCGTGGAAGATAGAGTAGACTGCTATCATAATCGTAAAAAAGTATGCAGTTTTTGTATCAAAAAGATTTTTCGCAATGTAAAAAGAAGATGTAATATATATTGCAATCAAAACTACCCAACCCCATCCAATCACAATTGGATTTCCATTCCCGGCAAGATAGGCAGGAAAATTAAGATAAGACCACAGAGGACCGTGAAAAAGACCTGTTGTTGAGGACGGACCAATTAAAATAATCTTTTTTGCAGCAAGTTCGTTTAAAAGAAGAAAATCTCTTGCGATTTCTGATGTGTATTCAACATCTTGGAACAAAACGTACCACGCAGAAAATACGATACAGGAGAAAATAAAAATAAAGAATAACGCCTTTAAAATTTTATTCACGCTAATATATTTGTAATAGTTATAACACATCTCATGCTATACGAAAATACTTCTTAAGTTTCATCTTGACAATAAAATTGTCATCCTTTATTCTTCATTCGATAGTAACTTTAGGCGAAAGGAGGTGAGAATTTATGGGTGATGTTAATCAGACTTTGATTAGTACTCTTAACACTGCGCTTTTTAATATAATCAACTACATTCCAAGATTCATATCAGGCTTCATAATTTTACTTTTAGGAATCATAATTGCTACATTTCTTAAGCAGATTCTTGTCGAGGTACTCAAATTCCTAAAGATTGAATCGCTTCTTAGACGATATGGAGTTCCTGAGTCAAAAGAAGGAGTTAATTGGACCAATATTCTTGGAGAACTTTTAAGATGGTTTGTAATCATTTTGTTCTTAATCCCTGCAGCAGATGTGTGGGGTCTTGGAAAGTTCTCGGGAGTATTAAATAACCTCCTTTTATACCTTCCAAATGTATTTGTAGCAGTATTGTTACTTTTGGTGGGATTTGTGGTCTCAAAGCTCGTCTACGACTTAATTTTGGCGTCTGTAAGAGGGTTATCAAGAGAGGCGGCAAAGACTGTTGCTATGGTCGGTCGTTGGTCTGTTCTTATCTTTGTAATTCTTGTTGTTCTTAATCAACTTGGAATTGCAACAGACCTTATTAGAATCCTTTTTGCAGGATTTGTAGCCATGGTAGCTCTTGCTGGAGGACTTGCATTCGGGCTTGGAGGTAAAGAAGTAGCAGAGGAAATACTTAAAAAACTGGTCAAGAAAATATAGTTTTAATATTTTTTAGGCTAAGGTTTTGAAACATATTCATTTGGCTTTGCCAAATTTAAGTATTTTGGTATAATTGTGGTTAACTTCGTGTCCTTGCCCCCATCGTCTAGCGGCCTAGGACGACTGGTTTTCAGCCAGTAAATCAGGGGTTCGAATCCCCTTGGGGGTACTA
>CAZXND010000017.1:0-2637 GCA_964641355.1 uncultured Gammaproteobacteria bacterium | reverse complement strand
TATAATTTGCCTCAAGATCGGTAAAAAGCTTTGCAGTAACGGTTGCTGCAATTTGGTAGCCATTTAGTATGTTGGCACTCGGAGAGCCTTCAGTTTGACGAGTTACGCTGAACGTATTTGTTGCAACGGAATTAACCCTTACAATTTCTGCACTCGTTGCAGTATTTCCTGTGTTTAAAGGCTGTGAACCTGTAGGCCAGACCGTAGCATTGAATGGTGCAGTTGGGAATAGTGATGCATCCGCAACAGTAATTGAGGTTCCGGCTGTTCCAGGATCAAGTCCATTATTTGTTGTAGTTCCGGTTACTGTTGAGTACGCAAAATTCTTATAGTCATCAATCGCCATACATTCAACATTATAAAGAATTAGCTAAATTTTTCCAGAGTTAAATCGACAAAATTAAGGATTTGTTATTAGTATCCAATGGTTAAGAACAGTGTAAAGAAAGATCACTGACTCGCTGGATCGTCTTTGGCTACTTCAAGAATCTCTTTTTTAATTTTTTTTACTTCTTTATAAGTTTTCCCGCCCCTTTTTACCAAATCAGATATTGTCTTAGAACCAAAAACTATAACAAGTAAAAGAAGGATTATTATGAGCTCTGTTGAGCTTATATTTTTAAAAATTTCCATAAGCAGATCTACACTTTATTAAAAACTAAAAACTTCTTTTTTGCAACCTAATTAAAGGTCTTTATTCATGGAAATCCACTCTTTATTCTTCTTAAGAAGCGTCCTCGTAAGCTCAGGTGCATACCCCAAGCTCTCTGCCCACGCACACCATGCATAAATATCTTTTGGAATGCATTTTGAATTAAAACCGCGCTTATCTGGAAAAATAAATGTCCACCAAAGATTAAACCGAGGATCGTCTCCATAAACAGCATCGCGGATAGTATAGTAATCTACTCCTGCTTTTTCACATACATCGTACAACTCCTGACATTCAGCAACTTTGTAAGATATCGCGCGATTTTCTGAAAGTTTAATTATCTCTGCTTCAAGTGCCGTCACTTGTCTTATTTTTATATTAGCGTTATAAACTTTTGCATAAAGATTGATTAGAGTTCTTCTGTCAGAGGGCTCCCCACCTATAATTAAGAAAGGTGCATTTTTTTCGTCAAAAAGAGGATGTTGGGCTGTCTCGCCAAGATATTCTGGTTGCATAATTATTCTCTTTTTATATTTTTTTGCCAGATAATCACATGTTCCAGGATTAACAGTAGACCTTATTACTATAAGCGGACTTTTACACCAAGAGACGGCTTCTTCTACAATTCCAGTGTCTAGTCTACCTTCATCAAGAGAAGGTGTTGGTACACAGATAAAAGCCACATCACTTTCACTCGCCTTTTCTCTATCTTTTCCTTCTGAAGGACTATAGATATAAGCATCAGGAAAAAGTTGGTGGACAGACTTTCCCACCCAACCATAACCAATAATACTTACTGTCTTTGGAATATCGGAAAACTTCACTTCTTCCCTCTCCTCAGCAGTTGATGAACTCTCAGGAGCTGCCTTAGGATAATAAATAAGGCCTTTTTCAAGAAGCTCTTCATTTGAATTACTCATACTTTCTTCTTTATTCTCATCAGATTGAGGCAATTCTTCTTGCGGCTCTATTTCTTCTGTCTTAACCCTCACTTCTTCCTCTTTAAATTCGGTAGAATTTTGCTTCAACTTTGCAAGATCTTCTTCGGTCCAACCTGGTACGGGCCAGAATTTTTCGACAAGCCAAGAAAGAGGACGCACCTGCTTCTCCCACTGACCACTCCACAAAAGCTCCTTAACTTTATTTTTTGTTCTTACTGTATCACGCCCAGAAGCTGGCCATGGAAAGCTAAAATCTCCCCCTTGAGTACGAAACATGTGGGCATACCAAGTATCATGATTAACAAGTACCCTACCCCCGGACAACCAAGTCTTAACAGCTACTTCAATTCCTTGATTTCCCCAGTTGCCTAATTTCTCATCGCTCAACTCAAGATCCCAATAATTTTTTCTAGTTGCCATAAAACATGATCCCTGAAGAGACATTGTCTCAGTAAGTCTTGTCTCCTCTTTATCTTTTTGATATTGAGGTCTATGCTTCCAATCCTCAAAGTATTGAAAGTGAGGTGATGCATCAAAACAATAGGAGGTACTCTGCGGATTATGCTTACCAACCCAAACCATTTTTCTTTTAATTCTATCGTTCTTTCCGCATTGTTCACATTTTTCAGGTGTGGGACCCTGATATTTTTTCCAACCACAATGAAAACACTTCCAGTCAAATGCCCACAGATTACGCATTATCGGTACCATCGTCACGTTATCTCCGGATTTTTTGAAAGCCTCAAGCATTTTGCGATCAAATCCCTTGTCAAAGGCACAGTGAGCATCAACTTTCATCACATATTTTGCCTTTGAAAGTTTTGCAGCCAGATTTGTAGCTGCTCTTTGACCCACGCTTTCAGGCACATAAATCACATTTACACGTTCATTTTGAGGTATAGGTGGCTCTGCCCATTCTCCGTCTAAAACTGCAATAACTTCAGTATCGGCTTCGATGTTTTGAAGGATATCCTCAATAGTCCTTGCCAAAAACATTTCATTTCGTGCAGGTATTAGTATTGAAAGATCTTTTGCTTGATACAT
>CAZXND010000016.1:0-2893 GCA_964641355.1 uncultured Gammaproteobacteria bacterium | reverse complement strand
TAACTCTAAAAAGCGGATTGTGCTAGGCACAAGCAAATCTATATGTGCTTGCCCCGCCCGCCCAGTGCGCGCACAGAAAACCACTCGCTTTCGCGAGTGGCTCCCTTTATTAAATTCCAAAAGTATTGTAGTGATCCTTGTCAACGCTTTTGATTACATTTAAATAATTTTCAATTCTCTGCTTGCTACCTTGTAAAACAGTGATGTCATACTTTTCAAGTCCTAAAAATTCATGTGAGCCGTGATTGATAAAACGATACATTACTTTTTCTTCTTGACTCACCTCTTGTTCAATTCCGTCTTTTTCTGTGGGGTTTGAGTTTCCCAATTTAACTTTTTTGTAGTGTGCGTATAATTGCGTTAGTTTGCTTCTTAAATCCCCATGCCCATATTTAAAATGTAAAAAGGTTTCAATAGATCGGCGAAGTAAATTTGCGGCTAATATTGCATCATCTAAATTTGTGCTGTCTTTAATCTCGTTCAATTTAGTAATTGCGTACAGATAATCAGACCTATAGTTTTTAAGGCTTTCATCAAGTGTTTTTATTGTCGAACCTGCACCATTCATGCCAATCTGATAAAAACTAACTAAATCATCTTTTATTTTCCCGTCTGACTTTTTGTAATTTTGAAGCAGATGCCCAAAGAAATCTAAATTATGAGTAAAGACAAAATATTGACGATTGTTGTTTCGTTCAATCTCACCGGCTAATATTGCATATACTTGAAAAAGAGAATCAGAATCGAGGCTTGAAACAGGATCGTCTATAACAATAACCGCATCGTTGTCTAGCTTATCCTCCTCATCGTTAATTGAAAGTAAAAAATAGGCAAGTGCTAGAAAGTTCCTTTCACCCTCACTTAAACTATCTAAACTGCACTCAACACCATCTCTTTTCAAAACATATCCAATTTCTTCAGTCGAATCATCGAGCTCAATTTTTTTATATGGAAAAGTTGATGCTAATAGTTTATTTATTCTATCAGCAGGAATTTGAACATTTTTTGCTTTCTTTTTAAGCTCTTTCAGTTCTTGTTCTATTTTTTTAATTTCATTATTTTTATCTACTCGACTTTTTAAACAATCCTCATGAACTTTCTTTTTATCAAGATATTTCAGATATTCGATCGCAACATAATGGATCTCAACAGTCCATGCGGTTTTATCAACCTCAAACACTTCTTCGTTAATGAAAAGATTATTAAATTCACAAGCGTTTACCTCTTTAATTTTGTTCTCTTTTTTAGATTTTATCTTCTCTTGCAATGAAGTAAAAAAGGTTTCTAGGTTTGTTTTTTCCGAAGCATAAAAGGTCTCGCAATTAATAATCTCTCTTAAAGCATCTTCGGCACTTTTACTCATAGCATCTAGAGCATTATTTAATTCAATGACATCATTAGAAAAGTGTTTTAATAGTTCATCTCTATTTTGAATTTTTGAGCCACAAAAAAGGCACGTGCTGAGTTGTTCGCTTTCGTTCGGGAGTTTATGTAAATCTAAACCATTCCTGATCCAATCTTCTTCCTTTCCTCCGTCAGGATAACTACTCAATCTAACAGATTTTTCGTAAACGGGACTAAATTTCAAGTATTTATTTATTTTTTCTAGATTTTCAGTTACCCAGTCATTCCATTTTTTAAGAATCTTATATTCTCTTTCCCTTTCAGATAAATTCGAGAGCGTTGCTAGAAGATTTTTCAATTCATCTTCATTTTGTGTAAAATTTTCTAACTGTTTTCCTTGTTTAATTTGTTGTGTTAACCAATTTGCTCTTTTTTCGAAAGAAGATTTGAAATACGAGTTAAATACTCCATTGCTTTCAACCACAGGATCTTTTTTAATATGACCTATACCGCTTATTGTTCTAATGTGTTTTGAGACTTTTTCAGAAATTTCATCATATTCATTTTTGCATTGCGGAAGTTTACTTAATTCATCCTTAGCATCATTTAATTCTTTCTGTTTTTTTGAAAAATCTACTTCTGTTGCACCAATAGCAACAACATATTTCAAATGAGTTTGATCAATAATCTCTTTGATATAATCTTCATTAAAAACCCGAATCTTATTTTCGTAACCAGAAATTTCATCTTGTTTTTTCGAACCAATATCGAACCCGACCGTAAAAGTAGCCCCATAGATTCTACTGCCAGTTTCAATAACCCCTTTTTCATAAGATCGCAACAATCTTGAAATAATGGTTTTTCCAGAACCATTCCAGCCCAACAAAATATTCACTTTATCCTGAAACTCAGGGACAATTCCGTTCCATTGAAAATTTCTAAATGTTCCAAAGTTTATAGATTGTACTTTTTTAACTTTCATATTTTGAGACCAACATACTATTTCAATTCATATTCCCAACCCGGCTTCCATTCCTTTGTTTTTCGCCAATCTTCTGCAAGAGCTTGCTTCCATGTCTTACCTCTAATCAAAACATCAAGCGAAAGCTGTGGAGCTTTGTGTCCCACTATTGCAACACTTTTCCCGTCATAATTCTTTTTCAAAAACTCAAGAAAATCTGCAATTCTCGCTTTTACATCCTCATAACTTTCCCCCTCGGGGAATTTACTTGTGATACATTCTTCCTCTTGCATTGGTTCTACAATCGCGGATGAAGCACCATTTAATTTTCCATAATTGCATTCTCGAAGTCTTGAGTCAGAAATAATGGGATATATTCCGTCCCAAGCAAGTTTTGCTGAATTATAAGCCCTTTGTAAATCAGAGCAGAAAACAACATCGAATTTCTTGTTTTTCGTTTGCTCTTTTAAGGCAATTGATTGTTTTATTCCTAGTTCGGAAAGCTCAACATCAGACCAACCAGACGAAATTTCTTTTTCGTTATCAGTTGTTGTGCCATGAACAAAATAAGTGATTTTTATTGCCATA
>CAZXND010000015.1:0-3452 GCA_964641355.1 uncultured Gammaproteobacteria bacterium | reverse complement strand
AAAAATTGAGAAAAAGTGTTATTCATGTTAGTATAGTTGTGAGAGTTAGTTTCAACTCCCATACTTATACTATCATACTATGGAAAGTAAACAAAATAGACAAATTGGGGATAAAATAAAAGTCTTTCGAGTAAAACAAGGATTGACACAAGACGCTCTCGCGAGAAAGTGCGATATTCCCTATACAACACTGACCAAGATTGAATCAAATGTGATAACGAAGCCGTCAATCCAAACAGTCATGAAAATTGCTAAAGGGTTGGGTGTTAGTGTTGATGATTTAATGAAATAAAAATATGGAGTTAATTAGAAATTTTCAAAATATAAACAAGGATGATGTTGAGATCGCTGGTGGTAAAGGGGCTTCACTTGGTGAAATGACACAAGCTGGTATTTCCGTGCCACATGGTTTTGTAATTCTTTCTTCTGCTTTTGAAAAATTTCTTGAAGAAACCGATTTAAATGTGGAAATAAACGCCGTTCTTGATTTGGTCAATCACAAAGAAATACACACTGTTGAAAATGCTTCTGAAAAAATTCAGGCGTTGATTCTTGAAGCTGAAATGCCAAAAGATATTGCCGAAGAAATTCAGAAATTTTTCAAAAAGCTAGATACAAAATATGTGGCAGTCCGCTCAAGTGCAACAGCAGAGGATTCAGCAAGTGCAGCATGGGCAGGACAGCTTGATAGTTTTCTTAATACAACAGAAGAAATATTACTTACAAATGTACAAAGATGTTGGGCTTCACTATTCACGCCACGTGCTATATTTTATCGTTTCGAAAAAGAATTACATAAACAAAGGATTTCTGTTGCTGTTGTTGTGCAAAAGATGGTTGAGAGTGAATACTCAGGTATTGCATTCTCTGTTCATCCAGTAACACAAGATAGAAATCAACTAATTATCGAGGCTGGTTTTGGTCTTGGAGAAGCTATTGTATCTGGTTCAGTTACGCCTGATAGTTATGTAGTAAAGAAGAATCCTCGGGAGATTATTGATATCAATGTGTGTACACAAACTCGCGCATTACATCGTGTTGATGTAGGGGGTAATGAATGGAAAGACATACAAGAGCCACAAGCGTCTTCACAAGTTCTTAATGAAAAACAAATACTAGAATTATCAGAGCTTATTTTATGCATAGAAAATCACTATGGTTTTCCTTGTGATATCGAGTGGGCGTTTGAAGGTAGTAAATTTTATATTACTCAATCAAGACCTATAACGACATTAAAAGATAATAATTAAAGTACTATGGAAAAAATGGGAAATATAAACATCGAATCTATCGAAAAAGAGCCAAAACCTCTTTCTAAAATTTATTTTGTTCGACATGGTGCAACACAATATAAAGAGTATCAGATTGGCACATCGCCAGATCTTAAAGAAGATTTAACACCAGTAGGAGAACAAGAGATTTTATCAGCTTGTGATTCGATTATAAAAGATTTAGATAAGACTGCACCACTTAGGATTCTAACCTCCACAAGAATACGAACAAAACACAGTGCAGAAATTCTTCAAAATGCATTAGTAGATAAAGGTGTACATCTCGATCCTTCCAGTTTTAAAGAGGCAAAATTTATTGAAGGAGCAAGAACAAAAGGTGACGCTGCTGAAATATGGACTGAACTTGGTGAAATGTACGGCGCAGATCTTGATCGTCTATGGAGGAAAAATGAAATATCACACGCAGATAAAGCGGAGTCAAATGAAGAACTTTTCAGTAGAATAAAAGATTCTTTTGAAAAAGGAGTTAGGATAATTAGAAAAAATGAAGATGGGGGACATAGGGATCTATCCCAGATCGTTCTCGTTAGTCATGGAGAAATAATAGAAGGACTAATTGCTGCATATGGTCTACGCCCTTTTTATGATCCAGAAAGAAAATTTAAAACTGGTGGAGTTGCCGAAATAAAAGTTTTTTTGGATAAAGTTGTTATAAAGTATAATGAGTTTGAGTACATACTAAATGTATAAAATATGAATAATAAACTAAAAAAATATATTGATTATAATGCCATGTATGACTTAGCTGTAATGTATCCATACATTACAACTTTTAAAAAATTAAAAGAATACATAGGAGCTTCGGAAGACACTGTTCTAATGGTTGAGGAGGGTATAATAAATTTGCCCATTAATGATTTTAATTACCAAGGTAGAATAACCACTTTCCATGATCCTGCACAGATTGAAAAAGTCGGAAGAAGTCTATTTTCATTTTTAAGCGATGATATTCAATGGGAATCATTGCTCAAACGACTTAGTGGGTACGAGCAAAAACTCGAACTTGTAATGAATACTGAAGCAACTGAACGTTTAATAAAAGATGCAAAGGAAAATAATCTTTATAACGATATTTATACAAAGTATTACGATTTATATTTAGAAGTCGCAACTATCTATCTTATAACTGACGGAAGATATCATGAATATAGTATTCATGAGCTTAAGGAACACGGAATAACAACTGAAGCAATAAGTAGAATGACTCTTCCTGAAAAGAAATCGAGTTTTCAATTAGCAAATGACGAATTAAATGAGATCAGTAAATTATTTAAGGGGAATAATAGGACATGGGAAGAAAGATTTAATATTTTCATAGATAAGTATATTTGGTTCTACTTAGCTGATACACATTATGATTTTGACCAAGTTGTCTCTAGTTTGAGAGAAAAATTAAACACCGAACAAACAGAGGAAAAGGAAATAGTTACAGCAACATTAGAAGTGGAGAACATAAGTGAGAATGACAAAAAAGTTCTTTCACGAATCTCCGAATTAGGTTTTCAAAGAATGGAGCTTAGAAAATATTGGCAATGGATTGACTACATGCTTCATGTTTTACTATATAACTTTGCAAAAGAAAAAGGTCTTCCAGAAAAAACTCTTGTCTTTCTAACCGATGACGAGATTAGAAATATTTTATCGGGTAACATTTCTTCTCTTGAAGAAATGTTACAAATAGCTGAGGACAGGTCGCAATTGTTTGCATCATCTTTAGAGAATGATCGCGTGTCTGTTTATTCTAATGAAAAGGAAATATTTGAGCTTAGGGAACGTCTTGTTTCAATTGATGCAAAAGATTCTCTTTTAAAGGGTAATATATCTTACAAGGCAGAAGGCGTAGATAAAATTACTGGTATTGCGAGAGTAATAACGTGGTCAAAAGATATTTTAAAAGAGCTAAACGAGATTAAAGAGGGAGAAATTCTTGTCGTAACTCAAACGAAACCTGACTTCTTGCCATTTCTTAAAAAAGCGAAAGCTATTGTTTCGGATGAGGGAGGAATAACTAGTCATGTGTCAATTGTCACTCGAGAGTTACAAATTCCAGCAATTGTAGGAACTCGTATAGCAACGGATTCTATAAAAACAGGTAGCATTATCGAAATGGATATGTTGACGGGGTTAGTGAAAATTATTAGTTAAATCTGTAATTTTTAA
>CAZXND010000014.1:1639-4683 GCA_964641355.1 uncultured Gammaproteobacteria bacterium | reverse complement strand
GGGTGGCTGACGGGGATCGAACCCGCGACATTCGGTTCCACAAACCGATGCTCTACCACTGAGCTACAACCACCAGATTTGCACTTAATTATATCAAAGAAGGCTAGAGTTTAGAAGTTTGTTAGAAAGCAGACTCTTGGCGAACATCAGATCTTAAAACTTTGAAAGACAATAAGAAACAGAAAACAATAAGAACAGCACCTACAACAAAGGGTAGAGGCACTGAAATTGACGCCACAGCTCCTCCTAGAATGGGTCCGATTATCATTCCAATACTTTGATATGAAGCGTTAAGCCCCATAATCGTACCTTGTGATTTTTCATCTGTTTCATCTGATAAGATTGTTGGAATGAGTGTCTGAACGATTCCATTAAATATACCCAAGATTACAGAAGCAAAGATAAATACTCCAAGAGTTCTGGAAAAATACATAATAATAAAGCTAACAGCGGTAAGTATAATAGAACTCTGAAACGCTCTTTTTAACCCAAGTAGCTTAGTGACTCTTTGGACAATTAAGGTTTGCGTTATAAGTCCTACAACCCCAAAAACAGTAAATAAAGTTGCATTTTGCGATGCATTTAACCCCAAAATATTCAAAGTAAATGGCTGGAAGCCATAGATTATTGCACAGGCAAATGCCAAATAGAATATTAATGTGATAATAAAGGTTGGCCCTACATTCGGATCAAATAGTGTGTGCCACATTCTTTTAAAATCAAATAGTTTACCGTGAGCCACTTCTCCCAAATGCTTATTCGTTTCTGGAAGAAATAAAGCAGTTAAAATTACTGCAATAACTGTAATTATGCCAGCGATAATAAATGGTACTGCTTGACCATATCCTACAGTAAATGCGGAAATCGCAGGCCCAAAAACAAATCCAAAGCTAAAGGCTGCACCAATAAGACCGAAAGCTCTTGGTCTTTCTTCAGGTTTTGTGGAATCTGAAATGACAGCAAAAGCAACCGGAATATTTCCTGCTGTTATTCCATCAAGTGCACGGGCAAGAAATAGAAAAATAGCATTAGGAGCAAAAGCCATTAAGAAAAACGACACCGCCGTGCCAGAAATCGAAATAAGTAACATGGGACGCCTTCCAAGCTTATCGGAAAGCCTTCCAATTATTGGAGTTGATATGAACTGGCAAATTGAAAAAATAGCGAACAACAACCCATTTTGAAAGTCAGTCAGTCCAAATTTTTTTGAGTATGCGTAAAGAATTGGGATTATAATTCCGTATCCCAACATGTTTACTACAACGATAAGAGCTATTATTAAAAAGTTTTTATTGGATTTAAGCATAAATTATTTTACGCGGGTTGAATAACCATTCTAACAAATAATTGTAAGATTATTCAATGATTTCACCTTCTATATAAGACTTGCGTTCTCTTTTAAACAACTTTGCAAGAACAACTCCAGATACAAACCCACCAATATGTGCCCAAAAGGCAACTCCACCTTCTTGAATCGCACCAATTTGATTTACACCCGATACGAATTGAATGAAGAACCAATAAAACAAATAAAACACTGCAGGAATTTCTGTAATAGTTATAAAGAAAAAGATTATAAGAAAAGTTCTGATCTTTGATCGTGGATGGAGTATTAGATAAGCTCCTAAGATACCCGAGATTGCACCAGAAGCCCCAAGTATAGGAACTTGTGATGAGGGATTAAGAAGATACTGTAAAAAATTTCCAGATAGACCAGTTAGTATGTAAAGAAGTAAATACTTTATCCTTCCTAAAGTTGCTTCAATATTGTCACCAAATATCCATAAGAACCACATATTTGATAACAAGTGAAAAATTCCTGCATGCAAAAACATCGCACTTATAAATTCTGTTAGAGAATTGGGATTTGAGAAATTAATTAATGATGGAGTTAGTGCATATAATTCTATAAATTTACTTGAGCTTTGAGCTGTGAGTTCTAAAAAAAATACATACACGTTAAGCGCAATTAGAAAAAGCGTTAAAAATGGAAATATTTCTGATTTATGAGAATCTGAAATTGGAAACATGAGAAGAGCGCTCCCAAGAGGAATCGAACCTCCATCTTGCCCTTAGAAGGGGCTTGCTCTGTCCATTGAGCTATGGGAGCTTGTGTGTTATTTTACAATATATTGAAGCTAAAAGTAAACCAAGGAGACCTTATTTAATACTGTGGCCGCCAAAACGGTTGCGCATTGCAGAAAGCAACTTTCCCGTAAAACTAGGTTTTTTATCAGATTCAACTCTAAAATTAAAAGAGTCTTCAATTACTTTTACGCTTACTCCTTGTTCTTTTGCTTCTTTTACGGTCCACTCACCTTCTCCAGTATGGGCAACACTTCCTGAAACACTTGAGAGATCTTTTCCATATTTTAAGAATGCGTCCTTTAACCAACCTACCAACCTTGATTCAACCACACTGCCATGGTTGTATATTTCCGCTACTTTTTCCAAATCTAATTTGTAATCCGAATTCGCCATTAGAGTAAAACCCTCTGCGAGTGACTGCATCATCCCATATTCAATACCGTTATGTATCATTTTCACGAAATGTCCCGCTCCGATTCCTTGAAAATGTGCAAGACCGCCAGTGATTGAAAGTGTTTCCAGTAATGGTTTTAAAACTTCAAAATCGACAGACTCACCACCAACCATAAGACAACCACCATTTAGGGCACCTTCAGGACCTCCTGAAAAACCTACATCTACAAATTTAATTCCCATCTCATTTAACTTACTAAAACGCCTGATTGCATCCTTATAGTAAGAATTGCCAGCATCAATAATAAAATCACCTTTGTCTAATAAAGCAGCCAATCCATCATCTCCAAATAATATTTCATCTAATACTTCTCCTGCTGGTATCATAAACCATATAATTCTGGGACCTTTGGTATTTTCTACTATTTCTTTAAAAGAGTAGACCGGAGTCAAAGCAATTTCTTTGGCCAAATTCTTTGTATCTTCACTAGTTCTGTTGTATCCGACAACTTTCCATCCAGATGAGGCCAATCTTCGAGCAACATTAGCTCCCATTTTGCCTA
>CAZXND010000014.1:0-1539 GCA_964641355.1 uncultured Gammaproteobacteria bacterium | reverse complement strand
TCCAAAAACAACTACTTCTTTATTCATTGTTAAAATTTTTAACCTTCAAAAATAAATCGCGAGAATCAGGTTTGTAATTAATTAATGGTACTTCATTCTTTTCCCAAACTTCAAGAATGGGATCGGTATATCGCCACATTGCCTCAATTTCTTCAGTACTTATAAAAAGCAATTGGCTTCCAGTAATACAGTCTGTGAGAAGCTTTTCGTACTCCTCAATGTACTGTGGTTTTCTTTTAACATTTCTAAATAGAAAGTTAAAGTTGCGTTTTTGCAAATTAAAATCAAGACCCGGCTTTTTAGACCAAAACTCTATAGTTATTCCTTCACGGGGTTCTAGGGAAAATATAATTCGATTTTTACGATGTTTACCTTCACCGGGTGGACAAAGACATGGTTCAGGATGCTTAAGAGTTACTACAATATCTTTTCTTCTTGGAAGTCTTTTACCACTTTGAAGAGTTATCGGAACACCAATCCATCTTGGATGTGTCAACTCTGCATCAACTTTAAAATATGTCTCTGTAGTTGAGTTATCCATAACCCCCGGTATTTTTTTATATCCATTGTATTGAGCTCTAATCGTTGTTTTTTTAATCTCGTCAATGGTTGGAACTTTTAAAGTTGAAAGTATTTCGGCACGTTTTTTTCTTACTTCGTCTGCTTCAAATGAATTTGGATTGTCCATTGTTATAAGCGCAAGCATTTGAAGAAGGTGATTCTGCCCAACATCACGAAGCGCTCCAAGACCGTCATAAAAAGGTCCCCGACCCTCAACACCAATATCTTCAAGAAGATTTATATCTATTCTCTCAATATGGTCCTTATCCCAAGTTGCTTCGAAAAGATTGTTTGCAAAACGAAAACTTAAAATGTTTTGAAGCATTTGTTTTGCCAAATAATGATCGATTCGATAGATTTGCTCTTCGCGAAAAAGCTTTCCTAGTAGATCATCAATCTCTTCTGCCGTTTTTAGATCCTTTCCAAAAGGTTTCTCAACAATTACTCTTGTCCAACCTTCATCTGGGCCGCAAGGAATTGTAAGACCTGACTCAGCAAGATTTTCAAAAATGGTTTTGTAGTATTGGGGAGGAACTGCCAAGTAAAAAAGCTTATTAGAGCATACTCGCCATTCACCATCAACAATACCAAGGGTACTTGCAACCTCCTTGTAATAATCAAGCATTTGAAAATCACCTCTTCGATACATAAAGAGGTTAATAAATGAATCTACTTGCTCTTTATTCAAGGGCCCTTTAGTTGTAGCAGTGATAATCTCAGTTAAATAATCTTTAAATTCTTCCAAGGTAATATCTCTTCTTGAAAAACCTATGATTTTAAAAAGTTTTGGAAGCTTTTGATGAATATATAAATGGAAAAGTGAAGGAATTATTTTCTTTTTCATTAAGTCTCCAGTTGCGCCGAAAATAATAAAAACTGTGGGAATATTACGAGGCTTAGTACCTGTTGGAACCGGAAGAGAACTTTCCATCACTTAACTATTCTAAACAGGAAAAATGGGGTTTTCAAGATGTGAGC
>CAZXND010000013.1:0-15177 GCA_964641355.1 uncultured Gammaproteobacteria bacterium | reverse complement strand
TGTTTACATTTATTACAGCAAATTTAGCTGATGTTGTTGCTTGTCCGCCAATTGAAAAGTCAACGGTGCTGTTTAAAGGATAGAGAAGTCCATTTGTCTGTCCCCAAAGTGCTCCAGCACTTGCAGAACAAGGTCCCCATGTTGGTGTTCCTCCACCAGCTGAAACCAAACACTCGCCAGCGGCTCCAGCAGTAGTTTGTCCTGCGGTTCCGTTAGAAGTTGTATATAATACTCCTCCTGCTGTAGTAAACTGTGTCAGTCTGAGTGTTCCTGATCCATTAAGAGGTGATATGACTACGTTTCCTGTTGAATCGCCACCGATTGTTAGAGTTTGGTTGTTGGTTGATTGAATTGTTCCATTTGCTGTTATATAAGTTGCTCCACTTGCCCCAGAGATTGTGGCTGTTGGTGTCCCGTTATTTACATTTATTACAGCAAATTTAGCAGAAGCTGTTGATTGACCACCAATTGAAAAATCAACAGTTGAATTATTTGGGTAGAGAAGGCCACTTGACTGATTCCAAAAAGTATCGATTGAATCGTTTGGACAAGTAGTAAATGAAGGAGTAGTGCCTCCCATCAGACATTGCGTAGAAGATCCGACTCCGGTAAAAGCATACGTGCTTCCATCGGAATATGCGACAGCTCCAGCACTCCCAACAGATGTTATTCCTGTTCCTCCATTTGAAACGGGTAGTGTACCTGTAACTTCGCTTGATCCTCCTGCAAGATTAACCGCTGAAGAAGAAATGACGCCTGAGGAGTTGCTGTGCAGTACTCCAGTACCATAGCCGGTGAAGGTCACTGTTCCAGTGCCATTATTTGGTGTAAGAACTATATTTCCCGTAGAGGATCCTCCGACCGTTAGTGTTGTACTTGTGCTTCCAGATTGGAGAGTGGGTGCTGTGATTGTTCCTACGACCTGAAGTGCGGTTGAAGGAGAGTTTGTTCCTATGCCAAGTCTTAAATTATTAATATCCCAAAAGAAATTTGAAGGATTTGAAGCAAGAGTTCCCCCATTTCCTGCAAAAACTACTGATCCAACCGAGAAATTCGTATTTACATTCCCGTTAAGGGTACCATAAATTTGACCTCCGACTTGAATGTTTCCCTGAACATAAAGATCAATTACGCTTTGCATATACGAGGTATTTGCTCCAGATAAAGAAGTTCCTATTGCGTTATAAGCTACGTCTGTTCCAGATCCACCTATGTTTATTGTTGTATTTCCAGATAAGAATAGATCTCCACCTGAGGGGTTGATTACAAGATCTTCGGGAGCAAGTAAAGTGTTTGAAGTTAAATTTAGGGGTCCTGCTATTGTTGATGTGCCTGTTCCATTGACAGTTAGCACTCCAGATAGAGTAGCGTTATTAGCTGAAATATTTCCGCTTGCGACGATATCTCCCAAAACTTGTAAAGCGGAAGCGGGACTTTGAACTCCAATCCCAACATTGCCAGCGCCGGATATAACGAACTGTGTTTTTCCTCCTGTTGATGCTGTGAAAAGATCTCCGCCTCCGTTATTTTCTACAAGAAAAGCAGGATTTCCTGATGAGGTTGCGTGTACGACAAAATTGTCATGAACTTCTACTGCACCTGGAATAATATCTCCATGGTTAGTTGTATTTACTAGATATTTTTGGAGATCGATTAAACCATTTCCATCTGGCGAAATAACGACATTTGAATTTGAAGAGAGACTGGTTGTTAGGAGCAGTGTGTTACCAGATAGTTTAAATTGTCCACCTGTAGCTTCAAATGATGTTCCGGTCTCACCACCTATGGTTAAATTTCCTGTTGAATCTAAGGCAAGGATTGTGTTTGTAGTTTTGCTGTTAGCTGAAGTTATAGGCTGCATCCCCCCAAGCTTTTCTGAGTTGAGTGCGTAGGCTACTGTTGCAAATTTTTGTCTTGGGGTTAGTTCTTCTGTATCTCCAACGGTCATTCCGAGGTAAAGAGGCGTATTCCCAATGAGAATATTATTGGGAATTACCGTTTTTGCACCTAAAATTGTTGAAAATATTCCGTTAGCATCTGGTTTTATTCTTTGCTCTTCGCTCCAAAGTAACGTTCCGCCAGTAATTTTATCGTAAAGTGCAAATTTTAATTTAGTTTCTGAATCAATAGGACTGTCATTTTCATTTGCAAGTCTACCCGTGAAGGAGAAAACGCTTGAATTTCCGTTTTGGATTGCTTGGGTTAAAGAGGATGTATTCGAATAAAACCTGTTATAAATACCGTTTCCGACCAAAAATAAGATCAAAAAGATAATTGCAAACCTTATAATCCTGAATGTTGTACTATTTCTATACCTTTTGTACCATTCTGGTCTTGAATATCTCAAGAAATAAAGGATCCTTTTGCTTAGAGGGAGACTTTTTATTGAAAGTAGACTGGGGTTGTACATCTCTTTTGGAATGTTTGAAACGATAGCTTTAGGGGTTTGGTTTTTACCAATTTTGAAGTCTGCATTAACAAGACTTTTCACAAACCCAAACTGTGCTAATTTTTCTGCAGCTTTGTCTTCGAGAGCGAAGTAGGGTGTCATCAATTTTTGAAGGAATCTAAGAGGGGGAAATGAAGAGTATTCCCGTTTCTTTGTCGCATATTGTTCTTTTAGCTCTTCAAGTGTAAGAGTGTTAATATTTTTTTCCTCCTGAATATTAGGAACACTTAAGTCCTCTTCTTTTAGATATTCTTGTGCTACTGCAAATTCAAGATACTTTCGGATTGAAGATAATTTTCGGTTTACGCTTGTGGGGGCAAGATGGGCGATATTAACCAGTCTGTCTTTGTATTCGTCAATCACGAGTGAGTTGAGCCTCTTTAACGGGTTTCTTTTTGATACTTCATATTCTTCACCCGTTCCCAACACTTCTTCGCACCACTTCTTAAATGATGCTATGTCAGTGATATAGTTTTTTATAGTAAGATCTGATACGCCGTAGACATACAGATAATCTCTGAACTCCTTTAGGTGCCATGCATCTTGTGGTTTTTCACCTTGTGAGGCTAAAAAGGGGTTTACCGTGATTAATTTTTTCTCTAAAAGAAAATGTGAAAACTTTCTTAAGGTTGAAATATGCCTATCTATAGACCTTGAAGAGATGCCGCTTCCGTACTCATCGATCTTTTTCTGATTTTTGTATGCTTCAATGTTCTCTACTGTAAGGTCTGAAGCCATAAGAGGATGTCTTTTTTGTTGTTCTACCCACTTTGCAAATGCACGAATATCTGCAAGATAGTTTTTTACCGTCAAAGGAGATACCGGATTAGACTGGTTTTCTAAGTATTGCTTGAATTGTAAAATAAGTTCCATGGGCAGGTCCGCAGGCATGCGGAATTTTTTCACGAGTTTTTCACAGAGAAAGTTGACTCGTTATAAATAAATTTAGTTGTGATAATGAGTAAATTCTTTTAATGGAAGAGGAATTACCGCAGAAGTTATATTTAGCCTCGAGATTATACTGATTATACGCGTTATACATACCGTATAATCAGATTAAATAATATATATATACTTGTCAATATCCTAGAGTAAGGGAATGTTGCTTATTGATCCAGTCTTTTAACAATATAGGATGTTGTGAAAAATGAAGCTAGAATAGAGATTCGATTATTTTCACGGTTTTAATAAAGGAAAAATAAATATATCAAAAATATTCAAACAGTGCTAAAACTATAATATTTGCAATTGATATAGTGAGTAGCGTTGATTAGACAAGTCAAGAAATGAGAGGGAGGTTTTTGATAAAAATGGACAACTATACGATGTTACTAGGAGATATATATTCATACAATAGCCTCGAAGTATTATTTATTTATCAAACTTATTCTATAACTGATAATGAGGCTAGACATGTAAAATGGATTGAATCAACAGCCTAAAATAATAATTAATATTTTATAATTATTAGGGTCTAGTTAAACATAGAGCTGTCGAAATAGATTGGAAAGAGATTGAGAGTAATTATCTCCTTAGATTTTCCTTTTAACTCTGAGATATAAACCCGCCAAGATAAAGACTAAAAGTGTAATGGTAACAATAACAAAAATGGGTAATCCGATAAAATTAGTTTTTGCGCTCACAACTTTTTCTGATTGATCGCTTCGTATTTCGACTTTCGCACTATAAAACCCAAAAAGAAAGTTTTCATTCCACACGGCGGTTTTTGAATAATCCTGTAATATTAATATATCTTTTGATATATTTGTATTTTCGCTGTTAAGATATCTTTTTGAATTTGCAAGAATATACCTTTTGGGTAGGGGGATCTTGGCTATCTCTTTTCCAAAGAGATTCGTTACATAGATATCTCCAGACGCTTCCATGAGTGTTTTTGAGTTATTCTGAAGCAAAATTTTGAATGGAACGGGACCATGAGTTAAAAAGATTGGTGTGTGGATCTTAACTTCGGGTGCCTTGGTATCACTCGGGATTACGGAAAGGAGTATATTTGAGGCTACAGCGCCTTGTACTTGCGTCTGAGTACGAGATGCTCCAGGTAGACTTTGTGACGTGAAAATTAGAGAAAAGTAATAGTCATCGCTTTTGAGGTCATTTTCCAAGTCTATTTTTACTTCTAGGTTCCGCTTTTCGTATGGAGTCAGCTTCAAATTTTTTACTTCTTTTCCTTCATTAATTATTTTTATCCGACTCAAAAAGTTCTTTTCACGTTCGTTTGAAGGGTTAGTAAAGTTTATTTGTCCGTTATTTTCTTCTGATTGTTTAAAAAATCGTGGCGACACAGTTAGAATGATATCTTTTGAGGTATTATTTTCTACTTTTATTATGGTCAAAACTGGACTTTTATACGCTTTTATTCGAGTAATTAAGGGATTAATTTCAAGTGAGAATGTGTTTTTGTTCATCGAAGTAGTTTTATTTTAAAATAGTTTAATACAACAAGTCTCTCTTTTAAAGGTTTAAAAATTTTTAAGGCTAAATAATTTTTTTCACAAAAAAGCGAAGCTAAAATATACGAAAAATACTGAAACATATGAGGCTAAAAAGGTAATAAAAGAGTACTATCAAAATATATCATTTTTTCTATAATTATTTTATAGGACAAATTGGCAATTGATCTTTCTAAGCGATAGTAAGGTAATGTTTTATTTCGGCTTATCAGATATAGATTTTTTAAAAAAGGTGAAAATCATATACTTTGCTTTTTTGTTATCAGCTTCAAAACTACGGGTTAGATAGGTTTAAACGCTTAAAAAGAGGGTGTTAGAATGAAAGTTGTGATATTTTGGTAATTGCCTTTTGTTTGAGTTGGTGCGATATTGAGCTTGTAAACTATCCTCGCAGAGAAGTTTGAGTTTTTTGCTACCATAATTATTGGTTGAAAGGCTTCGTTAGCTTTGATATTTGCGAATTGACGATAATATTCGTCTTCAAACCCCTCTATGCAGGAGTATCCCTTTATGTTTTCACAGCGCATTCCGTAGCCATAAACAAGAGGACTGGTCCAGGCTGAGGCTAATAACTCCTTACAAATCCCATCATCACACGTGGTATCTGGGATTATAGCTTTGGTTTTCAAGTCTTTTAGAGGAGAATTCTCACCTGTGAGCACGTTTATTGCAAATTTTGATCTATTTTTAATACTTAAAGTAATAGTTCTTTTTAGGGGTTCTCCAGGAATTACTGTGCCAAAGATTACGTTGATGTCTGATATTGTTAGTGAAGCAGAGGATTTTGGGTCATAAATAATCTGGTTGTCGTTATTTTTTGATGGTGAAATGCTTTTTTTCCCCAGAATATCTGTATCAAGCTTGATGTTTCCATTGGATGCTGTATATGAAAAGGCAAGATTTGCTGTGAAAAGTATAATCGTGGCCGAAAATATGATAGTAACGCAGATTTTAATCGATAAATAAGTAGATAAATTTAATTTCATGATTGGGTTTTATACATTTAGTATTAGTGACCCTAAGGTTATTTTTAGAGATTTTTACTGCTTTTTTGTTCTCGAGCTTTGAATTCTCTACCAAAAAAGTATGCGATAGGTGCAACAAAGACTAAAGAACCTACGCGAATGAGATTTGAAAAAAGCTCTCCTGTTTCAAGTGTTTGTGGTAGAAGTAAGATTATTATTCCCAAGAGAACCGCAAAGACCAATACTGGTTCAAATAAAAATGCAGCACCAAAAAGGAGAAAGTATAGAAGGAAAAAGGTGCCAGAATTAAGTCCGCCAGTAATAAAGATGATCAAAAGTACGCCAATCGTAAGTGAGATGGTCTCAAAGGGTGATCCGGTTAAGATTTCTGCGCCTTTTTTTCTCTTTCTCTTAAGAATTATGTATATTATGAAAAATACAATTACAAAGCCTAGAATCCAGGGAAGATAACTTACTAGCTCAGTATTCAAAGCTGTAAAAGCGAAGGCAAAAGAAAAAGCTATAGCTAATGATTGTTTTGCGAGCCTAAACATATAACTGTATTATAACAAAATAGAAGTATTTGAATCTTCTGCGAGATATTAGTAGCACAAAAACTTATGATATACTTTGTGATATGGATAAGACAAATAAAAACCCATACGATCACGCTGTAATCGAGAATAAATGGCAAGAAAAGTGGAAAGAGGATAAGACATACTCTCCGGATTTAGACACGGCTAAAAATCCATTCTACAACCTCATGATGTTCCCGTATCCTTCTGCTGAGGGGCTTCATGTGGGGAATATGTATGCATTTACTGGCGCAGATGTCTATGCTCGCTTCATGAGAATGCAGGGAAATGATGTTTTTGAGCCTATTGGTCTTGATGGCTTTGGTATTCATTCTGAGAATTACGCTCTAAAAATAGGCAAACATCCCATGGATCAAGCGAAGATCTCACAGGAAAATTTTTATAGGCAGCTTTCCTCGATTGGGAACTCCTATGATTGGACAAGAAGGCTTGAAACTTATGATCCTGCTTATTATCGATGGACTCAGTGGGTTTTCACAGAGCTTTTCAAAGCCGGTCTTGCCACGAGAAAAAAAGCACCGGTGAATTTTTGCCCTTCGTGTAAAACGGTTTTATCAGACGAGCAAGTAATTGATTCTAAGTGCGAAAGATGCGACTCGATAGTTGAAAAAAGAGATCTTGAGCAGTGGTTTTTCAAGATTACAGATTATGCTGAACGTTTGCTTAATAACATTTCACGCCTAGATTGGGCTGAAAAAGTCAAAATTGCGCAGAGGAATTGGATAGGAAAGAGTAATGGAGCAAGGGTGAAGTTTAAAATCAAAGACAGCTCATCCTCTGTTGATGTCTTCACAACTCGTCCAGACACGCTTTATGGGGCGACTTTTGTGGTTCTTTCTCCTGAACATCCTGTAGTTATGCAAATCTTGAAAGAGAAAAATATCCTAGAGTACGAGGCTGTAAAAGAATATGTAGAACAAGCCAAGAATAAAACAGAACAGGAAAGGTTAGCAAAAGGATTAGAGAAAACAGGGGTTTTTTGCGGTAAATATGCGGTAAATCCTGTAAACGGTGAAGAACTCCCAATTTGGGTTGCAGACTACGTCTTAATGGGGTATGGAACCGGAGCCATTATGGCCGTTCCTGCACATGATACGCGTGATTTTGATTTTGCAAAAAAATTTCATTTGCCAATAAAGCAAGTTATAAAAGGTGAAAACGCGATGGCTAAAGATGAGGCGTATATTGGTTCGGGGTCTTTGATTAATTCGGAGGAGTGGGATGGAATCGAAGTCCCTCGGCAGATGGATGAAGTCGTGAAAAGTCTTAAGGAAAGAGGAATCGGTGAAGCTGAAACTACTTTTCACTTGCGTGATTGGTTGATTTCAAGACAAAGATACTGGGGTCCACCAATTCCCATGATTTTTTGTGAAAGCTGTTCTTCGAAGGGTATTTCTTGGTTTAGTGAAAATGGAAAAAATGAATTTCACACAAAAGAAATGGTTGGCTGGTATCCTGTTCCATCTGACGCGCTTCCAGTTGAGTTGCCTTACATTCAAGATTACAAACCTTTGGGAACAGGAAAATCTCCTCTTGAGAGTCATCCGGAGTTTTATGAAACCGTTTGTCCTAATTGTAAGGGCAAAGCGAGACGAGAAACAGATGTGAGTGATACTTTTTTGGATAGTGCTTGGTATTTCTTTCGATATCTTGCAACAGAAAAAGAAAATTCTGCTTTCGATAATAAGCGAAATAAAAACTGGCTCCCGGTAAATATTTATATTGGGGGGGCCGAGCATGCGGTTCTGCATTTGTTGTATGCCAGATTCATTGCAATGGTTTTTCACGATCTTGGTCACATAGATTTTGATGAGCCTTTTTCACGTTTTTTTGCTCACGGATTAATAATTAAAGAAGGGGCAAAGATGAGTAAGAGTAAAGGAAATGTTGTTGTTCCTGATGACTACATCAAAAAATATGGAGCAGATACATTGCGATTATATTTGATGTTTTTAGGACCTTTTAAGGATGGAGGAGATTTTTCAGACGCAGGGATTGAGGGGGCTTATCGTTTTGTAAAGAGGATATGGATGCTTTTTAAGGAAAAAATTGAAGTTGGGGGAGAGGACGATCTTGAAGTGAAGCGAATGTTAAACACAACAGTAAAAGAAGTTACGCGTGATATTGGTGATTTTTCCTACAACACGGCTATTGCGAGGCTTATGGAGTTTTATAATTTCCTCTCCGGAAGATCGAGCGTGAGCAAGAGCCTCAAGGGTAATTTATCCCTTGATAGTTCCGTTGCTTTTTTGAAGCTAATTTCGCCTTTTACTCCTCATTTAGCAGAGGAAATATATCAGTGCTTGGTATCTAAAAATGGTAAAAGTCTTACTAAATCAATACATCTTGAATTGTGGCCAAAACACGATGAAAGCCTTGTGGCTAAATCGAGGCTAATTATTGTCATACAAGTTAATGGTAAAAAGAGAGGAGAATTAGATCTGTCAACTGATGAGGCTAGCGATAAAGAACTTGTTAATGAAAAAGCAAGGGATAAAGTTGCAAAACACCTGGATGGAAAATTCGTGAAAAACACAGTTTTCATACCCGGTCGGATAATAAATTTTGTCGTTTAAAAAGTTATGTCGCAAGACCTGTCTAGCCTCAAAGGTAACGGGTTTTTAAAGAAAGAGAATCTTCTTATTTTAGCCACGTTTTCTCTTGGAATGATCTTCTTAGGTATTGGTCTGATACAGTTATTGATTCACAAAGATCCTTCGATAAAAATTGAAAGCACTAGCAATCAATCCTTGGATGTGAAAGGTGTGAGTGATAAATCTTCTACTTCTTCAAAAATAAAAGTAGACGTGGAGGGTGAAGTCGAAAATCCAGGGGTATATGAATTGGCTTCAGACCAACGAATTTCGGATGCAATTGAGAAAGCAGGTGGGCTTTCTGCGAACGCAGACAGGGAATACGTGGCAAAAGGAGTCAATCTTGCACAAAAACTTAGTGATGGTGTGAAAATCTACATTCCTAGCATAGATGAGAAGGTTGGGATTGGTGGAGTGAGTGTAGGAGCAGCTTCGATGGTATCAAACAACCCGGGAAGCGTAAATATAAACACTGCAAGTCAAAGTGAGCTTGAAGCTCTTCCTAGTATCGGACCGGTGACTGCTGGGAAAATAATATCGGGTAGACCTTATGCAGATATCAATGATCTTTTAACAAAAAAAATTGTGGGACAAAGCGTATTTGGGAAAATTAAGGATTTGATTTCTGTTTATTAACTTATCTTGTGTTTAATATGACACGCAAGTAGCTATGAGACTTCTAGTGGTGGTTTTTAGTCTTTTTGCCTTAATTTTAAGCGTAAGATTTTATCTTTATTTTTCCACTTTGCCTGAAATCCGCTCTGGTCAAAAAATAAGTATCCAATACACCTTTTTATCCGAGCCCAAATTTACTGAGGGAAATCAGGAATTTAGTGTCGGGAAGATAAAGGTCTACACGGCATTATATCCAGCTTTTCACTATGGGGATGTTGTTTTAATAAAGGGACAAGTTAGTGAAGAGTCTTTTATTAGCAAACAAAATGGAAAATTGATAAGGAAACCTTTCTTTCAGATAAAGCGTTTTACGCTCAGATATCCTGAAATTGAGAAAGAAAGAAATAAAAATTATCTATTATCAATATCTGCTAGTATCCGCCAAAGAGTCATTTCTAGCTTCAATTCTTTACTTCCGGCAAATTTCTCTTCGCTTTTATTAGGAATTATAGTTGGAGGAAATTCTGGCTTTGATAACGATTTCTATGCATCACTGAGAAACGCAGGAGTTCTCCATGTTGTGGCTGCATCGGGCATGAACGTTAGCATGGTAGGAGAATTTCTGCTAATTTTATTTCTTTTGTTTTTTCCAAGAAAAATTAGTCTCACTCTGACAATCACAGGAATCATGTTTTATGCGATTTTATCAGGTCTTGCGCCTTCAATCGTTCGTGCGGGAATTATGGCTATTATGGCGTACAGTGCTCAAGTCTTAGGCCGGCAGAATTACTCTTTCTTCTCACTATTACTAGCCGCATTTATTATGCTTTTAATCTCTCCTCAGCTTGTTTTTGATGTTGGTTTTCGTTTATCTTTTCTTTCCACGTTTGGAATTGTATATCTTAAGCCTGTTATAGATGTTTTTATGCCCAAAAAAGGTATTTTTGAATTTTTCACGTCTGACTTTTCGACTACGTTATCAGCACAAATGGGGAGTTTACCTGTTTTAATTGGTGGATTTTCATCTTATTCTCTATTTTCGGTTATTGTGAATATCCTTGTGCTTTGGACGATTCCCATTCTTATGATTTTAGGAGGGTTGGGCGCTATTGCAAGTCTAATTTCTCCATCTATTGCAATGCCGTTTGTTTATCTTTGTATTCCATTCCTTTGGTTTTTTACTACAATTGTTAGCCTATTCGGAGAATTAGGAGTTGTGGATTTTCCTCAGATCCCTTCTGTAATCTATATCGGGTATTTACTTCTAATCGTTTCCTTGATTTTGTGGGGGAGGAAAAAGAAGACGAATCAATCTTTATGAGAAAATATATTTTTCTTTCTTCATTTTCTTTCCTTTGCCTAACATTGCTATTTGTCTATCAAAATTTTAAGTATTTCGACGGAAAACTTCATATTGTTTTTTGTGATGTTGGTCAAGGCGATGGAGTATATATTCGAACACCGAGTGGGGCAGATGTCACAATTGACGCCGGACCAAATAATGGAAAATTTGAAAAATGTCTTGAGTCTCATCGGCCTTTTTACGATAACAAGCTTGAGTTCGTTTTTGCGACCCATCCAGATGCAGATCATATAGGGGGGCTTGTGTCTTTATTTGAAAGGTACAAAGTTGATAGTTTTGCCACAATTGAGCTTGAAAAGGAAACTGGAATCTTTTCACAAATAAAATCTTTAGTTCGTGAAAAGAAAATAAAAGAAGTTTTTATAGGTGAAGGAGATAATTTTATCTTTTCAGACGGAATGACAGTCGCGACTTATTGGCCTAATAAAGAATTATTGGATAACGCAAAATTCAAATACAATATTGACTATAACTCTTTTTCTTTAGTTCAAAATGTTGCTTATGGCAGCTTTTCATATCTTGCTACTGGAGATGTCACATTTGAAAATCTCAATTTAATTCTCCCTGAAATCTTGTCGGAAACGAAAGACATTAGTGTTTTTAAACTTCCACATCACGGATCTCACACGGGAATAAATGAGGCCACTTTTGGTATTTTTAAACCTTCGTTGTCAGTAATCTCATCAGGTAGAAATAATCGCTATGGGCATCCTCATCCATCAGTTATCTCAGAGCTCAAAAGAAATGGTTTGAGATATTTAAGAACGGATGAATTGGGGAGTATTGAAGTGATAAGCGACGGAAGAAAGTTTGAGATAGAGTATTAGTATATATTTATCCCTATTGCAATTTTAAAGAAATTGATGGTAGGCTAATATTAGCGCTATTTATTAGTTTTTTGTTACTCAATTGATGGAACAAAATACGCAAAATCAGATAAAGAAAAAGGTACTTCTTGTAGATGATGATTCTTCTGTGGCTTCAGTTTTTCAAACAGCACTTACCAATGCAGGGTTTGATGTAAAAGTTGCAGAAAATGGAGCAAAGGGTATTGAATCAGCAAAAGCTGATGTTTTTGATTTGATACTTCTTGATGAAATGATGCCTGACATGCAGGGAAACGATGTCTTAAAATCTCTAAAAGCCGATCAGAAAACAGTTAACATAAAAATTGCAATTCTTACTAATTTTGCTCAAGATGAGATGGTAAAAGAGGCTCTTTCTGCCGGAGCTGTTGATTATATTTTAAAATATCAAATATCGACGGATGATTTGGTTAAAAAAGTGAAAGCTCTTTTGGGGAGCTAATTCAAGCAACTGCCTATGAGAAATGAGTCTGAATATAAACAGATTTTTACGCAACTTATCAAGAAGCAAATGCTGGTTTTGGGACCAGATATCACCCTTGCTAAGGTAAAAAACGTTCCTGGTATTGCCGTAGATTCAAGCGGAGAAGTAACTAGTATTCAGGGAGAACCACAAGCACTTCTTCAGAGTTTGATAAATCAATTTGTTGAGCTTTCAGGAATGATTGTTAAGAAAACAATGGAATCAATTCTTACTTCTTACCCTGGACTTGATGGTCTTTCAGTTGCTGCAGGTGTTGCAGGAGTGGCACCATCTAATATGGCAACACCGATTCCTTCTATGAACACTCAGACCCCTCAAGTAGCTCCAGTATCTGAGCCTCATGTTCAGCCTATTTCTCAGGTTGTATCCCCTCCTTTGCCTCCAACACCTCCGATTTCTATGCCTTCAGTTGAAGAGATGAAAAAGCCACAACCGGAAGCTGTGTCTCAAGCGCCAGTATTTAATCAGACAGTCGAAGCTCCCAAGATCGAAGTTCCTCAACATGTCGAACCTGCTCCTCAGATAGTAACCCCGCCCCCTCAGCAGCAATCTCAGCCTCAACAACATATGCAACAACCTATTAGTCCGGAAGTTGCAGCAAGCGAAGATTTATCTCCTGAGGAAGTTGAAAAGTTAAATAAAATGATTGCAGAAATGAATCAAATGACACCTGCAAGTGGAGAGGAGGCGAGCAAAAAGGAATGATAGATAATTTAAGGCTATTTACAATTCTTGTCGAAGGTTTTTCTTTTATCGCTGCCTTTGCCGCAATAGCCGCCGCAGTCATAATGTATGAGGTAACAAAGAAATTTGGAAGTGGAATCCTTGCAAGTGGATTCAAGTCAATTTCTGTTGGAGTTCTTTTCTTAGCCTTAGGAATAACAATAGATGCAGTGACTTCTTATTTCCAGCTTTCGTTTACCAATATTTATGCTCTTTCGGTGTTTCTAGTAAAAGGAGCCTGTTTTGTAGTTGGAACTTACATCATAGTTATTGGAAGCAAGAAAACAGCAGATAAATTAGAATCACTAATAAAGCAGTGATTTAAAAGCGTTTAGCGTTAGTTTAACCATACTTGCGCATGTAGGGGTTAGCGTTTAGTTTAATAACTATCAAATAACTACACGCTATACGCCAATTAATTAAACGCTTATGTTAGCATTATTTCTTTCCTCAATAGCAACACTTTTATTTGGGCTTTACTCAATTTATATATCTCAGAAGAATGATAAGACGAATAAAAAACTTCGTGCCGATGAAGAGGAGTTAGCTAGAAAACTATTCGAAGCATCAATTTTAGCGAAATTGTCTTCAGAGATTGGTTACACGCTCAATACTGAGTATATTTCCAAAATAATCGCCGAGACGGCAGAAGACTTGTACGATGTATCTACGGCCTCCTACGTTGTTGTAGGAGACAAAAAAATCACGATAAGCACTATCTATAAGGAGAATTTGCCAGACCGCTATAGCGATAGTCTTAAAGAGATAATTATTGGTTCGCTTAATAATATCGATGAAAATACAACCTCATTTACTACGGTTTTTAATCGTGAAAATGATTATGAAAGTTCGCTATCTTTACTGATTGATATAGTTCCACAGTCATATTTTAATGTTCCACTAATTGTTGAGAATCAGCTTGTCGGGCTTATAAACATTTCTTCTAGAAAAAAAGGGGCTTATCAGGATAAGGATATGAGTATTTTGTATAAAATTGTAAATTCCGCAACACAAGCGGTTGAAAAGCTTAGGGATGTAATAGAAACAGAGGAGGGAAGACTTGAGGGTTTGATTTCAGGGATTTCAAGTGGAGTAGTTTTGCTTTCTTTTGGTCCAAGTGGACTTTATATCCAAAACATAAATAATTCCGCGAAGGAATTTTTAAGAATTTCTGAAAATGCGGATTTTTACTCTGTGTTAAAAGGATTTGGTGAGTTTGACTTGAAGAGTAAATTGGACGAAGTCATAAAAGATAAAAAAAGCATATTTTTTTCCGACACAAAGATTAACAATCGTTTTTTCAAAATCTTTTTAAATCCGGTTTTTTCTCATCGAGGAGCAGCTTTAATCGGCGCTACTATAACACTTAGAGATATTACTCTTGAAAAAGAGGTAGAGGCTCTTCGTCAGAATTTTATGAGCATGGTGGTTCATGAGCTTCGATCGCCTTTAACTTCGATAAAAGGTGCTTCTGAGATGCTTGCTAAAAAGGATTTGAATACGTCTGATAAAGAAAAAATGGTTGAGGTTATAAAAGATGCAAGTGAAACAATGCTTTCTGAGGTTAGCGATTTACTTGATGCATCTAAAATCGAGGCTGGAAAATTAGCAATTAATAGAAGTGAGAATGATCTTAATAAATTAATCCACGAGCGCGCTGAGGCATTTTCATATTTAGCCCATGACAAAGGTTTGAAAGTCAATCTAAATCTTGAAGTAGGAATTCCCAAATTTGATTTTGATGGTGAGCGAGTGGGACAAGTAATAAATAACCTCTTGTCAAACGCTATAAAGTTTACCTTAACAGGCGGGATTATTACCATTGCTAGTGCCGCTAGGATGGGTCAGGTAACGATTTCTATATCCGATACGGGAATTGGTATTGCGGATGAAAAAAAGGGGCTTCTTTTCTCAAAATTTGGGCAAACGGGTCAGATTTTTAATAAAGACAGTACGGGACTCGGTTTGTATATTTCAAAGGGAATAATAGAGTCGCATGGAGGGAAAATTTGGGTTGAGTCAGAAACTGGAAAAGGGACAAACGTGTATTT
>CAZXND010000012.1:0-15913 GCA_964641355.1 uncultured Gammaproteobacteria bacterium | reverse complement strand
GTCCCTCGGTTTCAACAAGTCCATCAGTTAGCGCTTCACCAAGTACGTCACCATCTGTATCTACCAGTCCTTCAACCTCACCTTCGGTTTCAACATCGCCATCAGTATCTGAAAGTCCTTCAACCTCACCTTCAGCTTCTCAATCACCTAGTGCAAGCCCATCGGTCTCAGCATCACCATCAGTTTCAACATCCCCATCGGTATCAACCAGTCCCTCAGTTTCAACATCGCCATCAGTATCTGAAAGTCCTTCCGCCTCACCATCTGCCTCTCAATCACCATCAGCAAGCCCATCAGTCTCAGCATCACCATCGGTCTCAACATCCCCATCCGTATCTGAAAGCCCTTCCGCCTCACCATCGATTTCGCCGAGTGTGTCGATTTCGCCATCCGAACCTGCATCAATATCACCTTCTATTTCGCCATCTATATCTGAAAGTCCATCAATATCACCTTCGCCAAGTTCATCTTCACCGTCGCCTTCTAGTGGGGGAGGGTCATCAACTTCAACAACACCCGTTGTACCTTTATCCATTATTGAAGAATTACCTTTGCCTGTTGAGACTCCTGTTGTAGAAGAGGCGCCTGTTCTTATCAGAAATACTACAATATTCAATGCGCTTTCAAATATTGGAAACGTTAGTCAAAACTATCCTGAGTGGAATACTCCCGGAAGACCAAAAGACCCAAGAGAAGGAACTATTGGTTTTAATTTCCAAACTGAGCACCTTGAAATTAGATTAAAATCCAAGTGGTTGAAAATTAAAATGAAAAAAATAAAGTAGTAACTTGATTGTCTAATCTTTTTAATTTTATAATCTAAGAAGATGGCAAAAGGGTATAACTATTTTGTGGATTTGGGAAATGGTTTGTCTATGATGGTTGGACTTCCCGTCATTCCCATATGGCAGACTAAAGAGCGTCCAAAAAAGGCTAAAAAGGGAACTTTTGGCTTTAACTCACAAACAAACAGCTTAGAATATTGGAACGGAAAAAATTGGTACGGAACTACCCTGGAGGAAGATCAAGCTTAAATTTCCCTACTTGTTTTTTTAATTTTTAAGTTATATATTGGTATTAGACATGTTTGATTTTATTAAGAACATAGGTCCTACAGAACTCATAATAATTGCAGCAGTCCTCATTCTTTTGTTCGGTGGAAAAATTATTACCTCTTTTGCCAGAACTAGCGGTCAGACCGTTAAAGAACTCAAGAAGGTTAAGAAGGAATTTAAAGAAGCAGTATCAGAAGAATAGATAATGGGGGGTATAGGAAATATGTTTCAATCAATTGGCGTCACTGAATGGTTGATTATAGCTTTAATAGTTCTTCTTCTTTTTGGAGGAAAAAAGATCCCCGAGCTTTTCAAAGGAGCTGCAGAAGCAATTAGAGAATTCAAAAAATCTTCAAGAGAGTCTGGACACGAGTAGGGACATCTGACATACTTTTATTGCTATCGTGGAAAATACCGGCTCGCACACTTCTCATTTTAAAGAATTAACAACTAAATATTCCTCGTTTGTAGCGGAAATTAGGAAGAGACTTATATTCACTCTAATTGTTTTTCTCGTATCAATGATTATTGGATTCGTCTACTATGAGAAAATAGTTAGATTATTTCTTGGAGCCCTTGAGTTAAAAGGGGTCAATATTGTTTTTACTTCGCCTTTTCAATTTATTAATCTTGCAATAAACTGTGGGATTACAACAGGTCTTGTGGTTATTTTTCCTCTTTTGGTTTATCAATTATTATCCTTCTTAAAACCCGCACTCAAGAAAAAAGAGTATAAGATGATTTTAGTTTTTCTCCCCTTTTCTTTAATCTTATTTTTGCTTGGATTTTCCTTCGGATTTCTAATTATGAAATGGCAAATAGGAATTTTTCTATCAAGGTCTGTTTCGCTTGGTATCGGGAATATACTTGATATTACAAAGCTCCTTAACACAATTATCCTCACATCTATATTTATGGGTATTGGTTTTGAATTTCCTATATTACTTCTTCTTCTTTTATCTGTTGGGATTATAAAACATCAACACTTGAGTAGATGGAGACTCTGGGTATATTTGGGATCATTAATATTTGCTGTTCTTCTTCCTCCAGATTCAATTCTTGCCGATATTTTACTCTCTCTTCCTTTGATAGTCCTTTTCGAGCTAACCCTTATTATTAATAAAGTTATAAATAGAAAAGGTGAGGAGAAGAGTAGTCATCCTTCATGGATCGATTCAAAAGAAGTTGAAAAGATTGTGGAGCGGTTTCACTAGAGGTTTGCATGTGTAAGCTTCATCAAATATAATATTTCCATTCTAGGGCCATAGTTTAATGGTAGAATAGAGGTCTCCAAAACCTTTGGCGGTGGTTCGACTCCACCTGGCCCTGCAAGAGATGTTACTGTTTTGTTATCGAGGCGATCATCGAGTCAATTTCGGAAAGTACACTTGAGTCAGCTGGATCAGGAGATTTGACGCTTATTGCTCCGAATTGCGTGATCGAACCATAAGAATTGTCAGCCGATTTTTGGCATACAGTATAGCCGATCGTTCCCCCTTGATTGCCTGTTTTATTCCAACTTCTTCGGTACTGTCCAAGAGAAATGTCAGCATAATCGGAAAATTTTTGAGTGAAAGGCTGTTCTGCTTCATTTCCATAAAGACATCCTCCTCCTCCGAACGGTGCTTGGTAGATGGTCAGAGTATATCCGTTTTTTGTAATGGTGAGCTTGTCAATTCCAGCATTGGCATCACTTTCCTTGCTATCACTCCATCCAGACGGAATATCAATTGTATAAGGCTTAAATGCATTTGAATTTGTGAGACCGGATGATACTTTCTTTTTACTAATGGAAGTGGTTGGGGTAGGGGTCTTTTCCATTTCTGAATTTTCTTCTTCAACGTTTTTGCTCGTAATAGTAGGTGTTGGGGTTGGTTTTTCTTCACTTTTCTTAGTTGTCGTATTCATGTAGTTTGTGAGTAAATAACCTGCGACTAATCCTACAGACAGTAACATGATTACAGCTAAAACTATTTTTGCAAAATTGACGAAAGACCTCTTTGGTGTTGAAGATGGATGTTGTTGGGGCTCTGCCTCGTTTTCCACTAAGTGCAATTAAACCAAAATTGAGTCAAAAAATCAAGAAAAGTATTTCTCACTAAAAGATTTAAAGATTAATATTTGCTATTATGCACTGAAGGGTGCGTTGTTTTCTTGAAGGAATAATAGGGTGGATCCGTGAAATGCGCTCTCAACGGAAACGGGAATTGGATTTTTCCTTATAGGAATTGCAACTTTTTCATCAACTTCTTCCATAAATTTTTTAAGTTCGTCGTGATTAAAGGGTAATTCGGTGGTGCGAGAAACTGTGGTGTGTAAGATATCTTTATATTCAAAAGGAACAGTAAGTCCTGACTCGCTACCTTCTTCATCTTTTAAGGTCTTTCTGTAAACTCTTTCTATTAACTTTCGTGCTTTATATATAGGATATATATCTGAATTAAACTCTCCAACACATAAATAACTGTCTCGTCCAGAAAAAACTAATTGGTCGTATGAGAAGTCGAGACCTGACAATATTTTTCCTATAATGTCGAGGTAATAGTTGTGATCGAGTTGGTGAAGCAATTGTTTTCTTTCTTCTGGAGACAAATTTTTGAAAACCCCAAATTCAATAGTTACATGTGGAGGCATATCGCCAAGACTTGGATATATGGCTTCAACTCCATGTTTTTGTGCAATTTCTCTAAGCGGGTATACTGCTTGGTTCATAATATCTCTCTGTGATTCAGGAGTCAATTCTAAAACATAGTTATATTCATTTGCCGATTTTTCGAAGTTAAACCCGCGGAACGGTTCTATTCTTCCTGTAGTTATCGCATCTTGGCCTTTTTGCCTATTTGCATCAATTTTTCTTTTAAAAGCCTCTTGCATTGAAGCTACTTCATCTGGGTTGTGAATACTAAATCTTCTTTTTTCAGACATATATTGAAATATTTATCGAGTTCTTATAATTCGTTTACCCCGCTTTTTTATTTGTTTATCAATAAACTCCTTCATCTTTTCGACAAGCTGAGAAAGTTCTTCCGGTTTTACAAGTTTGGTTCTATCCTTTTCCTTAACTACCCATATAGGGTATTTGCTTAACTTTTTAGTTTCATCTTCATAACGGGGAATAATATGCCAATGTAGATGGTTTTCTGAATTGCCAAGAAGCTCGTAGTTGAGTTTTCGAGGCTTATATAAATCCCATACCCACTTTGCAACACACGTCATTTCTTTTAAGTATCGTGTTTTAAATGCTTCGGGAAGTTCATGTAATTCAGTTGCATGGATTTTACAAGAGAAGATGGTATAGCCAGGATAACGGATGTTTCCCAAAAGAATGACATAGCCGGTTTTTAGTTCCGCAACAAAATTGGGATTCTTATTTTGTTTAATGTCTAATATTCGATCACAGATAAAGCAGTTTCTCATACTTGCCATTTTTTATTTAAATCTTCAGGGTATGCAACGTGCAACCATGGTTCCAAGGCAAGAATTCCTCCAAGAACTACGCCCTTATTAAATGCTTGGGTAACAGAATCCATAATATCACAGTTAATTGGTTTTTTTACTCCTCTTCAAAAAAAACTTCGTATGAAGGTAATTTGACGCCAAACGATGTTTTTATCTCGTGAAGAACAGAAGCAACTTTTGATGCAATAAGGATTCCCTCCGTTTCATTTCCTTCAACTTCTTCAGTAAGTAGAGTGTAGACTTCTATTGTTTCCTGAAGCCTTTCTCTATCAGTTGTTGTATTATTTCCCTTGAATTCTTCCTTTGCTTTAATAAGCTCATCTCTAACCCTTCTTTGTCTAATTTTCATTCCATCCTCTTTCTCAAGTGGAGTCTCGAATACAATTCGCGAGATATCTCCAGGAGAAAAAAATCTATCAAGCCAAGTAGGTTGTCTTGAATCTTTCGGTGCTCGATCTAAATCAAAGCTTGGGTGATAAAATTCAGCGCTTTTTGACATAGTAGAAGATTATAGCCTTTTTAAGGCTGTAATTCAAATCTTTTGAGGTTGTTTTAAAAGTCTAAACTTTGGAAGTTTTAAATGGAATTCTTTATTTAAAAATTTTATTGACGAGGCATTTTCATACTCGACCGTTCTATGAGCTAATCCTATTTTTGGATCTAAAAGAACACTTATATCAAACCTGAGACTTCTCAGTTCTTCATTTGTTATTCCTTTCTCAGAAGCCTCAACAATTAATTCTCCTATTTTTTCCTGTATATTACTTCTTACTTTTGGTAAATATTCACTATCTTCGTGATCAAATGAGGAGATGTCTTTTTTTAAAGAAGTAATAACTTCAGGAGTAAAATATTTGATGATCCATGGTTGTTCTTGATTTTCTTCTGGTTTTAAATTTTCTTGCCCGTTTTCCATTAAGTTTTTTGTCTATTTTCAGCTCCTTTTTCTAGAATCGCTACTCTTGCACGGCTGTGTTCTACTTGGATAATTAAATCTATTACTGATGATGTTAATGAATCAATTGTTTCTTTTCGAGCGGTTGAAAGAGTAGAGATGGCAAAGTACTCATTTGGTTCCCATCCTAAAATATTCATCGATACGGCTCTTGCAAAGCCTCGTCTTACAGCTATTCGTTCTCCCGAATTTGTAAGTGTGTCTGTGTAGTCAAGAAATTTTCCCATCTCTCCGATCCCTTCATAACCAATTTCAATGCCGTTGTTAAAAAATCTTTGCGAAGGATCAGGTGAAAATTCTGATTTATCAAGTTTTTTACGCCTCCATTCTTTAAACTTTGCGATTGGGTTAGATTTTCCCTCCTTTATTTCATGATGTGATCCATCATCTTGTTGTATTTCAATTTTTTCTTGCTGGCTTAATCTTGCCTCGTATTCATCAGCGAGTCTTGCATACACTCCTGAAATTCTTTGTCTTTTTGTTATTTGTGGATTTTCGGCTTGTGTTCTTTCAATTAGTGATTCAGTAAATCCTTGCAATATTGCCTTTGCTTGTGTTCGACCGTAAGTTTTAAGAGCTACTTCCATAGCAATTTCCATGTTGCCAATTCCACCTTGTCCAATTTCATGACCTTGGTTGTAAAATATTGCTGTTGATGGATGTTCTCTGGTGCTCAAACCAGGACCGAAAAGTGAACGAATTCCGCTAAATCTTCCGAGTTTTCCCTCCATGCCCACATTTTATCACTTTAAGCTCCCTCGTCAAGTTTGGGATGAGGTCGAATTATGGTAGAATACGGGGTATATCTGTAACTTTTGGAGAATCAAAAATGAAAGTCGGTACGGTTGTACTAATACCAATAACTCTTTAATCTTCTGATTGAATTGGAGTGCCAGAGACTCTTGGTATTAACGCTCAAAATTAAAATATGAAAACGGGAACAGTCGCTTTAATTGGAAGACCTAACACAGGAAAATCAACACTAATCAATAATTTAGTAGGGCAAAAGGTGGCAATAACAAGCCCAAAGCCTCAAACTACCCAATTTCCTATTTATGCTGTCTACGAAGACAATCGTGGACAAATAGTCTTCATCGATACTCCGGGTCTGTTCGCAAAAACAAACAGCGATCAAATAAAGGCCGTTAACCTTGAAACTCAGAAGGTTTTGAGGGAGGACGTTGATGTAATAATTTATTTAATTGATAAAACCCGAAAGCGTGGAATTGAAGAAAATAGAGTTTTAGGATTAATTCGAAAGTCCAATAGGCCAAAAATTCTCGTTATTAACAAGATTGATAAGGTAAATCCCGATTTTTCTGCAGACTACAAATTCATGGAAGATGAATTCGATAATGTAGTTGAAATATCGGCTCTTAAAAGTAAGCATCTAAATGCAGTTCTCGATATTTTATTTGATTACCTCAAAGAGGGAGAGAAAATTGTAGTAAAGGAAGATTTGCCAACGCCTGCTTTTAACATAAGCTCTACTCAGTATATTGAAGAAATAATTCGAGAAAAAGTATTTCTAACGCTTCATGACGAGATTCCTTATCAGATTCGTGTTGTTGTAGACGAAGTTGTTGAAAGAGAGAACGAAGTGACATATATTAGAGCAAGGTTACTCGTTGTAGACGATCGTTATAAGAAAATAATAATCGGATCAGGAGGAAGAAAGATTAAGCAAATTGGAAGCATGGCTCGAAAAGAATTTGAAGTAGCAACTGGAAGAAAAATCTATTTAGAGTTAACTGTCGAAAAAGAATAGGATAGTTCTAAATAGTTGAACAAAGTAGCTTGCTTCATCCTCTTTGATCAATAATTATCAACAATAATATTCACAAAAATAGATCGTTGCATTTGCTTTTTAAAATATATATCATCCAAGCTCATGGGTAGAAGATCTGAGATTTTTGGACCGACAATAAGTCTTGATGGACCAAATCCTAATTATCAGGGATTGGAAATTGGTACCAGAAGGATATTTTTTCAAAAAGGTAAGGTGGATATAAGAGAAAGCCTTGTTAGTGGAATTGATAGTGGGTTTTCAATAATGGCACAAAAAGACGAATACGATAAAGTAATCGGGTATAGTATTACTTTGAGGGCAAAACCTGATAAAAAAGCAAAAGAAGTAATAACTGAAATCATTTCAAGGTGTACAGATGAGGAGAGGGAGGTTTTTGATTCGGTTTTTTCTGATATTTCTCCCGTACTTACAGTTTCTTCGTCCAGCGGAATCTCCATTTCTAGAAATGGACAAGAAGTTCTTAAAATAAGAAGAATGAATAAATCTAGATCTAAGGTTTTTTGGCGTGAAAAAAATATATTTACACAAGAAGGTGAAGAAATAAGAAAAGAGAGCAGGATTCCTAAAAGTGGAATTCCTTATTTTTGTTATGAATTTGGACGATTCAAAACGGCAACGGGTGAGGAGTTTGATATTTTTGGAGGAGCAAGATTTTTGAATTTAAATTTTTTGCTTATGAATCATTATTTTACGGAATTAATAACGCGTGATGAATTAAATGAAGTAGCAATTAGAGAATTTATCGAGCCTTTTATCGAGGCAAGAACTGTGACTTCTGCTTGACATGTAATTTTATTTCTTTCAAACTTATTTGGTGAAGGAGTTGGTTAAGAATTTAGTGAAGGGAATATCAAAAGTCGTAAAAGGTTTTAATAAGAGTAGTGGCCCTGACTTTAGATATGTCAAAATCCCAAACGTTGCTAACTACACGATACAAGCACCTAAAAGAGCAACTCGTCCACATATTGAGCGCAAGGATGATTTTTGTCCCTTTTGTCCCGAGGGTGTGAAGGGCAAAAAAGAGATCTATAAAATTAGTGGAGAAAAAAAAGAAGACTGGCAAGTATTAGTAATTCCAAATAAATTTCCTTTTGCTCCAATACATGACATTGTAATTCACACTCCTGATCACTCAAAACACTTTTCGGATTTTACAGATGAGGAAATGAAATTGGTGCTTGAAGCTTTTGTTAACCGCTATAATGCTTATAAAGATAAGGGATCTGTTGTAATTTTCCAAAATTCCGGGCATGAAGCAGGTGAAAGCATAGGGCACTCACACTCTCAAATCGCCGTTCCGTCAAAAGAGATTGAAGTGCAAGTTCCGAAGCTGGAGTTTGATCTTAATTATCCGGGTGAGCATTATCAAGTAGATTCATTTAAGTTGATTTGTCCGCCGTATTCGCAGTGGCCGGATGAAGTATGGATCGTTCCCGATAAGAGGAATTTAACCTTCGGAGAGATCACATATGAGGAAATAGAAAGTTTGTCCAAAATTCTAAAAAGAGTGATAAAACTTTTTACCATTCGCCATGGTCACCAATTTCCACACAATTTTTATATTTACCCCTTTGCCGATTGGTATTTAAGAATTATGCCTCGTGCAAAGACTTTTGGTGGGTTTGAGGCATCTACAGGTATTTTTGTAAACACACAGGATCCAAAGGAAACAATGGAATTTATAAAAGAATTATATGATGAAAAAGACGAAGAAAAAATAAAAGCTAAAAAAGCTGAATATAGAAGGGGAGTTTAGGTTAGACGTTAATCTTTATTGCGGGCGACATTGTGGATTTAAGAGTTACGGAAGCGATTTTTGTCATACCAACAGAATTTAAGGCAATTTTTATATTTTCCTCAAGCATTTTCTCCTCAAAAGAAACTTTCCCAACAGACATGTGAATAATTGGAGCACCTGATTCTGTTTTGTAATTGACTTGACCTGTTTGGAGTTTTTTTACAACCTCTTCTGGCTTGTCAGAAATTGTTCCCGCTTTTGGATTTGGCATGAGTCCGCGAGGTCCTAATATTTTTGCAACCTTAGCAAGTTTAGGCATCATATCAGGTGTTGCGACGAGGGCATCAAAAGTGATTTTACCCTTTGCAACTTCATCAAGAAGGGCGTCGTCTACAATTTTGACTCGAATTTTCTTACCTGTTCCATGAGGGAGCGCGACTTGTCCTGATACTCCTTTTTCTTTGACGTTAATGTGAAGTTCTACTGTTTCATCAAACTTTGAAGTTTTGAATTTTTTAAGGATATTTACCGCGCGATCGAGAGGATATTTTTGCTGTCGATCGATTAGGGTAGAGTTCTCTTTGTACTTCTTTCCTTTAACTTTCGCTTTTTGGAATTTCGCTTTTTTCTTTTTTCCGCCGTCTTTTATCTGTTCTTGAGCTTCTTCTGCCTGCTTCTCAAGTTCTTCAGCTGAAGGTCCGACTGAAACCACGGTTTCACCGCCCTTTAAACCTGGGGCTTTAGCACGCTTTTTTTCTTCACGCTTAGCACGCTTTTTTTCTTCTAATTTTTTGTCTGACTCTTCGTCAAATCCTTTTATTCTTACTTTTCCCATTTTTCTAAATTACCTTTTAAAAAATTGTTTTAATTTAGAAAAATATGTTGAGTCTCGTCCCGTAGGGATGAGTTGAACATATTTTCTTAGTTATCTACCTTTACTCCCATTGATCTTGCTGTTCCTTCAACGATTTTTGAAGCCGCAGCAACATCTTTAGTATTTAAATCGTCCATTTTTGTTTTGGCAATCTCTTCGACTTGCACTCGAGTTAATTTCCCCGCTGACTCACGTCCTGGCTTTCCTGATCCTTTTTCAAGCTTCATAGACATCTTGATAAGCTCTGCAACTGGCGGTTTTTTGATGATAAAGGAAAAAGTTCTATCTTCATAAACCGTTATAACAACAGGGAGAACTGTCCCTTTTTGGTCGCTGGTTTTATCATTGAAGGCCTTCACGAATTCCATAATCGGAAGTCCATGAGGACCAAGAGCGGTACCAATAGGAGGAGCTGGGGTTGCTTCCGCTCCCTTAACATTGATTTTTATTAATGTTTTTATCTTTTTTGCCATTTTTTATAAAAAGAGAAGATTTACTTCATCTTTTTTGCCATGTTTACTTAAAATTGAGACGATGTACCTAGATCTTACTTATTTGCAAGAAATCTAATTCAACAGGTGTTTCTCGGCCAAAAATTGAGACTAAAACTCTTGCTTTTCCTTTAGCTTCATCAATCGATTCAATTGTTCCAAGAAAATCAGAGAAAGGTCCATCGTTTATCTTGACGGCCTCGCCAACTGTAAAAGCTGCTTTGAAGACAGGCTCTTTCATCTCGATAAACTCTACAATTGCATTTACTTCTTCATCTCTTACAGGTGTTGGTTTGTTTTGTGCTCCTACAAACGATGTGACTCCAGGAGTTGTTCTGACTAAAATCCAAGCTTCGTCATCGAGTTTCATTTTTACCAATATGTATCCTGGGAAAATCTTTTCTTTGACAGTTTCCTTTTTTCCTGCTCGTACTTTAATCATTTCACGAGTAGGCACGAGAACATCAAGAATGCGCTCTTGAAAGCCCATCGATTCAACTCTTTGCATAAGAGTTTTAGCTACTTTATTTTCGTGACCTGAGTAGGTATGTACAATGTACCAACGTGCTCTTTGTTCTTCTTGCATATTATTAAAATTAACCAATTAGAAATTCTATTAATTTGGTGAAGAGTAGATCGGCGGCTCCCAAGTAGATTCCGACTAATACACTTATCGTGATTACGATAAATGTAAGTCTCACTACTTCGGGTCTTGTCGGCCAAGTGACTTGTGTAAGTTCACTTTTAACCTCCCCAAAGAAAGAGAACATAGGCAATTCTACCACAAGTGGAGATCAAGTAGCAATAGGGGTGGTATTTGACATCTCTTTGTGGTTTGATAAAATCTAAGAATAATATAACTAAAAATGTTTAACCTTTTTTATTAATAGGTTAAATAGATTTTAGTTTGAATTATGGCTAAAAAAATTAGGAAAGCAGTAATCCCTGCAGCAGGTTTTGGAACCCGATTCCTTCCTCAAACCAAAGCAATGCCCAAAGAAATGCTTCCGGTTGTAGACAAACCTATTATTCAGTACATCGTCGAAGAGTTAGTGGATGCAGGAATTGAGGATATTATTATTGTAACAGGATACCACAAGAGAACGATTGAAGATCATTTTGACAGACCAAGCATGGAACTTGCTGAAAATCTTAGAATGGGTGGGGAGAAAAAGCTCAAAATGCTTGAGGAGCTTGAAAAGATTGCCACGATGGCCAATTTTATCTATATTAGACAGAAAGGTCCTTATGGAAATGGTACACCACTGCTTAATGTCCGTGAGATTGTGGGTAATGAGCCATTTATCTACACTTTTAGCGACGATTTTATAAGGGCAAAAGAAAAATCAAGATTCAGACAAATGATTGAGGTTTATGAAGAATTTGAATCTACTGTTTTATCTTCGGTTAGAGCGGTTCATGATGAAGATTATGATAGATATGGTTTTGCGGGTGGAGATGAAATAAGACCTGGAATAATTGATGCTAAAGTTATTGTCGAGAAACCCGGTAAAAATTCCGCTCCATCAAATCTTGCAAATGTTTCTAGCACGCTTTTTACCCCAGAAATATTTTCGTACCTTGATCGGGCACAAGAAAATTTAGGAGAAGATGAGGAGCTTTACTACAACGCTGCGCTTAAGTTGATGTTAGAAGATGGAAAACGTGTAATAGCAGCAGAAATAAAAGATGGAGAGTATTTTGATACAGGGAATAAAATTGAATATCTTAAAACTGTTATTACTTTTGCTCTTGAGCACTCAGATGTTAATGGAGAATTTCGTAAATTCCTCAAAGATCTTGATTTGGACTAGTTGATTAGAGTTGTTGTGGTACATCACGTACTAGAACTTCTTCTCCCGTGAGTCTTCTTAGCTCTTTTAATACGTATTTCGGTGCGATTATAGGGAGAAAATCAGTAATTTCTGATCCGCGGAGTAGTGGACGAATAATATTTCTCACGTCCTTCCTTGAGATGTTGGGAAATTCTTTTTTTGCGGTTTCGAACGATTCAGTAATAATACTTTTAAAACTTATTCCTTTTTCTACTGATAGATTTCCCACGTTTAAGATCAATTTAATTTCGGGAAGTTATTTTGTCAATATATCAGTTTGAAGACGAATTTGGTAAGATAACATTATGAAAAATGACCTTCAAATTATTCTGAAAAAAATTGTAAGCAATTTATCCGATAAAGAAGTAGAGATAAAGCTTGACCCCACACAAAATTTTTCAAATGGGGATTTTACTACTAATGTCGCGCTTCGCCTGGGTGGGGATCCGATGAATAACGCTAAAAAAATAAAAGAAGAATTTGAAAGGGAATTACCTGAACCTCTTGAAAAAATTGAAGTTGCGAGCCCTGGTTTTATTAATTTTTTCTTATCACGCAAATACTTGCTTCAAAATATGAACTCGATCGATTCTAAATATGGTGAGGGAGAAGCTCTTTCCGGTAAAAAAATTTTAATAGAATTTGCTCATCCCAATACTCATAAAGAATTTCATATTGGGCACCTTCGAAATATTTCGATTGGTGAATCAATTGCAAAAATTCTTCTTTCTCAAAAAGCTAGTTTAAAAAGGGTTAACTATCAAGGAGATGTTGGTCTTCATGTTGCAAAAGCCCTATATGGAATTAAGAAGTATGAATCAGAAGTCATAAATGGGGGAAGTCTTTCTTTAGATGAAAAGGCGAAGCTTTTAGGGAAAGTATATTCGGAAGGTTCAAAGGCTTATGAAGAGGACGAAAAGGCAAAAGAGGAAATTTTGAAAATTAACAAACAAATTTACGCTCATGATCCGGAAATTTTCCCTCTTTGGGAGAAGACTCGCGCTTGGAGTCTTGAATATTTTGAAAGCATTTATAAGCGAGTTGGAGCAAAATTTGATCGTTTGTATTTTGAGAGTGAAGTTTTTGAATCGGGTAAAAAAATAGTAGAAGACCATATAAAAGACGGAGTTTTTCAGGAAGATAGTGGTGCGGTAATTTTTGACGGAGAAAAATACGGGCTTCATAAAAGAGTATTTATTACAGGTGAGGGAAATCCGACTTATGAAGCAAAAGAAATGGGACTTGCTCCGCTTGAGTACAAAGAATTTCCATCTGATGAAATAATCCACATCGTTGGACCGGAACAGGCAGGTTATTTTAAAGTGGTTTTTAAAGCAATAGAACTCGTCTTTCCGGAGATTGGAAAGTCTGAAAGGCACATTCCTTACGGATTCGTACAATTGAAAGATGGAAAAATGAGTTCCCGCTCTGGAAATGTAGTTGCAGGTACTTGGCTTCTTGATGAGGCTAAATCTAGGCTCAGAAAAGTCTACCCAGAAATGAATGATGAGACGCTTGAGAAAGTTGGGGTTGGAGCTGTTAAATATTCAATGCTTAAATTTGGGCGTACTTCTGATATATCATTCTCCTTTGATGATTCAATAACCCTTGAAGGTAATTCGGGTCCATACATTCAATATGCATATGTCAGAATACAAAGTATCCTTGCCAAAACAAAAAAAGTAAATGGAGTAGATGTGGCAAATTTTGAAGATGAGGAACTTGATGTTCTTCGTTATCTTGTTCAGTTTCCTGAAGTGGTTGAACAAGCAGCGGATTCTTATTCTCCAAATTTAATAGCAAATTATTTATTTAATCTAGCACAAAAATTTAATCTTTTTTATCAAAAACATAAGGTAGTGGGGTCGGGCAATGAAGAATTTAGGACTCGGCTGATTACATCTGTTGGACAAGTCCTGAAAAATGGACTTAACTTGCTTGGAGTTGAAACAGTGGAGAAGATGTAAGGGTTTGGATTTTAGTGAGTGCGAAAAATCAATTTATCCAAGAAGTTTTGAAAATCTTTCTTTATCTTCAAAATCTCCAATTAAAGCAAGGCTAAGAGGTGCATCTTTAATATATTTTTCTGCGACTCTCATAAGGTCGTCTATTCTGACTTTATCTGTTTGTTCTATAACTTCTTCAGGATTGTCAATTTTTGGCTCTAGAAGCTCTTGTGAGGCATAAAAACCTGCAACAGACCTTGTATCTTCAAGATCTAGTACAAAGTGACCTTTTACATATTCTTTTGCTTTTGAAAGTTCTTTTTCACTTATTTCCCCACGGATCAGAATTTTACGATATTCATCTGCAACTACTTTTATTGCGTCATCAATTCTTTTAGGATCAACTCCAGCAAAGGTCGCCATATAACCTACATCTGCGTAGCTTTCAGAGTACGCCCTTACATAATAGGCTAGTCCTCTTTTTTCTCTCACTTCATGAAAAAGTCGAGAAGACATCCCACCACCAAGAATAGATGATAAGACGTCCATCGGTTGTCTATCTTTTTCATTCTCAAGGCCGAAGGTTCTCACACCTAGGGCAAAGTGTGCTTGTTCTGTCTTTTTGTGTTTTATAGCTACTAGATTTTCACTCTGAGAGTCGATCGTAGGCTCATAATTCTTTGTTTTGAAGGTTGTGAAGGGTGTGAATTTTTTCTCGATTGATGCTAGCGTTGTATCAATATCGATGTTTCCGGCAACAATTACACACATATTATCAGCACTATAAAGACTTTTCATATAAGAAACAAAATCTTCTCGAGTGATTTTTCTAATAATGTCTTTTTCGCCTCCTATATCCCATCCCATGGGTGTGTCTCCGTAAAGAAGCGATTCATAGATGTCGCCAATCTTTCTTGAAGGTGTATCCTCGTATAGATTAAGTTCTTCTAAGATTACACCTCTCTCTTTATCAATTTCTCTCGGATCTAAAAGAAGATTCGAATTACAAAGCATGTCAGAAAGAATATCAAGGGCTAAGTCTACATGTGTTGCTTGGGATTTTATGTAGTATCCTGTTAGTTCTTTACCGGTGAAAGCATTACTTTCTGCTCCAATACCATCGATTACAGATGAAATTTCCATAGCGCTTGGTCTTTTTTTGGTGCCTTTAAAGGCCATGTGCTCTAAGAAGTGGGATATACCGTTGTTGGTCGCAACTTCGTAGCGGCTTCCTGCCCCTACCATTACCATTGTTGTTGCGCTTTCAACAGATTTCATTGGTACAAGGAGTACCCGAAGTCCATTTTTAAGTACGAAGCGCTTGTAATTCATAAACTTTTACTAAAGGGACAAACATTCTCTCACAAAAAATTATCTCTTTCAATAGGGTAAAAGTGGTGCAATTGATAAAATAATTTGAACAGTTATAATAAGAGTTGGAAGTTGAAAGAAGAAAGTTGAAGATTAGTTTTTTTTGTTTTTAATTTAAGGTTTGACTTTGAATTTTGATTTTTGCATTTTGACTTTTTATCGTTCGTTTCGTTCTCCTTGTTTACATTTATGTCTTGGTAAACAAAAAGATACTCATCAGCCCTGATTGATTAGATCAGAGGACGAACAAAGACAAGGCAATGCAGAAGAACTGCAGGAGTAGGAACACTACAAATTGAGAGCAATTCTCAAAGAGTGAAACTACAACGTGTCTCGTTCATCTGTGTCGCAAATGCGACTTTTCCAAAGGTAAGGTATA
>CAZXND010000011.1:5032-18123 GCA_964641355.1 uncultured Gammaproteobacteria bacterium | reverse complement strand
TAGATTTATATGTTTTTATCGGAAAGGATATAACCGAATCCCAACCACAAAACGTGTATGGATTTGTCCAGACAGCGGTTATATCAACTCTTTATAAAATGACACATATCCCATCTTCTAATAACGATGTTGCCGAAAGAGAAAAAAACATCACTCAAATACTTAAAGATATTAGCGCAAATAAAAAAACATATTTTAGCGTAACTAAAAAATGATGAAGATTTTACTGAAATTATTTTTAATATTCCTATTTGTTTTCTCTTTATTTACTTTTCTAAGTAGCAATTCTTATGCGCAAGTCTGTGGAGGTTCTGGAAGGTGTGGTACCTACGTTCAACCACAATGCACAAACCCTATAGGCGACGTTTGTTTTCCAGGAACTCAAGGCTGTGTTTGTCCAGATGCTTATTGTGATTACAGCAGTGCGGTGAATTATAGCTGCTCGTTTAATACTATTCTAAATGCCTGCTCCCCAAATTACCCACAAGTCGTCACAGAGTGTCTTGCCGGAGGATGTGGACAAAATAACTGTACTACATCCTACCCCACTTGTGACACGGGTTTATCTTGTGGAAGTTGGAACGTAGAATGTGGAACAGCAACTCGCACTTGTACTTATACTACTTACTCCGGGGGTGGCACGTGTACACAAGACTCATTTATCGATACAGATACCATACTTTGTCCGACCGGCGAGTACTGTAGCACCAACACTTGTGTTTCGTACTGTGATATATCAGGAACTGTTTTTATCGACAGTAATCAAGATGGCGTATCGGAAGGGACAAAAGCAAGCGTCTCAATGACTCGCTCAGGAGGAGCCTCAACGACAACCAACTCTTCTGGGAACTATGCCTTCAATAATAATACTCAAGCAACATACACAGTTGGGATGAGTCTTCCTTCCGGCTTTGATACAAAACCAGGAACAAATAGCTCCTACAGCGTTGTTTGTAATTCACCAAGCAAAGATCAGGATTTTTGGATAAGCGATGTTTCATCAATCACTGTTCATGTTATAAAGGATTTTGATCATAATGGCGCAACAGATCCAGGTGATACAGACTTCTCAGGGATTGGTGTGACTATAGCAGGAAATTCTCTCACAACTAATACAGCTGGAGATGCGACGGAAACAGGTCTTTTCTGGGGGAATAGATCCACCTCAATCACCATCCCATCAGGTTGGCAGCTTGTAAACTCTCCCAACCAAAAGACAACAAATCTTGGACAAAACAATGTAACTGTTAATTATTATCTTACCCCGCTTTATGATATCCCTATTGGAGCCTATGTGGATACCGACAATGACTTTTCAACAGGAAACACTACTATTCCCTCCTATACTTCACCTAGTAATAAAGCTGAGAGAGCTTATGGAGGAGGACTTCTCGTCCGACTCATGCAAGCAGGCGTTGAAATAAAAAGAATAACAACAAATGCATCCGGACAAGGAACAATCTCGGGGGTAAGAAGCGGAAATTACAATCTAGTTTTTGACACTCCGGCAGGATTTGAATTTAAGCGTCCAACAATTGGCACGACATGTAGTCCTCCTAATTGCCGCGGGCAAGTAACAAATTCCATTTCCTTCTCAACAACAGGACCCGATAATGATAAAAGTCGAGACTTTGCGTTTTATGAACTTAATACTTGTGATATTAGTGGAAAAGTATTTATAGATACGAATGGAGATGGAACGCGCCAGACAAGTGAGGCTTGGTGGAATAGTGCCGGATCACCTCTTGCACTTGCCGGAGGTCCCACAGCAAAAGCAAATGTCGGGACAGACGCAAATGGACAATACACATTTTCTTCTTTGGATGATGGAACTTACCGCGTATCACTCACCGTACCATCAGGATATGAAGCATCAAATACCAATAATAATTTCACCTGTAGTCCTGCTAGTTGTCAGGGAACAGCGACACTAACAGGAATCGATATTCCTCCAAATAGCACCAATAATAATTTTGCTCTTCATCCACTTTCAGCAACACCTACTCCACCTCCAAACGCTTGTAAATTTATGGGTACTATTTACGTTGACACAGACTTTGATGGAGCCGCCAATCGCACGTATGGCGGAGGAGCCGGAGCTGCAACAGTAAATTTAAGGCAAGGTGGAAATCTCCTAGCATCAGATGCAGGAGGCCAATCTGGTGCCTACTCCATTCCAAACACTTATCCAGCCGGCACTTACAGAACACAACTGGACCTTCCGACAGGATATATAAATATCAGTCCAAGTGATGGGGTAAACAATGGTCTAACGTGTCCAACGGGAGGAGGAAATATCGTTTCCAACTTTATAATAAGACCCCCTGGCTATACCATTTCAGGACTTGTTTGGAATGATACAGATCGAGACGGAATAAAGGATGCGAGTGAAAGCGTTAGAAGTAATAACTCTGTAACGCTTACAAGATCAGGAACAACAGTTGCAACACTTACAACTAACGCCTCGGGAAACTACACATCTGCCACCCTTCCTGCCGGCACTTACAGCGTTACTGTTTCAGTACCTACAAACTATCAAGTCACAACTCCTCCAAATCCAAGGTCTGTAACAATCGGCCCAAATACAACTGTCAATTTTGGACTGGCAGCATCAAGTGCTACTGTATCAACTAATCCAACATCTATCACAATAAACCCTACCTCAACAACCGGAACAACCACCGTTACGTGGAGTTATACAGGTCCATCAGCAGATGTTTGTCAGACGGTCAACGGAGTAACATCTCTTTTTGCAGCTGGCGGAACAGCAGGAGCAAGTCACAGTCAAAGTGCAACAATCGGAGCAAATACTTACACCTTCTCTGTAAGAACTCCAGCAAATAACTGTCTTGGTACAACAATTGGATCAACAGTTATCACAGGAACCCAAACTTATATGACTTCTGGAAATATTTATATAGATACCAATGGAAATGGTGCAAAAGATACGGGAGAGTCAAATTACTCTGGAGCACAAATTAGCGTCTGTGGAACAAATTATGTAAGTGACGCTTCTGGGAATTATATAACCTATCCACCTACAAGAATAATAAGCGGAACAAACTGTACAGTCTCCCTTTCAGTACCTTCGGGATACGCCTCAACGACTACAAATCCAAGATCTGTCACTCTTGGACCAAATGCTACAGTAAATTTTGGAATAAGGCCAAGCTACACAGTTACGGCAAATGCGCTTGTTGATAATAGTCTTAACAACTGTGCGTCTGGTGCTACAACTTACAGTGGTGGGAGTATCATTTTCACCCTTGTTGACACGGTAACTAGTATCTCAAGAAGCACTCCTGCTCCAGGAGTTAATCCAGCAACTTATCAATTCACAAGCGTTCTTCCAAATTCCCAACAAATATCTATGGGGGTTCCAAGCGGATATAGAATAAATGACATTGGTATAACACCTGGAAGCGGGACACGAGTTGGAAATACCCTAAGCTTTACACCCAACGCCAATCAAGTTGTCAACTTTTGTATAACAGATTCGATCTCTTGGTTCCAAGTGAATCAAGGAGATGTACGTTTTCCAAAATTAATAGATGAAGTACCATCAGGACAAGTAGCGGGAGCGGGCAACAATTCTGTCTTTTTCTCATCAACATATGCAACCCCAGATCTTGGAGACGGAGGTGCAGCAGTTGGAAATCCTGATAAGTGGGTGGTAAAAGATGAATATTCAAAAAACTCAAATAGTAAATCAACTCTTGGATCACTTTCTTATAGCTTTTATAAGAATAGAGCCGCAAAAAACGGTGTTGAAATAATTCCTTTATCTAGTGTCGCCGGAAACGATTGTGATGTTAATGGGGATTGTACACTTCCTGTACTTCCAACGGGAATCTATGAAACAAGTGGGAATATAAATATTACGGGAGTTGATGGCGGAAGTGATGAGACCAACCATGTTGTTCTCCTTGTCAATGGAAGTGCTCAAATATCAGGAAACATAACAACAGGCTCATCTGCCGTATTTATTCTTGCTGCAAAAGGTGACTTAACTATCGATAAATCTGTTGGTACAACAGCAGGAAGTTCAACTATTCAATTGTCAGGATTTTACACGTCTGAAGGAAACATTGTAGTTGACGGGGATGGTCCTAGCCAATGTGCGAGTGGAACAAGTGATAAAAGACTTAACGTAGAAGGTGCTCTTGTTGCTAATGCACTTTATCCATTTTCTGATTCGGGCGCTGGAAAAGTTACAATCAATAGATCCCTTTGCACATCTGATTCAACCAGTCCCTCTCTTTATGTAACAATGAAACCATCATTCTTTACTCAATTAACAGATTTCTATAAAGTTACAAATAAAAGGTGGGTTCAGGTTCAACCCTAATCTGAAGGGTTAAAATTTATAATTTTTAATTTACAATTTGCAATCAATTTACAATGAAACAAGGTGCTAAATATGACCTTGAAGAACGTACAGCAAAATTTGGAGAATACATAATTCTCTTCTGTAAAAAACTCCCACAAAATTTGATCTCTAGCCCAATAATAAATCAGTTAGTAAGATCTAGTACTTCAATAGGTGCTAATTACATGGAAGCAAATGGTGCAAGTTCTAAAAGAGACTTTCAAAACAAAATATTTATATGCAAAAAAGAATCGCAGGAAACTAAACATTGGTTAAGAATGCTTACCAAGTGTTTTCCTGAAAAGTCCGAAGAAATTAGAAAGTTTTGGAATGAGGCGCAAGAATTAACCTTAATATTTCAAAAGATAACTTCTTCTTTAAAAAAATGATATTTGAAAATTCAATGAAAACTAAAAATTAAAAATTGGGAATTGATTTCTATAATTACTACTTGCAGCTTTTCCAGGATTAATTATTTACTCTTCTATTCTTCTCTCTTTCCTCTCAACAACTAGATCAGCAGTCTGCATTCTTTCAAAAAGATCTTCAAGTTGTTTTTCAGGATTCTTCGACTGAAGAATCTTTTGAGGTCTAAATACACGTCTTACACCTTTCATCCCCTCAGATGTGGGGTAAAAATTAAGACATGTCACAACAACGCCTTCTTCTTCTGGTTCCGTAAGTCTACTTATCTCTTTGGAGGCATCGTATGCGCTGACATCAGCTATAAAATTAATGGATTCTATTTCTACTCTTGCCATTTTTGTAAACTTCCTTTTACAGGATATTTTCTTATGGACATTATACTCGATTTCTTGTGAGAAATCAAAGCTATAGGCCTATTCTAAATCGTTAGTAGTTTAACTTTTATTCTAATTTGTGACTGTAGAAAGATTTATCTCTCAAGTGTTATATATTTAAACTTCAGACCCTCCCATTCATGGTTTTCTTCGAAGACTACCTTCTTAAACTCTGAATAATCAGGGAAGAAGACATCGGCATCAACTTCCCGATCTACAATAGTGAGATATAACCTATCAGCATACTTTATTCCCTCTTTATATATTTGTCCTCCGCCAATGATAAAAACCTCCTCTGACCCCGGCTTTTCCTGAGCAATAGAAAGCGCTTTTTCGAGTGAATTTGTAATTACTACATTTTCAAATTCAGAAGAAAAATTAGGATCTGAAGTAACAACAATATTAGTTCTATTTTTAAGAGGATTTTTACTCATGGGTTCGAAGGTTTTTCTACCCATTATTATCGGATGGTGGGAAGTGATATCTCGAAATCGTTTCATATCTTCTGGGATTCTGAAAATAAGATCGTTATCCTTTCCTATTCCTCGATTCTTACTAATAGCAACAATCATACTTACCATAAATTTAATACTACAAAACTACAAACACATACCAATACTACTAAACATCAATATTTAAATATTTGAATTGGTAGTATTTCTTACTGCTTCTCGTAGAGTCCGCCTGCAACCGTTAACTCCGCTTTTATTGAAGGATGAGGTTCATAATTCTTCAAGACTACCATTTCAGGTTTAAAATCTGAAAGCTCCTTTATTTTTCCTGAGATTTCGACTTTTGGAAAAGGCTTAGGTTTTCTTTTTAATTCTTCTTTTACTTGATCAATGTGATTCTCATAAATATGGATGTCCCCATACATATGTATGAATTTTCCTGGGGCAAGACCTAAAACTTTTGCCAAAACTAAAGCAAGAAGACTGTAAGAAGCAATATTAAAAGGGACTCCTAAAAAGTAATCACAGCTTCTTTGGTAAAGAATTAGATCAAGTCGGCCAGCTCTATTTGAAACCTGGTACATATTATGACAAATAGGAAATCGTGATGCGTCAGCTTTATCAGCCATCGTATAAAGATATTCAGGATTCCATGAATTTACAATCGCGTTGTGAGCATTTGGATCAGCGCGAATCTCATCAACAACCCACTGAAGTTGGTCAATGGTCTTTCCACGTTTTCTTGTTGGCCAACGTCTCCACATTTCTCCATAGATTCTAGGTAATTCTCCCCAACGTCGAGCAAACGACTCATTTGTTTGGATCTTCTCAACAAACTCTTCTTTGCTTAAAACTTTCGAACTCTGCCTTTTAACTTTCTCTAAATAAATCTTATACGGATAGTCATCCCAAATATGAACATTGTGATCAACTAAATATTTAATATTAGTTTGCCCAGAGAAGAACCAATAAAGCTCCTGGACCACTCCATTCCAATAAACTTTTTTTGTAGTAAGAAGAGGAAAATCACGAGTTAGATCGAATTCTGCCTTCCGACCAAAAAGACTATAAGTTACAACTCCCGTACCCCTATCAACTTGTTTAATTCCATCCTTAAGAATTTCTTTTCCTATTTCCAAATATTGATATTCAGAATGCTTGTTCATTTTGTAAATTAAACCTGTTTTTCTCTCTTAGTTGATGTGACTCGTCCACCTTGCCATTGTCCGCGATATTTTGACCCTCCACCTTCAACTACTTGAAACTGAATATGGACGAATCTTGCTCCCAATTCCATTTTCACAGGAACGCTTCCTTCATTTTTAAGACCAAAAATCAAACCACCTTTGTATCCAGGATGGACATTTGTAGTTCTAATAAACAAACCACTTCTAAAAGTCGTTGAGCGAGGATAGATATGAGCTACTAAATCTTCTGGTAAATTGACAGACTCTATTGTTTTGACTAAGTAGAACTTTCCAGGCTTAAAGACAAAACTTGCGGTTTTTTTTGGATTAAATTTAGCTATAGATTTATTTTCTGGAGTATGACGTTCTGTCACACCCAAAAAAGCATCTCCTGTTATCTCAAAAACTTCTCCAAGTCTAAGATCAAACCCTGCACCTTCAGGATTTGTTAACTCTCTTTCTGATAAATCTTCAACAAGGTTAACCTTTTTGACCAATTGTAAAAGTTTTTTAGGACCAATAATCATCTCTTATCGTATCTTGCTATTTAACAGCTAACTCTACCATTTTATTGGTTACTTCATCAACACTTTTTGTTCCATCAATTTCTATAATTTCTTTTGGAAATTTTGTGTGTAAGTATTCATATCCTTCAATGATTTTCTTAATCTTGTCAGGTGTCTCATAAATTTCTTTCGCCTCTTTTGCTCCAATTCTATCAAGTGAAGTTGCAAGATCTATTTTTAAATAAAAGGTAAAATCAGGAATTGTAAACTGATGATACATTGAAATAATTGATTGTGTAATAAGGAGAAGATCTGCTTCACGCGTGTCATATTTTCCACCTGTTCTATCTAATATTCCATATACAATAGCTGACCAAAAACATCTATCGCTAATTACAACTTTTCCATCAGTTAGTGCTGGCAAAACCAATTCTTCATGATGTGCACTTCTATCGGCTGAAAATAAATATTGAAGAGAAACAGAAGGAATTTTTTCTTCCCCTAAAAGAATTTTCTGAACTAAATCACCGATCAGACCCGACTTTCTTGGTTCACGTGTTACGACAACTTCCTTTCCTTGACTTGTGTAATATTCTTTAAGTCTTTGCACTTGAGTGGTTTTACCGGATCCATCTACTCCTTCAAGTGCAACATATAACCCTTTATGAGTATTTTTTCTAAATTCGACGTCAAATTCTACATGATATTTCATTATTTTTTCTCTCCTATTATTCTACTCTCCTCTGGTTCTTTTTGGTTAATGTATTTAGATGTACTTCTTAGATGGTAGGGGTTTGCCGCAGGAGATGATAAGGTCTCAAAAGAAACAGAACAAATTCTCATATTTGGATAAAGTGCAACTGGAATCTTTCCCATATTAGCAATTTCAAGAGTTACATTTCCACGCCATCCGGGGTCTATTCTGCCCGCGGTTGAGTGAATTACTATCCCAAGCCTACCAATAGAGCTTCTTCCTTCAAGTCTACCTATTAGATCACTTGGCAAAGTTATATACTCTTCTGTCGCAGCTAGAATAAAATCACCTGGATGAATGATGAAAGCCTCACCTCTTTTGATCTTCACTCGTCTTGTAACAGAATCGCCGTTTTTTCTAAAGGGATCAAGATATGCATGTTTTCCATAGTCAAAGACACGAAAAATATCACTCAAGCGAAGATCTAGAGAACAAGGACCAAGTTGTATAGAAAAATCAGGAGCAGGCTTTATTGTTATTTTTCGCTCTTCTATTAATTTTTTAATGTCCTGATCCGACAAAACCATGAGAGAATGTTATCATATAAAATATTGTCTATAAAGTATCAAGTGACCCTACATTCTTCTTGACTTTTACCTCTTTTTACCGATACTCTATATAAGGGGTGTACCCTTCATTATTGTTGTGAAAACTAAAAACCGTAAGAAAAAAAGAGTTGTAAGAAAAAAAACAAATCTAACAAGAGTATTTTTTCGATTTATATTTATTTCAGGAATAATTCTCTTTGGCATATCAGGCATCTTCGGGCTTCAGAATGCTATTCATAAGAAAAAAGTTTTGAGTGCTCAATCTTTTCAGAAAATTAAAATAGATCTTAATAACCATGCAGAGCTTGATAAAAACCCTTAAAACCTCATCGCACCAAAGGACTTGGGGAGTTTTAATTTTTGTCCTGCTTTTATTATCGATTCCTCTGACATTAAATCTACTTCAAAACCAACAAGACACAAGACAAAGAGCAAGCGGGCCCACGCAAAATGTATGCCAAGAACTCACTCTTGGCGAATGCATTCAATTTAATAACATCTGCACCTGGAATAATTCGAATAGTAAATGCGAGACTAAAGAAACTCCTCAGAGTGTAACCAAAAGCTATACCATATCGGGAAAAATTACAGAGGGAAATATAAATTATTCAAATGCAACTATATATCTGTATGGTCCTGTAACAAAAATTACTACTAGCCAAAATGGATCTTTTTCTTTTTCGGGGCTTCCGAAGGGGAAATATGAGGTAAGACTTAAAGTGCCTCAAAACTATAAAACACTAAGTGGAATATGTAATAATGTAGCATGCACAGATAAATCCTCTCAATTTATTACACTCCCCCCATCATCATCCATCAACTTCTCAATCATAAAAATTTAAGACAGTATATTGACAATAACTTTTAATATGTTTTATGCTGTAATTACTCGTCTTATGGACAGATTTAGGTCTATTTTAAACTCAACTTTTGTTACTACTTACAAAAGAACTATAGCTGTCCTTTTTATATTTGTACTCACTCTTGCCGTACCCGTAACCATTCTACTCGTACAACAACAGCAGGATATTAGACAAGAAGCTGCAGGAATCGGAACAATCTCAGGGACAGTAAGAGATCAGAGCAATAATCCAGTTGATATTACCGGAGCACAAGTCTCTCTAGTAAATGTTTCTGCGCCTGGATCAACCCCCAGAATGGGAAATATAAAAGTCGATGGAACATACTCTTTTAATATTTTTCAAGAATCTACTTTCAGGCTAGGAATAAAGCTTCCAAGTGGCTATCGCATTATAAGCGAACCTAGCAAGGCAATTGTGATCAGTGCAACAAATAAAAACGTTGCCAATCAAGATTTTAAAATTAATGTTCCCGCTTCAAATAACATTAAAGGAAGATTTAACACTGCTTGTCTCAATAGATTTTCTGGCTGGGCATGTAAATTAAAGGATCCAAATACAACAGCAACAGTTGTATTTTATAAAGTAGGCGCAGACGGAAAAGAAACTTTAATTTCAGGAAGTGCGACTCAAGCCAACCAACCAGGAAGAACAGATGCAAAATTTGATGATCCCCCAGTTGGCGCTGAAGCCGCATGTGATCTCACAGATAATCAAAATGCAAAAGTCTTTTACTACTTTACTCCACAAGATGGATCTATTAAAACTGGAGAAAAAGTTGTTGGATATATTGAATCTATAAACGGGCAAAAATTAACTCCAAAAATAAAACTTGTAACCAGTGAAAGTACAACTGGTATCAAAAAGGTAGTAACTCAAAAATTCGTAACCTTAGATAACGGTAACAAAATTGATGTTTGTAGAGAAGGAACGGTTCCTGAACCTCAAAAAAAGTTTACCGTTTCAGGTAATGTTCTTGTAAAACAGCAAGATGGAGAAAGGGCTTACCGGGGTGTAAAAGGCGCTGCAACAATTACTCTAACTGGAAAAACTCAAGACAATAAAAGCGTCAAACAAGTTACAACAACCGTAGTTGCTGACAATGGAGCAAAAGCTGTCGGATCTTACTCTTTTGATAATCAAGAACAATTACCACCAGGAACATACACACTTACCGTGAGCCTTACAACGACAGCACTTGCCGACTATACAATACTTGCTCCTATCTCAAAAGAAGTTAAAGTCACTAATGCAGATCAGAAGGGAATCAATTTCTATCTTCAGGCAAAAACAACCACTAGTGAAAAGGGGTCGATTTCTGGAATAGTCTATGAAGAAACTACCCCTGTAAACGTTGAAACTAGTGAATTTACTCCTGGAAAAGATAAAGCGCTTTCAGGAATTAAACTTAGACTTGATACGGGTAAAATTGTCACAACAGCTGCAAATGGACGCTATACATTTGATGGGCTTGATCTAGGAAAAACCTACAAAGTTAGCGTTGTAGAAGCAGACGTTGCAAGTTATCGTCCTGCAACAGCTACATCCAGACAGTTCGTATTATCAAAAAACCGAGTAGATGTTGACTTCGGGTTTTTACAAAAGACCACTAACAATGGCGATACAAAGATTGCTATTGCAGTAACCATGCCCGGAATCGGAAATGGGCAAAAAGGTGATAACCTTAATCCAAAAAGAAAAGAGAGACAAGCAGATCTAATAATCCTGAATGCTGAAAATCAAAAGGTATTCGACGGTAAAGCAACTCTAAATTACTCTCAAGAAGGTTGCTCTGCCAACTCAAGCTTCAACTTCGGTGGTCCAGCTACAGCAGGAGCAAAAATCGGCTGCTATAGAGGAACTGTCGGAATTCCAGGTATAAAGACTGGTGTTTATGCGATCAAAATAAAACTCGATAATACTCTTTACAGATTCGTAAGAAAAAATTCAAACGCACAAGACTTTGACAATAACCCTCTTATTTCAATTGTTGCAGGAGATACCAACCAACTCCCAAGACTTGATCTTATAGCAGGAGACATTGATACAGAACAAGGAACAGGGGAAACCAATATAGCTAATCTTTTCGATTACGATAAGCTTACTTCGTGTATCAGAAAAGAATCTTCATGCACAGAACAAGATGCAATAAAAGCAGATCTTAACGACAATGGTGAAGTTGATGGCCTAACAGACTTGAACATACTCTATCGAGCATTTGGACTGAGAAACGGAGAATAAAAAAAGTTATTTTTGTTATTATAAATTTATGCCAAGAAAAACAACTATACTTATAATCATACTTGCAATAGTTACACTGGGTCTGCTTTTTATGGCCTTAAGAACATCATCCCCCACAATCAACTATACAACCACTACTCCGACAGGTAATGCAACTAAAAATATTAAAAAAACCTCAAAATTATTTTTTGCCCCGAGCGCGCTTGATGCCTCATCTGCTTCATCAGTTGATGTAATGCTCGACTCAGACGAGTCAGAGATTACAGGAGTTGACTTAGTCTTGTCTTTTGACCCTAAAGTAATTACATCCTTTACAGTCGCAGCACCCACTGGTGAAAACACCTTCTTCGGAGCAAATCCTACAATTCTTACAAATAATGTTGATCTTCAAAATGGAAAAGCACAGTTTACAATTGCAATTCCGTTAACAAGCACTCCAAAAAGCGGAAATGGAAAAGTTGCAAGAGTTAATTTTACAGTAAATAGAGCTTCTACTCTTAAATCAACTCAAATAGAATTTCTTAACACAACCAAGGTGGTTGCCCACGGAGAACCCGAATCAGTTCTTGGCGAAACTACTCCACTAACCATTCAATTAAAACCATAAGTTATTTTCTTGACATTGTCGACAAATTAATTTACGCTTAAATTGCAAGTTATGCTTGGAACTCAAGCTTTTGCTTAATTCGTGTTTGAAAAACTTGAATTTATAATATCATCTCCAAAAAAAGTAATAAGTACTGTTTTTGCTCTTATTCTTGTCCTTTCACTTCCGTTAACCATCCTTCTTGTAAGTAGACAGCAAGATATTCGCCAGAGAGCTGCAGAATCAAACCCAATTGGCGTAATTAATGGTGTAATTTGGAAAGATATGAATGGAAATGGAATTAAAGATGCACAAGATGTAGGATTCGCTCCTCCCAACACCAAAGTAAAACTCTCAAGAATCGACAATAAAACCGATAGGTTTACTGTTCCAGGAGATCATGGAAGGTATACCTTCAACATATTTAATCAAGTTCTATTTACATTAAGCCTTGAAGGACTACCTCCAGGATATAAAGTTGTTAAGTCTCCAAATAATAAAGTAGCATTTCTATACCCACCACTTTCAGGAACTAGTACGGTAACAAATTTTGATTTTTTTGTTCAACCTCTTCCTCCAGAGCTCGCATATTCACCAACGCCTGTAATAAAGTTTCTCAGTCCTACTCCAACACCAAGAGAATTGGCATATTCACCAACGCCTGTAATAAAGTTTCTCAGTCCTACTCCAACACCAAGAGAATTGGCATATTCACCAACGCCTGTAATAAAGTTTCTCAGTCCTACTCCAACACCAAGAGAATTGGCATATTCACCAACGCCTGTAAT
>CAZXND010000011.1:0-4932 GCA_964641355.1 uncultured Gammaproteobacteria bacterium | reverse complement strand
ACTCCAACAAAGGTACCAACAACCACACCTACAAAGACACCTAATCCCACACCTACTACCCACCCACTTCCTACTCCGACTTCTCCTCCTTCACCAACAGTAACACCTATCCCTCAAGCTGGAGATGTTATGCTTAGTTTTGCCTACATTCTTCCGGGAATTTCAAATGAAAAAGGAGGAAATCTTAATCCAAAAAGACCGAATAGGCTAACAACTATAACGATAAACAAAGATCAAACAAATATAACCAAAACCGAATCTGCAACCTTCTCCAATGGAGTTTACAAAGGTTCAATTAATTTAGGACCTAATTATACAGGACCGGTCGCGATAAAAATAAAGACAGACGGAGGACTTACAAAATCTATTCCTGGAATCGTTTATCTAAAAGAGGGCAATAACAATCTACCCACATCAAATATAGTTATGGGAGATTTGGACAACAATAACATAATAAATATTAATGATTGGAACGCCTTTATAAGTTGTTACCAACTGGCAAATGGACTTATCTCCGGAAATATACCTGCGACATGTATAAACGCTGACTTGAACGATGATGGGGAAATTGATGGACTCACAGACTTGAATATACTCTATCGAGCATTTTCAGTGAGAGAGGGCGACTAAAGCTTGTTTTTTATCAAAAAAAACATATAAACTAAATTATGTTTAAAAAAGCAGTTGTTATTGCAATTCTGATCTTTCTAGTAGTTGGACTTTTAGTCTACATGTCCCTTAAATATGAGCAAACGACAAGCGAACCAGTCGTTAAAACTCCACTTAACACAACAAAAGTACAAAAAACAGCTACTCTTTTTCTCTCTCCCAAAGATTTATCTCTCTCAATAAGTGACAAAACACCTTATACGCTAGATGTTATGATAGACACCGGAAAAGAAAGCGCTTCAGGCGTTCAGGCAAAAATAAAATATGACCCAAAAGTACTTTCTCTTATCGCCGTGACTCCAGATCAAAGCGATACATCCTTCTTTGGAAAGGATGTTGTAGTTTTGACAAACGACATCGACCAAACAAATGGCGCTATAATGTTTGAAGCTGCTATACCCTTTAACGGAACACAAAAATCAGGGTCTGGAAAAATCGCAACAATTACCTTCGATGTTATTTCCACATTGAGTCCAAATACAGAAATAACATTCCTTGATACAAGTATTGTTACGACACTTGGAGAAAAAGAGTCAATTCTCAAATCAACAACTGGAGCTCAAATAACAATCCCATCTAATCTAAAAATTTCTAATCTTCCCACGTCTACTCCCGCCTCTCTATTTACTCCCTCACCTGCTCAATAAAAATGAGCTTGTGCTCATATCATCGTATTTGGTAAAATTAGACACTTCCCGCTCACGGGCGCATGGCTCAGTGGAAAGCGGAGCTTGCCTTTTTTACAAAAAGGTAGAGCGCGTTCCTGTTCAAGCCATGCTTGAGAGTGTGGATAATATAGATGGGGGTCATTGGCTCAGTGGTAGAGCGCGTTCCTGATAAGAACGAGGTCCTTGGTTCGATCCCAAGATGACCCACACTCTAAAGAACGAGGGCATTGGGTATCAATCCCAAGTGCGCCCACAACCTAAACTAGTATACAAGCTGAACTATTAAGGCGCGGTGGCGAAGTGGTAACGCGGGGGTCTGCAAAACCTCTATGCGAGGGTTCGATTCCCTTCTGCGCCTCAAACCTTTTCCCTAGTAATCCCGAGCAAAAACCAGAAAAAAGCAATTTGAGCAATAGAAAGCGGATTAAAAAAACCGCTAAGAATAAAAGCGGACAAAGAAAGTTTGACTGGAAAACTCGCTGCTTTTATTCCATAAAGCAAAACCATAATAAGCAAAAATAACCCTAGGAATCCACTTGATACAGCAGTTTCAATAAAAAGATTGTGAGCGTTATCAATTTTTATATGTCGAGAGACAGGATAAATAAGTTCAAAATTTTCTTGTCCATATCCCAAAACAGGACGGGAAAAAATAGCCTTTAATCCCTCCACCCATATCAAACCACGATTATCCCAAACTGAGATTCTTTGAGAGATTAAAGTTTGGACAATAATAAAAGCTAAAATCATCAAGAAACCAATAAACATGTACTTAACTTTTCTACTTTTAAAGAAATCGCTAACGGATGGAAACTGTGTTTTTATTTGGTAAAAAACAGAAGTTAAAAAAACAAATACCGCTCCTATCTCTCCGCTTCTTGATTCACTTAGGAAAATTGAGACAAAAATTAGAATTATCAAAATTAGTTTTAAAAATACTCCCATCATTTTTCTTTTAAAATGCGATTGTAAAATAAAAGGTAAAATCATCACTAAGATTCCAGCAAGAAAATTTGGGTTCCCCATCGTTCCGACAATCCTTCCTTGATAAGTTGCAACTTGTCCATGAAAAAAAATAAATATACCTCCTTGATAAATAGCTATTAAGCAAATTAAAAAAGCGGTTAAAAATAAACTTTTCTCAAAAAATTCCTTACTAGGTGGAAAATTTCTTAGCAAAATAAATAGTATTACTCCAGAAAATAAGGTTAAAAAACCTTGAAGTCTCCACTCACTTCCAAGCATGGATGTTTTGAAATCCAATCCTAAAACATCAGAAATAAAAACCACAAAAAGAAATAGATAAATGAAGACTGAAAGCTTATCAAAGGGAATGTTAATTTTTTTTCTGAAAAATAAAATCGATAAAATCAGTGTAATTTGAACTGTTGCAACAAAATAAATAAATTTCCCCAATTCGTATGGATTAAAAATATTAGGAACGACAACAAGAGGTAAAAAAATTACAAATCCGCAAATCAAGTAGGATACAATTTTGCTTGACATGACACAATTTTAATTATACTCTAATTCTAGGCAGGAATATCGTGAAGACAATCAATCAATTTAAAGCCTACTTCAATAATTTTAAGTCTAACAAAGATGCAAAAAATTTTACCATCTTAGCAATTGCCAGTATCATTCCGATACTTTTAATCGCGACGCTTTTCGCCGACCAACAAGAAAGGTCCGTTGCAGGTGTCACCACTCCACCAACCACTACTACAACTCAAAGCTATGTAACCGCAACTCCAACCCCTATTAAAATTAATGGGATTGCAGGAAAAGTATTTGTTGATGATGATTCAGATGGAGGACTTGATAAAAATGAAGTTGGCGTAGAAGGTGTAAGGGTTAGTCTTTATAAATCAGGGGCAAAAACAGCTTTTGAAGTCGACGAAACAGATATTGATGGAAATTACACCTTCACAAAACTCACATCGGGAAATTACAAACTAGATATAGATCCTCCGAGTGGATACAAAAAACTTATATCTTCATCTGTTTCTGTGATTTATAAAGGTGGAAGTCTCACTCTTAATTTTGGCGTAAAAAAAATCGAAGAAGAAACTAGTCAATCAAAACCACCAGCTCAAAATCAGGAGATAAAACAATTAGAGAAGCCTCTTATCAAAAACTCAGAATTTTCACCTATTGTCGCCATAGCCATAATATCAGCCATAATTTTAATTGCGGCGCTTATATTCCTCTACTATAAAAGAAACAAAAGAAGTGACAAATCTAAAGGAAAATCATAATAAAGGCGATAGGTCTTGACAAAATTTAATAGATTAATCTAAACTGAGTTATGGCAAAAAAATCTAAGAAGAAAGTTACAAGAAAGCCTGGAAAAAAACATTTTAAAGCACCTTGGTGGAAATTATTTTTTGTTGTAGCAATTGCCGTTTTAATCTCACTCCCAATTGTAAATAAGTTAGACTTTTCAGAGTCTGTACTAGGAGAAAGAACAGCTAGTGACTCTTCATCTCTTGAATCAAATAAAAAAGTACTTGGAAGACTTGTTTTGGCAACTGTAAATGAATTTAGCGGATGGGCATGTGATAGATCTGCTCCTGACTCATCACTTACTGTAGAGTTTTCGGTAAGTTATGTTGGCTCAAAAAGCGCAACAGTTTTAGGACAAGCTGTTGCTAACCTACCTGTTTTAAGCAATAAGATTGGATCAGCAGCAGAAAAAGTTTGCCCAGGTATGACAACTGGAAACAATCATAGGTTTTCATTCGTTCCTTCAGGAATCGACACTTCAAAGATTGCAATCGTCAGAGGCTACATTTTAAAAGATGGAGAAAAAATAAGACTAATAGAATCACCAAGAGTGATAAGATCTGGCAAAAACAAATCACCAATTAGTTCAAACAGTGCAGAACAAGAAAGATAAAATGGCTAAGAAAAAAACAAAAAAGATTGTAAAAAGAAAACAAAAAAAGACTCCTTGGTGGAAACTTCTCTTCAAGTAAGGAAAATATTCCTCCTCTATATGTTAAAACACTAAAATATAAGTATTTATGTAGATTGGGAAAGATTCTTGGAAAGTGGTAGGAGCAAACTCAGTCCCCAAAGGACGATCAGTCTCAAAAAAAGTAAAAATGAGACCTCTTAAGAGTTGTTTTTAGAAAGGAGGTGATCCATCCCCAGCTTCGGCTAGGGATACCTTGTTACGACTTAAGCCTCATCACCAGTCTCTATCTCTTCCGCAATGCGAAATTCGATAGCTACCGGCTTTGCTGCCTTGACGGGCGGTGTGTACAAGACCCGAGAACGTATTCACCGCGGCCTGCTGATCCGCGATTACTACCAATTCCTACTTCATGAGGGCGAATTGCAGCCCTCAATCTGAACTGGGGCGAAATTTCTGAGATTAGCTTGCCGTTACCGGCTTGCAACCCATTGTTTTTCGCCATTGTAGGGTGTGTGTAGCCCAAGGTATAAGGGTCATGCTGACTTGACGTCCGCCCCTCCTTCCTCCCTGAAAAATCAGGGCAGTCTCTAATGAATATTTAACATTAGATAGGGGTTGCACTCGTTTCCCCACTTAAGGGAACACCTCACGGCACGAGCTGACGACAGCCATGCA
>CAZXND010000010.1:0-19584 GCA_964641355.1 uncultured Gammaproteobacteria bacterium | reverse complement strand
TGGAAGCAAAATGTGATTGTAAGTGCTCTTGCGACTGCTCGAGTTGTAATTGTTAATTAAACAGTTTTTTTAAAATAAGATTTATATTTTGATATAATATCTGTTATTATGAAAAAGTTTTTTGATTATGAAAACGCGCTTTTTATTCAGTTGTTATCTACTGACGGCTTGAATTTGCCTGGTCTTTTTTTTGATGGAAAAAAAGACAAAGCAGTAATCTTTTTACATGGGAACGGTTCATCATCAGTATTCTATTATAACGACTATTCACTTCCGGAAGTGTTACGCAAAAGGGGTATTTCGACTTTAATGCTTAATAACCGTGGGGCTCACCTAATACACAAGCTGGATCGTTTTAAGTCTGATTATTTGTCAAGGGAAAAGTATGGAATGAGCTATGAAATAATAGATGAAGCGGTATTTGATATAGAAGGAGCTATAAATTATCTAAAATTTAAGGGATATAAAAAAATATATTTAGTAGGAGGCTCAACTGGTGCTAATAAAATTGTAGTTTACAATAAATTAAGACCACAAAATAAAATCTCTGGGTATGTATTAATTGCAGGCGGAGATGATGTAGGAGTTTATTATAATAAATTGGGAAAAAAAATATTTAATAATCTACTAAAGAAGGCAAAAAAAATGATTGAAAAAAATAGAGGGGATCAAATTATTAATGAATTACTACCAGATTTGTTATTTTCCTATAAAAGTTTTTACGATATAGCAAATCCTGATGGAAATTACAACGTTTTTCCTTATTTTGAGTATTTTCACAAATTACATCTTTCAACTAAGCCATTATTTAGCGAGTTCAATTTAATTGAAAAACCAACTTATATTATTTACGGTGAAAATGATGAGTTTGCTTGGGGTAAGGCAAGTGAAATTGTTGATTTACTAAGTACCCTAAAGCCCAAATTTGATTATTTAATAATTAGAAATACAGATCACAGTTTTAGTCGTCAACTAAGATTTTTATCAGAAATGGTGGCAGACTGGATTGATAAACACTAAACTTTTGTCAAAATTAAGCCAAATTTATAAGTGTGGAATAATAACTCCTATTAGACGTGCTAAGTTCGGAACTTCAAGTAGAAACTACATTCTATTAATAAATAATAAAAAGTATTTTCTAAAGAATTATGAATCCTCAAAACATAAAAAAATAAACAAACTAATTAATGTTTATAAAATATTGGAATATACAAAGGTTAATCCTAGAATAATTATACCAATCAAAAATACGGAAGGTGAGTATTTTACAAGTCTTGGTGATCGCTATTACGTAATTTACCCTTTCGTTAAGGGAAGTCCTAAATTGCTTTTGAAAAAAGAGGACATCCACCAAGTGTGTGAAATACTCAAGAATTTTAATTCTATTACTAGATTCCTTAATCACAGTCTATTTTCTAACAATACTTTTAAGCCCTCTTTTATAAGAAAGTCTTTTTTAGCCGAGCTAAAAATAGATCCTGAAAATGAACTTTCAATGTTGAAGTGCATGGGAGATTTGAAACTTAAAAATGATGTTCTTTTACATGGTGACACTGATTTTACCAATTTTCTATTTGCTTCTAGATTAGAGGCGTTGCTAGATATAGATGAGTGTTTTTTTGGTGACAAAAGAGAGGAAGTTATCTTGACAACACTTAATTTTTGTTTAAACAGAAATGGTATTCTCTTTGATAAAGCTAAAGCGTTGGAATTTGTAAAAAACTTTGGTAAGTTTGAATTTTCAGTAGAAATTATAGACTATTTTGTTTATAAGCATGTACTTTCTTCTTTTAACACCTTTTCACTAAAAAAAATGGTAGCTGAAGGTAAAAGTGAGATAGTACTAAAGTATTTCGTAAAATATTTTAATACATATAAATTGAATAGAGAGAGAATTTATGAAGTGTTCGGCGCTAAATGAAAATATTAATACTAGATTTTCCAAGTCAATTCTACTTTCCGCCATATGGATATGGAGGGATTGAGAGATGGTTATGGTCAGTTGCAAAGCAGTCTATAGCTTTAGGACACGAGGTAATTTTAAGTGGAAATAGATGGAGAATTGAAACGTTAAATCATCCTGCCCACTTCTCTGAAAGAATTAATAAAGATACCTTTAGTAAATTTAAAAAAAAATTTGGAAAAGTGGATATTGTTGTTGGCGGACATGAATATTGGGCAAATAAAGAGATCGTGGACATTTTTAATCAGATATCAGATAAGACATTTACTTACCAGCTAATCAATAAGGAAGTATACAAAACTCCCACTTTTGACAATGATAAAAATTTTCTTTTTTGCTTTTCTGAAGAAATGGAGAAAATATTTAGCATGCAATCTCCCACTTTAATCCCTTGTTCGTCAGAGGGTTACAATGAAGATCCCATTATACACTCATCACCTGAGGAATATCTGGTGTGGGTTGGACGACTTGACGAAGATAAATCTCCTCATTATGCTGCACTTGCTGCTATAAAAATGAAAATGCCTTTATATATATTAGGAAATGTAGAATACCAGCCAAGATACATGAAAGAGTACGAACATTACTTTAGGAGTAAGTATATAAAATTGGTCGGAGTTTGTGCAGGTAAAAAAAAGTCCGAAATTATTTCAAAGGCGTCAGCTGCAATTTACACATGTTCGAGGAGTTGGGTCGAGGCTGCTGGAATGGTCTTTTCAGAGTATTTGAGATCAGGAATTCCAATTGCAGCTATGTCATGGAGAAGTGGAACGTCTGCTTATTCTGCAATAGACACTGATACAGGTCAAGTATCTGCAATTTCAAATGAAGACAATGAAGAGGAAATAACTGACAAAGTAATTACAGCAATAAACTACTCTTTAAATCTAGATAGAGATTTAGTATTTAGAAAAGGTAGTTATAAATTTAGCCCTAGTAATTTGGTGCAAAGATATATTAAACGTGTTTATAAAAACACTTAACTTTTGTATTTACACTCAAACAGTATTTCATGAATTCTTTGAGCTCTTGTCTGTAAAGAAGTGAATTGATTCCACCAGCTGTAAAATCTTGTGATCTCTTCTAAATCAACCATTTTAAAGTCAAGGTTTTTTATTAATGATTGAGTTTTTCTATTAATGTTAGATTTATTTCCAGGCAAGATTCCTGAACCAAGAATTAAGCTCAAGGTTCTTAGTAAGTCCATTTGAGTCCTTTTGGTGTTGTCAAATATTTTATCGTTACTCCCCATAGAAAATAGAAGTCTTTCATACCCAAAGCTAATATCAGATATATTAATCGAATTTCTATGTGACTGATACATACCAGTTCTATACACAGAATCTCCCACATGAATTCCCCTAGAAAAAATATCGATTACTTCATTGTTAAATTCTCCTCTGCCCCAATTCGTTACGGTCTTTCTGGTATTTATTGATATTTTTGGAATACCGATCCTATCTAAAAAATCGATCCAATGGTTTGTAATCTGTTTATGTTCTTCACGTTTTCTGTTAATTGCTAAACTAGCAACGTTAATAAAAGAGGAAAAGGTGTATTGACTGCCTGGAACCAACGGTAAAGACCTTAATCTAATAGATGGTTGAAATACTAGAAATCTATTTGTAGAGAAATCAGAGTCATTATGTATTACTGAATCAAATATTTGCACTCCGGCGACTATGAAGAGTGGCTCTCGAGATACTGTATTTCTAATATTTATAGGGAGAGCATGAATATGATCTTGATTTAACTCAAATTCGTTTTGTATAGCGTCTTTTAATTTACTTCCCTGAAAGCCCAAGAGTTCTTTACTCATTAATAAATGTTAATTTCACTCTTTAATAACTTTTCGGTGATTCTAGGAATTGATTTTAAATGGTTGTAAATAACTGACTTAATAACTTTCTCATATTTTTTACATCCCTTTATATTCACGATTACCATCCATGGATCAGTAAGAGCTCGACCGGATTGGCTAATCATGTAAACTTCATTATATTTACCAGTCTCCTTGTATATTTGTTCAGCAATCAATTTAGAAGAGATATTATAAATTTTTCCCACATGATAAACAGGGTTTTTACCTGCCGCACCTTCAATACTCATAGGTCTGAAAGGAGTAATTATTCCATTTACTCTATTTCCTCTTCCTACAACTCCCTCATCACCACTCTCAATAGATGATCCAATAGCTGTTAAGTATAATTCGCTAATATTATATTTATCCCTGGTATTAAAACTTACGTCAAATTTATAATCACTATATTTATTTAATTTTTTTTTGATGTGTGCATCAACCTTTGTTAGGTTATTCTTATATTCTTCAAGAGAATTTACGTGATTTGCAATTTGCGGAATGCATAGTGTTAAAAAAATATTTTTCTTTTGCCTTATGGCCATAATTTTAATATCTGTACCTAACCATTTATTAATTTTTGAGAAATGGCTATTACATAATTCTCTTTCTAATAAAATTACAATATGTTCTAAGTCAGAATATGGAGCATATGAACATCCCAATGATGTATCATTTGATGCTAAAAATGCAAGTTCTTTTAAATCTTGAAGACTTCGTGGTTTAAACCAATAATTTCTAGTTACGCTTTCTGCCTTTAGTCCTCCTCGATGACCTGGACTACTGGCGGTGCTAATAAAAAAATAAAATTTAATATTATTTTCACTTATTGAAGGAAAAAGTTCTTTTAAGTAGTTAATTGTTGTATTCTTTATGATCTCTTTAAGCGGTATTTTATTGTTTCCAAATCTATCTGATGCTCTTCCGTTGACAATTACTCTAATTGGTTTGGTTAAATACCCATTTCCAAATTCCACGTAAGATCTGCCTCCGAGTAATTCTAACTTATCAAAATTATGATGAAGAATTGCACCAAATTTTTTCTTTGTATAATTTGAATATTCTCTAGAAATAAGTTCTGCAAGTTTATCTGTAATCGTATCGGGATGTCCAGTTCCCTTTATTTCTACTGCCTCAGTAATTAAATCAACTCTAGTATTATCGGATAGTACGATTTTTGTCATTGTTCATGAATGATAACAAAATATTCAAAAAATTACAAATTATAGGTTTAATTATATTGTATGTGTTTATAGTGAGGTTAACATTTATGACAAGCGGTCTTATTTATTGCTTGACTGGATAGATCTAGGGCTTTAAATTATAATATACATATGGCGAATATCTCTTTTGAAACCAAACTCTTTAAAATAAATTCTTGGACCATTTTACATCTTCCTGAAGACGCAAGTGCAAAACTACCTTCACGAGGAATGATAATGGTTGAGGGAACTATTAACGGTGTTAAATTTAAGACGTTACTTGAGCCTGATGGGAGATATGGACAAGGACAAAAGCCAAGTCATTGGTTTGCCCCTGATGAAAAGTTACTTAATGAGGCAAAGATTTCAGTTGGTGATACGGTAAAAGTAGAGCTATCGCCTACAAAGGACTGGATAGAGCCATCTATTCCAAACGATTTAAAAAAGGCGTTGGATGGCTCCCCTAGCGCTTTTGCCTTGTGGAAAGACATCACCCCTCTAGCCCGTTGGGATTGGATTCGTTGGATTCGAGCAGTTAAAACCCCACAAACGCGCGAAAAACATATTAAAGTAGCACTCGATAAATTAAATAAAGGTATGAGAAGACCTTGCTGTTTTAACCGTAATCTTTGCTCCGAACCCCATGTGTCAAAAAACTGGGTACTACTCCGCTCTGATTAACTTGTGTAAAACACTCGGCTAAACTTTATTTAGTAAGTTGTTTTTGGGTAAAGTCTATAATTTGCTTCTTTAAGTTTGATATTAATTCATTATCAATAATAGAAACAAAAAAAACTTCTTTATTTAATTCTCCTAATTTACTCTTAATCTGGGTTTTTTCATCTTCGTCCAGAAGATCACTCTTTGTTATGACAAGAAGCTCCGGCTTTTTGGAAAGTTCTTTATCATAATCTTCAAGTTCTTTTCTTATGACTTTATAATTTAAAACAGGATCGTTAGCAGTCGGATCAGTACAATGTAACAAGATTTTAGTTTTTTGCACGTGTTTCAAAAACCCAATTCCAAGTCCTTTTCCTTCAGAAGCACCTTCTATAAGACCAGGAATGTCTGCTATTACAAACTTGTTCATAATTCCTAAATTCGGTTCAAGAGTTGTAAACGGGTAATCAGCAATTTTAGGACTTGCATTTGTGAGGACTGAAAGAAGACTACTTTTTCCCGCATTCGGAAGTCCAATAAGTCCGACGTCTGCAATAATTTTAAGAACTAAGTGAAGATTTCGCGACTGTCCTTGAGTTCCACGCTCGGCAAACCGCGGCGATTGATTTGTTGCGGATTTAAACTCGTCATTTCCTCTTCCCCCGATTCCTCCAGAGGCTATAAAGAACTTTGTAATAGTATCATTTACTTCGAAAGATTCATTATTATCTATATCTGTAACTTGAGTTCCTAGGGGTACTGGAATTATCAAATCTTCTGCATTTTTTCCAAAAAGCTTCTTACTTTTTCCGTCAGTACCATTATCTGCTATCAGCTTCTTTTTATATTGAAAATAAGACAAAGCAGTAATATCATTAACTCCAACAAAATATATACTTCCACCATTTCCACCATTTCCACCATCTGGTCCTCCTTTAGGCTCTCTTCTAGTGCGATGAAAACTAGAAGCACCATTTCCACCATTTCCAGCTTTAACGTAAATTTTTACTTCGTCTATTAACATGTAAAGTATTTTAACATTTATAGAGATTTAATTTTTGTTAATAATAAAAATTTGGTATGATCAATTTCTATGAACTTATTTACAACTAAAGGGTGGGAAGATTATGAGTTAATCGACTCTGGAAAAGCTCAAAGATTTGAGAGATTCGGAAAGTATAAGCTTGTTAGACCCGATCCTCAAGCAATTTGGCGACCTAAGTTGCAGAATTGGAATCCTGACGCAATTTTTGAAAATGATAAATGGAGTGGAAATATTTCTGATAAGTGGATTGTTAAATGGAAGAATCTTTCGTTTTTTGCAAAGCTCTCCCCCTTCAAACACACCGGAATTTTTCCTGAGCAATCACTGCATTGGGAGTTTATAGAAAATAAAATTAAGGATTCAAAAAGACAACTTAATATTTTAAATCTATTTGCTTATACAGGAGCTTCTTCATTGGTTGCAGCAAGTCTTGGAGCAAAGGTTACGCATCTTGATGCTTCCAGACCTACAATTGGTTGGGCAAAGGAAAACCAAGAATTATCAAAACTTTCGGGTAAGGTGAGGTGGATTTTAGATGATGCGATAAAATTTACAGCTCGAGAAGTAAAGCGCGGAAATATTTATGACGGAATTATTATGGATCCACCTGCTTATGGACATGGACCAGAGGGTGAGGTATGGGATTTTAATAAGAGCTTGCCTATTCTTTTAAATAACTGTTCTCAACTTTTGAGTCCAAATCCGTCTTTTGTGATTGTGAATGGATACGCTATTTCTATCTCATCAGAAACCTTAAAAAACTTATTCTTAGACTTTTTTCCAAAAATGAATATTGAGTCTGGTGAGTTAGGAATTGAAGAAAAGTCGGGAAATAGAATTCTTTCTACTGGTATATTTGCTCGTGCCTTCTAAATTTTTGATAGTTTTTGATCTATAATTTCTATTTTTGTTCGATTGTTTTTCGTGTATTTTTTGAGTAGTATATTTCTGTGGACAGGTTAGTTCTTCATATAGATTTTGACTCTTTTTTTGCAAGTTGCGAACAGCAATTTAATCCGGAATTTAGAAATCGTCCAATTGGCGTTACCGCTCAAAATGGCAGAACTTGTATTATTGCAGCTAGTCGTGAAGCAAAAAAGTATGGAGTTAAAACTGGAACGCGCTCTTGGGAAGCAAAGAAATTATGCCCCAATATTATCCTCGTCCCTTCCCACTTTGATAAATACTATGAATACACAAAGATTCTTCTTTCAATCTGTAAGGATTATTCTCCATTCGTAGAGCTTTTTTCCATGGATGAAGCTTTTATTGAATTAACTCAAGTTATGAATCTTTACCCAACAGTAGACTCTGTTGTAAGCGATATTAAAAGAAGGATAAAGGAGGAAGCGGGTGAATATATCACGGTTACCTGTGGAGTTTCTCATAACAGGCTTCTTGCTAAACTGGCATCAACCCTCAACAAGCCAGATGGATATGGGTCTATAGGAAAAGATGAGGTTTTGTCTACTCTAAATAAAGTAGATTTGACAGATGTTTGCGGAATAGGAAATAGATTTAAAAGAAGACTGGCAATTTTAGGAGTTAGAAATTTTTCAGATCTTCAAAAATACCCACAACTTTTACTTCAAAGGGAATTTGGGAAGGTAGCATCAGAAAATCTTAAATTAATTGCTTTTGGAATAGATAATTCAGAGGTTACCCCATACTATGCGGATCAAAAGGTAAAGTCTGTAGGACGGGCATATTGTCTTCCAAAAAATGAATACAATCAAAGAAAAATCCTTCAAAATGTTTTTGAACTATGTGAAGAAATAGGAATTAAATTGAGACGACTTAATAAGAAAGCAAGAACCGTAGGTCTGTATTTGGGTGGAGAAAAAAGCTGTGGAGGCAGAAAAACTGTACAAAGATATATGGATACGGGAAAGGATATATTCTCTGTCTGTAAGTATTTATATAAAAGCTGGAATTATGAGGAGAACCCGAAGATGGTAAGACAAATAAGCATCTGGACGTCAAATCTTTTAAATACAAGTGAAACTACGATTCCTTTATTTGAAAGCCCAAAACGCGATAATTTGAAAACAGTAATTGATGCGATAAACGATAAGTTTGGAGATCATACAATAAGACGCGCCTATCTTATCTATACGGATAAATTGACAACTAAGCCGAATGGATACCTCGCTGACAAATTTGCAAGATTGTCCTTAAGGGAAATCTAAAGTGGCTATTGGGAAAGAAAAACTATACTTTAAAAGTTAATAATGTGAGCCAGGTATCGTTAAAATGGAACACCATTCAAGAATACCTGGAACGTGTCTATTATACCCTGAAATCTTTTAACATTTCACCCTCTATGCCTGCCTATTCCTATTCTATCGCAAATTAAAGATTACCTCACTGTGTATGGAACCAGTTTGGTCCACTTACTATATTAAGTCATAATTCGCCAGCATTTTTATACTTTCTCATGATGACAAATTTTCCGGTGAAGTATCTTCAGATATTGTTCTCTTACGGAGTAAACTAACAACACTTAGATCAGAAAGCGCTGATATTTTTTGTTGAACTTCCGATACCCAAGTGGGTATAGTGATACTGCCATCTTTTAGTTTGTCTTTTATTTTGATATACAACTCAAGCCCTTTATCGGAGGTTTGAAAACCTAAATTATCTTCTAACTCATTTTCGAATCCTAAGTATTTATCGTTTACGCTACTATCTGGATAGTCAGAATTATTGTTGAAAAGTGAAAGAATTGCTTTGTTACGGTTGATATTTTCAGTTTCTTCGGCAGAGCCTTCGAGACGCTTATCTCCATCAAAAATAACGAAGCACGGTATTCCGAACTCTGTATATAACCTGTAAAACCTATCAATTTCAGATTTATTACCGCATCTCACAATCGAAATACCTTCTTTTATGTGATCGAAGGAAAGGTGATCGAAAAACAAGGGTAGAAGTAGTGTTTCTGTTTGACCCTCAACCAATATAATTTTTTTTGCAAAAAACCCTTCATTCGCTTTTTGCGTATCTCCGGTATTTTCATAAGCATTCTTGTATCTGAGCAAAAGATCTTCCGGTGTGCTTGTAATACTATTTCTCACAGACAAATCTTCTACAAAAGCATCGACATCTCCATATTTGAGATACGTTCCTTTATCTCTTGTTTTCCTTACGATGTATATCGAACTAAAATTGCCTGCGGACAAAAAGTTAGGTGAATGGGTTGTGTAAAAGATCTGTGTACCTTCTCTTACAAGATTGCCATCTTCGTCGTATTTATCTTCAGCTAAGTCTTGTAAAATTCGATAGAAATTTCTTTGGGCTTGTGGATGTAAGTACAACTCTGGCTCGTCAATAAAAATTGGGCTTTTATTTGCCAAATTAAGTTCTGAATAAGCCTTCAATATGGCTATGGAGATGGACGCTTGAACTCCCATGCCTAAATTAGAAGCCTGGAACTCCAAATCCATGTCGGGTTCTTTCACTATTAGTTGAAGCGTTTTATAGAAGTTCCAAGGATCATAAAGACTGAGGTCAACGGTCAGATCAGTTTTTGGTCTATTTAGTTGTTTTGCGCTCTCTTCTTGTAAAATATCCAAGAACTTTTTCATTATGTCCTGACCACCCGGATCTTTAACTGAAAAAAGCAATTTGTCTCGAATAGTTGTAAGCCATTCTTTCAACCAGACCTTTTTGAGTTTTGTTGTACCTCTGTGTTCCATCGACTCCGTTAAAAACATCTTATTCACTTCTTGGAGTATTCTTCCTACTAATGTCCATTTTGAAGATGGAAGATAGTCAAGTATTTTGCGCTCAGTATCCAAATACGCACAGCAATACTGCTCTCTTTGTTCTGAATTACAATAATTACCAGAGTAGTTCAAACCAGACTTTTGTCTTCCATAACTATCTGTCCACTCTTCTGCAAGCTCAAGATAATGTCCATCATTGAAATCGAGTTTTATTTTGATTTTATTTGCATCATCTCCTAAAAACCGGTCTTCTTTTTTTGTTGAGTTGAAGGAAGGATAAGTTGGACCAAGAAGCCAAGTTATAGCCTCAAAGATGTTACTTTTACCGGTACTATTTGCTCCTACGAATGCATTGATCCCCTTATTTGGGGAAAACTCCAAGTGCTTGATGCTTTTATAATTGTCAATTAGTACTTTGGTAATTTTCATTTTTTTCCATTCTCATTTTAATTTTCATTTACTGTGCGAATAGTCTCACCGTTTCATCAAAGTTCTTGGGCTTGGTTTTTTCCCATTCCTCTTGCTTGATGTATAAAGCCTTGTACACCATTTTGCTTTGACGGTTGTTTACATCCACGCACCACTTTTGAAGACGTTCAAATTTGAGCTTGTCATCTTCTTCCTCTCGACCTTTTGTCTCAATGATATAAACAGTTTTATCATCTTTTTTTACAAAAAAATCCGGATAATAAGTGGCAATAAAGCCTTCTGAGTTCTTGTATTCAATCCTGAGCGCGCTTGCTTCCTTGTTTTGAAAGTTTTTCGAGAAAGAGATTACGTCTTCACAATTTTCAATAAACTCGGAGAAGGTAAGTTCAAAATCGCTATCTCCAACAATTTTATTGAAAACAGACTTTTTGGGTAATAAAAATCCTTTATTAGTTACAACGAATGGTCGTGCATCACTGATCTTGATATAGTTCTTGATTTCAGTATCACCGCTATCCTGAACCGTAAGATCGTTTATGGCTTTTTTGAACGAGTCCTTTATCAGTTTGATGTATTCAACCTCAGACAGGTTCCTTAATACGTTCAGATCTGACAAATCAACTGGCACGTCAAACATATTACCCTGAATAAAATCTTTAACCTTGCCAAATAAGATGTCGTAGCAACCAAACAACCTAAGTTCTCTCATTACTGCTTGAGCAAAGAATCCAATGACACTCCTATAATCCGGTTCAATTTCACCGGATAGTATCGTTGTGTGGTGTGTTTTCTCGTCAACGACGTCTTTGAACACAATTTCTCGCTTTTCTTCTTCTGAGAACGTTTTTACCTTCACTTTATGGTTTCCAAATGCGGATACATCCAAATTAGCGAGATTTTTGTATTCCCTTTGGATTCTTGGAGTCATAACAGGTAACTCAATATCAAGTTTCTCAATGTTTTTGTGGGGATTGTCTTTATCGACTTCGATAACTGTTGGCGCAATCGCTTTTGATCCTTCTCCCATCGCTTTCTTTTCCAATATGACACCCTCGCCTTTAATTGACTCTACAAAGTCCATAAACGCCGGAGTACCTACCACACTGACGTATTCTTCGACATCATCCCTGCCGAAAAACATTCTTCGAAGACCTCTCCCTAACGTTTGTTCCGGAAGAATCTTTGAATCGGCGGCGTAGGGGCGGAGACCAACAATGGTAGTGACGTTCTTTACATCCCATCCTTCTTTGAGCATCATGACAGAAATAATTACCTTGAAGGGGCTTTCCCAACTATCTATTTCATTTGCTTGTTTTCGTAGTAAGTCTAATTCCTCTTTATTTTTACCTGAAACGCTTTCTGAGATCTCACCGCTCTTGTTAGTATGAATCGTTAAAACTGCATCTCTTAGGTCTGCAAAACTGGATTTTATGTACTCCGCAACCTCATCACAGTTTTTTGTATCATCGGTCATGATAAATAGAATCGATTTTTTACCCATTGGCTTCAATGCTTCGTACGTCTTGCGCCACTCCTCAATACCAAGATTGATGTAATCTCGATACTTTTCACTAAACAATGAGCTTTGGTTTTCTTTTAATTTACCTCTACTTGCGGCATCCGGAACGACTGGATTTTTAACAATCCTTTGATGAATTGCTTCAACGAGTGGGTAATCTGTTATTGTCTGAACAAATATAGAACCATCGTTCTTCTTTGGGGTAGCGGTAACATCGAGTTGTAGGGCAAGTCCAGATCCTTTCTGCTTTAACCTGTTATCAATGTCCAAAATAGACTTATACCAAGCCATATTTTCATCGTGAATATGGTGCGCTTCATCGTTTATTACGATCAACTCATCAATATCTCGGACAATCATTCCCAAATCTACCGTAGAATCATTATTTTTTATTACAGGCTTTTGACCTAAGAAGTACGCAGATGTATCTTCATCGTCCAAACTCGCTTCTTGGATATTTCCTTCAAATACTCTGTGTATATTGGTTAGAAAAATATTTCCAGAATCAGATACGGTCCTCAATTCATCTTGTAAATGTAACGTCATTTGAAAGTCATCCTGCCAATTTTGACCTTGATACCCGTTATCAGGTAATACGGGATCAACAAAAAAAATCTTTAGTCCGGCAAAGTCGTTCTTGATTCTTTCGAATACGATTACATTTGGAGTGATCAAAAGAAAGTTCTTGGCTAAGTTAGATTCTCTCTCGTACTTCTTATGAAAGTATGCCCAAGCAACAATCAAACTCATTACTTTTGTTTTACCTGCTCCGGTAGCCATTTTGATCACAAATCTCAACCAATCCTCGGTAAACATTCCTGCGCTCAAAACCCCAGTTGAGTTGTATCGTATAAGGTCGTACTTATCTTTTACTTCTGCAACTTCGTAGAGCCATATAACTGTCTCTAATGCCTCTCTTTGTGCAAAGTAATATTGAAACTGTGTTGCTACTCCTCGTGTATCATAAATAACGTGGTCTTCATTGAACCACCAATTCAGTAATGCTTTAGAGGTTACACTGGCACCTTCATAACGCTTATCGCGCCATTCTTTAACCCTTTTTCGAAGTTCAGCGACTAATGGTGGAAGTAATTTTTCGTAACCCTTTTCTCTCAAAACTTCATCAGCAGGAAACCAGCGGATACTCGGGTCGAGTATTACGAATGGATTTTTAGGAAAGTCTTTATGTAAAGCCATATTAAATAGTTACCTCTATAATTCTCGTCGTGTCATTACCAAATATGTCCACAACTTTAACTGCTACCTTATAGTTGCCCTTAGTAATTTCTTTGGATGCCGAGACTAATTCGAGATTCCTATTTTTTTTAGTTCTGAAACTCTGCCATTCATTATCGAAAACATAGTCACCAGTCCAGTGCTCAACTAATTTTCCGTTTTTATCCATTTCTGCGACTATCTCTTTTCTATCTGCAAAGTTAAAATCAACCGCCCAATAATCTATCCAATCACTCCACTTTTTGGTAAGGATCTCTCTTGAAACCAATTCGGTAGATTTATCCTTGGAGATCTTAACTACTTGTCCATTTTCAACAATAACCTTAGATCCTCCGGGACGTAGCGTTTCATCTATTTCTTCTGAGATATCCTGATTATAGTAAACTGAAAAATCAGTAAGTTCGATAGAAAGCTCCTTACTATTTACCCTCCCTTTTATAATAGGTTTTACTTCAATATATGCAACGTCATAAAATTTAACCTGTCCTTTTTCAACAGCTTTTTTGTCGAATACCTCACGAGGGATTATTCGAAAAGCGACATCAATTCCTTGATCACTATAAACTTGCATATCCAGCCCCATTTCATAATCAAACCCGAGAATATCTACTTTTGTGAGACCTTTTTCCTTACATTCATTCACAATATCTTGAATAAGTTTTGAAGAGACTGGGGTACTAATAGGACCAACCGCTACCAATCTGTCTCTCTTTTTTCCAGCAACATTCACAAAACCATCTACTGATTCTGCTTTGTATGCAGATATGATAAGTTTGACGAACTCTTTCTCTTTTCTTTCTGCCTGTTTTTCTCTCTCTTCCGCACGGAGATCATCATTGACTGTTAAATAACTATCTCTTTCGTATTTTCCAACGTTCAAAATTTCAAATGCTCTAAAATCTTTTCCTGCCTTTTTACGCTCTCTTTGTACCTCAATAAGTCTTTTTCTGGTTGTATGAATTGAAAATTTTCCGATATCTGTCCCAATCCATTTCCTTCCCATTTGTTCAGCAACTGCAATAGTAGTCCCGGAACCGTTAAAAAAATCAGCTACAAGATCGCCTTCTTTAGTTGTGATATCTATTATCCTTTCAAGTAAGGGCTCTGCGTTCTCCGTTGGATAACCAGTCTTGAAAGCGTATCCAGCCACATCAGTCCAATTCGTATCCATGGTTTCAGTATCTTTTGCTTTTACCCAATATTGCAGTTTGTCTGGATTATTCGGATTTATTCGTATTAAGCCCTCCTCATACATTTTTTGCATATTTTCTGTACTAAATTTGAAATGCTTTCCGGCTGGTGGATAGTAGGTTTTGCCATCGATTACTCTTTCTTTAGGTCGTCGTTCTCCACTGCTATCATCAGATGCACGCCAATAACCTTCTCGCTCATTTTCTAATTGTTTATCTATATGACGAAACTTTGCGTTGGGGTTAAAATAAACGAACAATGAGTCGGTTGATGTAGGAAGTGAAGCCTTACCCTGATTAGTTATGTTTTTCTTTATTCTATTTATAATAATTTCACTCTGGAAATTTTGCTTACCAAATACTTCATCTAACATTGCTTTGGTATAGTGACCCCAATGCCAATCTATACGAAAAAATAAAATACCCTCGTCAGAGAGTAAATCTCTCATCAATTTAACTCTTTCATAAAGCATTGAAAGAAAAGTGTTTCCGCCAGCACCCCAAGTGTTGCGGTAAGCAAACTCTTCAATTATTGAAGGAGATTTTTGTACAGTCTCGCCATCGCCAATTGGTACTCCAATAGAGTAATCTAATCCAGCGCTAAATGGTGGATCAATATAAATCAATTTTATACCGCCCTGTGCTTCAATTTCTTTCCGGAGGGGTCCATTTTTGAGTGAGGAAAGAATAAGTTTATTATCGCCCCAAATAAGTTTATTTGTCCAACCTGTTATCTGCCTACCAGAAGTATCGAATAAAGACTCCTGCATACCGAATTTTGCATCACTTCTTGGTTCGTCAATCTGTTCAATAGTTTGGAATGGCAAAACGACATTTGTTACTTCGTTTGTTTTTCCATTCCATAGAAGTTCAACTTCACGATCATCATCAAAGAGAAGAAAACGGTATTTCTCCGGAAGCGGTTTACCTGCTTCTAAGTATTTAATTACATCACGCTTTTCGTTATCTGTTAGTTTCATAGGCTATTTTTTGATAAATTTTTCTAAGTCAGCTTTTTTATAGCGTCTTGCTCGTTTCTCACCAATCCTAACAGCTACAAGTGTTCCTTTTTTATCCCATAAACGAAGCGTATTGGGATGAACCTTCAAGATCTGTGAAGCCTCTTTGAGAGTCAATAATTCTTCCATATTAAATACCTACCAACTGATACCAATAGGATACAAAAAAAGTGGATAATTTACAATAGTCATTCACTGAAAAATTGAAGTAGATTACTTGTTAGACGGGTCCGGCTTTAGTTCTCCATATCTTTCTTTTAATCCTACTTGAAGATTTCTTCGAATCTGATCTACCCAATTTGGGTCCTTTGTTGAATTTAGCGGATACTTCTCGTTCAAACCTCTTTTGAACGCATCTTGATACTCCTGACTCAAGTTCGAATCTATCTTACTTTCTGGCTTAATTTTATTGTTTTGAGATTTATTTTTAACGATTATCATATACCATATTTTAGCAACTGCTCCTCCTAAAAGAACGCCTGAAATTGTAAAAACAATAATCTTAATTGTCATATTGTGTCCGATCACTATAAGCATGAGCATACCTGTTGTAATTATTGATGTGAGAACCATTAGACCACGTAAACCCCCATGCTCCTGCTGAACAGTTCCTATTCCTATAAGTGCACTCAAAATGACCAATATAAAGATTTCGACCATACAAATATATACTACCAGTAAGTCGACTAATAGTAAACATTTTTAGAAACTATTAGTATGACAAACAAAGTCACTACGGTCTCTATTAGAATTGGAAAAAATGTAAAAAGGCTTCGCGAAAAGAAAGGCATCACTCAGGAAAAATTAGCATTTGAAGCAAATCTTAATCGGGCTTACATTGGTTATATTGAGCGCGGGGAAAGAAATCCTTCGACTGATACCTTGGCTAAATTAGCCAAAGCATTAAAGGTTTCTCTCAAAGATCTTCTATAACACTGTTACCTTGACATATATCTGTATGAGAAAATTGTACTGATGAAAAGCACATCAGGCAAAAAACATCCCGGTGGAAGACCTCCTAAATTCAAAAGCATCGAAGAGCTTCAAACAAGAATAGATAAGTACTTTGCTTCATGCTGGACACAAAAAAGAGATAAATTCGGTAATCCAATCTACGAAAAGGACAAAAGGGGACGAAAAACAAATAAAAAAGTGTTAGTGCAATCAATACCATACACTATTGCCGGTCTTGCTACCACGCTTGATATGACACGCCAATCAATACTTAATTATGAAAGACAGGACGAGTTTTTTGACACGATAAAAAGAGCTAAGCAGAGGTGTGAAGCATACGCAGAAGAGTCATTGTTCATCGGAAAGAATCCGGTTGGTGCAATATTTAACCTCAAGAATAATTACGGATGGAGAGATAAGTTTGAGAATGAACATTCCGGGAATGTTACTTGGATCGAAACACCGCCAAAATAGAGCTATCAATTTTCCACTTGACTCCACATATATTTAATCCCTAAACTTTTAATTATAGATATTTAGTAAGCTCCTAACCTTCGCAAGAAGCCGGTAAAGCGATCTGAATGAGAACTCGTAAGGGTTCTATTAGATTACTTTGCCGGTTTTTTGTTGGCAAAACGATCTCCTGACTATGAAAGACAGACAAACAATTGATCCCAATCTTATTTTTCAACCTAAATACATCGCTCAAAAGTGCCCTGTATGTAACGGCTGGGGAACTGTTTCCTATAAGCAAATTGTGTGCCACGCATGTACAGGAAAAGGCTATATTTTTGTTCCCTTTGAAAAGAACTATGAAAAGACCAGTAGATAGACATTTAGCCAACGAAATTGCCGTTAAGCCTTCTCATAAAAGGAAAACTGCTACTGATGATCAAATAGAAGTGAAGATGCGGATTCTTGCTAATTACGTCATTGACCGACTACTCGAAATGCAGGAGGAGACGGTCAAAAAAGGATTGAATACCAAACAAAAAAAAGATATGCTTATTATGGAACACTCACTAAATAAAACTTAGATCAAATATGAATATAGATAGAGAGATAGTGTACGCTGTTGGAACACTAAGAGTTTCCTCTACAAAACAGGGGCTTCAAGGTGATTCTCATGAAGATCAGAAAAAACAGATTGAAAATAGAGCCACTCAAATGTCTGCCGTCTTAGGTAAAGAGGTCGTAATCGATAAATGGTTCAAGTTTACTGAGTCTGCAAGTGGAGATTACGATAAACAACCGCTGAATGAAGCAATAGATTTTTGCCTAAACCCAAAGAACAAAATCAGATACTTCTTGTTCAAAAGCATTGATCGTATGACAAGAGGAGGGTCAGTAATATATAGCCAACTGAAAAGTCGGTTAGCAAAGGGTGGTGTGGAGTGTGTAGACGCATACGGCATAATAGGAATTACTAAAGTAAATACACTTGAATATCTGGGCGTTGAGTATCCATGGTCAACATTTAGCCCAACCTATGCAAACGAACTTCAAATAGCGGAAGATTCTAAGAATGATGTCCGTACGATTCTTACTCGTATGATAGGCGCTGAGATCAATTATGTACGCTTAGGATATAGAGTTCGCCAGGCTCCTCCTGGATATAAAAACGTTAAAGTGGAGACTCCACACGGTATTAGGGTTATATTGGCTCCTCATGAAACGGAGGCAAACTGGTTTATCCGTATGTTTGAGTTAAGAGAACAAGGCAATTTATCTGATAAGGAAATCGTAATTCAGATAAATAAGATAGGGTTCAAATCAAGACGCACAAAAAGGCATGACCCAAGTGACAAAATAAAAGTTATTGGGTACGCAGGGGAAAAACCTTTAACTGTAAAACAGTTGCAAAAATACATTAAGAATCCAATTTACGCCGGTGTAAATGCGGAAAGTTGGACCAAAGGAAAACCAGTTAAGGGTAGATTCGATGGGTTAGTCTCCATCGAAACTTTCAACAAAGCGAATAGAGGTGTTTTGACAATAATTGAAGATGAAAACGGAATCAATATATATAAAGATAAACCGCCGCTATGGAGACTTAGAAAGCAGAAGGAAAATCCACTTTATCCTTACAAGCAACAAGTGTTATGTCCTAAGTGCAGAAAACCTGTTCTTGGAAGTGCTTCGCGAAGCAAATCAGGCAAACATATACCCAGATACCACTGTGCCAGAGGTCATAAGTTTTGGAGTAAAAATTCGGTTGAGTTTAACAAAGCAATACAGTTTTTTGTCCAGAACGTTAAATTTAGCGACGAGTACAGAAAGCGATTTCAGGAAATCATATTAGAGGAGTGGGATAAACGCAAGGAACACGTCAAGGATGACTCTATAATGGCAGAGAAACAGGTTTTGCGACTCAAGGAGGAGCAAAAGCTCATTAAAGAGAAGATTAAGATGTTGAACTCTCCTTCAACTATCAAAGCCATGGAGGAAGACTATGAAAAATTGGATGATGAGATATCCCAAGCCATGCAAGTTAGAGATAATCATGAAGATAAGGTATTTGAAATACAGACGCTTATAAATTACGCTGACTATTTTATGGAACACCTTGAAGATTTACTGTTGGGAAGCGCTAATTCATTACAAAACGCCTCTTTATTCGGGTTAGCATTTAACGAACAACCGACTTATGATGAAATTATCAATGGAACACCCAATTTAGCGCCTATATTCGTGCTAAATGAAGAATATAAGAAATCAAAATCTCTACTTGTGAACCGCCAGGGAATCGAACCCTGAACCTAAGGATTAAGAGTCCTTTGCTCT
>CAZXND010000009.1:10410-26159 GCA_964641355.1 uncultured Gammaproteobacteria bacterium | reverse complement strand
TGTGAACCGCCAGGGAATCGAACCCTGAACCTAAGGATTAAGAGTCCTTTGCTCTGCCAATTGAGCTAGCGGTCCATGTCTGTCTGATTTGCGCCTCCGAAAAGTCGCACATCTTGCGCGCTCGGGGAGAGTCGAACTCCCAACCCTTGGTTCCGAAGACCAATGCTCTATCCATTAAGCTACGAGCGCATCAATTACTCTACTTCTTGTAAAGTTATAACTTTACCCTTCCGTTGAGCTACAGAGGCACGAGCCAAAATACTTTGCTTGCTTACGGATTGCGGTTATATTCTATCAAAACGTTCTATTTCAGACAACCACAATGGTCTACTTTCTTATTAAGGTGTAATTGTTTGGAAAGTATAAAAATGATGCGGGAACATCATCGATTAAGTATTTTTGAAAATCTGAGTAAATTAGCTTTCTCTTTTCAACATCATTTGTTAATCTTCCATCTTCAAGAAGCTTATCAATTCTAAGATTTTTGTAGTGAGTAATATTACTAACTCTCCCTGAGTGCCACAGTTCGTATTGATCTGGATCACTTGGAATTTCAAATGGATAAAGAAAAATTTCAAAATCTGTTGGGATTTCACTTACAATTTTTATTTTTGATTGGACACCGATTCTCTTCCATGCTGCCTGAATCTTTTTAGCAACATTTTCATATTCTTCAAAGGTCGAAATCTCCAAAACTTTTTTCTTGTCAAAATTTGATGATGCAAGGACGGTTTTAGCTATATCGACTCCCGTTATGCCGTAATTTTGAGATTTTGAAAAGTAAATCGATGTTGGAGGAATCGGAGAAAATGCTCTTAATCCTTCATTAAAATTTTCTGGGATTGAGTAATCTAAAGCTTGTCTTAGCTTTTTATTAGAAAGTTCGTTACTTGCATTATTGTAAAAAAGAGTAACTAAAGTATCATAGTTGAGGTTCTTTTCTGTAACAATATTTCTCCACTTTCCCAAGTTGTCATTTTTAAATTGTAAGTCAGAAAGACCTATTGCCCTATCAATTTCCCCCAGAGCAAACGCAGTTTTTAGAGCACTTTGAGAGGGATAAAAAAGAATGTTCTTTCTGATGGTATTATCATCTTTATTTACTAATACAATGCTTTTGACAAATCCCGCATTTAAATCAAGCTTACCAACTTTATACTCTCCTAACCCTACTAAATTCTTTTTAAAAACTGGCTCTGCTACTGTTACAAGAAATGGAGAATAATTTGATGCTAGATTGTATTCAACGGTATATTTATCAATATTTTTTTTACTCACATCTTTAAAATTTAAATTTAGATTTTCAACAGTAAAGTCCTTGTCATCATGAAACTTCAACCCATGCGTTAGATGAAATATGTAAGATCTCCCATCATTTTTTATTTCCCAATATGACGCAGCACTTGGCATGACCTCACCTTTAGCGGATACTTTAGTAAGTCCAAGGCTTATATTTGATGTAATATCTTTCGGAAGATTTTTTGGAGTATAGAATCCATAGTAACCAATTCTCTGAACTTTTTTTTGAAACATAGGAAAAAGGTAAAAATTCAAGGTTGAAACTGCAACAAAAAAGAAGGCAACACCTATAAGTAGAGATAAGAGAATCGTTTTTCTCCATTTTTTAATATAGGCCCGGATTAACCAAAAGTAGTATCTTCTTCTAATGAATGCCATCTTTTAAGACCTTAATTAAGGTATTTATCTTCTATAAAGAAATGAAAGTATGGAAATCGCGGCAAAAAACGCGGAAAACACAATCGTTGCATAAAATAGAAACTTCTCAAGACCTCGCTTACTTTTATATCCTTCTCCCGCTCCTCCGAAAGCAATTCCACTTTCACTTCCTCTTGTTTGGAAAATCACAGCAATAATTATTAAAAAGGCAACAACAATTTGAATGATCGTTAGAAATTGCATTATTCTACGCCGTAAAGCCAATTAATTAGCTTCGACACAACGTATATTGTACCAGAAACGATTATATATGACAAAATAATTCCAGCATGAAAGGAAGGTATTTGAAAGCCAGCGATAGATGCTCCTTCAAAGTTAAACGGAACAACTCTAATTCCTTGATAAATTAAAGTGATAATGAACAAAGAAAAAGTTGTGGTTATAAGTGAGAAGAAGCCAAGTGTTATAAGTTTTAGTGGTGCGCCGATTGTAGAAATAAGTGGCTTTATAATATTAAATGCTATAGTTAAAAAAACTCCACCGATGACAACTGAGGTGAGATTTTGACTAATAATCAGCCCAGTAATAAATAATGAAGTGATAAAAAGAGCTACTGAATAAGTAGAGACCTCACGCATCAATTTCTTCACAATTTTAGTATAGCAAACTACTATTTAAACGGGAAGAAAATTCTTTTTTCTAAGCAATCTATGATAAGTTATCGCAAATCTATGAGCTTCGTCTCTTATTCTTCGCAAAATATTTATTGAGGGAAGAAATTTGTTAACTTTTACTTCAATAAAACTTTCCTCGTTTTCACTCTTCGGGATCACTATTGTCTCTTCTCTCTTAGCAAGTCCTATTAAGGGAATGTTTAGACTGAGAGAAGAAACAACTTTCATTGCTGCGCTTACTTGACCCTTTCCTCCATCTATTACAATTAGATCTGGTGTCGCCCACTCATCATGCTTAAATCTTCGCGAAAGAACCTCCTTCATCATATGAAAATCGTCTGGTGTCGATTTTGAGTAAATTTTGAATCTCCTATACGATGATTTATCAGAATCCCCATTTTTAAAAACCACCATCGATCCAACCGCATTTTTCCCTTGAATGTTTGAAATGTCATAGCACTCTATTCTCTCCAATTTTTTAATACCAAATCCATTGTCATTTAGAATATTCTTTAAATCTTCTACCTCTTTCATAATTCTTTGGAAATAAAAATCTGACTTCGTTTCGTATGAAAATGGGTCATAATTTTCTTGTGTTATTAATTTTATCTTGTCAATTTGCTTTTGAATTTCAGCAGCATTTTCAAACTTCTCATCTTTTATATACATTTTTTGCTCGCGAATAAGATCGCGAATTAGTCTTTTAATATCACCCTTAAAAAACTTTTCAATTTTCTTTAAGTTTTTTTTGTATACTGTCATATTTTCTGGAAATGCTGCGACGCATGGGCAGAGTCCCAAGTGATTGAAAAGACACTTTCTTTTTGCATGATGTCTTACTGACTGAAATGGAAATACTCTTCTTAAAAGTTTAAGTACAGTCTTTAAACTCTGTACGCTCGGGTATGGACCTATATAAACAGAGTCGTTATTTCCTTGTTTTCTTGTAATTCCTACGTAAGGTTCTTTGCCGAAGTTTATTTCTACCCAAGGATAATACTTATCATCTGAAAATTGGATGTTGTAAAAGGGGCGATACTTTTTGATAAGATTCGCTTCAAGTAGGAAAGCTTCGATTTCGGATCCTACTTGAATAAAATCAAGCGATTTAACTTTATCGACTAAAGCGATTGTTTTTGAATCTAAGTCTCTTCCTCCTTGAAAATAAGAGCTAACTCGCTTCTTGAGGTTCTTTGCTTTTCCCACGTAAAGTATCTTCTTGCTTTCGTCTTTGAACAAGTATACTCCTGGCTTTTGCGGCAATTGGGATAAATATGACTCCAAAAATTATTACACCTCCTACTATAATCCAAGCATAATTCGGAATAACTCCGACAAAAATAGTTGCATCGAGGGTTAGATTATTAGAGTTTATTTTAACTTTATAGGATTTATTTGTCAAAAAAGAAGTTTTGCCAAGATCAACTTTTTGTTTCTTTTCTCCAAAGGGTGGAATCTCACCAGTCGCAAATTTTTGCTCAGAGGTAGAGAAAGAAGAAGTTAAGGTAACTTCTTTATTTTCAAGAATTACATTTCCCGTATTCTTTACTATATACGCCCCACTAACTGGAAGACCTGATAGTGCAAATTTAGGAATTTCACTCAACAACTCATAGCTAATCCTTGGTTTGAATTTGTCTGGATCAAGAAATGAGACTTTAACATCTTGCGTATCTTTATCTATCTTATAACCACCTGCTGGTACTGGATAAATACTATTTTTTCCTTTAACTGCAAAAACAATGTGATCATAGTCAAGAGAATCAAAATAATCCATTCCCGATGTCGTATTTCCCCACGTAGGATCAATCATTTTCCAACTTTTGCTTTCAGGGTCATAATACTCAGGCCAAGCGTGTAAGACGTCTTTAATAAGCGACAAGGGTCTAAGTTTACTATTAGAGGTAAATGCATAACCTTCAACTGCTCTTGCTGGTATTCCAGATGCTCTGGCAAGTGAAACGAAAAGATCAGTAAACTCAAGACAAACAGCGTCAGTAGGATTCTCTAAAGTTTTTTTTGCACCAAGTCTAACATTGTCATTTGCAACCCGGGAATAATTGTAAGACAAGCTATTCACTACGTAGTTATAAACTTCCCTGGGAGAAGAAAGCTGTTTTGCGATGGCTTCAATTTTTGAATTATTAACGTCCCAATAGGGAGCCTCTTTTGTGTAAAGATGGGAATCTTTTACATCTTCTTCGCCTTCAGGCTCTGCCTTAACCTTTACATACACTTCTGCAACAATCTTCTTTTGTTTATTTGGTCCTACTTGATAAGTTGCAAGCCAATTCCCGTCTGCATCTTGATAAACATTGGTTGGTTTGGGGTCTAGTTTGTTTATTAAAACCTCTTGGTATGGGGTCGCTGGTGGAAGTGCAACTTCAGTTTTGATTGGAAATAGATTATTGTTCTCTAGATGATATGTTAGATTAAGACTGTAGTACTGTGCATCCCCAAACAGAATAAATATTCCCGAACGCTCAGTTTGATTTTTAGTAAAGTTAAATTCGCTTTGCGTGGAATCGATAGGTACTTCCGGTTTTATAATATTTGGAGGTCCAAACGACTTTGGTACGATTAGATGAGTATCATAGCTCTTAAAGTTATCAGGATTTGCTATTCCTGGAATGTTTATCTCCCAAACATTACCTTGCTTTTTAGATATCTCATTTGATGTAAAACTAAAAGTAAAAGAGTTAGTACGCCCTTCTCCAACTATTTTTTTATTAAAATTAATCGTAACTTCTTTCCCATCGTCTGTATCTTTTATCGTAAAGGGGATTGCTCCATCCGAGTTAAAAACTCGAATATTTTCAACGTCCTTAATGCCTATACTTATTGAGTATGAAGGTGAATAATAAAATTCAGTCTTATTAGTTATTGCAACTTTCTGTGATACAGTTGTGCTCCCATTCGACGAAACGTTATAAGTTGAAAGAGTAGAAATGTCAAAATTTTTATCTGCTAAAACTTTACTTGGCAATAAAAAGAAAAAAAGTAGTGCGAGCAGTAATTTTTTGTACATAAAAGCTTTATAGCTCTTTCTTAAGATACTGTCCCGTATAGGAAATCGGGATTTTAGTTATCTCATTTGGTGTACCGGCGGCAATAATTTGCCCTCCACCTTCTCCACCTTCTGGGCCTAAGTCTATTATATAATCAGAATTGCGTATAACATCAAGGTTGTGTTCTATTACTACAACAGTGTTCCCTTTTTCAACTAACTTTCTTAAAACTACTATTAGCTTCTCAAGATCTGCAAAATGAAGTCCAGTTGTTGGCTCGTCTAAAAGATACAAACTTCCTCCTGCACCTTTTTTTGAAAGCTCTGATGCAAGCTTTATTCTTTGTGCTTCACCACCAGATAAAGTTGGTGCTGGTTGACCTAATTTTATATAAGATAATCCCACTTCAAGAAGCGTAGTTAGTCTTGTAGATAATCCTTCGTGGAAGGAAAAAAATGGAATAGCTTCTAGTACACTCATATTTAAAACCTCAGCTATATTTTTCCCCTCAAATTCAATTTCTATTGTATCTCTCGTATATCGCGTACCTCGACAAGTTTCACACTCAATATAAACATCGGGAAGAAATTGCATTTCTATTTTTATTTGACCTTCTCCCTCACAGGTTTCACATCTTCCGCCTTTTACGTTAAAGGAAAACCTTCCTGCATTATATCCGCGAAGTCTTGCTTCACGTGTATTTGCAAATATCTCTCTAATATAAGTGAAAGCACCAGTATAAGTTGCTGGATTACTTCTTGGAGTTCTTCCTATTGGTGACTGATCAATCATAAATACTTTTTTAACGTGTTCTTCACCAGTCATATAATCAAATTTTCCAGGTCTTTCTCTGTGAAATGGGTTTTTCTTCTGCGCTATTGCATGATACAAAACATCATTTATAAGTGTGGATTTTCCACTTCCAGATACTCCAGTAATTGATGTAAATGAGCCAAGAGGAATTTCAAGATTTACACTTTTGAGATTATGTTCTTTAACACCATAAAGTGATAGGTAATTTGTGTCAGGAGTTTTTTCAAATTTATTCTTTTTAATATTTATCTTTTTCTTCCCCGATAGATATTTTCCAGTAATTGAGGACTCGTTATTATTAATTTCTTTAGGAGTTCCTTGCGCAATAATCTTTCCTCCTTGCTCACCTGCTCCAGGTCCAAAGTCAAAAATATAATCGGATTCTTCCATCATTTCTTTATCATGCTCAACAACGACCACACTATTTCCTAAGTTTCTCAAATTTTTAAGACTGTTGATTAGCTTTGTGTTATCTCTTGGATGCAGTCCAATAGATGGTTCATCAAGAACATAAAGAACTCCTGACAAACCACTTCCAATCTGAGATGCTAGTCGTATTCTTTGTGCTTCACCACCAGCAAGTGTATTGGCACTTCTTGATAATGTTAAGTACGAAAGCCCCACATCCAAAAGAAATTTAAGCCGTGTTTTAATCTCTTTTAGTATGACCCGAGCGATTTCATTTTCTTTCGAAGATAGAACCCCCGGAAGATCATCAATAAATTTGTAAATTTTATCTATACTAAATTCTGCAACATTTACAATGGATTTTTTATCAATTGTTACAGAGACTGCTTCCTTTTTTAGTCTTGCACCGTTACACACATCACATATTTTTGGTGTCATGTATTTTTCTATTTCGCGCTTTACAATCTCTGATTCACTTTCAGTGTATTTTTGTAGTAAATAATTAACAACCCCTCCGAATGTTTCATAAATTTTTGTTGACTCTCCAAATCTATTTCTACCCTTTACTTGATAAGTGTCATCTCCGGTTCCATATAAAAGTATTCTTCTTTGTTCTTCTGATAAATCTTTAATTTCGACATTAAGCGGAATTTTGTTTTTCTCAAGTGCTGTTCTGACAGTTCTTGCGTACCAGGTGTCCCGGGAATAAATGTCTGAGAAAGCCAGAATTCCACCCTCTGAGATTGTTAGTTCTGGATTTAAAACCAGACTTTCATCTACTGCATGAATAACTCCAAGACCATTACACTCAGGACAGGCTCCATATGGTGAGTTAAAAGAAAAAAGTCTAGGCTCTACTTCTGCTATCGATGTTCCATCGACTGGACAAGCAAACTTTTCAGAATATAAAGTGTCTTCAAAGTCTTCCGGCTTTTCTGGGAATGAAAAACCTTTATCAAGAATTTTAGAAACTATAATTTCCCCACTCCCTAAATTAATTCCCCCTTCAATCGCATCGAGAAGCCTTTGTCTTTCAATATTTTTGTCAAGGCTAATTCTATCTATTACTGCTTCAATGGTGTGCTTGTTGGTCTTAATCAAAACAAAATCTTCATCAAGTGAAAAAATCTTTCCATCGATTCTTACTCTTTGAAATCCTCTCTTTCGAAGATCCTTAAATAAGTCTACGTATTCACCTTTTCTACCTTTAACGACCGGTGCTAAAATCATAATTCGAATAGGAGATGTCGACATAAATTTTGTCATGATATCTTCAAGTATTTTTTCCTTAGTGGTTCTTGTTATTTCCCTTCCACAAATTGGACAATGCGGATGACCAACTCTTGCAAAAAGCAATCGTAGATAATCATATATTTCTGTAACGGTTCCGACAGTAGACCTAGGATTGTGAGAGGTACTTTTTTGATCAATAGATATTGCCGGGGAAAGTCCTTCTATATAATCGACATCAGGCTTTTTCATTATTCCCAAAAATTGTCTTGCATAAGAAGATAAGCTCTCAACATATCTTCTTTGTCCTTCGGCATAAATTGTGTCAAATGCAAGAGAGCTTTTTCCACTACCAGACAGTCCGGTGAAAACTACCAGTTTATACTTTGGAATCTCAAGATCTACATCTTTGAGATTATGTTCGCGAGCTCCTTTAACGATGATTGAATTAAACATATTAAAATTTAAACATTCTATTATAGCCTTTTTGAGGCAGACAAAACAAGAACTTGGGTGGGGGAATAACTAGTTTCCAGTAAGTATTACAACGTCAAAATCGTTTGCCTTTATATCTTCTTGTATAATTACATTTTTGTAAGATTTTTTGATTACATCTTCGATATCCTCACGAAGAGCGCTTGGAATATTTGTATAAAAAGTAATAGTCGTAGACCCCTCCTTATTATCGCCATTACCTGTCTCAATATTGGTATATCCAGCAGATGTGAGGGCATCTTTTACCTGTTTTGCTTGTCCTGCAACTCCAGTGCCATTGAGCGCGCTTATTTTTACATCTTCCTTTTTTATTTTTGTAATACTTGGAGTGGGACTAGGTGTATTAGTTGGCACCATCGTTGGTGTTGGTGACGGCGCAAAAGTCGAAAGGCTCAAAACAGCAAGACTTCGTGGTTTAAAGAAAACAAGAAAGCTTGTTTCGGCAGTAATTGTAAGCGCTAGAATTACTAAAAACAAGGGAAGGTTTCCCATCCCAGGTGATTTCTTATTCTCTTCGTATTCAGGTAGAATCTCACTCAAGGGTACCGTTGAATTACTTAAGAAATTTGCTGATTCTAAAGCTTGTTTGCTCGACCCTATCTTAGCCGCTTCAGAGGAATTAATTTTTCCGTCCTCAAGTTCTACTCTAAAAATTGTTGCTGGAGCAATACTTATTATGTCCCAACCAATTAGTGAAAATGCTTCCTTTAGATTCTTAATTAGTTCCTCTTTTACAGAAATTAGATATATCTTCTCCTCATCTTTTAATCTCTTTTCAAGAATAGTTGCAGGATCAACTTTTAGATCTTTGTAGTAGCTTTCGACCTCTTTATCTAGAGCTTCTTCATCAACCAGTGCAAAGTCCTTTTCAAGGTATAAATCAGGAGCTAAAATAATTGCGGCTGATTGCTTTTTAATTGCGTTTTCGCTTGAATATTTTGCAACAAGATCCTTAAAGTCGTCAAGTTTTTCAAGCGTCTCTCTCTCGAAGTTCAGAACTAGCTTCCTAAAGTCTTCACCAAAAAATTCCAAATAAGACTTGGTTATATAAATTATCATGGGAGCTCTCTTGCTAAACATAACGCTGGTACACTATAACAAAAAATTTAAAAGAAACTCAAATTTTGAGATTTAAAGATATACTTTGATATCTTTTGAAAGATCATAAAATACAATTTTACTTCTTGAGGATTAAAAAGTTTTCGATTTTTTTAACCTTACCCTGTTCGTACAAAGAAAGAATATATTTACCATCATGAGCCTGGGATTTGTGCGTTTTAATTGCTTCAACTTTTTTGTCCCAAACATCAGAAATATCTATTTGTAAATCTACGTCCTTTTCATCAAATCCCGGCGGCATATAGATAAAATAGTCACGTGCAACTTCTCTTTTCAAAATACAATAATACATAAGCTCCTTAATAAAGGACAACTTGTAGAAAACGAATGTTGTAGCAAGCGCAACAGCAATGTGATCCAAATGTCCTGATATTCCTCGAATTTCGTCAGTCATAATTTTCTCTGGCTTTAATTCCTCTAGAACTTCTTGAATTTTTCGTGCTAGCTCATGATAAAGATTATTTGAGAGTTCTCCATCTGAAAATCCTAAAAAGTAAACCTTCTTTACGCCTAGAAGTTTAGCTGAATCTTCAAGCTCCTTCTTTCTAATAATTGAAAGATTGTTCTCTTCATCAAGACTATTTTGCCCTGCTGCTCCGTTTGTAGCACAAATAAGGTAGACATCGTATTCAGATGTGAGCATTGCTATTGTTCCGGATGGACCAAAGGATTCGTCGTCAGGATGTGCAAAAATTGCAACAAATGTTTTTTTAGTAATCATAAACTCATTTAAATTGAATGTCTAAAGTTCTAATTGTCCCCAACTTCCAAGAATCATCAAGGCTTACATCTGGATTTGTGGGATTTTCTAATAAGTCAGCATCGGTCAAATTCCCAAAATCAAGCATGTTAATTTTTGATGGCATACTAATTAACTTTCCACTCACTCTCGAAATATCTTTTAACGCCCTTGATGAAAATCTATTATCTGAAGATGTGTACTCTTTAAAACTTCCATCCGGGTTATATAGAAATGATTCTTCAGTATCTCTTAAGTCTGCAATTAATTCAAAATTATTGACTGATGGATCGATGTGAAAATGGACACTAACATCTTCCTCATTCCAAAACCAAATTGTTTCAAGTTTCCACTCGTTATTTTCATCTTTAATAAAGTGGATTGTAGCGACTTGCTTAAAGGGCTTATTTTTGTCTTTTGAATCATATCTATAGTATATTCTTTCAATTTCAGAATCAAAAAGTTTTAACTCTGATGAATTTCCCAAAACAAAAAGCTTATCTTCAACAATTCTTGTCGTCTCATCAATCTCTACTCCAGCACCACCATTTATAACAAACTCCTTAAATCGTTCCTTAACTTCAGGGCTCAGCTGAATTTCACCTCCGGTATTAGGTGACTTATCAGTCTGCCCGAAAGTCTCATCTGGATCAAATCCTAAAATTTCTTTTGCAACTTCATCCGCCATAAAATTATTCTAACAAAATCACTATTAAATAGAATCACGAATGTACCTGATTTTGTCTCTTAGCAGTGCTGCAGTTTCAAAATCAAGATCGCGTGCTGCTTGCTGCATATCCTTTCTAAGTTGCTTGATTACCTTTTCTTTTTCATCAGGTAATAAAACTTCTTTTTTTAGAAGTGGTTTTACATCAAATATTTCTTCTTTTCTAATAACTAATTTTGCTTTTATTGCTTTTTCTACAGATTTTGCAGTAATATTGTTCTCTCTATTGTATTGAAGTTGTAACTTTCTCCTTCTATCAACTTCTTTTATAGCTTCTTCCATGGAAAATGTAACACTGTCTGCATAAAGAATCACCTTACTATCAACTCTTCTTGCAGCTCTTCCCATAATTTGAATTAGCGAAGTCTTACTTCTTAAAAATCCCTCTTTGTCAGCATCAAGTATTGCAACAAGAGCTACTTCTGGAAGATCGAGTCCTTCACGAAGAAGGTTAATTCCTACTAAAACATCGAATTTTCCTTCTCTAAGGTCATCTAAAACGTCTTGTCTCTCTAGTGTTTCTACTTCTGAATGTAAATATTTAACTTTTATCCCTTTCTCCTCAAGATAAGTAGCCAGATCCTCTGACATTCTTTTTGTAAGAGTTGTGACCAATACTCTATTTCCATTTTTAACAACTCTCTTTATTTCATCTATCAAATTCTCAATTTGTCCCTCAGTTGACCTTACCTCTATCTCTGGATCTACAATTCCCGTAGGCCTTATCAACTGCTCAGCGACGTTACTTGTGCTTGATAGCGAAACTTCCCACTCACCAGGCGTTGCACTCATGTAAATTGTTTGAGGCACTCGTTCTATAAATTCTTCAAATTTAAGCGGCCTATTATCAAGTGCCGATGGAAGACGAAAGCCAAAATCAATCAATACATTTTTTCTTGCCTGATCCCCGTTATACATTCCATGAATTTGAGGAATTGTCATATGAGATTCGTCAATAACAAGAAGCCATGGATCTGACCTTTCCTTATAATATTCAAGAAGTGTATATGGTGGGTCACCTGGTTTTCTTCCGTCAAAGTATCTTGAATAGTTTTCAATTCCATTGACGTATCCTATCTCCTTTATCATTTTTAAATCGTATTCTGTTCTTTTCTGAAGCCTCTCGGCTTCAAGAAGTTTTCCCATCTCTCGAAGCTCCTCAACTCGAATACTTAAATCTCTTCTAATTTGCTCAAAAACTCCCTCATAGTCTCCCCTCTCTGTTATAAAATGTTTGGCTGGATATATAACGGTCCATTCTTTTTCCTCAATCAATTCACCACTTACGGGATTTACAGTTCTTAAACTTTCAATCTCATCCCCAGCAAGTGTAATTCTCAAAGAATAGTCTTCAGATGCAGGATGGACTTCTATTGTCTCGCCTCTTACCCGAAATGCCCCGCGTCGAAATGCATAATCGTTTCTCACATACATAAGATCCAAAAGTCTATCCATGATAGACTTTCGACTAAGCCTTACACCCCTCTTTAGCTCAAAAGCAAATTTACCAAACTCTTTTGGAGATCCAATATTGTAAATACATGACACCGAAGCAACGACAATGGTATCCTTTCTCGTAAGAATGTTTGTTGTTGCAGCAAGTCTAAGCTTGTCGATTTCATCATTTATCTCTGTCTCTTTAGCAATATAAGTATCAGTTTGTGGTACGTATGCTTCAGGCTGGTAGTAATCATAATAAGAAACAAAGTATGAAACTGCATTTTTGGGAAAAAAATCTCTGAGTTCTTGATAAAGCTGGGCAGCTAGCGTTTTATTATGTGAGATAACTAAAGTAGGTCTTTGGACATTTTTTATTACGTTTGCGATGGTAAAAGTTTTTCCACTACCAGTTACACCAAGAAGCACTTGGTTTTTTACATCGCTTTGCAACCCACTCGTCAATTTTTCAATCGCGTAAGGTTGGTCTCCAGTTGGGTTATATTTTGATTCAAGCTTAAAATTCATGGAACTTATCATTATATCAAGGTTGATGACAATGAGTCTACCGTATTTAAAATGACTTGATTTGAATCATTTCGTACTATTTTGCCCATCTTGTTTTCTTCATATAATTTTCGTATATTTTTCTTGTATGCCAGCAGTACTTTATAGAAAAGAGAGAGAGCTCATAAGATACATTATTCAATTCCAGGAAACGCAAGGATACTCCCCAACGCTTCGTGAAATGGCAGACGCTCTTGGTCGAAGAAGCGTTTCAACAATACATGCTCTTATTAGATCTATGGTTGATAAGGGTTATATCCAAAAAGTGGATGGAAATACCCGAACTTTAAAGATTTTAAAGAGAGAATCGCTTGGAAATATTTTAGGAAATACACCTAAAGCATCAGGTCCTTCAGTGTCACTTCCTCTCATGGGATATATAGCTGCTGGAAAACCGCTAGAACCACATACGGATCCTGAAGCCAGTTTTCAAGTTGCTTCTGCAATGTTATCTGGAAAAAAGACTGCCTATGTTTTACAAGTGAAGGGAAGCTCAATGATAGAGGATGGAATATTTGATGGTGATTATGTAGTCATTGAGAAAGCAGAGCTTGCAAGCAACGGTGATATTGTGGTTGCACTTGTTGATGATAATCTTGCTACATTAAAGAGATTTTATAAACAAGGTGACCAGGTAGTCTTAAAACCGGCCAATTCACAAATGGAGCCGATTTATCCGAAAAATGTAAGAATTCAGGGAATTTGTGTTGGGTTAGTTAGGAAGTTTAGGTCTTAGTTGCTGGATATTGTTTTTTTCTTCGTTAAAATGTAGTGTATGCGCAATTTATATATAGTAGCTACTCCCATAGGAAATCTCCAAGACATCTCTCTTCGTGCAATAACAACTTTATTTGAAGTCGATGTTATTTTAGCTGAAGACGTATCTAAAACAAAAAATCTGCTTCGATTTATTCACAATAAATATCCAATGCTTGCAGACATTGAAAAAGAGCACAAATTTATCTCCTTCAATGAGTTTGAGGAAATAAACAAGATTCCCTATGTACTATCGCTTCTTGAAGAAAAAAGCATAGCGCTTGTTTCATCCGCAGGAACCCCCCTAATATCAGACCCGGGATTTAAATTAGTCAAAGCAGCAAGTGAGGCCCATGCAAAAGTTATTTCTATACCTGGACCTTCTAGTCTTACTACATCATTAACATTGTCTACGCTACCAACAGATAAATTTTTTTTTCTTGGCTTTCTACCAAGAACCCTTGGAAAGAAAACAACATTACTTGAAGGCGTAAAATTAACACTAGAATTAATGCAAAAGGAAAAATTACTTCCGACAGTGATATTTCTTGAATCGCCTCATAGAATAAGACAATCTTTAAATACTTTGAAGGACATATTCGGAAATATAGAAATTGTAATATGTAGAGAGCTGACCAAGCTTTATGAAGAAGTTGTTATTGGTCGAATTGATGAGGTGCTAGAAAATAAAAGTGTTAAAAATCCAAAGGGAGAATTTGTAATTCTTTTTAATACTAAAAATAACGATTAAATTTTCTGCATCTCCCGCTCTATTTCAAGAAGTCTGTTGTATTTCACGATTCTTTCTCTCGAAGGAGCGCCGAATTTCACATAATCAGCACCAACACCTACAGCAAAATCCGCGATAAAGTCATCTGTAGTTTCACCGCTTCGATGAGAAACAATGATTTTTAAGTTCTTAAATTTTGCGATCTCAACAACAGCAACTGTTTCTGTAATTGTTCCTATTTGATTTGGTTTGATGATAATTGCGTTCATAACATTATTGTCGAGTGCAATTTGTAATCTGTAAGGATTTGTTGTTACTAAATCATCTCCTACAACCAAAGTCCTTGATGAAAGATCCGCAAAGATTTTTTTCCAACCGTTCCAATCATCCTCAGCAAAGGGATCTTCCATATACATAAGTCCGAAATCTGTTACAATCTGTTTGTAGAATTCTTCAAGCTCATCAACGGATAATGGAGTTTGCTTATCTTTAATTTTATACTTATCTTGAGATTTAAAATTATTTGCCGCAATATCAAGTCCGATAAAAGCATCAAGTGAAAATTTATAACCAGAGCTTTCAATTGCACTCTTTATCATATTAAGAGCATTAACATTTGTCCCTGCATCAGGTTCAAATCCTCCTTCGTCTGCTGTTGCAATAGAACTGCTTTTCTCCTCAAGTATTTTTTTGAGAGCATGGTAAGATGCCGCACCAATCTTAAGGGACTCATCAAATGATTTTGATGTAGCAGGGATTACCATAAACTCCTGAAAATCAAGACCATTAGACGCATGCTTTCCTCCTTCAAGGATATTAAAAAGTGGGGTGGGCATTTTTCTTTCTTCCTTTTCTTTTGCTTGCATAAAATGCCGGATGTATATAGGAAGAGGAAGAAGAGAACTCTTTGCAGCCGCTTTAAGTACTGCTTGAGATACAGAAAGTATAGCATTTGCTCCTAACTTGCTTTTATTTTGCGTACCATCAAGCTCTATCATTGTCCTATCTATTTTTTGTTGCTCACCTACTTCAGCGCCTTCTAGATTTGGAGCAATAATTTTATTGACATTATTGATTGCATTATTAACATCCATTCCTCCATATTCTGCTCCTCCATCTCTTAACTCCAAGGCTTCATATGTACCCTTTGAAGCACCAGATGGCACCATTGATCTTGCAGTAGTTCCATCGTTTAATATTACTACTGCTTCAATCGTGGGATATCCTCGTGAATCTAAAACTTTATATGCTGATACTGACTTTATTTTAGCCATAAGCAAATTTTGTCAAACTAGTGTAGCTTCTCTACACTCAGTCAAACTAGTGTAGCTTCTCTACACTCAGTCAAACTAGTGTAGCTTCTCTACAC
>CAZXND010000009.1:8722-10310 GCA_964641355.1 uncultured Gammaproteobacteria bacterium | reverse complement strand
GTCAAACTAGTGTAGCTTCTCTACACTCAGTCAAACTAGTGTAGCTTCTCTACACTATAGATTATTTTTCGTGTTCGATCAACCGCATCTGGAGCAACCGAAATGCTTGAAATCCCCCACTTAACTAACTTTTCAACAAGATCAGTACTATTAGAAGGCGCTTGTCCACAGATCGATGAAAGAATTCCGTTTTTATTACATGCTTTAATTACTCTTTCAAGTGACCAAAGAACCGCTTCATTTTCTTCATCAAATTCTGTTGCTACTTCGGAATTATCTCGATCAGTCCCAAGAGTCAACATTGTTAGATCATTTGATCCTATCGAAACCCCATCAATCCCTTCTTCAATAAATTTATCTATCAAGATTACATTAGAAGGTATTTCTACCATCATATAGAGTCTGAATGTTGCGCTTCGTCTGAGCCCAAAGTCTGAAATAATTTCTTTGACTAGTCGCAATTCTCTTGGAGTTCTTACAAAAGGAATCATAAGATTTAAATTGGCAAAACCCAATTCTCTCACTTTTTTGATTGCCATAAGTTCTAACTTGAAAACCTTAGGGTCGCTTAGATATCTAAAAGCCCCTCGATAACCCAACATAGGATTTGATTCATCAACTTCAAATTCTTTTCCTCCTACTAAATTCTTATATTCATTAGTTTTAAAATCTGTCGCTCTATAAATAATCGGCCTTGGATAGAAAGATCTAGCTATGGCTTCAAGTCCTTCACTTAATTTGTCAATAAATATCCTTTCTTTATGATCTTTAATAAGTTTCTTTGGATGGGTACCGATTTGAGCAATCATAAATTCTGCTCTAAGAAGACCCACACCATCAACGTTCATTTGAGCAACTCTTTCAGCTACTTCTGGTTCTGCCAAATTTACATACAAATGCGTTTTAGTTACAAAATGTGATTCTTCATTTTTTTCTTGAGCAATAAGAATGCTTCCAAGGAAAACTTCACCTGTTGCACCATTTACTGTAACAATCTTATTGTCCTTTAAGACTTTGGTCGCATTGTACGACCCTACGATTGCCGGAATTCCAAACTCACGTGATACTATCGCTGCATGACTTGTCCTTCCTCCCTTTTCGGTTATTATTGCTGATGCTCTTTTCATAGCGGGGACATAATCAGGATTTGTGTAAGGAGCAACCAATACATCGCCGTTTTTTACTTTGTTTATATCTTTGGGGCTTTTTAAAATTTTTACTGCACCTACTCCTATTCCAGGACTTGCCGGATCACCAACAAGAATAGCTCTGTGTTTTACTTCGCTTTTTACTATTCTTTCTTCTTTGATATCCTTTTTATCGTTTGCAATTACTGTTATCGGCCTTGTCTGAACAATATAAATCCTTCCTTTTTCTTTGGCCCACTCTATATCTTGTGGAAAATAATAATGCTTTTCTATTTGTCTACCGAGCCTTGCTAAAGTTAAAATATCTTTATCTTCAATTTTTTGGCTAAACTTCTTAAAAATGGCAACCTTCTTTTCTTTGTTTTTTCCTTCTGATTTAGTTAAATAAACCTTTTGTTCAGCTATTCTTTTTTGATAAATCCCCAAATTTTGTTTAGGAT
>CAZXND010000009.1:0-8622 GCA_964641355.1 uncultured Gammaproteobacteria bacterium | reverse complement strand
TACCTTGAACAATATACTCACCAAGACCAAAAATTGCCTCTATTACAATTTTAGTTTTATCCCCTGTAACTGGATCAACAGTAAACATAACTCCTGAAGAATCTGATTCAACCATCTTTTGAACAACGAGTGCGATACCAGATGTTAATACGTCCATTTTTTTCTCATGACGGTAAAATAATGCTCTCTCTTCAAATAAAGATGCCCATGCAGCTCTAACTTCTTCAAGAAGAGCAGAATCCCCTTTTACATTAAGAAATGTTTCTTGTTGACCTGCAAATGATGCATCTTTAGAATCTTCAGATGTTGCAGACGAGCGTATAGCAACATAAGGATCCTTACCTAAAGATGAATAATACTTAAAGATTTCTCTTGACACTTCATCAGGAACTTTTGATGATATGATCAATCTTTGAATATACTTTGCAACTTGTGTCAAAGAGTCAGAATGAGCATAATTAATGGTTGAAAGAAGATGTTTTATCTTTAAATCTAATTTATTTTCTTTAATGAAAGCTTTATAAGCAGTATTTGTTACAACAAATCCATTGGGAACGGGAAACTTTGCCTGAATCATTTCACCTAAATTTGCGCCCTTCCCACCCACAAAACGAGTATCGTCTTTATCTACTTCAGAAAGCCACACAACCAAATCAGATGGCTTAACCATATATATACATTGTGGGGAATTATAGATTTAATTGCAAGGTTTAAGCAGCAAGTTGCTCTTTAAACCAATCGACCCAAGGAATGAGAGATGGGTCAAGTCCGTAAAGAAGACCTAAATACAAAGTAACGTACCCACCAAAGGAAAGAAGGTTTAGACTTTGTGAAAGACTTGAGGATCCCTCTGGAGCGTATTCAAGTACTTGAATATTATTTTTCACAACAACTTGTTTTGTCAATTCCATTCTCTTTTGTATTTTAGAAGAATACATGGTGGAATTTATAAATAATACCTTAACTTTATTATCCTTTGGGTTTTGTAAACCTTCCATTAGATGGTGATTCAACTCAGGTAATTCGGCATAAGCAGAAAAGCTCTTTGCGGTTTCATTAAATTGGTTTCTCATAATATGTGTGTTTCCTCCAAGATGCTCAGCAGCAAAAATCACAGGAATAAAACCGACTAAGTTCTTAGCGATTTCCTGTGATTGTAATTTTATGTTCTCATGCGAACTCTCTATTTCCTTTATAGCTTGTGCTACTTCTTGATCGCTAACACTTAAAAAGCCAAGTCTTGTAAGTAGCGCAATACATCCAAGTACCATATAACCGGTTGCAAGCCTTGGTTGTCCAGAAGGATTAAACTTTGCATTAAAGGTAAGATTGGGATAGTTTTCTGCTTTAAGAAAATCTCCAAGCTTTCCACCATTAGTTATTCCTGCAATTTTTGCACCTTTTAATTTTGCTTCTTTCGCTGTTGAGAGAGTTTCTTCTGTTGATCCTGAATAACTCGATAGTACAACCAAAGTGTTCTCATTGGTAAAGGCTGGAAGAGTATAGTCATTATTTGATATTAGAGGTACTTTTAGACTGTTTTTAAATAAAGACTGGACTACATATCCACCGTAGGCAGACCCACCCATTCCGCAAAGAACTATATTTTGAATATTCTCAATATCGATTGATTGAATATTCTTTGAGTCCTCCCAAATTTGAGTACACTGTTCACCAAACATTCCAGTTGAAGAGTAGACATCTTTTGGGTCTAATTTCTTAATTTCCTCTATATTATTTAAGTCAATCATTCTTCAACCGCCTTTTCTTTAATTTCGCTCATCAAAAGATCTCGCTTCTCTTCCATTATCCCTTTATCAAAGGCTTCAACATTCAATCTCATTAAAGGTTCAGTATTTGATGTTCTTATTGAAAATCTCCAGTCTGGATATTCGATTGCGATACCATCAAGTTCCAACAAACTTCCATCATTATGTTTTGATTTAATATATTCCATAATTTCAGGTGCATTCTTTACTTTAAAATTAAATTCTCCTGATTCGTAACTTCTTCTAAGCTCTTCTACTAATTCTGAAAAAGGTTTGGCTTCCTCAGTTAAAACCTTCAATACTGTAAGTATAATAGTCACCTGTGACTCTGAATTTCCTGTATCTCTAAAGAAAAAATGCCCTGAAGATTCTCCCGCAAAAACACCACCAATAGTATTAAGTGCTTCTGTAATATATGCATGTCCAACCTTTGTTATTTCAGTCCTTCCTCCACTCTCCTCAATTATCTTCTTAGGTGTTAAAACGTAGCGAATATCAACAAACACATTATCTCCTGGATGAGTTTTTAACATGTCTCTTGCAACTATTGATGTTATGATTGTTGGAGGAACGATTTGACCCTTTTCGTCAACAAAAAATAATCTATCTCCATCACCATCAGGGGCGAGTCCTAAATCAGCTTTTTCTTCAACAACACGCTTTTGAAGGTCCACAAGAGTCTCTGATTGAAGAGGATCAGGTTGATGAGCAGGAAAAGTTCCATCAAGTTCAAAATTCATTCTCACCAAGTTTCCAGGAATTTTTTTAAATAAAGCATTTATGTATTGCGAGCCCATGGCGTTTGCCGCATCAGCTACAATTTTAAACTCCTTTATTGTAGGGTGACCTGTAATATTCAGGGCGTTTTCGACCTCAGCTTCTAAGAATCCTTCTTTTTTTTCTACACTCCCCTGACCAATACTTTTAATTGATTCACCACTGATTGCCATCTCTTTTATTTCTTCAAGACCAGTAGCCTTTCCTATTTTTATTAGTCCTTTACCTGGATTTTTAACAATTTTTATACCGTTATATTCTTTTGGATTGTGAGAAGCAGTTATTTGAATACCAGCTTCATAACCATAATGATAAACAACAAAGTAAAATGTAGGCGTAGAAACCGAACCAATATCTATAACTTGAGCTCCTAAATCTACTAGAGCTTGGATTGCAGTTTTGGTGAGTGAAGGAGAAGAAGTTCTCATGTCTGTTCCTACAACGATCTTCATCGGTTCTGATTCATCTTTTCCACGATGAAGGAATGTATATGTAGCCTTTACGATTGGAACAATGTTTTCTTCGTTTAATTCAGTGGGGTAAATCCCTCGAATGTCGTAACCTTTAAAAATGTGTCCTGGTACGCTCATTTGTATGTGAAGCTTACTATCAGAAAGCTACGGTTATTTTAATTCGGTTAGAAGGAGTATGTCAAGATGATTTTTAAGCGGGAGAGTTAGCGCACTTGTCTTCATTCCTACTTCAAGATCAAAAAGTTTATTATAAAAAAGATTCAGTCTCTTCTTATCCCAAAATCTCAACTGAGCCATAAGCTTACCTTTTTGCCATTCCGCTAAAGTCGAAACTTCTTTTATTTCTGCGTTTGACTCAAGTGCAAGAAGAAGCCTTAATCTTTTTATCATCGAATAGAATATCTGCTCGGCAGTGTAACTCTCAGACATTTTATTTAATGTTTCAAATAAAAATTTCCCCTTTTTGGGAACAAGATTGTCCATGAATTGATAAAAGTATTTAGGAAATGGAAAAAAACTTACAGAATCTGCTTTAAACTTCTCAACCTGACGCTTATCCAAATCCTCATCTTTATAAAAAATAAAATCTATATCCTTTCTTGACTGCGCAATCTTTAATATTTCATTAATTTTTTTGTCTAGCGAAAAGCTCTCAATTAATATTGTTTTCTTATCAAAAAACATATTATCTATTGCGCACAGCATTCCAAAATCTTTTTCATCGATTTTCTTTGCATCAACTCTGTCAATTTTTTCTCTCTTAAAAAGCAATTCATCAAGTCTTTTTCTCGCTGCTTTTGAGTCTTCACCATAAATCAAATAGATCATAATTTATTTAAGTTGTTTGTAATATTTTTCGACTTCTTTATGAATCTTTTTTCCACCATATGTGTGAGGCAATAAACTACCTGAAAAATTTTTTGGAATATGAAGTAATTCATGAATTAAAACTCTGGTCTGATCGTCATAAGATAAACGATTAAATTTTTCATGTATTACTTCGATAACATAAGCAGGCCTAACATTTAAAACTTTTTGGAAAATCTTAGGGAACATCCAGGTACGAGCATAGGCCCGCGCTTTTGATCCACGAGTTCTATAGCAATGCACTTGGGGAAGTACAATATGATCAAATCTCAATTTATTTACGATTTCTTCTAACCTTTGTTGTATATCTTTATCTTCGGACCATTCCATTCTTTGAACCTCGATATGAGGTGAGAAAACTAAAAATTAAACGTGCCTATCAGCAACATTAGAAGCAGCATAAGAATTTGGCTTAGTTTTTGCAGTAAAGCCGTATCCAGTAACAATTCCTACTACTTCTTTTATCATATCTTTCGTGCTTCCATTTTCTCCAACATCTATATGAATCTCAAGATCATACAATTTCGAACTATCATTAAGCCGGACTTTTAACTCTTCAATTAAAACCTTAGCAGCATCTATTGAATACAAAACTTCTTGATAAATTTTTTCTCTTAAAGTATTTGTTTTTTTAATTCTTTTTCTACTCCAAAAGTATTTTCCTCCGTAGCCATTTCGATAAATCACAATTGCTGTAATAAATTCGAGAACAGCGCCTTTTTCTTTATCTATTTTTACCTCTGAATCCGTACCAATAGTAAGCTTATAGAAAGACTGACCATCTTCATTTAAAAATGAATTGATAATTTCTACAATTTCAGTTATGTTATGTGAGGTTCCTGAGGGAGTTAAAAACTCTCTATCTTTCATTCTTAGATATTTTATCACAATAGGTCAAAAACCTATTTGGTTCTATTTGCGTATGCGGGAAGTCCAAATAATGTTTTTAGATAAAGTTTTACTAAAAACGAAGCTTGGTTATTTCCTCTCTTTTCTCGAAAATCCCGAGCAGAAAGAACGCTTGATGATGCAATTGGCTTATTGGTATCACCTTTCTCTCTTTCCGGAACACCCTTTGTCTTACTAAGTCCCTTTACCTGGTCAAAATATGTTGTTGGCCCCCCACCCTTCATGAATGAAAATTTTTCAAAAACTCCTCCACCACTTTCAAGTAAAAAAGGAGTAACTGCAACAATTTTATCTTTGTCTCTACTCCAGATATTATCAAACGTGTATTTATAATACTCAGCGATCTTATCTGTTGACAGAGCACTCCCATCCCAACCTGTTTCTGTAATAAAAACAAGCTTTTTTGAATTAGCAGTCCTATTTATAATCTCGTACTCATATCGATAACTGGCGACTCCCATACTATTGTTCTCATTTGGAGGCTGAGAAAATCCTGGATTTGGGTACGAATGACTTGCGAATCCGTCGATCTTATAAAAAATTTTCGGATCATATGCCAACATTTGATTTAAGTAATCAAATTCCGAAATATACTTTCGTCCGTCACTGGGCGCTGCATTATCAAGTCCTGACATGATTATGAAGAAATTATTATTTCTGCTTTTGAAGATGTCATAAGCATCACTTAAAAAACTTGAATATTCACTTGGACTTGGATATTCACCACCCCATTCGTCAAACCTATTAACTTCATTGAGAATAATAAGGTATCTGTTTTTAGTTGGCCATTTCAAAGAATTTAAGAAGTTAGCAAAATCAACCAAATCTACATCATCAGGTTTTCTCCAAACCGTAGTATTCTCATAATAAGGCTCTGTTGCAAGTCGCAATATTGGAATAACATGCTTTTTTGCTGCTTCATCCATAAAAGATTGCCATTTATCTAAATTTCTATCTGTACCCTGGATGGGAATTGTAATGTACCCCCAATCTCCACCATTAGAATTTACAAGCTCAGCCGCTTTATCAATTTCTTCTGGAAAAAGGATGTGAATACCAAAAAAATTATTCGGTTTTGCAACTGGATTAAACGCGCCATATGTCTCTTGTGAAAGACTTAAAAATGTTGCAAAAACCACAACAAAAAATAGCCTTTTGATCATAAATACATTTTATCACACTTAGCCTTCATCATCTGCTAAAATAGTCTCATGAAGATTAAAAGAATCCCTTTTACAATGGAGGGTCTTGAGAAAATAAAATCAGAATATGAAAGCATAAAAAATTCGCGGCCAGATGCTGTTGAAACCCTAAGAAAAGCAAGAGAGCTTGGAGATTTATCCGAAAATGGTCTATACAAAGCTGCACGTGCAAGGCTTTCCTCGATTGACTCTAATTTATCAAGACTTGAAATGCTCATAAAACTTGCTGACGTTCAGGAAAAGAGCAGTGAAAAAGCTGGAATTGGAAATAAAGTGAAAGTTAAAGCTGGAGAAGAAATAATTGAATATCAAATTGTAGGTGACTTTGAGGCTGATCCGACTCTTAAAAAAATTTCTTCCTACTCACCTATTGGAAAGGCTCTTTTTGATAAGAGGGTGGGCGAAAAGGTGATAGTAGATCTTCCAACAAAGCAATTGACTTACGAAATTGTTGAAATAAGCTGAAAAGATGCTTAAGACTGAGTTGAGGAGTGCTTTTTTGCAAATTTTGCAATTTTAAGGTCAAGAATTCTCTCTTTTTCGCTCATAAATGTGCTTGGAGGTGTTTTTTTTGCAGATTTTTTGAATGAATCACTTCTCTTCTTGTCTTCTTTGTTGTTACCATCAATAACTCTTTGGCATTTCTTATCAGGACAGACCATAAGAGTATGCTCAAGTACTGTTTCTCCGTAAAAAGTTGCGACCCTTTCTCTCCAAGCTTTTTTAACGATTCTTTGTTGTCCGCATCTTGGACATGGGTCTGAAATTTGAGAAATCGTCATTTTTTTGGGGCAGGTCTATATTATACTCCTTGTTGAGTAAAATTGGAAGATAATATTTGCACCAAAATCAAGCACGAATACTTGACAACGGCTTATAGTATTGGTAGAATATTAGCTTATGTTCTTGATTCCTCGTGAGTATTTTCACGTTCGAAATACCAAGAAAAAGGGACGTGGTGTCTTCGCTAAAAAAGACATAGAAGCCGGTACAATAATCGGTGACTATATTGGAACGGTCTTAAAAGACGTTGACGAAGATGAATTCGAAAAAAAGGAAGGGTTTTACCTCATGTATTACCATGAAAAAGCCTCTATTTTCCCTGAAAAAGACAGCATTGGAATTCACCTCTTAAATAATTCCTGCACACCTAATTGTTGGATGTTTACATATCGTGGCCACACTTTATTCTTCGCCATAAGAAAAATATTTAAAGGTGAAGAGTTAACAGTCTCATATTTACTATCTCCGGATGATGAGTGCAAACCTTGTACGCATGACTGTCTTTGTGAAAGCGAATTTTGTACCGGAACAATGCATATTTCTGAGAAGCTTTATGACAAATGGGTAGAAGTTGAAGAAAAAGAATATTATGCAACAAAAAGAGAAAGAGTTAGATACAACAAGCTGCTTCCAAAGCTTGAATCATATCCAAAAAACCTATCAGACAAGTCCGTATATACGCTTTTTGCAAGTAATAAAAAAAATCCCGTAGTTTTGAAGACTAATAAGCTTCCCAAGACGTCAGAAATTAGAAAAATAATTCGTGAAAGTGGAAGGCCTATAAAGATTCCTAAGCTAAAACTTAAGATACTTGGAGTTTCGCAAGGAGAGATTGTCTCCAAGCCTGCTATATAGGAAAGCTGCGCTTATCCCCTTTCTACTTTTAATCCTTATTACAACTTGCAAGAAAAGGTTAATTTGTATATAGTAACTCTGTTATGTCTGAGGAGTCAGAAAAAAGCACTACTAGCGCAAGTTCCAAGCTTTACGTTTTTGTCGTTTTTGGAATACTAATCTTTGTCTGTGGAGCAATAGTATCAGGGCTAGTCATTAAAGAACAACCTCAAGTTTTAGGCCTATCTGCAGAGACTGAAGTATCGAGTTTAATTTCCAAAGTCGGCAAACTAATAGTTCTTCCTAAAAATGAATACCCAACAGCTACTACAATTAATGACCTTAACAAGGTAAAAGACGTACCTTTCTTTAAGAATGCAAAAAAGGGAGATAAGCTTTTAGCCTATCGAGATTCAAAATGGGCAGTATTATATCGACCATCAGATGATAAAATAATTGAAACAGGATCGTTTAACATTGAGCAACCAATCTCAGCAACACCAAGCCCGACACCATCACCAACACCAAGCCCAACTCCTTCAACAAGTCCATCACCAACACCAAGCCCAACAGTCACTCCAGCCGTTACACAGGCTGCACCACCGACAGCACGCTAATCACCTACATGGAATCCAAAGAATCAGCATTTACTTACGCAATTGAAGACTTATCAAGACCCTTTGCAAGCGAAGCGGCAATTAATACCTTGAAGGATAAAAGGGGAATATCTGATGAGGAATTAGAAAAGGAAGCAAAATCTTCCCGTCCGTTTTCAAAATACAGTCTTGAACTTGTTGCATCTCTTATAAGCTCAGGAAGAGTCGAAATGCTCTCTGAAAATGAAAGGCGGCTTGCTCTATATTTGGCAGCAGAGAATGAGTTAATGAAAAAGAGAGAAACTCTTGCAAGACACACGCTTAAAAGTGATCCAATAACAAATCCAAAAATCCTGAGAAGTTTGGTTGTTTCGATTATAGATCTTGAGAGACTCGAGGGAAATATTTTAGA
>CAZXND010000008.1:0-27285 GCA_964641355.1 uncultured Gammaproteobacteria bacterium | reverse complement strand
TTACTAAAAGCTAAAAAGAAGAAAAAAAGTTGTTAAGACTTATTCCATTACTTTTGAGTCAAAAATAGTGCTCAGTTCAACCTCGAAAACGTTTAAATATGATATAACTTTGAGGCCGTAATGTCAATACTAGCAAAATATAGCAAACAAAACTCAGCTTAAACCACCGGTGACTTTTACACGATTAAGAAGTTCTTGATTTTCAAGAAGCCTCGCTGTGCCACGAACGACAGTAGTAAGAGGGTCGTCTACAATTGTTACGGGAATTTTTGTCCGCTCCATTATCAAATTATCAATCCCAGGCAAAAGAGCCCCACCTCCGGTGAGAAAAACCCCACGCTCAAGTATATCCGAAGTAAGCTCAGGAGGAGTCTCTTCTATTACTTCCATTATCGAATCGATAATTTCTGAAACAACAGGGCCAATTGCTTCTCTAATTTCAGTTTCCGAAACTCTTAGAGACTTAGGTAGTCCGGTCTCAACCGACCTGCCGCGAATTATAGCAATCTTCTCTCCGCGTTCCTCATCATCAACTTCGACAAGTTTTTCATCTTCACTCTTTAATTGTCTCTTCAAACCCCATGCTTGAATTTTATCGTTTTCCATTATTACTTTTTCATCGATCTTGGCCTTTGATTTTTGCACTTTAACTTTTTTGAACGCACTTCCAATTTTTATCTTCACTTCTTCAGATGTCTTTTCACCGATCACAAGTCCGTGACGAAGACGAATATAGTGCATTATTGCCTGATCCATATCGTTCCCTGCAACCTTTAGTGATCTATTAACTACAATCCCACCAAGTGAGATAACAGCAATTTCAGTTGTGCCTCCTCCGATATCAACCATCATCACTCCTGTGGGTTCAAAAACTGATACCCCTGCCCCCACTGCTGCTGCCATTGGCTCTTCGATTAAATAACATTCACGAGCTCCCGCAAGAAGGGAAGCTTCCCAAACAGCTCTTCTTTCAACTTCCGTAACACCTGATGGAATCCCGACAACAACCTTCGGCCTTGCCAACATTGGAATTCTAGTCTTGAATTCATGAAGTTGTCTTATATAAAAAGATAAGAGATAAGAAGCGGCATCAAAATCTGAGATTACTCCATGCTCAAGAGGTTTTATGGCAGCAATTGATGCAGGAGTTTTTCCAAGCATTTTTTTTGCCTCTCCACCAACGGCTATAAATTTTCTTGATTTATTGTGTCTTGCGACTATTGAAGGCTCACGCACTGCAATTCCCTTTCCTTTTACATACACAAGAGTATTTGCTGTACCAAGGTCTATACCAAGATCATTTGAGAACATATTGAAGAGTGAATCAAACATAAGAACCTTCTTCGAAGAACCTTATCTTAAGTTCTTCAGATATGAAAAAACACCTCAGAGAATTGAGGATAATAGAGAAAAGATTACACCAATTTGAAATTTAAAACAAGAGGTTTATTCTTCGTTATGATCTAATAATGACAAAAAACTTCTATAGTATACCCAACATGAAGTTTTCTGTGTCTTAGACCATTAAATCTTTCAACAACCTTGTAAAATTCACCACTACCACAAACTCTTTGAGTTATTTTCCAAACACTATCTCCATCTTGTGCTGTAATAAAAATTCTTCCATCTCCTGTGGTATTTGCAAGCATAGTAACTTTTGGCATTTCTCCTTTTTGAGTTGAATTGTTTTGTTTTACTTCTTGAGTAAGAGAACTTGTGGGTGTTGGACTTTGGAGTTCTCCTGAAACAGTTGAAACAGCCGGAATAAGCTCTGGTGTTAATTTTGGATGATTAAGTGCAACAATATCTCTTGCTACGTTTCTGCTTTTACTTATAAAATTACTAACTCCCTTTGCCCCGATGAATAATGCTATAACAACAATAAAAAGCCCGATCCAAACTTGTCGCATTGAAAGATAGTTAGATATGTTTTCACGTTCTTCTTTTTTTAATATCTTTTTCTTTGGCATCTTGTTCACCTCCTTATTTAATTCTTAGATTGATTTTTTAAATTTGCGCTAAGATTCGATCCACCTTCTGAGTAGTCAGCAAGCATTTTTTCAACTACTTCATGCATTGTAAGAGTTGGTGCTGAATATCCAGAAACTACCCCATGCATAGGAGATGAATCATTATTTCCAGCCCATACTCCAACGACAAAATTTTTATCAAAAGCGATTGCTACGTTATCCTTAACATCATTTGAAGTTCCTGTTTTAACAGCTACTTTATTTGTTCCAAATTCAAGGTGATATGATCTACCAAAAGCAGGAAGTCTTGCAGCGTTATCTGAGAGAACAGAAAAAATCGCAGTAGCTGTACTTTGAGAAAGCACTTGTTCTCCATTGACCTCTTTTCTATAAATTAATTTACCATTGTGATCGTAAATTTCACTTACTGGATCCAGCTTTACTTTATATCCATTATTTGCAACTACACTGTATGCCTGAACTAAGTGGATCAGAGAAACTTCAACTCCTCCAATTGCCATAGAAAGCGGCTTGGGCTTATCCCCAAAATCAAACTCATCAATCCCCATTCTATATCCAAGATCAGCAATCCTATCAAGCCCCAAATTATAAGCAAGCTTTAAAGCAGGAATGTTGTATGAATTCGCAAAAGCACTTTTAAGAGTTATTTTTCCATGGAATTTACTATCATAATTTTTTGGCTTATAGTCGGAGTATCCAGGAAAAGTTATTGGTGCATCAACTATTGTAGAAAAGGGAGTAAGGCCGTCCTCAAAAGCTCTTGCATAGGTAATTACTTTCAATGTTGAACCAAGTTGTCTTTCTGCAGTTACTGTATTAAATTGACCACCACCAAGGTCGTAATAATTAGATGATCCAACCATTGCAAGAATTGCTCCGTCACGTGGACTTACCACTACAACGCCTATATTGGTCAAATTATTCCATCGTGCAGCTGCAACATTCTCAAGCACAGTTTTTTGGATGTAATTCTGAAGAGGAAGATCTAAAGTTGTTTTTACCACCATTCCATGTTTTAGAACCTGATCACGACCGTATTTCTTTTCAAGCTCTAGAAGAACATAATCAACAGCATGAGGGGCCCTTTTGTATGCAAGCTGTGGGGAAAAAACCAACTTCTCCTCTTCGATCTTTTTTCTTTGTTCGTGATTTATCATTTTCTCTTCTTCCATTCTATCTAAGACATAATCTATCCTTTGCGGATGTACTAACCTGTTTTCAACTTCAGCAGAATATACACTAGGTGCAGGAGTAATTGATGCTAAGAAGATTGCTTCTTTTGAAGTAAGATCAGAAGGCTCTTTTCCAAAATAATGAAGAGCTGCAGTCTTAATTCCAACAGTATTACCTCCATATGAAACGGTGTTAAAGTAAAGTTCAAGAATCTGCTTCTTTGTAAACCTCTTTTCTAATCGCTTACTTATTATCGCCTCTTCAATTTTTCTAGAAATAGTTTTCTTATTGGAGAGGAATGAGTTCTTTGCAACCTGTTGCGTTATTGTTGAACCACCCTGAAGACTTTTCCCTTGTAAATTATTTATTACTGATCTTGCTGTAGAAATTAAATCAAACCCTCTATGCTTATAAAACCTTTGATCTTCGGAAGCGATTGTAGCATCCTGAAGAATTTTTGGAACATAATTAAGAGCGACAGGAACCCTGAACGTATCAGCATATGCACTATAAAGAAGTGTACCATTTCTATCATAGATTAAAGTTGCTGCAGGAAGTGGAAAATCATTAATATTCTTTGGATCAGGAATCTTACCAAGATAAGCATTTACTTTTATGACTGAAAAAATTAATAAGCCACTAAGAAAAACTACAAAAATGGCAAATTTAGGACTAATCCAGAAAGGTTTACTATAAAAACGAGATTTTCTTCTTTTTTTCTTTTTTGATTTTAAAAGATTGGTATCAATTCTTTTTCTAAGATTTTTTTTAACGAATTTTATAAATGATATTTTGTTCTTTTCAATTTGTCTTTTGAAACTTTTTAAAAATTTTTCAATTACTATGAAAGTCAAAAATAGTTTGGCGATAGCAGAGAAAAAGTTATTAATTAAAGTTTTAAAAAATAACTTAAAAGCACTTAAAAATTTAAATGTAAAAGTAAAAACTTTTTTAACTTTTTTTGCTGCTTGTTTTCTTACTTTAGGAATTCTTTTTCTAATAATAGCAATCGTGTTTATACAAATCTTGTAGAAAAAGGGGGGGATTTTTTTAAATGGAAGTTCTACAAAATATCCAATTTTTGACAATATAACTAAACCAAAAATAATAAAACTAATATGGGATTTTTTTTGATTCGAAGAAATCTTGCTTTTTTTTGAAGCCAACTTATTTCTTTTCTTAGTTTTTACTGTCTGTTTAACCATTATAAATAGCACAAACTATATCAACCAGCTTGGAACAGGATTGTAGCATAGCACTAATATCGTGTCAACTATAAGTCTATTTTGTGGAATCTAAATTCTAACATGGATTCCCAATTTGAGAATTTATTGATTTATTCTGGGATAAATTTAATTAACTTGAAACGGAGATGAAGCAAGTTGACCTTTAACTATGAAGCGTTTTGAATAGTTTTCTCCAGTGCAAGTATAAAGGGTAATTTCATAATGACCTTTGGGTTTTAGTATATGAATATCCTCAGGAGATACGATGGTTGTTTCGGTAATTTTATAAACAAACCAATCCTTTTCAGTAAAAACATGAATATAATCCCCTTCTACCACGTTTGGAAGTTGTGAAAAAAGTGGATCTAGATCGTGAGCAAAAATTACAGTATTCCCCGAATTTCCCGGAATTGTTGTTGTATCCCCATAAGATGCACTATCAAGACTTACCTCCCAAGTGTCGTAATTTATTATTGCGGTTTTTACAGGCAAATCTATGCCAACAGACGGCAAAATAACCCATGAAGGTTCTTGAGTGAATTCAGAAGCCAAAACTCTACTCTTAACTAGAAACATAAAAACAAAAATATAAATGAATATAAAAATTTTTCGCATTTTAAACTCGGAATAAAGGAGCAAACTTGGGGTCTTTAACTCCAAAAGATTTTTTATAAATCATTTCTGAGATTTCATTTGCTTTAAGTCCAGTTGCACTCTCAACAAGGGATATTAACGCTTGTCCCTCAAATCCTTTTTGAGCTTCCTCTATTCTTCTGATAATTTTCCTAATGATAAATGCAGCTCTTTTTTCAATTGCTGTTCTTGCATTTACGTTAGCGTGCTTAACAGGTGATATAACGCGAGGATAATCTTCATAAAAAAGCAACGTAAAAGGAGAAAGAAAAAGACCACCAGCAGTTGAGTTTAAGAACTCCCAATCAGCTCCTTCAATATATTTTTTAACTGTTTTATCATTTACCAAAATAAGAGCGAGGCATCCTTCGAATGCAATTGCCCACTTCCCTAGAATCTTTCTGGTCTTATCTTTCATTTTGTAAAAATATTTTACAGAGTACAGATCTTCTTTTAGTTTTTTGTTTAAAAAAGGAATAATTCTTAAAAGGACTTTACTCATATCTGAAGTCTTCGCTACTGTTATTGTAATAGTTCCATCTTTTTCTAGAGATACCTCAGAAGCATCCTGAGCGACTTTCATTATTTGTGAAAGGCTAACTTTTTTTAACGACACGTGATAGAAATTAAGTTTTGTAAATGAAATTACTTTATAACCCCAACTTGTTGTCGATGCGGAGATCATAGTTTGTGGACAGGATCGAAATTATACAAACTACTATCAAAGTGTGTCAAGTTTTGTAGGGTAAATAGGCTATTGCCACTATGCTTTTTACTGTGTTAAACTTTGCTTTTACGGATAATGAAGAGTAATTTTCTTTCTTTTCTTGACCGAGGTCTTCGTTTTTCTTTTTACGCTATCTTTTTTGTTGTTCCACTTATTGTCTTCTCTGATAACTTTGAACTTTTTGAATTTAATAAAATGTGGACGGTGTTCGGGTTCAGTCTCCTTGTTTTATTTTTTTGGACATCAAAAATAATAATGACTGGCAAATTTTTGATAAAAAGAACTCCGCTTGATCTACCCATCTTATTATTTCTACTCTCTCAGATAGTCTCTACTATTTTTTCTTTAGATCCACATGTCTCCTTCTGGGGATACTACTCACGATTTAATGGTGGCTTACTATCAATAATTTCATATGTATTTCTCTATTATGCTTTTGTCTCAAATATGACTGGAGAAAACAATCTACAAGAGAGAGATGGTAATAACAATAAAGGAAGCAATATGCTCCTTTTTATAAGCCTTTTAGCAGGACTCGTTGTTGCTCTTTGGGGACTTCCCTCTCATTATGGATATGATCCGAATTGTTTATTATTCCGCGGAGAACTTAATGTCAGTTGTTGGACCGAAGCTTTTCAACCAAAAGTTAGGATTTTTTCCACACTCGGGCAACCCAACTGGTTGGCTGCTTATTTATCAATCTTGCTCCCAATTTCAATTGTATTTGCGATAAATAAATTCAAAGAGAAAAACTGGAAAATTTTTTACTACCTTGCTCTAACTGTATTATTTTATCTAGATTTAGAATTTACGAGATCACAATCAGGTTTTTTTGGTTTCTGGGTAGGAAATCTTTTCTTTCTGGCACTTTTTATTATTACACTTGAGAATAGATTTTCAGTCAGAAATGTTTTTAAAGAAAAACTTTTTAAGATTTTACTGGGAGTTAATATTTCTTTTCTATTGATTAACTTTTTCTTTGGTTTTCCGATCGAAAAACTTCAGTTTTTCACATTTCAAAATCTTCAGAATAAAGTATTCAGCTCTACAAATAGAACTACAACCACTCCAAAAGCTTCTTTTGAATCAACACTTGAATCAAATATTACTGGATCAGGAAAAATTCGACTTATCGTTTGGAAAGGCGCACTAAATATATTTGCTCACAATCCTCTTTTTGGAACAGGTGTTGAGACTTTCGCGTATGCTTATTACAAAAATAGACCCATTGAACATAATCTAACTTCTGAATGGGACTATCTCTACAACAAAGCACATAATGAATATTTAAATTATCTTGCTACAACAGGAATTTTTGGATTTGGCACCTACATTTGGATAATTGGTCTTTTCCTATTTATTACATATAAAAAGATTCTCAAAAATAAAGAGTCAAAGAACGAGAATAAACTAATTTCCTATGCCCTTTTGGGAAGTTACATGTCTATTTTAGTCTCTAATTTTTTTGGGTTTTCTGTTGTCATCGTAAACCTTTATTTCTTCTTAATCCCTGCTTTATTTTTTGACTATCAAGGCTTACTTCCAGAAAAATATTTCTTTAAAAAAAATAAAGAATTTACAAATCAGACTAATACAATGTATAGAAAATTTGGTGTTTTTGCATTTGCTTTTTTAATCATTTATCTTGAGTTCTTGCTTTTTAGATTCTGGCTTGCCGATAGAGCTTTTGCTCTTGGTTACAATCTTGATAAAGTTGGAGAGTATGCAAAATCCTACGAACAACTAATAACAGCTACAAAACTTAGACCAGGAGAGGATCTTTTTAAAGACGAACTATCACTAAATCTTGCTACACTCTCTCTATACTTAGGTCAACAAGGCGAATCGACTCAAGCCGCTGAAGTAGCTCAAGAAGCTAAAAACTTAAGCGACCAAATAGTTTCTCGCCATCCAAACAATGTTATTTTTTACAAAACGAGAACAAGAGTTATGTATTCTCTTAATTCTATTGATCCAAACTATATGAAATACGCAGTTGAATCGATAAATGAAGCAAGACGTCTTGCACCAACTGATCCTAAAATAATTTACAATGCAGCTCTAATTTATAACCAAACCGGTAATACGGAAAAAGCAATATCAACCCTTAAAGAAACAATTAGGCTCAAACCCAACTATCAAGACGCCTATCATGCAATTATTCTTTTTTATACTCAGCTATATACTAAGGAAAAAACAATAAATCCTGAAAAAGCTGAATCCTACAAGTCTCAAGCAGAAAACTACATCAAACAGTCTCTTGCCGTAAATCCAAAAGATGGCGGAACACTCGAACTTCAAAAATCGCTTAACAATCCTTAGGAAGTTGCTTTCTTCGGGCATTTTATGCTACATTCTTTTCGATGGAAATACTTGTAACTCCTAATCCTGTCTTATTAAAAGAATCTGTCGCTGTAAAAAAGTTTGACAAAAAACTTCTATCAATAATAGAAGAGATGGATAAGACTTTGAAAGCGACCTTTGATCCTGTCGGCGTAGGACTTGCTGCGCCACAAGTAGGTTTAAATATTAGACTATTTATAACACGCCATACAGAAAAAGACCCTATTCAAGTTTTTGCAAATCCAATTATAATTTCGAGTGTGGATGAAAGAAAACCGATACGCGGAAAGACAAAAAGGAAATTTTTTGAAGGATGTCTTTCTATTCCAAGTATTTGGGGAGATGTCACAAGGAAAAGAGAAATAACATTATCTTATCAAAACGAAAAAGGCGAGAGATTTGAAAAAAGCTTTTCAGGATTTCTAGCAACTATTATTCAGCATGAAATTGACCATCTTGATGGAATCCTATTTACTAAACGTGTTATGGAGCAAGGAGAAAAATTATATCGTTCATTTAAAAACACTAGCGGTGAAGATGAATTCGAAGAAATATCAATTTAATTATTCTCCTTTGCTTTTCTTTTTAGCCTCAAATTGATAAAATACACCAATGAAAGAAACTTTGCCAAGAGATAGCGTTTCAAGAGATCACTTTTTTTCACAAATTGAAGGAATGAGATTTCACCGCGCAAAAAAAGAAGGACAACTTGATGGTTTTTCAAAAGCACTAGTCGATTTGATCTCTTCTAGACCGGGAAAAACCTGGGAATACGAAGAAATTGAAAAAATAGTAAAAGACGATCTGCGTCAACCTACTAATGATAAAGAAGCAAGAAGATGGGAAAGAGTTATTTTTGGGATACTTCCAACACACTTATACCACCTCTCCCGGTCGGGTCTTATTATTTCAATCAATAGTGAGGGTAAGAGGTGGAGAGGTAACCGTTCTTAATCAAAATTTAACGACTCCCCTTCCTAGTCGTGTATAATATTTCTATGTATCAAAGAGTTGTTTTTTTTGGATCAGGTGAATACGTTATTCCAATCATCGAAAAAATTAGAAAAAAAGGCCTTGAATTTGTCGTAACCACAGAAAAAGAAAGAGAAGGAGAGCCTATTCCTTTGTTAATTTCATATCTTAAAAGAGAAAATATTCCATATATCTCTAGCAACCTTTCCACACCAGACGACATCGAAAAATTAAAATTATACGCTCCAACCTTAGGAATCTTAGCTTCCTACGGCGCTATTCTAAAACAAGATATCATTGATTTATTCATATATGGAATATTTAATATTCATCCGAGCCTTTTACCAAAATATCGCGGTCCAAGTCCCATACAATCGACAATACTAAATAATGATATTAAAACAGGCGTTTCGATAATTAGACTTAATGATAAAGTCGATCAAGGACCGCTCCTTACACAGAAAGAAATAGAACTTAAAGATGATGAAAATTATTACGATCTAAGAAAAAGATTATTTGAGATAGGTGCTGATATGATTGCGCTTTTACTTGAAGAACTTAGACAAAACGATCATCTAGTTGAAACTCCCCAAGAAGAAACAAACGAACCATATACGCAAAAAGTAACCCGACAAAATGGATTTATTGATCTTAAAAATCCACCTTCACCTCAAACAATTCAGCAAATGATTAAAGCATACTACCCTTGGCCTGGTGTTTTTGTGAAAACTATAATAGGAGGGACCGAAAAGATAATAAAACTTTTACCGGATGGAAAAATACAAGTAGAAGGAAAGAATCCTATGACACTAAAGGACTTTGCAAATGGGTATCAATCTGAGGGGCGAGAGATTCTTGACGCGCTTTCTCTTGCTTGGCGTTCAACTTAAGTAATTTTATACATCTGGTACAAAGTCTTACCTTAGTATTTACTCCTGAAAGCATAATATGTTTCACGTGAAGATTTGGTTTGAAAATCCTACGTGTTCTTCTTTTAGAATGGGAAACATTATGTCCCACCATTATTCCTTTTTTACAATTAAAGCATTTTGCTGCCATATACTTTGGTCGAAAAAAGCTGAGTTATCTCAGCTCGAAATATTATACTCGAAAAAGACCATTTATTCAACAAAGGGAACAACAGGGGGATTTGAATAGAAATCTTGCAATAAATTTCTTAAATCTTCTCGGTCCTCATATTCACTTATTTTCCAAATTCGCTGTTGAATATCTCTTAGCCAAGTGGGGTCTATTCTTCTGCCATCAATAGACTCTGAAACTTGTGAAGCCTGATCAATAAGTCTTCTCGCGGTTGAAATAGCAGAATGATCAAAATTAGCATCACCAGTGAAAGACTTTGAGGGTAATCTACTTAACAATTCTCCGATTACATAAGAATAAACGTATCTCGCGAATCCAGATCTTCTAAAAATAGGCGCTTCCGTACTATATGAATTTGCCATGTTTTCAATCTTCTTCTCAAACACTCTTTCTGAATTGCTAACCTTCTCCTTTTTTAGATCTAATCTGAAAACTCTTTCCACTATTCCTTTTCTAAAAGAATTATCAAAGTCTTTTCTATATTTCAAAACCACACTTTCAATATTTCTTAAATCTTTGGGGGAAATATCCATATTTCCTACACCTTCAATCTTAATCCTTACTCCCACCTGCTCTTCTTCGGGATTTCTTCGAAAATTATGCATTTCTGCCCTACTTGCCATAAAGGGAATTATATCAAAAATAAAGACCCACAAAAAAACGCCTAGTGAATAGAATTCAAAATTTATTGAACTCTAGTACTAGACGTCTTTTTTTTGTAAAACTTGCAAGTACTACTTAAGTTCTACTGTTGCACCTGCTGCTGTGAGTTTTTCTTTTGCCTCATCAGCTTGTTTCTTATTTACTTGAGTCATTACTTCCTTAGGTGCTCCATCGACTAAATCTTTTGCTTCTTTAAGTCCAAGTGTTGGAACTAATTCTCGAAGTGTCTTAATGACTGAAAGTTTGTTAGCACCAGCGTTTGCAATTACAACGTTAAATATTGTTTGCTCTTCTGCTGCTTCACCACTTGCTGCACCTGCTGCTGGTGCGGCTGCGACTGCTACCTGTGCGGCTGCTGATACACCAAACTTTTCTTCAAGTGCTTTTACGAGTTCGGAAAGTTCAAGAACTGACATTTCCTCAACTGCTTTTATAAAATCATCTTTTGACATTGCCATCTAAATCACCCCCTTTAACTAGTTGCTCCTTTTTTGTCCTTAACGGACGAAAGTACCAATGCTAATTTCTGAATGTTCCAATTTAAGTCATAGACAAGACTCCTAATAGGACTGTTTAAAAGCCCAACAAGTTGAGTAAGAAGAACTTCTCTTGATGGTAAAGTAGCAAGCTTTGAAATTTCTCTCTCTTCAATTACTCTACCCTCAAAAACCCCAAACCTTATTTTTGGAAGATTGTATTTTTTAAAGAAAGCATATAAAACTTTTGCGGTAGCAAGAGGATCTTCATAAGAGAAAAGGATTGCAGATGGACCTGTAAGCTGATCTGATAAGTCAATCTCTTTTTCTTTTAAGGCAATGTTCATGAGGCTGTTCTTAATAATTGCAACCTCTGCTCCAATCTCACGAAGAGAATTTCTTGCTTCTTCAAGTTGCTTGTGAGTTAAACCTTGGTAATCCACAAAAAATACGGCCTGAGCACGGCCTAGTTTGTCTTTGGCAACTTGTAATAATTCTTGATTTTTTACGCTTGGCATTTTTTTCCGAAGACAGTAAGAGGTCAAAAAAAACACTCCCTAAGGAGTGCTGCATCCTCGGCAGGAGAAATTTTAAACTAATAGTTCCTGCTGTCTTAGGTAGCAGTAAGTTTAACAAAGAAGTAAACCTAAGTCAACTAGCTTGAAAGTGTGAGTGTCATTTTTGTATAATCCTCTACTATGGCAGCACAGTCAGAAACACATCCGGGACAAAACCCCGAAGTAAAACGTCAAGTTGACTTACGAGTTGAGGAAGCGAGAACAATTGCTATTGAACACTCTTCCAAATCCCAAGAGGCAATTTCAAGAATCAATAAAGCGATCGAGAATCGATTTAGGCCTTACGTCGAAGAAAGTGAAGTTATAGCTAGCCAACTCACCTCAAAAAGATACACAGACTTTATGAAAGAACAAAGAGCTTTTCTTGCAGTCAGAACAGGTTTTGTCGCTTGCCCAGATGGAAGAATCGTTGCACTTGCTCTAATTGATCCAAGGGTCGGAAGTGGACATAGGCGTCTCCAAGGACTTCCGAACGTTAGAGAGTCAACAGCAAATGAAGGAGAATACATTCTTGATGATCCAGATCTTGCCGCTTCAATTCAAGACGAATTTGAAACAAGAAAAAATGGACGCGATAAAGCTAAGATCGTTGAATTTATAGGCCCACACATTAATTCTCACGAACCAACTCATGGCTGTGGAGCTTTTGGAATGAAAGTCGACAGAACGGGTCAAACACGAGCCTTAGGAATGAAAAATGGAGGAATTAACGAGTACTTTGAGGAGTTAGGAGAAGGATTTTTTGCTTTCAATAATAACGCACGCCTTAGTGGCGGAGAAGGAACAACCTTTGACGTTGTACACGATGCTTATTCACAAGGTTTGATCTTTGGAACAAGAGATACGTATAACTCTTTTGACTCCGGAAAAAGTTTAAGAGCTAATCTACTTCATCTTGAGGAAGAAGGAAAAATAATAATGACAGAAACTCTTGATGGAAACTTTCCAATTATCGAAGTTGCTGAGAGACTTGGATTATCAACAAGACTTAATGTTGATAATTTCGAACAAATTGCTACAAATGCAATAACCATAGGAAAAGTTGCAAGAGCAATTGCCGAAAACGAAGGAATTTCCTGGATACCTAATTCATTCAGAGAGAGGTACCAAGAAGAAGACCTGAAAATACTATCTTATTATGCTATTAGGAACACTGTCTACCGAACGCTTGGAAATATTAACCTTGGCAATCACTCCTTATTAAAACATCCCGAGCAGCTCATTAGAGTCGGGCCCATCGGTGCAGACTTTAATGTAAGGAATATTCCTTTCATTCAAAATACTTCTGATGGACACATTCACAAAGAAGATATCGATGGAACTTTAGCTCTATACTCTCTTGCTGGAACAGTTCTACCACAACTTGGTGCCGATTTAACTCAAGAAGGAAGAATTATCATAACGACCGGACCACTTGAAGATGGCGTTAGCAAAAATAAAGTATCTGCTTATGTAAAAAACAATGCAGCTCACATAAGAGATCAAATACTTCCAGGTGTAAAAAGCGGTGAAGCAGTAGTTATTGGAGGATTGTACGAATCCGGAACAAAAAGACTTACAAAAGTTGTATAAACTAAGTCAATCTAAAAATCCCACCTGAATTTTTTACAACATTTTTCATCTCTAATCCTGAAAGGATAACGACTAGATCTTGTGTTTTTATCTTCGTTTTTTTAAATAGTAAATCGATATCCATATCTTCTTCTTCAAGTTGCAAAATAATACTCTTTTCTTCTTTACTAAGTCCACTCAGATCTCTTTTTTTTGTTTTTAATTTACTAACATTCAAACCTAAATAATCAATAATGTCTTCAACACGAGTTACAATTTTTGCCCCATTTTTAAGAAGACTTGATGTTCCAAAAGAAAGTGAAGATGTTATTGGCCCAGGTACTGCAAAAACAGGTTTTCCTAACTCAAATGCAATATTTGCAGTGATAAGAGATCCACTTTCCTCTCCTGCTTCAGTTACTAATACTCCATCAGAAAGGGCGGCAACGATTCTATTTCTTGCAGGAAAACTTCCAACTGTTGGTTGCATTCCCAGCGGATATTCAGAGATTATTAATCCATTCTTATCAATAATTTCACTATACAAGCTTTCATTTTCCCTGGGAAAGGGGAGGTCTACCCCATTACCCAAAACAGCTATTGTATAGCCACTAACTTCAATTGCGCTTCTATGAGCTGTTGCATCCACACCAAGAGCCATACCTGAAACAATTGTGAAATTGATCTCGGCTAATTCTGAAGCAAGTTTTTCTGTAACTTCACGTCCATAAGAAGTTATCTTTCTTGTTCCTACAATTGCAATTGAATTTTTGCTAGTCAGACAACTTTCATTTCCCTTTGTATAAATGACGACTGGAGGATTTTTTAATGCTAAGAGATTTTTTGGATAAAAAGAGTCTTCTTGTGTCAAAAAATTTACCCTAGCAAGATTTAATTTTCTTAAATAACTCTTACTGTCAAATTGCTCCCTGAAAGATTCAAATTTTTTGCAGAAGTTTTTACCAAAACCACTCTTTTCAACTTCTATATAGCTAGCATTCCACGCATCTTCAGCACTACCAAAATTACTTAAAAGTTTTTTATAAGTTTTTGGGCCTAAGCCCGGAACGAGTGATAAAAAAAGGTGGTAGTAATTCTTACTCATTAGTTTTAATATACTAGATAATGAGAGGAGGTGAAATAATGTTAAATTTTAATTCAATATTTATATTTTCTGAAGATCCAAAAAGGCTTTCAGAATTTTATAAAAAAGTTCTTAATAAAGAACCTGAATGGGATGATCACGATTACTTTGGCTTCCAAATTGGCAGTTGTATTCTTACAATCGGACCACATGATAAAGTTAAAGGCGAAAATCAAAATCCTGAGCGAATAATGTTAAATTTTGAAACGAATGAAGTAACTCAAGAGTTTGAAAGAATAAAGAGTCTTGGAGCAAAAGTTATTGCTGAACCCTATAACCCAGACGAGTCAGGAGAAAGCGAAATGTGGATCGCTACCTTTGCAGACCCTGATGGTAATTTTTTTCAACTCATGTCTCCAATGGACATGGAAATGCAAAACTAATTCTTGTAGAATAGTTGGATGAAATTAAAAATACTTCAACTCAATGTTTGGCATGGAGCTTTTATTGATGAGATAGCTAGTTTTGTAAAAGAAAATGACATTGATATTCTTCACTTCCAAGAAGTTACAGGCGGAAAGCTTGCTACAGGTGGAAAATATCACTTAGCAGAAGCAAAACCTCACAACACTAAAAATATAGGGATTGATTCTTTTATTGAATTTAAAAAGAGGCTTTCTTACGAAGGAGAGCTTGCTGTTGCTTGGAGACTAAAGAATCAACCAAATTCATATTTTGGAGTAGCTACTTTATTTAAACCAAATATTGAGATTCTTGAAAAAAAAATAATTTGGCAAAAACCTTATAAAGAAAATGATGATTATATAAAAAGAGATTTTGCAGAAGACTCTAAGAACTCCCTCGCATTAAGAATGCGAAGTGAAGATAAAATATTTTGGTCAATAAATACTCACCTTGCCTGGGGACCTGATCCAAAAGACGAACCTTACAAATTAGATCAGGCAAAAAAACTTTATGATTTTGTTGCAAGTCTAAAAGAGCTATTTATCTTATCTGGAGATTTCAACTTAGATCCATCTTCAAAAGTAGTTGATTGGTTCTCAAAAATCTCAAGAAATTTAACCATTGAAAATGGTGTTTTAAACACTCTGAATCCGAGGACTCACCATGTAAAAAAGATTTTTCCTCTCGGCATTACCGTCGACTACATTTTTGTAGAGCCAAAAATAGAAGTTATAAATTTTGAATTAATTGATAAGCTGGATCTTTCAGATCACTTTGGTCTTTTAACAGAAATCGAAGTATAGAGGTAAAATTTATATATTAAACTTTTTTGAGAATGCCCTTTTCTCTTCAAGCCTTTTCTCTATATCGTAGATAACAACTTGAGACTGAGACTCGATTTTTAGCTCTCTTCCTGGTGTAAAAACTCCCTTTTTATTAGGCTTATATTTTCTCTTTCTAATAATCAGATTTCTAGCAAAACTTTTAATAAGCGCATCAAAATCTTCAGGCGTAGGAGTTCTTTCAAGCATACTTATAAGAGTTTCTCTCGCATCTGGGTCAATTCTTTTTCCCAATTCAGCACCATACTCTTCGTACGTCTCTCTTCTTTTGTCTGCATCCGTACTTAAAGGCACAAAAGTTACGAGATTATTTTCATCCTTAATTTCTTTAGTACTATATTTAATTCCTTCAGTCATAAAATTAATTTCCGCTCCCTCGCCTGACTCCATATTCCCACTAAAATTCAAACTTTCTACTCTCGATATCATAGCCAGATTCTACTCTTATAAGATAGATGTGTCAATTTAAAATGAACTATTATTTAAAAATATTACTTATTTATTACTTTCAAAATATCTACTTACTATTTGTTTTGCAATAGGTCCGGCAACACTTGATCCTTCACCAGAATTTTCAACCAAAACAGTTACAACGATTTTAGGTTTGTAAAAAGGAGCAAAAAGAGTTATCCACGCATGAGACTTTGTTTCTTTCCCTCCAACTTCAGCTGTTCCAGTTTTACAGCCTAGTTTTATCCTTACAAATTTAGCGCCACCAGTTGCCACTTCTTCGGTAAAATCGTGATTATCAATTTTAAATTTTTTTGAAAATTTGCTTTTTGAAATTTTAAAGTTGAAAAATGGCCAAGCAACCCCACCATTCTCACAACTTTGTTTCATTCCTTCCCTTACTAATTCAACGTACTCTCTTTTTATAAAATCTTGCTTCAATATTTTTCCTTTACCAAATATTAGATGAGGCTCAAATAATGTACCTCCACTAGCAAAAACACTTGTCCACATATTAACCTCAAGAGGGGTTGTTAGGAGATATCCCTGACCAATTCCCAAATTATAAGTGTCACCTAAATACCATTGCTCTCCAATGTTTTTTTCTTTCCACGATGGATTGGGAATGCTACCTGTAACTTCTCCGGGAATATCTATTCCATATAAATCTCCAATCCCAAAAGCCTTTGACATTTTAAAAATGTTACTAATCCCAGCCGCCTCTGCCGCTTTATAGAAAAAGATATCATTGGATCTTTTAATTGCTCCGACAACATCTATTACTCCATCTGTCCTACCGTACTGAAGAAAATACCAATTTCCGAATGAAAAAGCACCAACTTTAAGTATTCCATTGTCAACAAATTTAGTATCTTTATTTATCGCATGGGCTTCAAGTGCAGCAACAGCCGTAACCAACTTAAAAGTCGATCCAGGTGGATAAAGACCAGATATAACCCTGTTTAAAAATGGCTGATTTGATAAATCAGAAAGAAGAACGGATAACTTTGGGTATTTACCTTTACCCTCATACTCTTTTCCGTGTGTGAAAAGGTTGGAATCAAAAGTTGGCTTTGAATATAAAGCAAGGATTCCTCCATCGTTTGGATCTGTAACTATTACTGCAGCTTTTGATGCCCCTGCTAAAGCGTCTGCTGCGGCTTCTTGAAGACTCACATCAAGGGTTGTTTTTAGAGTTTCTCCAGAAACCGGCTCCTCCTTACCTAGAAATCTTTTTTCAACACCAGATGCATCTACCTCATAAAGTTCTCTTCCATTTTTTCCATGGAGGACTTCTTCATACTCCTTTTCAAGACCCATCTTTCCCACAAAATCTGAGATATGATAGCTTGAATATTCTCTTTGATTAACCTCATCAGAAGAAATCTGTCCAGTGTATCCAAGAACATGCGCGAAAAGATCTTTATATATATATTCTCTTTGAGTATCTGTTAATACTTCTTCGTTTTTTGCCATTCTTGAAAGCGCCTCATTTTTACTAATGATAGTCGCCTTTCCATCCTTAATTACTTTAAAAGAAGGATAATTTCTAACCAAAGATTTACCATTTCTATCAGTTATTACACCTCTTTGAGCGGGTATTATTTTTGTTTTAGTCCTATTGTCTTCAGCAAGTACTTTATAGTAATAACCTTGGATTATTTGGAGATATATCAACCGTAAAATTAAAACTGCAATAATTACTAAAAGGACAAAAACGGGAAAAAATCTAACAAGATCCTCCCCACCGCGTCTTCCATTTGACTTGCGTCTTCTTATTTTTTCGTTTGAAACGTAATCGGAAAAGGCTATCCCAGTTTTTACCATTAATAATTAACTTAATTTTATCCGTTGAAAAAGTTTAAAACCAATCAAAAATACAAACATTAAAAACAAAGAAAAAATAACATTACTTTCGTAACTAACAATTTTTGAATAAACAATCCCTATTAAAAGAACCATTGCAAAAAGAACTCTTGGATCTGAAAGACCAAATGTTTTTTTATACATTAATAGTATAAAGAATGATCCAAATAAAAAAATCGGAGTGATTCCAAATGCTACAACTCTTAATGAGTCTAAAATTAAAGCAACTAAAAAAACAAAAGAAAAAATTTTAAAACCCTCGCTATTAAAAAAAGAGTTGACATCAAAAACCCGCCCTTCATTATCATGCAAAGAAATTAAGATCAAAAGGCAAGAAAAAACAACAACAAGAGGAAAAAATGAATAAGATGACTCAATAAATAAGGAAATAACTAATGATATGATTAGATATATTTTTATGTTTTTAAAATTGACAAGCATTTTTGACATTTTTTCGTGAACTGCAAATTTCACAATAAAATTATTGAGAAGTAGTTCTTACAAACACCAAATTAAGTTTCGTAAAATCAAGCAAACTCTCTACTTTTGCAGTCTGAAAAGGTCTCGTCTCTACTTTTTCAATCGATGTAATTTTACCAACAATAATATCACTTGGTATTCCTATACCAGAACTATTTATATCACCGTAAGAAAGAACCATATCTCCCTTTGATATCTTTTCCCCGATAGTTACTTTATCAAGAATAATAAAACTTCCCGCCCCACGCAACACTCCCTCACCTCCCTGAATAGTTTTTCCTAGCGTTAAAAAATTACTATTATAAGGTAAAACAATAGATGAATATTCTGGACCAACAGTTGAAATTACCCCAACAAGATTATTTCCAAAAATTACTATACTTCCTTTTTTTACGTTTTGATTTTTTCCTTTATCAATAACGAGAATGTCTGGGTTTGAAAAATTTCCAACATACCCTATTACTTGTGCAGGTAGTAAATTTTTTGTCGGAATGGGTGACTCCTGAAACTGAGACCTTAAAGCTTGATTGTCTTTTTTAATTGATTCAAGATCAACAAACTTCTCTAAAAGTTTAACATTCTCTTCCTTCAATCTTACTACTTCATCCTTACCAACTCTATCACCAACCATAATCATTTTAAGAGGCTTAAATATTTTTTCTATACCACCAGTTATAAAGGTCACCGGAAATGTTGATCTAGCAAAATATACAACTAATGAGACTAGAATAAAAAAAAGAAGTACGGGAGAAACCTTCTTTTGCATAGAACTATTTTAAACGTTTAAATTGGGGATTACAAACAGATTATCTTGAGATCTTTCTATAGACAAAAGCGTGTGCAAGAAGTATTGTTGGAACAGCAACGAAAAGTCCAACAAGAAGCGCAATAAGTCCAACGACCATTACTAAAAAGAAAATAATTCCCAAAATAAAAAGATTCCAAAATTGACCTTTTGTCTCTTTCCAACTCGCTTTGATTGCTGAGATAAAATCTAAATTTTTATCTACTATAAAATATGTGACAAATTGAAGTCTTACAGCAAAAAATATTCCTGGAATAATTAAAAGAACTAACCCAGCTAATATAATAACTCCAGTTGCAAGAGTCCCTAAAAAGTAATTAAAAAGAAGAGGATAATTTTTATAATCCTGGAAAAGATTTTCTATTTTAGCCTTTTTTCCAGATACAAAGGAAAGGGCAATTTTAATAAGCCCTACCCCAATAATCAAACCAACAACCCATGATATTAATGAAACAACAAAAGAAAGAAGCGATACATCTCTAACAATATTTTGAAATATAGAAGTTAAGATCTGAACACCAAGATAAACAATAAAAAGAAGAATAAAAAATCCAATATTTTTTAATGTGGTATCCCAGCCAAATTTTATTGCTTCACCCTTTGAAAATTTTGCCATATCTTTTTGATTTAATCAATTGCTTTGCTAACTGTCAATAGCTAATGTTACCTAACTGGCTTTGCTATTATAAGCAATCTTTTCCAGGTTGTTCCTGGCGGCCAACAGGTTTGTAAAATTAACTCTTCACCTTTTCCTAAGTTTGATTTAATGTAAGAAGTATCCTGAGGATCAACTATTTTTTTATCTGTTACTTTATAATTAAATCTTTTACCTTGAAAAAAAACTACAACTTCATCTCCTGGAACAAGCTCTTTTAGCAAATAGAATACTGCATTATACCGGCCAACATTCCAAAAATTGTCTGCTGAGTGTGCAAATAAATAAGTCGTTCCTTTAAGTCCTGGGAATGCTGATCCCCTCGCATGAGCTACTGAGTGAGAAAGTATTTCTAAATATTCTTTTTCATTTGATGGATCAACATTAGCACTGATCGCCTCACTTGCACCTATCTTGGGAATCACAATAGAAAAATCGGTGGATGGCGGAACAAGAATTTGCTCCTTTTCACCTGATAGTACTCCGCCTAAAAAGCTAGGACTCTGTTGCGAAGTTGAAATTTTACTTCTTTTAATTACTTCTCCAAGCTCTGATGGTTTTTGTTCTACACTTGAAACTTGATAAGTAACACCATACGCTTTTCCTATTCTATATTGGATTTCATAGTAAGCAGCCGGACCAAAAGTTGCAAAGAAACCGAAAATAGTAAAAAGAATGAAGAAATTCCCTAGAGTCCGAAAAATTAAATATCTTGTCTTATCCTTCTTGGTCATAAGCTTCTAAGTAGTATTTTTTGTTCTGTCGTAAAATCCACAATAAAAGGATGAAAAAAATTCCCAACGTTCTTAGGATTAAGAAACTTAGACTTTTCAGATCTGGTCATACAATATATTATACCCAAGCAGACTCTAATTGCGAAATTATACTTGCGATAAATCTGAAATATTGTAATAATAACTCCATGGATCAAGGACAAACAGAATCTCTACCCACTCAACCCCAAGACACAAAACAACCAATAAAGGAGACTCGTCCTCAACCCAACAAGCAACCAATGCTAAGAACATTGCTAAAAAAACTGTGGGGATCAATCGATGCAAGTGGAGGAAGAATTGAGCAATTTGATAGAACTTCTGTCTCTAAAATAATCAACGATCGAATAATTGGCGGAGTCAAAGATAATGACAACGTTTTTACAACTTCAACAATTTTAAGAAACGGCGGAAGACTAGGAACTTGGGATGGAAAGGAAATTTATGAAAGAAATAAAGAAGAGTACCAAGCGATAAACAGAGAATTGAGTCGATTAGTGGGAAGTGGCATTATTGAGATGGTAAAAATTAAACCAAATTCTGATGGAGATGTGATTGGATATAAAGTTATTGATAGAAAAAGACTTGAAGAATTTTCCCGCACACAAAAAAAATAAACCTACTTTTTCTTTCTTACCCCTACAATTCCAACAATAATCATAAGTAAAAAGGCAGTCGCTGACATTACTGGAATTGTAATATATCCGAAGATCCGAGATTTTACTTTTGCACAATTTACTATTTCATCAGAACAAGGAAGAAGCCCTGGATAATTCTGGAGTAAAACGTGGTATAGCGCAATAAGAAGTCCAACCACTGAAAGAGCAACAACATATTTAACAATATTTGAATCCTTCTTCCAAAAGGCTATTCCTAAAATAATTGCCTGGGGATACATAAAAGACCTTTGATACCAGCAAAGCTTACAAGGAGTAAAATGTAAAATCTCAGAAAAAGTGAGAGACCCAAGCATTGCAGTTATCGAAATTAAAAATAATATTCCCACTCTATTCTCAGAAATTTCATGAAGTATTTTTTTAACCAACTTATGTTTTGAAAATAATTGAAAGCCAAAAAGCAAACCGATTACTATCTGTCCAATTACCACAAATGTTCCAAAAGTATTGAGAACTAGAGCTTTTTCCATATTTATAAAATTATTTTAGATTTTTTTCTATTTCGTCTTTAAATTCTTTATAAGTTGATGTTAAATCAATTTGTTTGTTATTTAGAATAAAAGTGGGTGTAGAATTTACACCAAGACTTATAGCCTCATCTTGTGATGATTTAACCTTATCAAAAAGCTCTTGATCCTTCAAGTCATTTCTAAATTTTTCAGTATCAAGTTTTAATTCTTTTGCATAGTTAATAAAAATTGAATTTGCATCATTTGACTCTGCCCATTCATTTTGTTTCGCATACAAAATATCGTGCATTTCCCAAAATTTACCCTGTTTTCCCGCAGCCTCGGCTGCAAGAGCAGAATTCATTGCATTTTTGTGGATTTGAGTAAGGGGGAAATGTTTGTAAATAAATTTAATCCTACCTTTAAAATCTTTAACCGCTTGCGCTACCATTGGCTCAAAATTCTTGCATGCCGGGCATTGGAAATCCCCAAATTCATATAATGTATTGTTCGCTGTAGCATTTCCTCGAACCCATCCACCACTTGAAACGCTAATATTTTCCCTGGATTGTTTTGCTGAATAAATAAGATATGAAAAGAAACCTAAGAATAAAACAGCAACAACTGCTATTATTCCCCATGTAATATATTTTTGTTTTGTTGCTGATTTTTCGAGGCTAAGTGCTGAACTTCTTGCTGCTTTTGCTTGTTCTTTTTTTTCTTTTTTTGTCAGTCTTTCCTCATCCATTGTTGATATGGTAAGTGAAAAAATAAAAGAAGTCAATCTAGTTTGCGAGAATTAGCCTAAAAGAATATAATAATCTTCACTTGCCCTCGTAGCTCAATGGATAGAGCAATCCCGTCCTAAGGGAGAGATTGGAGGTTCGACTCCTCTCGAGGGCGCAACTTTTGAACCAAACTCCGGGGTGTAGTTCATCGGTAGAACGCTCGGTTCGGGACCGAGAGGCACTGGGTTCAATTCCCAGCACCCCGACCAAACGAAGTGCGGGAGGGTTGATGGGATCAACGTTCTGAACAAAGTGAGTGGTTGTTATTCCCAGCACCCCGACCCAATACATAACCTGAGTGAACCCTCTTGAGTAAATTTTTTGCGAAGCAGCAAGGGAAGTTGGGTTTATTATTTGTCAAACAAATGATCTTCAAGGCGAGTATATTCGTGGATTTCATCTTTTGTAAACCATAAAGATTTTTCATATTCTGCTTCCTCTACACTTGCTGATATATGAACTAGATTCATAACTCCACGCTTCTCATCATTTGCATAAGCGGCTGAGTCAAGAGAATAGTCCCCTCGAATTGTACCTGGAGGAGCCGAAACAGGCATTGTCGGTCCTGCCATTCCAACTACGTTTTCAACGGCATGTCTACCTTCAAGAATCATAGCGACAATCGGACCACTCTGAACATAATCAAAAAGCCATTTATTTACCATTTTTCCAAGCTCAAGTGGTTCTGTTGTTCCTAATTCTTTTTCAGCATCTTTTCCATATTTTGTGTAAGTAGAAAGTGTCTTTTCTCCCCAACGTTTAAGAGTTGAGTCTTCGTTGGTTTTATAGTGCTTGTGAAGAAGTTCTTCAGAAGGTTTTGTTAGCTTGAGGGCAACGACCTTAAGCCCTGCTTTTTCAAAACGCGTTATAATTTCCCCAACTACTCCACGTTTTACTCCGTCAGGTTTAATAAGTACTAATGTCTGTTCCATCTGCTTATAATACAAAATGGGTAAGGCTAAAGTCAAACACTAATCAATTTCTACAGGATTGAACATGCCTCCAAGCCCCAGTTCTGACCTAGTAGTCGGAATGGTAATTATATTTTTTGAAATCAATACTGTCTCTCCTTCATTCAAATATGCATTTCCATTAGAATTTTCTGGCTTGGCCTGCCTGCCATCGCTTTGCTCAGACAACTCCCGGCGGGCAAAAATTCCCTTCACTTCTTCCGGCTTAATACCAGTAAAGCAGTGACCGCAAAATCCATTTTCAGAGTACGGATCTCCCCCTTCAACAAAATTTTCCTCACCAACGTTTGCTCTAACTACATCAATCGCCGTCGCATACTTTAGACTATCAGCACCCGTTGCAAGCCTTATATCTTCGTTTATCTCCTGAAGTGACTTTGAAGGATCAGAAAACCTTCCAACTGCAAGTTCATCTACCGTTGCAAAATCAACTCCCCAGAAACATGGTGCAATTATTTTTTCAGATCCAACTCTTAAATGTATCTCAGAAGGGCCATTTAGTCCATAAGTCGCTCTTCCCACCTCAGATGCTGATTTAACCAATCTAACAGAAGTTGTTCCACGAACGATAGAATCATCAATTACAACCACTTTCTTTCCTTCGATGTCAAAAGGATTTACACGATGTTTATCAAAAGTTGCCTGCCCACGCCCATCGGTATCTGGCTCCATAAAAATCCTTTTTCCATTCACAGCATAAGGGTTTTTTACAAAACCAGTAACCATCCTTACATCATCAAGTACGTCATTTGCTTGATCGCTAGTTAAGCCGAATTTTTCTGGAAAACGTCTCAATTGCCGGGTTATTTCTTCATAATACCCTTGTGTATACAAGACTCCTGACTCCTGTATTCCAACAACTCTCTCTGGATAGAATCCAACATCAGCATCTTGTCCTGCAAGGGAACGACCAATTTCATATCTGACCTTAGAGACTGCTTCAACCTGCGAAATATTACTATCTGGAGCTTTAATATAGAGTCTCTCAAATACACATTTTTTCTCAGAAGTTTCATTTACACGTGCGTCCTTAGAAAAAGTTCTAACTCCATTCTCATCAATAACAATCCTCTCTCCTCGATCAAGTTCACGCACAAATTTAATTTTTAGAGGTGTAAAAGCGGATGTCTCCGATGCAACTACATATCCTCCTCCTGGAAGTTCTCCCAGAACAAGAGGTCTCATTCCTAGGGGATCACGAAGTGCATATAGCTTATTCTCAGCCTGCATAACAAGACTGAAAGCTCCCTCAAACTTATCAGCAGCGTTTGCAATTTTTTCTTCCCAGTTTTCTCCCGCTCCCTCAACTATTGTTTTATGCGCTATCCATGTATCACTTAATGCCTTTTTTTGAGTATCTTCTGGTAATTTTTTAAGAAGTTCTTGAGCATTTGTTAGATTTCCATTATGGGCCAATGCAAATCCACTTGCGCCATCGACAAATGGCTGCCAGGCATCAAGAGTCCCTGAAGTAGAATATCTATCCTGTCCTATTCCAACTGTTGGTGCGATATCTCTTAATCCTTCTATCTCCTTCTCGCCAAAAATACTCTTAACCAGACCGGAGCTTTTTATTAGTCTCGAATCACCAGTATCATTTTTTACCCAAACTCCAGCGCCTTCTTGTCCACGGTGATTTAAATGCGAAAGAGCATCTACTAAAATGCCGGCTACATCTTTTCCTGGCGCATAGACTCCTGCGATTGCGCAGTTATGAGGAATTCCCTTTCTTTCGGGAATAAGAGCTGAATTAGTTAGCTTTGATTCTGGCTTCAATAGAATAAATACTCCAACCCTAAGTTGGCATCATCCAGAATATTACAAAGTCCCAATTGAATCAATCGCTCAAAATGTATCAATTTTAGCTTTATAGTTATTTATTATAAGGCTATGCTTCAAGAAAAGACTGTTGGCCTATAATGTTGATGCGGCCTCAAAATCATAGTATAATATACTGTTTTCTTTCTAAGAAAGACAACAACCGTGCTTGGGAGCAAACATATCCTTTTGCTTGGATATACTCGCTCCTTTGCGCTCTTTAACCCATAAAGGGTTTAAAGTGCATTTGCACTTTGACAAAAGACAAGGCAAAAACATCCAAAGGATGTTAACACTTAACATAAAGGAGAAATTCGTGACAGACGAGAATATTAGACGGATCAAACGAGGCAGAGGAAGAAGAAAACAACTATCTCTACCGTCTCTCATCGACCACGTAGAGAGAACCTATTATCCCACCATGCATCTTCATATCTGTATGAGATCTGGGTGCAAAAGAGGTGGTCTAGGCTACAAGCTCTGCGGACCGGAGTTCCTTGGAACAATTCTACCTCTGACTCAATATGAGCAGATGGAAATCGGTCACTGGTTTGACATGGAAAAAATCCGAGGAAGGGAAAAGTCTGGTCAAATCATCGATGAGCTTGGAAGAACTCTTCAAACAATTAATGAGTTTCGGCTCAAGCAAGACCAAGAAGGCAAAATCGTCGAAAGATTTTGCAGTGTTCCACCATCTCGAGTCGAGAACGGTGTAGTGCACGAAAGAAACTGTGATATTTGTAGAGAGGAGGCAGTCTAATCTACTAGATCTTTAAGACCCGCTTGGGCGATTATCAACTCAGGGGAGGCAAAGATTGAACCGTAATGGTAACAATACTCTGTTCCAACCAGAGGTCTATGTGGTAGCAGGAGACCCCAAGTCCAAGCATCATCTGTCATCAACCTGTGTACCTGGCCTCATTAGTTCGGGGATCAATCAAAAGGTGGCAATCAACTCCATCTGCATAAACTGCCTCGAACGGAAGAGGAAGGCTCGTCGACAACCCAAGGTCATGACCATCAACCACGGAAAGAAGGTACCGCCAATTCACCGTCTCCATAAATAGGATGACGAGGAAAAGAACACTCAAATATTAGGAGGAACCGTGGCAGACCGGGAAAAAATCCCAACAGAAGGCCAGATCTTAGTGGCGCTTGTGGAAGCATCAGGACAAAGCACTCAACCGCTTACAGAGTCGCCAGTCGTTCATGACGCCTACTATCACGCGCCATCAACTCGAGGACTAGTGTTCACCATCAGTGCAGCACTCCAGTCTCTTGGGATAACGATCGACAACATCCAGTCTTCGCTTGTCGTAAGGCCGGAACTTTCGCAGTCAGAACGTATGCGAATTCCCTTCCTTGATCTCGCCCGAGTAGTTCGCGAGGAGCTAAAAAGAGAAATGCTAGGTCACATCGGACCCTGCAAGCTCTGCAATATCAGCATCTACAAAGTCGAGTGTCTTGACTGCGGGGAAGGGACCATCGCCTTCATCGGACACGATAGGAAGTGTGCCTACTACGATAGAGTTCATGAAGGTCATCGCCATCGCGAACCCGACGAGTTCTGTCATCTAGTAGTACACGAGAGGTAAAAACCTGAAGAAGGAGAAAGCCGACAAGACATCGAGTCCTGTCAACTCTGTCCATTAGGACCTCGCGCTGAAACAGCTTATACCTTACCTTTGGAAAAGTCGCATTTGCGACACAGATGAACGAGACACGTTG
>CAZXND010000007.1:0-32940 GCA_964641355.1 uncultured Gammaproteobacteria bacterium | reverse complement strand
AAAACATTTCATTTCGTGCAGGTATTAGTATTGAAAGATCTTTTGCTTGATACATACTATGAATCAGGAATTAAGAATCATGAGTAATGACACCCATGGTTTTTGATTTTTTGATAAGACCGTTTAAAAGCTTGCTTACGATTATTACAAGTTCTTCTATTTCCTTAAATACTTTTTCAGCAATATATCCTAAATCTCTTGCGATGATAGTCTGATTTTGAACTTCAGTCAATGACCCCAGTGCCATCGAATAAAATTGTGATTTTTCTTTATAAGATTTCCTACTAAATCCCTCAGCTACATTAGATGTTATCGATATTGCTGCTCTTCTAATCTGACTCGTCAACCCAAATAATTCTTCGCGAGGAAAATTTTGTGTGATTTTATAAACGGCTAACACAAGTCTGTGAGCCTCTTTCCAAGTATTTAAATCTGTAAAGTTTTTTATTTTAATTATTTCCTTCTTCATTTATTCACACTCTCTTGATTCACGCTTCATAATTCATACTTCTAATTTAAAAACTTCTTTTAAATTCCATCCAACAACTTCATTCAATCTAGTCTCTCGCCAATTTTGTGGAGGATGTTTAAAACTATCAAGAGTAACTTTTGAAGGAGAAAATGTTTTTCCATGCCTAATATCGATCATGGGGACAAGAGACATCCAGGTATCAAATTCATCATTTGAAAATCCGCCACGACGCGTCTTTTTCGTCCCTGGCTCATAACCCCATTTTCTTGCCCAAGATGGTTCGTGTCTTCTCTCGCTTTTTAAATCGTTTTCTTCTATAACCTTCAACCTTCTTTGATAATGATCACGAGCGAGTTCCCGATTCACACAAAGTCCAGAAAGAGAAATTAAACGGTCATAAGAGATAAGAAAATTATCTGGATATTTCCATCGCAAAACATTGGCGTTGTAATACCAAATATTATCCTTTTCAGGAGTGAAATCAAAATGTGAAGACGGATACAAAACATCGTGTTCACAAAAGAAAACGTAGTCCGATGAAGAATTTTCTAAAGCTGTCGCTATTTGTTTTATCATTGTTACGTAACTTGGGGTTAAATTTAAAACAATATTACTCCCAAAGTCAATAGGTTCAAGCGACACGCTAGTAATAGGAAGCTCAGATTTTGCAATATACGCTTGGACTATAGAAAAAATAGGTTCTTTAAGTTGATTATCTGTATAGTAAATAATTCCTTTTGTTTTCATTTATTTCTTAATTTAACTTCTGTATTCACAAACATCCAACTTCTAAATCTGTCTCGCGTTTCTCCTTCTGCTTTTTTTCTTCCCAATAGATATAAATTGTCTATATTGTATGCCTTAGTATAGGCATCGAGTGCATAAATTACATGGACTATTCCAGCGGGGTTTTTTGGGTTAGTATAAATATAATCATGCCCTGAGATTATTCCTCCCAACTTTACTTTTCGTGACCAAATAACTAAGTCTTGAATTATATACATCAGTTGATGATTTCCATCTAAATATACAAAATCAAGACTTCTATCGACAAAGTCAAAAGATGCTTCAACTGAAGTCTTTCTCACAATTTTACAGTTATGATATGGTGCTAGTCTTTCTCTTGCTGAAAGAAAAACTTCTTCCATTGCCTTCTGACCTCTTGAATGTTTATAGTCTTCATACGAAAGCCATGGGTCAATTGCATAAACTTCCAGACCTTTCTTAGACAACTTCTCTGAAAACTCTCCTCCTGCCACTCCAATTTCCGCTCCGACTTTAAAACCTAAATCGACAAATAATTCTGGCAAATCATCCCGAGAGCAATTGGGAATTTCAACAGGTCTTCCTTCAAGCTTTAGACCCTCAATTAATTTCATCCCACAAGAAGAGATTTCAATCTATATTGATTAAATTTTAAACTTTGCATTTACGGTTTGAAGAACATCCAGCTAGGATACCTGTCATCTTTCAGAGGCGCGTCCGGAATTTTTCCAAAAATATACAAAGGTGAAATTTCAAAGGATTTTACATAAGCATCAACAACTGGTCCAACATGGCAAATCAGATTCGTTTGTCGCGGACCAAAATAAAAATAATCATGCCCTGAAACAATTCCCCCTGATCTAACTTTTTTTGTCCATTCAACAAGATCCTCTGCAATATATTTGAAAGAATGATCTCCATCTATATAAATAAAGTCCAAACTCCCATCTTCAAAGTATTTAAGAGCATCCATAGAAGTCGACCTAATTATTTCGCAATCTTTATAGGGAGCGAGCGTTCTTTGTGTGTGTCCGTAAAGAAAATTTTGCCTCGCCTGCTCTTTTTGAGTTCTTCCAGCTCCTTGATATGCCATCCAAGGATCGATTGCAAACATTTTTAACCCGGCTTTACAAAATTTCTCCGTAAAAGCTCCTTTATAGACCCCGACCTCAGCACCAACTTTATAACCCATTTGAACAAAAAATTCTGGAAGATCGTCTCTTGAACAGCCTTTGATTTCTACCTTACTACTATCTTTTTGTTTTATACCCTCAAGTAATATCGAACTTTTATTGTTTTCCATAATACTTTCTTTAACTCCTTCAATAAAAAATACATTAGGTGGACCTCCGCGATAAGCTTGCATAAGCGAGTTATCGCCGAACTTGGTCTCCGTTAGAGAAACATCATACACCTTAAAACCCGCACTCTCAAGTATCCTTCTGATCATTTTGGGACCAGTTAAGCATTTTGGGCCAGATCTTTCATTTCCAGTCTCATACCAAAGACTTTCAGGGTTTTCAGTATCGTCTTCTGTAATTCTTACAACTCCGCCATTTCTTAGAACACGCCACATTTCATTCACAAAAGTCACAAGCTCAGCTTCAGTTAAGAACATTAAAGCATGTGAAATTGTAATGCCTTCTACTGAATCATCTTGGTACTGCGGAAGACCGTCTTGAAAATTCCAACCAAATATTTTATCCAGATTCTCAAAACCTGGTAACCTTCTGTACTTACTTCCTAAATTTAACTTGGTCATAATTATTGATCAACTCAATCCATATAGATAATATCTTCTAGCCGCCTTCCCTGACCCCCAATAGGGAATTTCTGGAATAGGAGTCCTGTCTGAATGTGTAAAATACCTCATTCCCTTATGGGTTTTTATCTGGAAAACAGGATTTTCACTTCTAAAGTATTCAACTTCATCAAAAATGTCAGCCTTTCCCCATCTCTCTTTCGGAAAATTCTTTTCTAGAGTGCTCCACTGAGGTGCACCTATAAAAAGTTTTTTTAATACCTCTAAGTAGTATTCTCTATCAATAACTTGAGCATGTGTCGCCCCCTCTTTCTTGTAAAAAAAGAAGTCTCTCTTATCCGGCATAACATACAAATTATTATCCCGATACGCAACGCCCAATTTCTCCGGTACGAATTGGAAATAATCGGGTGGATAGAGGCAATCGGCTTCTGCTGAAATAACAAATTTGGTATTTGCAGCCTCACAAGCAATTTGCACCTGACGAAACATATTAAACCCTGTTACCCCAACATCACCGACACAAATATTTTTACCGAAATCTATGGGTTTTTGAGAAACACTTATTATTGGCAACCCACCACTAACTTTCAAAATATTTTCTCTTACTCGCTCCTCAAAAGCAGGATCCTCTCTATTTGATGTGTAGTAAATAATAGTTGATTGTTTTTTTGAACTCATATCCATTTTTTCCAATTAGGCTCAGCAATATTTTCCATCGTTTTAAAATTGCTCACTACCGTTGTATATGGCTTAGAAAAAGTCCAATGATAAATATGTTTAAAATGAGGGTAAACTTTATCATACCCATAAAGTTCTGGATATTCAGAATCATGCAAAATAATAAAATCGGCAGTATCTTTTAATAAAATCGCACTTTCGCTTCTTGCACTATCCTGATCTACTAAAACTACACTCCAATGAATATCAACATCTATTTTAGTCCAATTATCTATCTGACGAATTCGATGTGTTCTACTCATAAATTTCTTAGCAAATTCAAAATACTCAGGATCTTTCTCATAGGTTAACAAAGACCTTCTATTTTCAGCACATAACCAATGAAGAAGAGGCGTACTAAACACCCCTGCGCCCAACTCCAATACTGGTCCACTTGTGAGTAATACCGCTCTAATCAACACTGGCATGTATGTTGAGACTTGTTTTTTTGTCTTTATTTTCATTGATTTAAATACTTTTGTCTTAAATCCCTAATATGTCCCCAATAAGGTAGCTTTATTTTTATATTATTTTTACCATGCAAGACGGTAGTATGATTTCTCATTCCATTCCCTGTTTTAAAACTAATACAAGGAATGTCATCACCAAAAAGTTCAAATGGAACGTTGAACATTTCAAATCCTCTTCTGTCGCGAATCACTACTTCTTTATCAGACCACATCGGCTTACCTTGCAGATTTTTTTCTATTATGTCAATTAGGTATTCTCGTCTGAAGATTTGTGCTCCGCCAGAGTGTATTTTTCTGCGATAAGAATAAATTTTTGGATTTTTATAAACTATCCAAACATTGTTATATCTATAAACATCCGCATCTTTTGGAGAAAAACTAAAATATTTTTCTGGATAAAGAAAGTCAGATTCAGCAAGAGCAACGTAGGAGGTTTTGGCGGCTTTTGTTCCTGTTAAAATTTGTCTATACATATTGAAATAGGTATGCCCCACATCTCCAACACAGATGTTTTTACCGAAATCTATAGGTTTTTGAGAAACGCTGATAATAGGTAAGCCTCCACAATTTTCAAGAAGGTTCTCACGAACTTTTCGCTCAAAACTTTCATCCTCATAATTACTTGTGTAGTAGATGATAGTTACATCAGGCATATTTTTCTGACAATCGATATAAACACCTATCTAATACTTCGAACGTATACCAACCTTTTGCAAATCTCCAGCTATGAAGATACATAACTTGAGCGTTTGGGACTCCTTCCTCAAGAAAATCCTCAAGTCTCTCTCCTCTTTTATCTGAAAGGTTAGATGTCCTTAAATCAACAATCTCGTCTGGATAATCACCTTCGTTAAAAGGCGGAACAAAATAGGTTGGATTAAATCCTAAACCTTGAAGAATAAATTTGGCCGTCTCAATCTCTTCGATTGTAGGTTGGTGTGAATGCCATAGGCCATGAATTCCAATAAAATCATTTCTCTCGCGAAGATAACTAAGGACTTCTTTATTTTCGGAAAATAAGCGTGAACTTACACTCTTAATTTGGTCATTTGTCATCCTTCTTGTCTTTATTTTTTTTGCTTCCCCAATAGGCATTATTGCCTGAATTATTTTAAAGCCGTATTTATCACAAATTTCACAAAACTTTTTTATTTCTTCAATTTCTGTGTCAAAAGCAACATCATCGTTTCTAATTAAAAATTTATTCATTTAAGTTTTTTATTATCAAAACTCTTTTGTAATTTTATTCGAAAACTGCACGTCTACTCCTTAGTATAGATAACCCCACTTATACCCTCATCCATAGGCTTGAGCAAGGGACTCATACCAAGACTTGCAAAATATTCATCCACTGCCTTTCTTGCGCCTTTCCAATAACCATAGTCATCTAATATGAGAACACCGCCTTTAACAAGATTGGGATATAGAACTTCCATCTCGATTTTTGTAGATTCATACCAATCAGTATCAAGTCTTAAAAGAGCAATTTTCTTCGGCAAGTCATTTTGTTTTAAAGTCTCTGCTACATCTCCTTTAATAAAATGAAAAAACTCTTTAGGATATCGAGTTAAAGCCAGATTATTCTTAACCGAATCAAGACTTGCAATACACATTTTACTTGGTCTTCTAAGAATGGTAGCTGCCGGAACCCCTCTGTGGTTAATATCAAACTCCCCTTCTTTTGTCATTCCCTCGAAAGTATCATACAAATATATGTGCCTTAATTTTGGAAAATCGAGCTGGGTTAATGCCATATTCATAACACTTCCTCCTTTAAAAACACCACATTCCACTAGGGCTCCGTCAATATTGTTTTTATTGATATAAATGACTGCCGAATTCAAACTCTCCATTTTTTTCAAGCTCGTCATTGTGAAAGGTGATGCTATTTCGTAAATTTGTGCAAAATTCATTTTTAGTTAAATTGTTTTATTATTTCCTCTGCTCGTCCCCAGTAAGGGATATCGTAAGCTCTTAAAATTCCCATTCCTTTTCGATGCGTTTGTGAAAGACGATCAAACCCCTTCTCATGATCCACCCTTACAATTGATACTTCAGTTGAAAACCAAATAGCTTTTCTTCGAGTAACTTTTAGGTTGTCCTCAATTATTTTCCTTCCAAGTTCTCCTGTAAAGTAAGAAGGCGTACCTTCTGGATATTTTGCGAATCTCTCTTCAAGAGCATCAATGGCAAGCTTCCTTGGAGCAACAAGGGTTGAATTACTCATTCTATCCTTCCAAAAGTAAGTAGATGTCCTACTCCATCTAAAAACATTGAATCTATTCTGATTGTAAGCAAAGACGTCTTGAGGAGGGCGAAATTCAAAGTGTTCTTGGGGGTAAAGAGTATCATCTTCCGCAACAGCAATATATTCCGTTGTGGCAGTTTTTGCGCCCCGAAGAAGTTGGAAGTAAATATTTGAGATCTTATACTCTTCTTCGTCTAAAAGGTTTATCCCCCAATCAAGAGGTTCTCTTGATATCGTAATTATGGGAGCGCCATTTGCAGCTTCGAGTAACTTTTGTTTATGAAACTCTGCCCAATTCTTGGTAAGCCTATTCGCAGTGAGCATGATAATAGTAATATCGCTATTTGCCATTTTTGTGTTTTATTACAAGAAGCGTTTCAGCTTTTCTTTTTCTTGGGATATCTGGAACTTGATATTCATAAGAATCACCCAAACTCTCTATAATCTTTTTAGCATCATCAACGTCCTCTATGATATAGATTACATCTTTATCTAAGAGTGGAAGAAGTATCTCTGCTGCAAAAATTTGATCACTAGCTTTGTGAGAAGCATCATCAACAACAACATCAACATCGGACCCTACTTGCCTAATTAAACCTTCTATATCTTCCTTTTTTCTTTCATCAACAAGAAGTGTCGTAATTCGCTCATCTTGAAAAATAGTTTCAGAAACCTTATCTGCACCATAAATTAAAGCATTGGGAAAAAAATCTCTCCACATATAAAGAGACGCGCCTCTATGGTAATTCCTATTAAGTCCCGGATCAAAAATCCATTCATTTTTATCCATCCCAGGATAATATCCTATTCCAAGCTCTAAAACTTTCTTAATAGATTTTCTTCTGTCCTTAAAAATTTCATAGTAAAAAGGGGTGTAAGAGTGCTTTAACTGTGGACATTTATCAGTCCCGTATTTAAAAGCTAATTCGCAAAGTGGGGTTATCCTATCATATGCCATTTTTATTGTACTAATCTATCAGAAGCGAGCGGAATTTTCAATGCATTTACCATTAAAAACCGGAACTAAGCATTCAACATAACATTACAGAAATGGATAAGCTAATAAACTATATAAAATCTAAAATTTAGAGATTTTAGTAGATTTATATTTTTTCACCCTTTCTGACAATTCTTTCTCATTAGGCAAAATTATAAAAAAAGGACCGATATCCATCATTGTTTCTTTCTCCTGATCCGTATATAGCTTTTCTACTATTTTTTCTTTAGATCTTATCCCGATAAATTTAATAGGAACTTCTTTTCCATTCGCATTTTCGCTAATTATTTTTTTAGCTAGATCAAGTATCTCTATCTCAGGCATTTTAAGAACGAATATTTCTTTTCCCAACATTAATGTAGCCGCTGAAAAAACTAAATTTACTGCCTCCGGTATGCTCATGAAAAATCTTTTCATTCTTTTGTCTGTTACTGTAATAGGTTTACCAATTTTTATTTGTTCCATCCAAATCGGAATAACAGATCCTCGAGAATTCAGTACATTCCCAAAACGTACTACAGAAAATTTTGTTTTAGTATCTGGCGAATAATTATTAACCGAGGTTATTAGCCCCTCCATTAAAAGCTTAGTAACACCCATAACGTTGTTGGGATAAACCGCTTTATCTGTTGATATAGCTATTACCTTCTCAACCTTATACTTTATTGCAGCATCAATTAAGTTTTGCGTGCCAAGAACATTTGTTTTAACCGCCTCGAATGGATTGTTTTCACAAGAAGGTACGTGTTTTAAGGCCGCAGCATGAAAAACGATGTTCACTCCCTCCATTGCCCAATTAAGTCTTTCTTTATCTCTTACATCTCCTACTATGTATTTTACATTTCTAATTTTATGTGTGGTCTCTAGCTCATTTTGAAGCAAATATTGTTTAGTTTCGTCTCTGGAGAAAATTCTTATTTCCTTCAACCCAAAAGTTGATAGTTGCCTTACAATTTCACTACCGACAGAACCAGTTCCACCTGTAACTAGTATTACTTTATTATAGAAAAGCTTTCTAGGATTGGTCATAAACAGTCTATAATTTTATTGCAAATATGCTCTACATCAGTCTTTTTAAGACCTATATAAAAAGGTAGAGCTAGAGTTTGTGATGCAACTTTTTCTGCTATTGGAAAATTTCCCTTTTTAAACCCAAACATTTTTTTCATAAAAGGTTGAAGATGAATTACTGGAAAGTAAGGTCTTGTTTGTATCCCTTCTTTATTTAATTTATCCATAATTTTATTACGATCGCCGTTTGTGAACCTTACAACATAAACAAAAAAGTTATAACCGTCTAATTCCTTTTTTGGGAGGATGATCTCGCTTTTTTTACTTAAATTATCCTCATACCATGATGCGACTTCCATTCTTTTTCCAATCATCCAATTCAACTTTTTAAGCTGAGTTAATCCCAAAGCTGCATTCATTTCATTCATCCGATAATTGTATCCTAATCTTTCACTTATTAACCAATTCCATTCCAAGCTAAACTTACTACTACGCAATGCTCTTCCTTGATTCCTCATGCTATCGCATAGCTCAAAAACTTTCTTGGAATTAGTAACAATAATTGCCCCTTCACCAGTTGTCATCTGTTTGTTAGGATAAAATGAATATACTCCAACATCTCCTATCGTACCGGACATTTTAGAATCTATCTTTGACCCTAAACTCTCACAGGCATCTTCAATAACTTTTAATTTGTGTTTTTTAGCAATTTTCATTATTCTCGCCATATCGCACGGTTTTCCAAAAACATGCACCACTAAAATTGCTTTCGTTCTTGGAGTAATAACTGCCTCGATTTTTAATGGATCCATGTTGAAAGTTTGTTGATCAATATCAACAAAAACAGGTTTTACTGATTCAAAAAGCAAACAATTAGAAGATGCTACAAAAGAAAAGGGAGTCGTTATAACCTCATCCCCAGGTTTAAGATTCAATGCTTTTATCGCCAAATGAAGCCCAGCTGTTCCGGATGAAACCGCCAAGGCATACTTTGCGCCAGTATATTTTGCAAACTCCTGCTCAAACTCCTTATATTTTGGTCCCAAAGAAAGCCAACCCGACTTCAAAACTTGTGTAACCCCTCTTATGTCTGAATCGTCTATGTATGGTTTTGCGATTGGATATTTATTCATAAAAAGATTTTAAAAAATCTAACATTTTTTTATCTACTAGAGTGTACTCTTTACCATTAACCTCTATATTCGCACCGCTGTATGGGGGGAAGAAAAATGCCCTTATTTTCCTTTCAATAAGTTTTACATCATCTTTTTTGAAATCTACCCTTTTTAAATCTTCTAATTGCTGACTTGTTAAAAACATACCCCCACTATTGGGAACTGTTCTAATAGTATTTCCAGCACGCAAATTACCTATTACCTCCTTAAACAGAAATATTAATTTTTCCTGCGCTTTTTTTTCCAAAGAAAGTGCAGTCTCCTCATTTCTAATTGGAAATCTTAATACTTTTATAATTGGGCCGTGGTCGATTTCTGAGTCGATGAAATGCGCACTAACACCATAAGATTTTTTTTCTTCCAAAATGGCCATATTATATCCAGCTCTACCCTTATACTCTGGTAAGGGAGCCGGATGAAAATTTATACCACCAATACTCGCTAAATTTATGAGAGAATCTTTTATTTTGTATGGAAATAAATAAGAAATCACAAGATCTAAGTCTTTTAGTAGTGGACTACCTTTCTCTATGTACTTATAAATTAAACGGTGGTCGTAGATTATTGGAATTTTATTTTTTTTAGCAACATCTATTAACTGCTCTGAGGATGATTCTGATTGACTAGTCCATATTAACTTTACATTAATATTTTGTTTTATTAATATGTTTAATGCCTCTATCGCTCCTTTTTTTCTTCCTAAAAAAATGACAGAATTAAGTTTTTGAAAAGATTTTCTATTTGATTCCATTGTGTCTAAAAATTTTAATCAATCTATCAGACATTAGTCGAATTTTCAATCTATTTTTACCATACATAAAAATATCCAATGCCGTCTCTGTCATTAAAGCATCTTTATCTGAGGGTCTAAAATGCAATACTTTTAACGGCTTTTCCGCCAAAGGATAAATTCTTGGAATATACCTTTTGGCTATATTATATGTAGCATTAAGTTTTTTCAATCTATTAATATCTACTCTTTCATGTTTTATTAGCCAAGTTATAGTCTTCTCGTTATTACGACTTGTTCGTGGTCTCTCAATTACTGTCTTATCTAGTAACCTAAGAATATCTTCAGAACTTTTTTTAAAAAAGAAGTTAGACATTACCCACTCAGGCTTGTAATAATAATGGGGCAAAGCCAAATCGTAGCCATCAAAACCTAACTCCTCTTCTTTTATTGAGTAGTTTTCGTATGCATCAAAATCATGAACCCAATACAACTGTGAATTATCTATCTCACCTTTTTCTATTAAATAAATAAGAACTGGAATTTTACTTGCAGCTAGATCAAAATCATAATAAGGAATATCTTTAAATACTCTCGCCTTTACACCGTTGTATTCATACTCAAAGTCGGTGAATAGTAAAATATCGTCTCTCTTCCATCCCAAATCAAGACTATTATCTATCTGAATTTTAGCTAAAACCTCATCTTCATCGCTAAATTTCTTGTTTGGACCTACATATATCATTACATTTTTCATTTCTAAATAGTTTTTGCAAGAAAATTACTTTCCAAACTCTTTTGAATACTCACGCAAAGACGTCCGCCAATCTCGCATAGAAGAAAGTCTCGTTTTTTCAAGCTTAGAGATGGACAAAACCTCATTTTTTATGACTGGAAAACTCACAGGAAATAAGCTTAAATACTCTTTTAAAGACACAGGTATTACTTCTAATTTATTCGATAAACCTAAAGCGTCAACAAACTCTTTTAGAAATTCGTACCTACTTGCTACATTTTTTCCCGGAGCATTGTAAATTCCATAAGGAGGTTTCGTATCAACAATGTTCTTAAGAGTTTTAGCAAAGTCTAACGTATAGGTAGGATTGCCATATACATCTTTAATCCCCCATAATTTTTTCGCACCTAAATTTATTTGCTTCCAAATTTTATTAATAAATTTTTTATCTAACTCAGGTCCTCCGCCGAACGCCCATCCACTTCGCACTATGTAATACTTTTTGTAAGACTTTACAGCAAGCTCTCCATAATACTTACTCCTCCCATAGTGATTAGTTGGATTAGCTTTGCTATTTTCGGTATAGCTTCTTTTCTGTCCATCAAAAATCATTGCAGTGCTCACATAAATAATAGGAATATTTAATAGTCGGGCAAGCTCTACCATATTTTGAGTTCCTGTGTGGTTGGTAAGATAAGCTTTTTCTGGATCGATTTCTACTGCCAAAAGATCTGTTTCTGCTGCTAAATGAAGAATAAGGTCGATTTTTTTATTTGCAAATGCTAGAACTTGATTTACATCACGCACATCAAGACTTGAGTGGTCAGCTATAATTAAATTTTTCTTACCGAAAACTTTTTGAACGGAAGAACCCAGCATCCCCCGCCCCCCCGTAACTAATATCAGCTTTTTAGTTGATACCATTGTGCTTAAAAATTTCGAGAAGCCTTTTATTAACAAGTGGCTTATTAAGACCGTTTTTTCCGTTTACGAAAACGTCCCAAGTCCACTCCCATTTATAGGGATCAGTATAAACGGTTTTGTAATGTGGATGAAAATGGAGAATTTTGAGAGGCTTTTTTGCTATCTTGTAATTAGATTCAACATAACGCATACCAAAATTATAAGTAATATTCATTCTTTTACATCTCCTAGCTATATCAGGGTTTTGGGTCAAGTCAGATACAGCTCTTTCATCTTCAACATTCTTATAAATAATTTCTTTTGCTTTCTCAAAAATATCTTTAGAACTCGACTTCACAAAATAACTACCCATACACCATCTATCTTTCCACCCATAATCAGTAAGTCCGCAATCGAACCCGTCTAACCCAAGTTCTGAATCTTTAATTTTATTTAACTGGTATGCATCGAAATCATGATTCCAATAAATCTCCCCTTCTTTTATTATTCCTTCATCAATTAGGAAAGGGATGGTTGTTGTGTTAATTGATCTAGGTCTTACTGCACAGTAATGCTCATCTCCTATCACAATTGACTTAACTCCGTTATATTCCCAAGGATAATTCATAACAAATAAGATATCATCTGCCTTCCAACCCAGAGATAAACTATTATCAATCTGAACCCTAGCTAAAGCAGCATAATCTTTTACAAATTTCTTTTCCGGATTAATATAAATAATGAGATTTTTCATATGCTACAAAGTATATAATAAATCTCCTTTTTAAGCAGTAGTAAATTTAACAAATTGGAAGCAATTTCAGGTTTTTCTTTAGGCCAATCTGTGGTATTTAAGGAGTCTAACAACCCTATTTGTTATAAGAGGTGTGTTAAGCTGATTTTCACCCATAAAAAATCGCAATGCGTTTTTCTTTCCTATTCCAGATAGCTTGCTTTTCCCGACTAATGGATGAAAATGCACTACTTTTAGAGGGCGTATTGCCTTGTAATAATATGTTGGAAGATTATACCCGATGAAATTATATGTATAATCAATTTTCCTCACTCGCTTTTTTATATTTTTATCACTTTCCGTTAACAACCCAAGTGCTTCTTCTTCATCGATCCTTTTCTTATAAGCAACTTCTTTTATTTTCTCAAAAATATCTCTTGATCCTGATTTGAAAAATATACTTCCAGTACTCCATCTGGGTTGGCCACGAAACATTAATCCGCCATATTCGGTAACGGCAATTTCGTTGTCTGCTATGTCTATCTCTGATTCGTGAATTGGCTCAAGTTGCATCGCATCTAAATCATGGAACCAATAAAGCTCACTTGGTCTTATTATTTTATCCTCAAAAAGCTTTACAATTGCATTGATTTTGCTAACTTGCGGTTTGCGATCGAAAAAATCAACATCTTCTAAAACGGTCGTTTGAAATTTTCCATATTTAAAGGGGAAGTTGGTCGCTATCATAATGTCGTGCTTTCTCCATCCAAGTGCAAGACTATTTTCTATCTGAACTTTTGCAAGAGGTTTAGCATCGTTACTTGCCAAATCTGATCTTGGATTATCAAACGACTTAGTTGGACTAATATAAATGAGTATGTTTTTCATCTATCGCTCTTTAAATAATTTAACCGATTTCCTATCTTTTAGCAACGATAACAAACTATTAACTAACAGAACAAATCTATCGCTTAAATATTTAATTTAACTTAGATTTCTATAGAGATTCGCTATTTTACTAATATGATAATTTTCGGCCACCTTAAGAATTTTTTCAGACCACTCTTGGTAATAATCTTTATCACGGAATTTTTTAACTTCAGAAAGCATCTCCTCCATATTATTCGCTCTAACATAATTCCCCTCAAACTCTTTATATCCTGCCCGTGGGAAGGCGATAGTTGGAACACCAAAGGAAGCGGCATTTATTAATTTGGTTGGAAATTTATATACATGACTAACATCTCCCCACTTCCACTCGGCGATGATCAGTATATCGATATTGCGATATAGATTGATAGCGTCTTCTCTTGCTTTAAAGTCAAAACATGTAATGAATTCAAATCCAATCTTTTTAAGCTCTTGCCCTACTTCACCATAAAATTTTATAGCCTCTTGAGATGGAGTTCCAATATATCCACATCTAATAACTTCTTTTCGATCTCGCTTGATATTTTCCCTATTCACATGATGGTGCGGAATGTAAATAATTTCATTAGGGAGTTTATTTTTAAAATAATCATAACTATATGTGGACGCAGCAATCACCTTAACTTTAGAAAGATTATTCCTCAAAAGCAACCTCACACAAAAAGGATTATCTAGGATATCAAGATAATCACCATCTCTAACACCAGCTAAATGTCGAGGCTTAACATGAATACGGATATCTTTTTCATATCCACTTTCAGGGTTTACTCTTGCACCTAAATATTCCGCTATTTCTTCTGCTCTAATTTTCGAAGATAACTTAACCGTATGAAGCGGTACAGAGGCGTGATAGCCTTTACCAATATAACTTGGAGGGGCAAAAAAACTTATCAGACCTTTATTTCCTCCCTATCACCGAAATATTCGTTGATCGAGTTCATGAATTCATTTCTCTGCTTATTTAGAACTTGAATCTTTCTAGCGTCTTCCTTTGTGTGCTTATTTCTCTTTACCTTATCAACAAGATAAAAGGATTTAATATTTACGATACTAAGACCATCAATCAACTCTCCAATCGATTTTTTAATCACTTCTCTTCTGCACCTCCCACTTTGGTTTAATATCATTCTCAAAATAGTCTCGCCAAACGCTCAAGGAATATGCCCAACAATCTTCATTTTTTGAAGGATTTTCAGATGTCCCGTTATTATGGGTGCGAGGAAAATCTCTATGCTTATGGGCATGCCAAGTATTTTTATCTACCATCAACTTTCCCCCTGCCTTCCAAGTCTTAAAAACCATTTCATGACTATCTTGATAAAGTGGGCCGTAACCCTCGTTTTGAAGTTCGCCAATTACCCTATCCCACCAATCTCTTCTCATAATCCAACAACTACCCTGCATTGCCATTGTCTCCTCGATAGGTAAACTATCATCACCAGCTGCCTCAACACCTGAAAACTTTTGAACACCAGAAGCAACATTTACAATTTTTAACTTCATATGATCAACTGGAGGAATATCTAATACTTCCCACTTAACTGGATCGAGGAAATAGCGTCTTGGAGTCATAATCCAATTCTCTTGACAATCACGTGTCAAAATAAGATCAAATCCTGGACCAAACGCACAATGCTCATCGCTTCTCATAATAAATTCTCCTCTTGATACGTCAACTCCAGCATTTATCGCTCTTCTCATTCCACGATTTCCTCCAAGATGAAGATATCTAACACGCGGATCACTTACCAAAGATTCACGAGGTGGCCAATAACCATCAAGAACAGCAATTACCTCTACTTCCCCCTGGGCATTTTCAAGAATTGATTCAATCGTTTTTTTAAGCAAAGGATCTTTGTAGGAAGGAATTACTATTGAAAGCATCTTAGTAGTTAATAATGGATGAATTATAAAATCTCTGAGACCCCATTAACAACATGAGACAAACTATATAACACCTATTGCTCATTTTCAAGACTGCTAATTAACCAGAGATGCTAAATTTACATGGAGATTTTATTATATGGCAAATTGATTTTTTAAAATCCACTTATTTCTAGTAGAAAACTTCATTGAAGTAGTTATACTCAAGGTTTCTTCTATTTTTCCAGTTGTATGGAAAATCAGTACTTCCTTTAACATATCTAAAGGCACCTCTATTTGCGTCTTCTTTCATAATAAACCATCCTCCGGTTTGATTTATAAATCCATAATAGCTTACAACGTTTTCATTGTCGACCTCTGAAATTGTATACTCATCAGTTGGAGAAGCGCCCACACCTCCACCGCCGGAGAAAGGTGTCGACTGAGGTAAGCTTGAGATATTGTGACCAAAAAGCAATGACTGTATTCTTTGGCCAAAAACAGAAAGAAGGAAGAATGAAATACCCGTTGCACCTACAATTTTTAAAAACGCCCTCTTCTCTATATCTGAAACAACGCTTTCATTTTTAACCTCAAAAGTCTCCACCTCGGGTCTTACTTCATGTGACTTAGCCCTAATTGGTTTCACAAGCTTACCAGCAAACATCTTGTAAGCCAAAATTATTAGCAGTGGGTATAAAACTATGCCAACGCCAAGCTGTACGTAGCTCTTTGCAGTTAAGAAAATAGCCACGACTATCCAACAGGCAATGATAAATCCTGTATAAGAAAGCACAGTTTTAGACGTTTTAATTTCCTCTCGACTCATAAGCAAAATCCTCTGAAATATACCCAATAGTTCCATTTGAAAGCTTAGCGCTATACCATCCAGACTGCTTACCAAAGCTTTCATAAACTTCCCCATCGTAAGCTTTTCCTATTTGTTGTGCCTGAAGAGAAGGTTTTTCTCTTATATTCACTGATGAAGCACTGTCGTCCAAAATCATAACTGTAATTTTTGTCGTTGGGGGCGAAGCCAAATTAAGCGCTGCCGAAGAAGATCCCTCAATCTTAGCCGAATCAGAAGCTTCAATGGTAGCAGACGGCGATGCTAGTTTGGCTTCATCACTCGCCTCTACCGGTTCTTCAATGTCACTTACCGGTGAGAGATCTGTTTCGCTAGTTCCTAAAACCTGAGGTTCTTGAATTGGGTCAATATTTTTTGCATAAGCTTGAATATTATTAAATCCAACCCAAATAAGCATAATAAATGGCACAAAAGACCCTATAATAAACAGTGGAAAACTAAAATCCCTTTTCACAGAGGGCTCTTTATTAATTACCTTAGGCACGCTTGTAAGGTGTCTCCTTTCAAGTGAAACCGTTTCAGCGTGAAAAGTATTTGCGGCAATTAATCCCTTTTGATTTTCCTTTAATTGATAGTGCTCTATGAAGTATTTATAATTCTCTTTTTTATTTTCAAAAGACGATAAAATAGCCTCAAATTTGACCCATGATGCGTCAGTTTTATCACTAATATAATCAGTATAAGAAGTGTATTTTCCTTCATGGTGTAAGTGATGAGTAAGGTAAACTAAAAGGTCAGAATCACCATCTACTGGGATGGACTTGTAAGGTCCTGCAAAGAGAGACCCAGATCTTGAATATTTCTTGTTGAAATATATAGAGTACCTAGTACATAGCGACCTGATAAAGTTCTCAACTGACCCCTTTTTAGCCTGGTGGAGAATAAGGTGAAAGTGATCAGGGGTTATACTGTAGGCTATCAATTCAACCTTCTTGTGGAAGTTTTTAGGTTGGTGAGGCGTACCCCTAAAGGTTTTTCCGTTTACTTGGAACGTAGTTTTTACGCTCTCCGGATCCTTCGGAGCACTCAAATAATCACCTAGGTAGCTTCGGAAAGTCTCAAAATCATCCTTGTCATTAAAGATAATTCTGTCTTCAATTCCCTTATTGAAGACATGCAAATAACTTCCCTCCTCAGCTACCCTGAGCAGGTTTTTGGCAGGCATATATTCATGCTATCTTGATAGGAGAGAGATTGCAAGTACCAATTTTATATACATATCTACTAAAATGTGCTTGCGTAGTATACTCTTTTTGTTTCCGAAGGTATCAAAACTTAAAACGTGAAAACTAGGAGGATTTAATTTTCTTCTTCTCGAGTGCTAATTTCCCCTCATAATGAAGCTTCTTGAATACTCCCATGGCTAATTTGGATCTACCGATTGTTATAATTGAGATAACAAAGCCAGTAAAAATTGAAAAAACAAACCAGTATATCCCGTAAGCCGTGGTCATTTTAGGATTTACAAGGAAAAGAAGTGCAACGTGAATTATAAAAAAGAATATAAATAGTATCTTCATGAGCTTAATAAACCTTGGATTACCCCAATCTGAAAGTATGATTACTCCAAAGCATGAAATACCGAATATCAAGCCTAGAACGACTAACAAATAGAATCCAATTATATTATTTACCCCATCGAGAGGAAAATAAACATTGATAAATGAAAGAAAAGTGAAGAGAATTATCGCTCCTGAGTAAATCACGAAGTGAGACGTAGCTAAATGAAAGAATTCAGAATGCTTAAAAACATCATAATTGGGGTTTTTTAGCCTCTCTAGCTCAAAGCTTTTAGTAAGTGCGTGAATAACAATAAAAGAAAAAACAAAAAGAGCTACAAGTGAGTAAACAGTGTCAATAATGAATAATTCTCGAGGCGAAACTCTAATATTGAGCTCATTTTGAAGAATATAAAAAAGAAGAGTCTTTAACCAGATAAATATAAGTGGCGTTATTATAAAAGCATAGACAAATTGCACAAAGTCAAACTTAAAAAACTGTTTTTGACCGTTATACTGATAGAGAATAAGTGCAATTAGAATTGAAAGAACAGGAAAAAATACAAGCGCGATAAGCATAATCTTTAATTCTTTCGAATTGTGAGCATAAGTACAATGAAATTATACCATGAAGTGAGACGCGAGCGAAGCGATTCTTTCATAAAACGGGCAAATACTCCTTCTTGCCAAAGTAAAACGTGAGAAAATATAATCGAAGCATGAAGCGAGACTATTTCATTGTTGGAAGCATAATTCTAATATTTTTTCTTCTTTACTCCACTCTATCTATTAATAAACATCTTAACTATGGCAGTGGATATGACTTGGCGGTAAGTGATCAATTTATATGGCAGTTTTCAAGGCTAAAACCCGCTATTACAACAATACACTCCTACTCTTTCACTCACATATTTGCTGACCATTTAGAACTAATATACCCCCTAATTTCACCTATTTATTGGATTTGGGATAATGTAATATCTCTCATTCTTCTACAAAACATTTTGATTTGTATTTCAGGTCTTCCAATCTACCTACTTTCAGTAAAAAAAGGTGTAAATAGAATACTTTCACTCACAATTACAGCTTCGTATCTCGCCTTCTTTGGAATTCAAAATGCTATTTGGTCAGATGTCCACTCTATTGTATTTGGTGCATCTTTTCTTTCGTTCTTCGTTTTTTTCTTAGACAAATTAAATTCTGAAAGGATTAAACGATGGTATCAAAGTGATATTATCTATTCAGCAATATTCTTTTTACTATCAATTATTTGCAAAGAAGACGTCGCACTTTTAACACTTTTAATATCGGTTGTTTTTTTCTTATCAACAAAAAAGAAGATAAATTTGCTGTATATAGTTCTGTCCTCAGCCTATCTTTTTACAGTCTTTTTTTTCTTTTACCCTAACTTTACACCTCAAGGATACCGCTTTGCCACAAAAGGAAACATCCTATACGACATTAATCCCTCATACATTCTTGACACAAAAGAAAAGCAAGATGTAATAGTTTATAGCCTCTCCTGGTTTGGGGGAATTCCACTTCTTGCACCTCTTTACCTTGCGCCTGCCATAATTGACCTCGCTCATTATTTCGTCCTAGGACATAGTCTTGTCAGCTCGGCTCAAAGTATTTTTGGACACTACAGAGTAACCCTGGCCTTATTCTTAGCCTGGCCAACGATTATCGCGGTATCAAAATACAGAAAATTAAACAATAAATATATCGCGATTTACTTATTAATTACAGCACTAACCGTGCAATATTTGACACATTCCCCACTGTCCTACCTGACAAAGCGCTGGTTTTGGACTCAACCTTCATCTGTTAAAAACATTAATAAGCTCTTAACTTATCTCCCCAAAGATGCTTCTCTTGCAAGTCAAATAAATATAACCCCTCATGTCTCTCATAGAGACAGAATTTTTACAATCTGGCCCACAACAAGAGGAGATATAAAAAGCCTTAAGTGCGACAAGAGAGAATGTAGATGGCTTTCTTGGTACGGCAATCCAAAGTACCTTCTAGTAGACACGTCAGACGCGTGGGATATTAGACACTTACTCGCCAATAGACCGGATTTCATAGACGGATTGAAAAATCTAGAGAAGATGAATTCAATTAAAATTTACAAACGAGAAGGAAGTGTTATACTCTACACGATTGAAAAAAAGATTAAATGAAACAAGAGAAATCTTTCTTACCACTTAGAGAGACCTTACATCCCAAAACTTTCCTTTGTGAAGGTAAAACTAAAATAATCTGGACAACAGAAGATCCCAACATAGTTCTAATCGAAAACAAAGATGATATCACAGCAGGTGATGGCGCAAGACGAAACAAGATACCTGGAAAAGGAACTTTGGCCACAACAACTACCGAGAACGTATTTACTCTACTAAATAGAGAGGGAATAAGAACGCATTTTGTCGATCGATATACAGATAATATGCTTGTTGCAAAAAAAGCTTTAATGATTCCAGTTGAGTCTGTTGCTCGAAGAAAAGCTTTTGGCTCTTACCTTAAAAGAAGTCCGGAAATTCAAAAAGGTACCCGTTTCCCACAAATCGAGCATGAATTTTTCTATAAAGATGACCAACTACACGACCCACTAATGGTGCTTGAAGGCAACATGTGGCACTTTTATGACTCACAAGGAGCAATAAAAACAAATATCCCAATACGCTCAAAAGAAAGAGAAACGATGGGAATTACACATGATGAAGTTACCCAAATGCAAATTATGACGCGTGAGGTCTTCATAGTTCTTGAGGAGGCATGGCAAAAATTAGACGTGGAGCTTGTTGATCTCAAAATTGAATTCGGACGTGATAATAAAGGAAATTTGATGGTAGCAGATGTTATTGATAATGACTCTTGGAGAATATGGCTTAACGGGGATGAAAATCAAGACCTAAGCAAACAAAACTACCGAAATCTACCTAACCCATCTGAGGAAGACCTTGAAAGAATAAGAAGGATGTACGCACAAGTAGCAAAACTCACCTCTCATTTTTACCACAATCTCTACCCAAATGAGATTCCATTCAATAGATAACAGTTGTATAATACCAAAATGGGAAAACTCGAAACACGAAATATATATCCAAAAGCAATAAATGAGGAAGCTAAAAAAGACTTACTTGCGCCTCAAGAATTTATGCGAAGAAAAATAGCTTTGAGTCTTTTTTTTCAACCTTCAATAATGGAAGCAAGCTCTGCTATAGCCAGAATAGATAATAAAGGAGCTGTAAAAATTGAAGACTTCTTTGAGAATTATATCCAGTGCCTTGCTCAAGCAGAAGCAGAAAATAGTTTAAACCCATCATATTCTGATGAAGAAATAATTAATGAAGAATATGTTCCTCTTACTCTAGATGGCTCAATCATCCAACCTTCCAGATCTCAAAGAAGAGCTAATTCTTTGGAAAAATAACTTTCTTGTAATTGGAATTGATGAGGTAGGACGCGGTGCATTTGCAGGACCACTCCTCTTATCCGGAGTAGTTTTCGAGCCTATTTTAAATAAGTCAAAAGATATCAAACTATTAAGCTATGGTATAAATGACTCCAAAAAACTCTCTCCTAAAAAAAGGGTTGAACTAACAAAAATTATTAAACAGAACTCCCTCTTCTACTACCATGCAACAGTTAGCGTAAAAGAAATTAATAAAATTGGGATAGGAAAAGCCACCTGTATGGGAGTAAGAAAAATTATTAAAAAACTCAAAAAGGAATTTCCTGACAAAAAAATCTTCCTACTAATGGATGCGTTTACAATAAAATATATTAAAGGACTTGGGCTTGCTAATCAAAAAGCGATTATAAAAGGCGACGAAAAATCTCTTTCTATTGCAGCAGCATCAATAATTGCCAAAGTAAAACGCGATTCTATGATGAGAAGGTTAAACAAGGAATATTCAGGTTATGGTTTTTATTCAAATAAAGGGTATGGAACAAAGGATCATAGAGAAGCAATTAAAAAGCTTGGAATAACAATAGTCCATCGAGAAGTATTTGTGCAGAAAACCTTAACCGAACAATAATTACTATTCTTTAGTAAAAATAACTCTCTTTGAATCACCTTTTAGTCTTACCTCTTCATCTTCAAGAAGTTCTTGTCTTACTTGCGGAAGGTCATGGTTTAATCTGTGCTCAAGAACTCGAACAGACCTTGGGCTTTCGACTGTAACCAAAGAAACAATATCTACACCCCCACGCTGCCTCGCTAAAACGACTGTCTCTCCCACTTCTAATTCTCTTGAGTGAATGACTTTTCGCCCAAATCTCCTCGACTCGATTATTTCTTGTCTAATTGGCATGGTTTATATTGTGCCTAATTTGGATTAATACGTCAAGTATTGATCAAGATTACAACAGAACCACCTATGAATATGGTAAAATGTAAACCCATGCTAATAGGCATAAAAAACAAACTTTTCAGCCGACAAAACCTTATTTTCTATGGGGTGGGACTCATCCTTCTAATAGCTTTTTACGCTTTTTCCTTTGCTCTTCGAGGAAATACTCTTAAAGATTTTGATTTTGCTATGACTGTTAAGATTCAAAGCAAAATTCCCATTTCGCTTGATCAGTTCCTATCATATTTAAGCCTTATTGGAGACGTAGAAGTTCTTGGTATTTTTCTAATTGTTTTTCTCGCACTAAGAAGAAAACTATTAAGTGTGTTCATTCTATTTTTCTTTGGGCTCGCTCATTTTATAGAACTGTACGGAAAATCTTTCCTAGAACATCCCAACCCTCCGCATATGTTTTTTCGCTATAATCTGGGATTCAATTTTCCAAGCTCTTATGTACAACCTGGATTCTCCTATCCTTCAGGGCACTCTCTCAGGATAATTTTTATAGCAATTATTTTAATAACTGCACTCATCTATTCGAAATTGCCAAAAAATGTTAAAGTTGCGCTTGAGATATTTATAATTATTTTTACTCTTACAATGCTTGTATCAAGAGTGAGTCTTGGAGAACATTGGACTACAGATGTTATTGGAGGATCACTTTTGGGAGCTGCCTTCGCTTTCTTTTCTCTCCCTTTCTTATTTCTTTAATCTAAATTATTTGAGCTTTTCTACTTCTTTGTGTGGGGTCTTTTTGCGACAGAACTTACAGAATTTGGTTAAAGATAATTTCTCTTGTGTATTGAGCTTATTTCGAGTCGTGACATAGTTACGATTTTTACAAACCGTACAAGTTAATCCTACTGTAATTCTTGCTCCACCCTTCTTAGCCATCTGACAATTATACAAAAGACGAGGCTTCGAGGCAAGAGTCTTCTCATTCTCATCCATTTTTGATAAAATCTAACCTTACTTGCCGAGGTGACGGAGTGGTCAATCGTAACAGTCTGTAAAACTGTCGCCCGTTCGGGCTACGCAGGTTCGAACCCTGCCCTCGGCACTTTTTATTGAAACCCTAAACTCCAGCTCTATAACTTATTGCTTCGCATAAGCAAGAGGAGTTCGTCTTTTCTTGCAAAAGGTAGAGCATGTTGGGTTTAAGCCTTGATAGTTTAGTGGTAAAACGCGGTCTTGGTAAGACCGTGTCCCGAGTCCGATTCTCGGTCAGGGCTCACAAATAAACATAGAGTCTTCGCATAGAAGAAAATGACCTCTGCCTCCGTAGCTTAGTGGTAAAGCGGCGGTATCGTAAACCGTTGACAACAGTTCGATTCTGTTCGGGGGCTCATTTGGAGTTTGATATAATATCTAAATTAGCCGTCTTAGCTCAGTGGTAGAGCAGCTGTTTTGTAAACAGCAGGTCGCGGGTCCGAATCCCACAGACGGCTCATCTTTTTACTACAATCCATTAAAAAAAGAAAAACAGCCTCCCGGCTGTTCTTCAACGATGACTTCGTGCCCCCAAGCGGTATTAAAAGTAGTGATTCCCCGTTTAGTATTACTGGGTGAGGCCGATGTTAATCCTCAGATTAACAAGTCAGAAACCTCTGTTGTTCTAGATCCTAGAACGCACCCTTATGAGAATCGTGTTAAGGAAAACATGCTACTTTTCTCAACACGCTCAAGAGCCCTAATAGTATCGCTCAGGATACGTGAAAAGTCAAGAAAGAAATCTGTAAATAGACTTAAAGTAGTTGTTCTCATGTGGTAAGATTTATTCATGAATTTATTCGATACTCTTATCTTATCTGCGGTTGAAGGAGTCTCAGAATTTCTTCCCATATCCTCTACTGGACACCTTATTCTTGTTTCACATTTACTTGAGTTGAGACAAACAGAATTTCTTAAAAGTTTTGAAATTGCAATTCAAGCAGGAGCAATACTTGCAGTTATTGCGATTTACGGAAAAAAACTCTTAAAGGATTCTGCAATGCTTAAGAAAGTGCTCGTAGCCTTCTTTCCAACCGCAATCATTGGCTATTTCTTATATAAATTTATAAAAAATCACCTTCTCGGGAACGAGCTTATCACGCTTCTTGCACTCCTATTCGGCGGTATCGCACTAATCCTTCTAGAATTGTATTTTAAAAAGAAAGATCATAAAGAGACTATCCACTCCATTTCCTATAAAAAAGCTGCTCTTATTGGTGTTTTTCAGTCAATTTCGGTTATTCCAGGTGTCTCACGAAGCGCTGCAACAATCATTGGGGGAATGTTTTTAGGAATGACCAGATATGAGGCCACAGAGTTCTCTTTTATTCTAGCAATTCCTGTAATGTTTGCAGCTACAAGTCTTGATCTTGTACGAACTGCACCATCATTCACAACAAGCCAAGTCGAAACTTTAATCATAGGCTTCATAGCCTCATTTATTTTTGCATTCGTCGCAATAAAGTGGTTTATTGGCTACATTAGATACCATAATTTTATCCCTTTTGGTATCTATAGAATTATACTTTCTCTTATATACTTCCTGCTTTTCTTCAGATAGGTCAATTATCTATGTGGTGCGTAAGAAGCTTTGAAAAGATAAGCACGAGTTATAGCTTGATTCCTAACCCAATGAGTAAAATCAGGAACAACATCTAGAATTCTAGGAGCTAGATACTCAACTCTTGGAATAAGCTTTCCCTTAACTCTATCAAACTCCTTAGGAGTTGACGTGTATTCATCCATTTCTTCTTCAAGAGCTTTTACTCTTTCAACTCTAGGAGGATTACTCATTTTTAACTGATATTCTTCATGAATAGTCGATCTCATTAATTTTATTCTCTTAGATAATTCTTCTTGACTTGGACTTATTCCTTCCTCTTTAGCTAAAATGTCTAAAATTCCTCGAAGAGTTGAACCATAAAGCCCTACGTCAAAATGGAGAGAATTAAAAGTTATTTTATGTTGTGCTAAATATTCATCAAAATCATCGGTTTCAAGTAGTGGGCGAGATGTCACCAGGTAAGTGACTTTTGGCCTCATTTGTCGAGGTATAGAAAAAACATCCGCTCTTCTTGCTCTATAAAGAAACTCAGCATCGCGGCCATGATAGACTTCCACTCTTTTCTCTTTTTTTCTAATACCAAATAATCTTCTTGATTCAAGATCAGGAAGTGCACGAATAGCCTCAACTGCTTCTTCAAAAAAAGGTACAAGTCTTCTATCTATGTCTTCGTAAATATAAAAAGCTCTCTCTAAATAATTAACATCCAACTCAGCCAATTTTTTTGCAAATTCTGGAACTCCATTTCCAGGTTCTAAAACAATAGACTCATTCTCTAAAAAACGATATAAAGGAAAACGTGTTACAAACTCTCGTCGTGCAACTTCAGTAAAGGGAGGTATCTTTCTTTTTCTTCCATGACTTTCTACTACAAATTCACCTGCGCTCCTTGGGAGATCAGGCTCTACATACTCACTAGCAGAAGATAAAAGATCCTGCTCTATTTCCTCAACTACACCTCTTATATTTTGATGAGGAAGAGGAGAATTATAGGTCTTAAGCTCATCGAAAATCTTGCGGCTTCTCTCTCTAAATTCTTCATCTGTTGCAGTTGCTTTTAGAAGATAGAGATAGCGGATTTTATGCCTCAAACTCCACTTGGGATTACCTTTAACTTCTTCCCTAGTTGAAATCTCTGGACTAACCATGAGGAAATTATATTAAAATAAATACTATAAGTCAATAAAAATTGATTTATTTTTTTACTCTTTGAAAGTAGCGAAAACTTAGGAATGAATGAAAGGAAAGGAAGAAAGACTACAACTCGCCTTTTTGTTGGATACCTAAGAGAAATAACACGTCTTCTTTCTTACTTTACGAGTGAAACGAGGAAAGGAAGAAAGACTACAACTCGCCTTTTTGTTGGATACCTAACAAATATAATACAGCTTCTTTCTTATAGCGCCTGTCACCGCGGGAATTTATACGAATCGCTGGAAGTTTTCCTCGTTTACCCCATCTTTTAATTGTTAATGGAGAAACTCTGAGTAATTGGGCAACTTCTCGAACTGTTAGGAGATCTGGTAAGTTATCGAATGAGACGTTTTGATTAGGCATTGTGTATTAAAGAATATCTAACTGAAAACTAGGGTAACAAAATGGTATAAACTTGTCAATATATCAATCTGTACCAATTTTTAAGATTTCAAAATAGATTGATATGACAATCTAATTTATAAATTGACCATCTTTTAGATTGTTAAATCAACACTATTTATATTTATGTCTTTTTTGAAGAAAAAATGGGTCTATTTTTTAGCTTTTTTAAGGGGTTTTTGTTTTAAAAAGAGAAAGGAGAAAACAACTTTGTGCGTGAATTCTATAAAGGTTAAATTTTTAATTAAGACTCTCTTCCTTTTCCCTTCTAGAATGCGATTTAAGAGCCTCTTTTAAAATATTATAGGTAAATATAGGGAGCGCGGTCTGTCTTTTTATTCTCCAAGGTTGCCTCAAAAGTCTATAAAACCATTCTAGTCCCATATTTTGTATTAGCCTCGGCGCACGGCTAACTTTTCCCGATATAAAATCGAATGCTCCACCCACACCTACGATGACAGTCGCAGGAAGCGTATTTAGATTTTCATATATCCACTCTTCTTGTTTGGGAAAACCAAGGGCGACGAAAAGTACATCTATACTCTTGGCCTTGAGCAGCTTCGGATCCCAAATGTCTGATGCATATCCAACTTTGAGGCTAGGATATTTCATTTTTAAGCGGTCTGCGGTGTCCTCTGCTACTGTGCCTAGACCACCAAAAAAGCCCGCCGTACCAAGCCTTTTTGATAGTAGAAAACATAGCTTTTCAACCATGTCTGTACCGGCAATTCTTTGCATACTCCCCTTTCCCAAAAGCATGCCTGCAATGACCACGCCAACCCCGTCTGGCAAGGCTAAATCTGAAGAATTAAGCACAGTTTTAAACTTAGGGTGCTTGATTGCGAAGGTGATTATCTCAGGATTGGGGGTAGTAACAAAAATCTTTTTATCACGCTTTTTAACTCTTTCCATTATATACTCTAGGATCTCACTCTCGCTTGATACAGTTATATCAACTCCAAGAATACTAATTTTTGGAAGATCTTTTTTCATAATATAGGATTATATCACTTTTCTAAATAATTGCTGCGTTTTATTAATTGTGTACAACTTTATTGTTCTCATGTATGTCTCGTTAAATAGGGAAAAACCGATTTGATATATATATTTTATATGGTTTTAAAAAAAGGATTTTTGACACTACTAAAGGATGCTGCTCTCCTTGTTTAGTCATTTTATGCCGTGAAAAAAAATTTTCACTCACTCTTAAATTGCTACACTATCGGTTGTTAAACAGCAAATTTAGCCTCAAAATTCCCGAGTCGCCAAGAAGTTGACCTAATGTTCTCTTCTTGAAATCGACTTCTTAGTGACGCGAGTCGCCAAGAAGTTGACCTAATGTTCTCTTCTTGAAATCGACTTCTTATACAGCTCAAGATTTTCAAGAGCAACTCCAATCCCTCGAATTACGCAGTATAGAGGATCTTCTGCAACGTAAGAAGGCACGCCTGTTTCTCTAGTTATATATTTATCTAGATTGCGAAGCATTGAAGTACCACCTGAAAGCACAATTCCTTTATCTATGATATCGCTTGCAAGCTCTGGAGGAGTAGCTTCAAAAACCTCGCGAATCCCAGATACGATAGCTTTAAGCGCCGGCGTAATGGCCTCATTCACTTCACGCTCGGTAATCTCAATACTCCTTGGAAGCCCTGTAACGCTATCTCGTCCTCTTACTTCCATTTTCTTCTCGCTACCCAAATCCGGAAGAGCGTTGGCTATCTTCATCTTTATTTCCTCAGCGCTTCTCTCACCCACAAGCAGATTAAACTTCTTTCGAATATAATTGGCTATAGACTCTTCAAACTTATTTCCCGCAACTTTTATGGATTTATGTACAACAACCCCTCCAAGAGAAATTACAGCGATATCTGTCGTTCCTCCACCGGAATCAAGTATCATATGCCCAGTAGGCTGTGCTATTGGGATTTTTGCTCCAATGGCGGCTGCAAGTGGCTCCTCTATCAAATAAACATCTTTTGCGCCAGCAACAAGCGTAGCATCGAGTACAGCTCGCTTCTCTACTTGAGTAACCCCTGAGGGAATACAAACCATAACCTCAGGCTTTATGAAACGTGATCTACCAGCAACTTTATCTATGAAGTATGAGAGCATATCCTGAGTAATAACGTAGTCTGCTATTACCCCATCACGCAGAGGGCGAGTTGCAACAATATTTCCAGGAGTCCTTCCAAGCATTTCCTTTGCCTCTTGACCAACTGCCACAACTTTGTTGTCATCGGCTCGAACAGCCACAACTGTAGGCTCGTTTAATACTACTCCTTCACCTGCTAGATAAACGAGTATATTTGCGGTCCCTAAATCTATTCCTATTCTTTTGGATAACATCATATACGGGTACTCCTAAATTATTCGGGATTTTATGTTAAGAACTTATACGTCAAAATATCACTCAAGTGTATCATTTGAGCTTGATTTTAACTAAAGAGATTATATTGACGAAATACTTTAATTCGCAAGTAGCCAAAACTGATGCAAAGTGAATCAACTCTTTTATTACTCCTAAAAATGTGTGTTAAACTTTACTTTGTTGTATAATCAGATCTATGCGAAGAACAGCTATAACAGGAGTTCTAATTATCATACTTCTTATAATCGGAACGGCAGTCGCAGTCCTCTATGCAAAAGGTTATAGAATCTCCACTCAAAACGGTAAAATAATTGCTGGAACCGGTCTTCTTGCCATTACAAGCCGCCCTGATGGAGCAAGGGTTTATCTTAACGACCACTTAACAACCGCCACAAATAACACCATCAACTTAGCACCAGGAACATATGAAGTAAAAATCGAAAAAGATGGATATATTCCGTGGAAGAAAAAAATTATTATAAAAAATGAGGCAGTAACAGAAGCAACCGCAACATTATTCCCTGCAGCCCCAAAACTTGAAGCAGTGACCACTACAGGGGCAAATAGCCCTATTCTAGATGACTCGGGAAGTCTTATTGCTTACACAGCATCTTCATCTTCTACTGCTAAGAATGGGGTGTACGTTCTTGATATGACGTCACGAAATATTTTTCCACTTGGAGGGGCATCTACTCTTCTTGCAAGTGACAACCTTGATAGATTTTCATCTGCAAATCTTTCTTTTTCTCCAGAAGGAGATGAGCTGATTGCCTCTATTTCCGCTGATTTAGGCACAACCTACTATCTTTTAAATTCTAAGGCTGCAACTAACAACCCTAAAGATATTACAAACACTCTCTTCCAAGCTCAAACAGATTGGGACAAACAAGCAAGCGATAAGCATAAAAAACTTTTATCCTCAATTCCTTCCAAAGCTCGACCGATTGCAGAAGCGTATTTCAAAAATATGGTTGTCTCACCAGATGCCGACCGAGTACTTTACGAAGCGTCTCAAAGCGCCAAACTTCCGCTTGTTAAAAATCCACGAATACCAAGCTTCAACTCAACGCCAGAAGACAGAAATTTGAAGCAAGGTAGTTACTACGTATGGGATATTAAAGAAGACCGAAATTATCTGGTTTATGATTCTGAAGCAAATAATTTTGATCCAAAATTACTTTGGCACCCTGATGACAATCACCTTATCTACGTTCAAGATAAAAGAGTTTATGTTGTTGAATTTGATGGTCAAAATAGGACAGTGGTCTACGCAGGACCATTCAATGACAATTTCGTTGCTCCATGGCCAGATGGATCTAGCCTTGTAATCCTAACCAATCTTACAGTCCCTGACCTCTCTCAAAACCTGTATAGGATTAGCCTTAGATAGCTTCAGATCTTCGCCGTTTCGAAATGAATTCTTGAGAATTGAAAGAGCGAGCGCTCGAAATCTTCAATCCTTGAACGCAGTAAGTTTTGAAGATTTAGTGAGTGAACGAAATTCGAAAGCCTGAAGTAAGATACGACGAGATCTTTTGGTACTTTTGGTGGACAAACGTACAAGATAAACTATTTACAATTTTCCTTAAACTTTAACCCAAAAGTTGAACAACTTTTTTCCTACGTTTTTTGAGGCTAAAAATGGAATTTTTTTCCTTGACTTTACTCTATAAAAATCATATACTACAGGTCTGTTTTTGTGGCTATACCCAAGAAAAAAGCTTTCATGGGCGATAGGCCAAAAACGCATCTTTGCGAAGACATGCCAATAGCTGGCCACTCTTCTCAAAGTAGCACTTTAACAACTCGTTAGGAAATCCAACCGAAGGTTGAGAAATCTTGCTTTTTGCAAATTCTCCCTAAGGTTGTTTATTCAATTTGACCCGACAGGTGTCGAAAGTTGAAAGGAGTAATCCATTGGACTATCTCAGTCTACTCTACACCATAGTGATAACTATCGACCTTGTCTTCATTGCCTACAAACGACAGAGCGACTGGAAGTACGCTTATCGCCACCTCAACCTGAAGATTTTTGCCTTGGGTTTGGCGATGATTTCGATATCAGCCGCTATAACGATCTACTTGATAGTGCTCAGCCCAGCTGTCTTTGGTTTTAGCTGGCTAAATCTATTAGGATCAGGGGGGCAGAATATCAACTTTGCAGGAGCACAGTACAAATACTTCGGTATTTTATTCATGATCCTGCTGTTACTAGGTATTCCAACTCTCGCAAAGATCGAAGAAGACACCTTCAGAGCTGGAACCAAGTCTTGGAAGGATGGTTTCAAAAGAAGTATCATCTTCGGTTTCGTCCACATGATTGTAGGCACACCATTGGCGGCTGTACCGGCTCTTACTTTGGTGGGAATGTACTATACATACATGTACTTCCTAGGAGGAGTAAAGTTATCGGCTCAAGCCCACTTCCAATACAACCTGAGTATCATAGGAGGCATCACTGTACTCGTAGTTACGAGTTATTTCTGACCTGGTAGGGTTACCTATCTGAAACTCGAAAGGAAATCTTATGACTTTGTGGCGAAACGCTTTCTACATGATGCTTGCAATAATAGCTGTCATAGCGATCGCGCTCACCCCGGACTGCAACTGACCCGACAGGTGTCGACTTGAAACTCTGAGGAAAGGAAATGGAATACGCACTGTTTGGGCTATTTCTCGCTTTCATCCTTATCTGTCTAACAGTTGAGGTTGTAAGCATAAAAAAGGTGAGTGGCTGGTACTCATAATCTACCTGATGGCATCAGGAGGAGTGAGTATCTTCTATCTCAAACACGGACTTCCGTTCTAGCACAGTTCGCATCCAGCGATTCTGGAAAGACCCGGCGCGGTGCCAAATAGTCTGAAAGGAAACTAAAATGAGGATTGCCTTCGCCCTAATCATAGTCATCTTAATGGCCATTCAGTACTTCGTAATGATCTTCATAAAAGATGATCAAATTCGAAGGCACAAATACCGATAGCAACTATCCTGACTACGGGCTTAACAGCCATCATCATGCTTCTAGGCACTACAACTGATTAGTTCGCATCCAGCGACTCTGGAAGACTCGCAAATCCGATCTAAACAGGGAGGAGAAAATGCACCTAGCAATCGGCTACACACTGATCGCTTTGGCGGCTTTATGTCTCTTTAGCGGTATTCTCATGGGCAAGCAAGAGTACGTTATCTCTTTGCGTGGTGGTAAACAAATCGCCATATCTGGTATGGATTTGGCAACTATTGCCATAGCGCTCATGGTCACAGGAGCACTCATAACAGGAGGAGCCAACGGCGCTGATCTCAAAACGACCCAGCGGTAGCTGATTAGTCCCCAGAAGGAGACGATCATGAGGAAGGGTCTAGCGGTCGTTGGTCTTTTTGTGACAGTCTCTGCGATTGCCACAATCATCGTCTGCTTCTTTTTGGAGATAAGACGAGAAGACCTCAATGGTGTGGTGTTCGGGATAACGACTTTAGCCCTAATAGCGGCTTTAGTGATCTTCAACACCTACCTGCAAGGCGTTGACTACCCTCCCGAGGACTCCCCGTACTGGACAACCGATCCAGGACTGATGGCCACCTTTGTAGTAAATGTCTTCCTTGACATTCTACTGCTTGCTGCCATCGGGGTATCATGCGGGATGACCATCTACGCGGCCTCTGCCAACCGAGTTCTCAACTAACCCGATATGTCAAAATAGCAGCTAACTAAAAAAGCTGACTTACAATTGAATAAACTGAATACGATTTTCCTAACGAGTGAGGAAGCAAAGCATGCAAATGCACGCTTACCTCAAATGGAGGGAGAGTTGGTTTACCGTAAGGTAGACAATGCCCACAGGCAAAATGTTGAATTCGCTTCAACACAATGCCCCAAGCATTCAAAACTCTCTCTCCCACTCGTCTCACTCTTGCGAAGCAAGAGAATTCCCAATTTACAATTTCTAATTTACAATCAATGAAACAATTTTCAAAGTTTGAAGCATTGAGACATTAAAAATTGATTGAAAATTAAAAATTAGAAATTTAATTTACGAGGACCTCTTGTTGAAACTCTTGCGGTATATTTTCTGTTTGAACGTTTTCTTCAAACTTACCTTCTTTCACCACTGGCAGGGTAAAATACACGTTTGTCCCTTTTCCAGTTTCTGACTCAACCCAAATTTTCCCTCCAT
>CAZXND010000006.1:23538-37170 GCA_964641355.1 uncultured Gammaproteobacteria bacterium | reverse complement strand
TCCCGGAGGAGATACTGGAGTAAGTACAAAACTAACGTTATTAAACAATGGAAATGTTGGGATAGGATCATCAACTCCTGCTCAAGTACTTGATGTAAATGGAGATATAAAAGTAGGAGGAAATGACTTAACAGATTCAGGGAATACTACAAGAGTCACACTTGGTGCAACAACTACACTCACCAACACTACTCTAACTCTTTCTGGAACCACAACTTTAACATCATCCTCTCTTGCGACATTCACAACAGCTGCAACTCTGGGAATGGGATCAACCACAACTTTAAATCTCGGAAGCAATGCTACTATCAACGGAGGAACAGCTGCAAATGATGACTTAACTCTTCAGGGAACAAGTAATGCTACCAGAACAACTTCATACGTTCTTCTCCAACCAACTGCTGGAAATGTTGGAATAGGATCAACATCACCTGGAACCACCCTTGATGTTACAGGTACTGGCAGATTCTCTTCCACTTTAACAGCCTCCAGTGGATTCACGGTTACCACTGGCACAATCTCACTAACAACAAACGCTGCCTCTACCTTTGCTCTTGCAGCTAATACCGCAAGCGCCTTTAGATTTACAGATGGTACAAATGCGTATCAGACTATTGACACAAGAACTGGGACTTCAGGAGTATCGGCCTTTACTTGGGCGACTGGAACTACTCCAACAATAGCATCAGCAGCAACAGCATACTATAACAACTCAACCTTCACACCTGGAACCGTCAATTTCTCTGGAAGTACTCAAATAACTTCAACAGGCACTTCTGCAAACAACGCAATACTTTTCAATCAGCCAACGATAAATAGAACAGCAGCAGCTACCAATCTTACCATCGATCAGGCATCCAATCTCTTCATCAATGGCCCAACAATAGCAAGTCATGCAACAGGCGGACAAACTGAAACAATAACAACCTCAACAGCATTAAGGATTGGTGCAGGATCGAGTGTTGCTGGATCAAATGGTGCTGTAACCAATGCGTATGGACTATATGTATCTCCACCAACAGGCGCAACTAATAACTACGCAGCCGTATTTTCAAGTGGAAATGTTGGAATAGGATCAACATCACCTGAATACTTACTTGAAGTTGTGGGAGGATTTACGGTAGTTGGTGTTCACAATACAACAAATATACCTGCCAGTCAAAGCTCTGGAGGCATGGCAGTATCTTGGAATCGCTCGTCTGGAAATGCTGAAACCAATTTATACAATCTTTTTGATAATGCAACAACTGCATTTCAATTTTCCCAAAAAACAGGTACTTCCACTTATACAGATATTATGACCTTAAAAGGAGACGGCAATGTTGGAATAGGATCAACGAACCCTGGAAAAGGCCTCGACGTAAATGGTACTTTTAGAACAAATAGCTCAGTAACTCTTAGTGGAATAACAAATAGCACAACAGGAAGTTATGTATGTATAGAGACCACTGGTTTTGGTCTGAGGTATGGAGCCTCTTGTAGTGCTTCATCTCAAAGGTTTAAAGAGAATATTGAAAACTTAAATTATGGATTGGATGAAATAATGCAACTTAGATCAGTCTCTTTTTATTACAAACCGGAGTTAAATATGGGAAACCGCAAGAAAATAGGTTTTATAGCCGAAGAAGTTAACGCAATCACTCCAGAATTTGTAAACTATGACAGTGACGGTCTCCCTGAAAGTATCAGCTATGAAAATGTAACATCTTTATTAGTTAAAGGGGTTCAAGAACAACAAAATCAAATAGAAGCTCTTAAATCAATAACTGGAACTATTGCTCTTGACCAAGAAATAACATATGCACTTATAAATAACTTTGGAAACCCGGAAGTTATGGTAAATGGTCTTTCCACTACTCGCAAGGCTGGTTTTGCTGAAGTATTTGTCGCAAGTCTTAGTGCTGGAATTGGGAATATTCAACAACTTACCTCAAGCAGTCTTAATGTAACAGCTGATTCTGTTTCGATCGCCGGAAAAACACTCGCTCAATATATAATAGATGTAGTTGAGGCATCAGGTCTAAATATAGGAAATGGTCAAAGTATCGATTCTCCTCTTGCTTCTATCGATCAAATAAATACCAACGTCATCTCTCCAATTGGAAATAATTTGGATATCAAACTAAATAGTAATGCATCAAGCACTTCAGCATCAAAGATTTCTGTAAAAGACGTTGATAATAACGAGGTCGCCTCAATCGACAGTGCTGGAAATGCAACATTTTCAGGAAATCTTGCCTCAAATAGTATTGAAACAAATGATGCAAGTGTAAGTGGTACGCTTCGGGCCGATAGAATTATCGCCAACTCAATTGACGGACTTGAAGCAAGAGTTGCAACTTTGGCGGCAGGATACATAAATTCCAACAATCAAATCGCAAGCCCCTCAGCCTTCTTCGGAGAAGATGGCTATGTCAATATCTCTTCTTTCTCAGCACAATTTGCAATGATCAACCAAGGCCTCATCTCAACAGGACCTACAACTCTTTCTGATACAACAGTAATCGGCACACTCAACGTCGGGACAACTCTTTCGCTTACCAACAACTCTATAAACGTTCTAGGTAATAATTTGGAAATCCAGCCATTAAGACAAGGTGGAGTTTCATTTATGGCAGGACTTATAAAATTTGACACAGATGGGAATATGGAAGTTGGAGGAAATGCCAATTTTGCTAAGGATGTTAAGGTCGGAGGAAAATTGTTTGCAAATCTTATCTCACCTCTTGGAGATGAGATAAATATCGACCTTTCAGCAAGCGAATCAGCAAGATTTAATATTAGGAATGCCTCTGGTGCTGCTGTTCTTGCAGTAAATAATAAAGGAGACTTACTGTCATCAGGAAGTGCCACCTTCGCCAAATTCAATATTAGCTTTGCCGAACCGGCTCTTGCAGTAACTGATACAACAAGCATTGCAACTGGGAGTGCCGGAGTTGCCAAGGTCAAAAAGACCAAAAATGAAGTTACAATACAAAATGGCCTAGTTACTGATAAATCGCTTATTTATATAACACCTGTTGGTACGCCAAGTGCACAGACTCCATTCTTACTTAGACAAGTCGCAAATGATTCATTCACTGTCGGGGTGGATGGGAACGCTCTACAAGACATTCCATTTAACTGGCTCATTATCAACTAATAAGAAGAGAGCTGATCCTTCAACTAATTTACAATTAACAATTTTAAATTTACAATGAATATACAATGCCGCAAAATTCAAACAAATATGATTTAGAAGATAGAACGGCAAAGTTTGGTGAAGAAACAATAGAATAAAGATCACGGATTCATTAAGAAAATGAAAATTAAAAATTGATTGGAAATTAAAAATTGAAAATTAAATTACTACCGTTCTAGTTTTATTTTTCTCATGGCTGACCTACATTATTATAGCCAACTTCTTCACGGGCTCTATCGAATACATTTTTAAGGTTGACCCGATAGTTTGTGAGATATTTTTTGCACGTATCAAGTGCTCGTGAAAAATCTTCCCAAGTATGAGATTTCAAATTGCCACTAAATTCAAATTCTCCTTCTCTTCCTGATAAAGCATAAGAATCAACTTCCGAAATAAAAAGAATAGCTTTTGCAACAATAAAAGGCGGAAATTCAGATTTTTCATATCTATCACTAGGATTAATCCTTTCAACCCCCTGCTCCATAGCTCTTTGTGCTGTTCTTGAATATCTATCTAAGTCTTCCACACCTATCTTAATCAAAGAGGCTGGTCTCAGGCTTTTGAATCTTCCTTTATAAATATTTTCTTTGGCTTTGCCCGGTCTTATTTTTTCCATATGCTCGATTATACCCAAGATTCATCTATTTATGCAATTTTTATGTCTTGACATTATACTGTTAGCTTGTTTAAATAAATTCTCAAGCATTTTTTGATCTTTGTTTGTTTGAATATACAAAACATATTTTCAAACTCGATTTATGAATAAAGAAGAACTTCTCCCATATTTAAGAAATGTTTCGGTATTACTCGTCTCAGCAGTTCTCTTTCTCTTCCCACTATTCTTCTTAACAATAACAACTGACTTTTTCATATTGCCCAAACAGCTTTTTGTTGTACTTACCACTCTTGTACTACTTATTGTATGGGGTGTAAAAAGCGTTGTTGAGAAAAGAATAACCTTTAGAGCCACACCTCTTAACCTTCCACTTATTTTATTTGGAGTAATAGTTCTTGTATCTGCTCTCATTGCACCAGATCGATATGATTCTATTTTTCAAGCAACACCTCTTTTTCTTCTTATTCTTTTTTACTTTGTAATAATTAATACTATTTGGGATAAGGCATCATTTGCTTTTGCGACAACCGCCTTAGTTCTTGGAAGCGCTTTATCATCACTTATCTCAATCCTTTACTACTTTAAGATCTACGTTCTTCCCTTCCCACAAATCCAAAGCCAATACTTCTCACCTCTTGGAGCAATCGTACAACAAGGTGTTTACCTTCTACCCATACTCGTCTTAGTAGTGGTTACATTTGTTCAGAAATTAAAAAAAAGAAACGAATCATCAATCGATCCTGAATTTGCAATTATGGCTGTTTCTGGCCTAGTAGTATTCACAGGGCTTATACTGGTAGTCTATCAAGCCTTTGTCGCTCCTCAAAAACCGATAGTTCTTCCTTTTCAATACGGATTTCAAATTGCGCTAGCTGGACTTAGCCAAGATACTAGTAGACTTATCCAATCATTTCTAACAGGATCAGGTTACGGAACATTTATAACAGACTTCACAAGGTTTAAGATGCAATCCTTCAACCAAGAACCAACTATTTGGAACCTCGTCTTCTCCTACTCCTCGTCTTATTTTCTAGAGCTTATGGCAACAACAGGAGTTCTTGGAGCACTAGCATATATATTTCTTATAGTTAAATTCGTGAGAGCCAAAACCAAATTACTTTCTCCACTGTATTTTGCCGTAAGTGCAGCATTTATTCTTTCCTTCCTTCTTCCTTTTACTTTTTCAAGTGTTTTTGTACTTGTTGTACTTCTTGCACTATACTCATCTTACCTATATGTGTCAGGTGACAAAAGAATTGATAATATCAATGTAACACTTGTTGCACTCCGAGAGGGACTTTTTTCTTTTGAAGAAGTCGAAGGAGAAGTAAAACGCGCAAGAAAAACTGATAGTAGCGCCCTTCCAGTAGTCGCCCTGGCACTTATCATAATTGCTTCAGGATTTGTTGCATACTATTCAGCAAGATTACTTCTATCAGATGTTAAAATGACAGAATCTTTAAAGGCAGCCAATCTCAACAATGCAAATGTTTCATATGACCTTCAAAGACAAGCAATAAGTGCCTTCCCTTATAGAAGTGACTACTACACAATATTCTCAAGGCTAAATCTTGCTCTTGCCAATTCACTAGCATCATCTATCCCGGCAAATTCGAGCCCATCAGCCCAAACCCAACAGACGATTGTTGCACTACTCCAACAATCAATTAACAGCGCCAGAACATCTGTTTCAATCGCTCCTAACCTTCAGTCAAATTGGCTCAACCTTTCACAAATTTACCGCAACTTAATAAATGTTGGACAAAATGCAGAACAATTTGCAATTGTCACATTGCAACAAGCAATTGCTCTTGACCCTTATAATCCACAACTTTACATCGAACTGGGTGGAATTTATTATCAGCTGGGCAGCTTTGATGCAGCGCAAAATCAATTTCAAATTGCAATAAGACTCAAACCCGACCTTGCTAATGCCTACTACAACCTTGGTCACACACTTGAGGCAAAAAATGATCTCAATGGAGCACTTCAAAACTACCTAGCGGTAAGAGAACTCGTCAAAGCTAACAAACAAGACTTATCTCAAATCAATTCAGAGATTTCTACTCTTGAGAAGAAAATTGGCCAAACACCTGAAGCAAATACAAAGGTTAGCGCAACAGATTCAAATCAACCACCCCTTGAAGTCAACCAACCACAGACTCAACTTCCAAAACAAAGCCTCCAAGTTAAAATATCTCCTCCTCCTTCAGCTTCCTCATCGGGAAGGTAGACTCTCCAAAAATTGCTCTGATGAGCAATTTTTGGTAAACTAAGTCTTACCCATGGCAGGTTTATCTCATATTAAATACCTCATTGGTGAATTCAGGGCTTTCTTGTCGTTCCTCAAAATTTACTCCAAAGACAAGATAATCACCTCTTCCACTCTATTTGAGGGAAGTAAAAATGTGGTTGTAAAAAACGTACTAATTAAACGTGGAAAAAGAAATAGACTTTTCCTTCATGCCAGCGCAATGGTTCTTTTAACCCTTGGTGTCATAATCTCTCCCTTCATTGCTGACTCCAATCCATTCTCATCTCAAAAAAATAGTGCGAATACCTTTGAAAGTGGCGACCAAGTCTCATATCTTGCTTCAGGCGACGTTTTTCAAACTCAATTGAGCAATGTGAGAGATGAAATTATTACTTACGAAGTACAAAAAGGTGATACTCTATCAACAATAGCTAAAAAATTTGCAATAACTGATGACACAATAAGATGGGCAAACAATATTTCAGGCGACAATATAACAGTCGGTGATTCGCTTAAAATTCTTCCAACAACAGGTATTTCACATAAAGTTGAAAGTGGAGACACAGTATACTCTATAGCTAAAAAGTATCAGACCAATGCACAGGGAATAGTAGACTTTCCTTTTAATGATTTCGCCAACCCACAAACATTTTCCCTTGTTACAGGACAGATCGTCATAGTACCAAATGGTATAAAGCCTTCAGAACAAGCACAACCTCAATATGTCCAGAGAAGTTACATAGCACAAGGTCCAACAAGCTTATCTGGAGCGGGATTTACCTGGCCGATACATGGAGAAGTAAGCCAATTCTTTTCTTGGTATCACAAGGCACTTGATATAACCTCCCCTATTGGAACACCTATTGCCGCTGCCACAAATGGACAAGTCGCACAAGTGTATGTTGGTGGATGGAATGGAGGCTACGGAACACATGTAATAATTCAGGGAGATAACGGTTACCAAACTCTATATGCCCATATGTCAGCTGTTAATGTAAGCGTTGGACAATCAGTCTCTGCAGGTAAAACAGTCGTTGGATGGGTGGGAATGACTGGAAGAACTACAGGACCTCATGTTCACTTTGAAGTAAGAGGAAATGGAGATATATTTAACCCAATGGCCTTCTTAAGATAGCTTCTACGGTGAGATCTTAAACCAGATCCTCGAAACTAACTTACTAAAAACTATTAGGCTTTTCCTAGATTATTAAGAAACTCATCGTTATCCTCTGTTTTTGAAAGTCTCTCAATAAGAACCTCTCCACGCTCATCTGGTCCAAGCATATCGACCATTCTTCTCATAACAACTACCTTTTTAAGTTTTTCTTCCGGCATCAGGAGCTCTTCTTGTCTTGTTCCTGACTTCTCAATATTTATAGCAGGAAAAACTCTTCTCTCAGCAAGTCTTCTGTCTAGGTGAAGTTCCATATTTCCTGTTCCTTTAAACTCCTCATATATAAGATCATCCATTCTTGAGCCAGTATCAACAAGCGCTGTACCTATGATTGTTAGAGACCCTCCCTCTTCACAATTTCTGGCTGCTCCAAAAAATCTTTTAGCTGGCCACAAAGCTGCTGGATCAAATCCTCCAGTTAATGTTCTTCCAGATGGTTCAATTGAAAGGTTATAGGCTCGTGCAAGACGAGTAATAGAATCAAGAAGGATTATTACGCGCTTACCCTCTTCAACCATTCTTTTAGCACGATCGAGCGCAATTTCTGCAATTCTAGTTTGAGCTTCTGGTGGTTCATCAAAATTAGAAGCTGCCACTTCACCCTTTACTGATCTTGAAATATCGGTAACCTCTTCAGGTCGCTCTCCAATAAGTACGGCCATCAAATGAGCTTCTGGGTAATTTGCAGAAATTCCGGCTGCAATGTCTTTAATAATAGTTGTCTTTCCAGCCTTAGGTGGTGAAACTATCATACCTCTCTGACCAAACCCAATTGGTGCAACAAAATCAATCATTCTTGTTGAAAGGGGAAACTTCTTAGTTGAAAGTTTTATTTGCTCATTTGGATAAGTTGGAGTTAAGTCTTCAAAATAAGGCCTCTTAAGCGATTCTTCAGCAGGTTTTGAATTGACTTTTTCTATCTTCAGAAGTCCGTAGTATCGCTCATTATCTTTTGGAGGACGGCCTACTCCCTCAACAAGATCTCCTCCTCGAAGCCAAAATCTTCTAATTTGCGACGCTGAAATGTATATATCGCGATCGCTTGGACGGAATTTTGGACGAAGAAATCCATGTCCTTCATTCTGAATATCAAGGACTCCTGAAACTGGTTGGGTATTTTCTTCCACGTGATTACTATACCTTCCTCCTCTATCTGAGTCGGAATAATTATTTGCTACCGGCGCTTCTTGCACGTCGGAATTTGAACCTTGAGGTCCAACTGAAGAATCAATATCTTGTGTTGCTTTTCTTGGCATAAAATGGATTTACTCGTTATCTAAAGGATTTGGGAATCAGAAAAAAAGTAGTAACTGATGAACATTGTTATTAAACCAAATTTATAATAGGAAGTCAATAGTCTTATTCTTTATTTAAAAACTAAGATTATCAATAAGCCCGTTTGCTCTACTCTATTGACTCTTCTATATCTTTCTGTTAACTTATGCATCAATTGTCTTATATAAATAAGATTACGAGAACCATACAATTCTCACACAAGAGTTAAAACTTTTTAGTTGTAAGATTTAAGATAATAATGAATAAAATAAAGTTAGTCTCTTTTTTTCTCGCGCTAGTTTTATCTCTAGCATTCGCTCCTCCCCATATTACTGAAGCCTCAAGTGGATCTAATTGCCAGATTATTTATGGTGGAGGAGAAGTTTGTCCACAAGGTAAAAGTTTTAATATCGATAAAAAAATTCTTTCTCTTGGAAAAGGCGAAAGCTATGTCGACAATCTAAGTATTAATGATTCAAAATTTTTGCCTGGACAAAACATAACATTCCAGATAACAATAAAAAATACCGGTAATATAAAAATATCCGACCTTTCAATAATCGACACTCTCCCAAGCGGTCTTACTTTCTCTTCAGGAGAAGGAAAGTGGGATTCCTCATCAAAAAAACTCTCTTTCAATTTAAATCTAGACGCTGGTAAATCTAAAACTTTTACTTTTGTTGCTAAAATTCCCAACACTCAGGATTCAACATGTATAACTAATGAGGTAAAGGCAACTGATTCTACTGGTATGAGTGGTAATGATACTGCTCAGTTTTGTGTACAAAGGAATACAACGAGCAGTCAACTTCCACAAGTTTTACCTAGTCAACCCATAAAACAAACCCCTCCTACGGGAGTTGAAACACTTGGTCTACTCGCTCTTTTTCCAAGCGGAGTTCTTGGCTACTTTCTTCGAAAAAAATCTAGCAAATAACAAAATCCTATATTTAATTTTATACTCGCCAAAAGATTAAACAACGATAGTATAAACGTTATCCAGCATACCAATTTCTATAGTCTTATAGTACTTGACAAGTGTATCAAACTATGCTAGAATCGCGAAACATGAAAAAAGCCATCCTTTTATCAATAGCCACACTCCTCCTTTCAGGAGGATCAGTTATGGCTGCTGGAAGCTCTAATTCTTCTAATTGTGAAACCCTCTATGGTGGAGGCCAAGTTTGCCCACAAGTAAGTTTTTCTATCGACAAAAAAGTAGCTCTTGAAGCTAAGGGAGGAACCCAATTTGTAGACAATCTTACAATCAACGATGTTAGATTCAATCCCAACGATACTGTAAGCTTTCAAATAGTTGTAAAAAACACAAGTTCTTCAAGAATAGAGAATTTAATCGTTACAGATACTCTCCCATCTTACCTCAACTTTGTAGGTGGACCTGGAACATATGATGCCTCAACAAGAAAATTCACGCTTAAAATTGCCAAGCTTGAAGCTGGTGAAGATTTCAAATTCACGCTTAATACTCAATTCGCAAGCGAAACAAGCCTTCCTTCAAATCAAGGTGTAACCTGTGTAATAAACGAGGCAAAAGCAGAACTTAATGGCCAAGTAGCAACTGACACAGCACAGGTTTGTGTGTCTAAAAATGTAAAAACTCAACCTAAGGTTTTTACAACTCCTCCTATGAAACAAACTCCTCCCACTGGACCTGAAGCAGCCTTAGCTGGAATATTACCTCTTACCGGATTCTTAGGGTTATACCTTAGAAAAAAGTCTGGCCTCACCTAATATCTAACTACCGAGATTGGAGAGAGTAGTTTAATCCAATTCACACTCCAACAAAAAATCCAATTTTTAAACTGCTCTCCCCGATCTCCCACATTTTCCGAAAGGAAAATGGTTAGACAGATTTCCGAAAGGAAAATGGTTAGAAGGATTTTTAAGAGATTGGGCTATCTATCTTTTGTTTTGGCCCAAAAAGCTTGAGCCTAAAACATTCGATAGTTGCACATTAACAAGGTAACAGGAAATTTCTAATAGCAAAACACTCTAAAGTGCCGGATACGGCACACTGGCAAACTACACGGTGTGCCATACCCGGTACTTGGAGTGTAAAAAGCGACTAATAGAAAGGATAGTTCGCCAGAAGTGAAGCATAAAAGATTTTCACTTCCTCACCAAGCGGAAATGTGGAGTTTTGTCATCTGACAAAACAGACACAAACGCTCTCAATCTGAGAACGTCAAAGCGGCTTTTTATCCACTCATAAGGAGGAATCCATGACGTGGAGGCAACTTCTTGATTGGGTCAATGATCCATCAAGAACTAACACGGATCTTCGAGACGCCAAAACGGCACTCGAGGCATCCGGCGTAACGATCCCAAGACTAGGAAGCTATAGAACACGGCTACAAGCAGCAATTGCTTCTCAGCCTAACTTGGACGCTCCCTCCTCTTGGATCCCGGCGGAATACGCTCCTCCGGCTCCGATTGCACAACCAGTGCAAGCGGCGACGCCCATCCAGCAGAACCAGGTTCCGCCTCAGGCTCAAGTTGCACCTCCAGTGCAAACCGGCCCGACGGTGGTAACCACCAATACCGAAAGGAGTTCTGGTATGAAAGCGCTCGCAGGAGCAATCGTCGCAGTCGCGATCATCATCCTGGCAGGGTTGATCATCATCAACGAACCCTGGAACGACGACGGCACATCGACTACGGTTTCGACCCAGTCGAACGTGACCCAGCAGGAGCTCGACACGAAGCTCGACAACCTTAAGGAAGATATCCTTAAGGCCATCCCGAGCACGATCTCGACTCCAGCACCGACCATCGTCTACCAACAGCCAGCGGCACCCGCAGCACCGGCTCCTTCGAGCCCGCCAGCGGCGACCCAGGTTCCAAGCAGTTCGCTTAGTGTTCCGGTCCCCGCGGCTAACTGCTGGACAACAGCTGAAGCGAAAGCTCTCACTGGTGTTGACGTCCAGCGAATCGGTACGGAACCGTGTGCTTGGGTATGGCGAGCAGTCGGCGTTGGTGCCACATCAGCCCAGTGCCCGGAAGGCGCTCTTTGCACGTTTGACACCGGCAACGGTATCTACGTCGACATGGGCGCAGGCAGTCGAACCATCGTTGCCGGCACATGGCGGAAAGTGGATTCCTATTCCCAAGCGGATGCGGTCCACAGGCCATGTGAACTTCTCGCCAAAGAACAACAGTTCGGGAGGCAAGAAGATCCGAGCTTCGAAGTTCACGCCGGTAACGGTCTGAACTGCACCAACTGAAATCGCCCATGGCGAACCCTAAGCGGAGTCATCCATTTGGATGAAGGGTTGGAAAGTAGCTCTCTCTCCGCTTGAGAGTCTTACTTTTCCTTATCTATTAGGAGGTTGTCTTGAGAACGAGTAAGGTTTTGCTAAGTATCGTGATGCTAGTCATCGCGCTCTTGGCATACACCACTACGGTCTCGGCTCGCATTTACGTCGGCCCCGGCCAGAAGGTCTCCTTCAAGGCAGGACATTCCGTTGTAGGTGCATCGATCACGCTTTACAACCGTGACGGATCTGCCGGTCGTACTTGGTATGAGTGCTATATGCCTCACGCCAAAAGATCAGGATACGTTATCGGTGAAGGTGTCATCGACCCAAACCCGGCAGAGGTTGCGTCAGTCAGGCCTTGCAGCCAGACTCGACCTAACCCAGGACCTCGGTTTGTAACCGGTCCATCAACCTTTCAGGTTGAAGCCGGCCACCGAGTCGTCGCTGCTGTCATTGAATTTGTAGGCGGGAGGGGTCGTACCTTCTTCGGCTGCAAGTTAATTGCTCTGCCCCAATCGGCAAGAGTGACAGACGGCGTTGTAGACCCGCACCCTTTGGAGCTTGAAGCTGCCAAGAGCTGTCAGTCAACTGTCAGCAACCCAGGCAGACGTGTAGTCGCCGACGGCAAGCTCAACTTCCAAAAAGGTGATCGACTAGTCGCCTCATACATCCGCTACTCGGATGGATCAGAATTCCGCAATTGCTTCATCTTTGAAGCTAAAATGTCGGGATTTCTGACAGGAGGCGTTCGTAACTATTATCCAGGCGAAGAAACAAACTTACCAGTTTGCAAATGAGCCATGGATAGGGCTATTAGACCGAGCGGTTTTGCTCAGATTGTTTCTCTTACTCACATGCTGAGAAAGAAGAAATGATCCAAAAGCGATCACCGCCCGGATGGGAAAAGTCTCAAGAGAGGTTTTATGAGTTCGCTCATATATGTCTCTCAGAGACAAACCTCCCCCTGTTACCTTTCCCTTTACCGATTAAATCGGTACTGATGAGCTCTGTTTGTTAATAAATAAAAAAGAGCGAAAGGGAAAATTATATGAAAAATATATCTTTTATAATACCTGTCTATAACGAAGCCGAAAGGCTTACTAAGACATTTGAAGCGTTAAAAAGCGTTTTACTTCCTAGTGGATTAAAACTCGAAGAAGTTATTTTTATAAATGACGGCTCTACCGACAGTACACTTACAATCCTCAATAGAGGTAAAAAAGGTCTTGAAGAAAAATTAGGAACTAAAATAGAAATCATTTCCTACGATTCTAATAGAGGTAAAGGGTATGCGGTCAGAACTGGAATGAAGAAAGCAGCTGGAGATTATATTCTTCTTTTTGACGCCGACATCTCTACTCCATTATCAGAACTGGAAAAGTTTGTTACTTTTTTAGGAGAGAAAAGAATAATTATTGGAACAAGAAAAAATGGTAGATCTACAGTAATAGAACACCAACCAATTATTAGAGAACTTCTTGGAAAGGTATTTACCAAAATGACTCAGATTGTTTTGAGAACAGAAGTTTCAGACTTTACTTGTGGATTCAAGCTCTTATCACGTGACGCGTATTCGGAGATATCGAGAATCTCTGTTATTAACAAGTGGGGTTATGACGCAGAGATCATTTATCTAGCTGAAAAAAATGGCTTTGATATTGTTGAAATTCCTGTTGCTTGGAGCAATGACATAAGAACAAAAGTTAAGATCCACAAAGCAATTCCCGAAACAATTTTAGATCTTGCGAAAATTGTCTACACACATGATTTCAAACCTTACCACATATCAAATATTGGAATAATAGGAAGGATTACATCCCTCCTTTAATAATATGAAAAAAACTTCTGCCAAAA
>CAZXND010000006.1:0-23438 GCA_964641355.1 uncultured Gammaproteobacteria bacterium | reverse complement strand
TAATAGGAAGGATTACATCCCTCCTTTAATAATATGAAAAAAACTTCTGCCAAAAATTTACTCTCCCTTAAAAAGGTGAGGAGAAAAACAAAAAAACTTCTCATCATCTCATCCTATCCTGAAAAAGGTGAAGTACACGGGTCCAAAGTTGTTGGAGTTGCCTCATATGCCAAGAATACGGTTAAAGCAATAAATGAAATGGAGAAGGAAGAAAATCTAAAACTTACCGTTCTTGCAGAAGAATTAGTTGGTAAAACCGATTACAAAGAAAAGGGTGTTCTTGTAAAAAGAGTTTGGAGAAGAAATTCATTCTCCATCTTTCCAAAACTCGCAAAAGAAATTTTTACCAACCACAAGGATACAAAAAATATTTTGCTTGAATTTGAGCATGCAATGTTTGGTGATATTCTCTATGTTTTGCCACTTCCGCTTTTCCTTTTGTTTTTAAAAGTAATAGGAAAGAAAGTGAATGTAGTCTTCCACCAGGTTATATCAGATACTAGGGATTTATCTGGTCACATCAATTTAAATCCTAATAGTATGTATCCTGAAGTACTAAATGTACTTATTCACATTTTTTATACAATGATAATGTTATTGTCAAATAGGATAATAGTTTTCGAGAAGACATTAAAAGACAAATTAGACAAGTCTGGAAGATCAAAAAAGGTTATAGTTATCCCTCATGGGGTCGAAAAATTGGCAAAAAAATTTAACAAAAGAGAAGCAAGGAGAGGCTTAGGAATAAAAGATGAAGAATTTGTTATTTTAGCCTTCGGATATCTTGCTTGGTACAAGGGTACCGATTGGTTAGTCGCACAAATTTCAAAAATGAAGAGCCTTAGATCTCTTTCAAATATAAAACTTGTTATAGCAGGTGGACCAAATCCAAATCATATTGGAAAACCTTATTATGATAAGTACATTTCAAGTATTCAGAGAGTTTGTCGTGAAGCTGGAGTAACGCTTACAGGATTTGTACCTGAAGACGATATAAATCTATACTACAGTGCTTCTGACTTAATTGTTTTTCCCTACAGAACTCTAATGTCTTCAAGCGGACCACTATCTATCGCCTACTCTTTTGAGAAGCCATTTATCGTCTCTCTTGCACTTCGCGACATATTAAAAAGCGATGACATCGAAGAGTCGCTTGATAAAGCAAGAATTAAAAAAGAAAAAGTTTTCTTTGCAAATAATGAGGAGTTTGTTGAAATAGTAAAAAAAATTCAAAAAGACAGTAAATACAAGAAAAAATTATCTAAGCTCTCATCTGAAATTGGTAAAAAAAGAGTCTGGAGTGAAATAGGAAAACAATATCTCGAAGTTATTTAAAGCATGAAATATATAATTAATTTTCTTAAAAAGAACTGGCCAATTGTAACTTATTTTACAATTACCCTGATATTATTCTTTATCAATTACAAGCCAGGAACATTTCTCACTGGGTGGGATAATCTTCATCCCGAATTTAATCCTCTTCTTAATATAAAGAGGTCAATCTTTGCCGTTTGGCAAGAATATCAGGGACTTGGTCTATTGGGGGGAATGGGACACGCCTCAGACCTTGCGAGACAAGTCTTCATTTTGCTTTTAACAATTGTTATTCCAGAAAATCAAGTCAGATATATACTGACCTTTCTCACTCTCTTCCTAGGAGCCTTTGGAACCTACAAGCTCGTATCCTTCATCACGGAGAAAGAGGGAGAAGACAAGCTTCTCCCATTTTTGGCTGGATTATTTTACATGTTGAACCTATCAACGATTCAAACGTATTATGTTGCGTTTGAAGCTTTTACAGCTCATTTTGCCGCCCTTCCATGGCTTATCTATGGATCATTAATGTTCTTTAAAAAACCAAGCTATCGCAATCTTTCCATTTTTACAGGGATTTTATTTCTCTCAACTCCGTCAGCTTATATTCCTACCCTTTATGTTGTCTTCCTCTTTGCAATAACAATTCTCATAACGACTCTTGTGATAGTAAAAGCTGGAAGTTTTAAAAACGCAATAAAAACATACCTCGTTATATTCACTGTTAATGCGTTTTGGCTCCTCCCATTTACTTACTTCACGCTTACCACGTCTTCAGTAAATTTAAGTTCCAAAATAAATCTAATGGCCACTCCAAATATTTATGCGCGAAATCGTGAATTCGGAGAACCATTAAAAGTTTTATCTCTTCAGGGATTTCTTCTTAATACTATCGAACCTAATTTAAAAGGACAAATGAATTATGTCGCGCCAGTTTGGAGAGAACATCTTAACAAGGGTGAAGTTAATGTTGCAATTTATATTACTATTGGCTTGATTCTTCTTGGAATATTCAGCTCAATAAAAAATGGGAAAAACTTCTTCATGTCTTCAGAAAAAAGTAAAAATTATTATCCTCTTGCTTTTACTTTGGTATTTATTTTTGCTTTCACACTTCTTGCAACTGAAAGTTTTCCATTTTCTTTTATCAATGCAACGTTGAGAAACTCTTTCCCAATTCTCAATCAAGCTTTCAGGTTTCCTTTTACAAAACTCTCAATTCTTGCGTCTTTAACCTACTCTATCTTTTTTGCCTACGGAATAACTTTCTTAATTAAAAAATTTGATAGAAAAAAATTAATAATTACGGCTGTATTTTTATTAATCACTGTTATAACAGCTCCACTCTTCCGTGGACAAATGTTCTATGAAAGAGGGAGAATTGATATCCCAAAAAAATATTTTGATCTTTTTAAATATTTAAAAACACAAGATAAAAACACAAGAATCGCGAATCTTCCTCAGCAAACATTCTGGGGATGGGAATATTTTGACTGGGGATACGGAGGATCAGGATTCATGTGGTACAGTATCCCACAGACAGTTTTGGACCGAGCATTTGACGTCTGGTCAAAAGAATCTGAAAACTATTATTACGAACTGACAAACGCCATCTATTCAAAAAACGCAGAACAACTCGAAAATGTTCTTAATAAGTACCAGATTAATTTTGTAATTATTGATAAAAGCATAATTTCCTCCTTTGCTCCAAAATCTCTTTTTATCGATGAAACACATGGAATTCTAACGCATATAGGTGGGGTCAAAAAAATTGCTGAATTTGAAAACCTTGAACTCTACAAGGTGGATCTTAAAGATAAACCTAAAAACTTTACCTTCGGTACAAATAGCCTTCCCAAAATAAATAGTTACACATGGACAAATTTTGACCAAGCACATCTCGTTTTTGGGAATTATATTAATGAAGGCAATGACTATAACTATGCTTTTCCCTTTAGGTCGTTGTTTTCAAACAGAACTCAAAATGATCTTGCATACAAAATTAAAAACACCCCACAAAATATTCAAATTTCTCAAAAGATCCAACTTGCAAGTGGAAAACAAACCGTAAAGATTTCCAATTACACAGAGACTCAAGAGTATATTCCCGTTTCTTTTTATGTTAAACGGGAAGGAAAAAGTATGGTTGTTAATATGAAAGTTACAACTCCACAAATTTATGTAAACAACAAAAAAATTTACGGAGAAAGCTTCAGTACTGATCTTTTTATAGTACCAGACGACTCTTCAAACATATTTACGCTTGATGTAAATGGAATTAAGAAATACAAAGTATCTAATATTGAAGGTTCCTTAGGAACAACTTCACTCTCAACTAATACTGAAAACTTTATCACTATTACTGACTCTTCCGGTGAAAGCGCAAATCAAATAATAAATAAAGACTTTCTTGCTTCTCTTCCAATTTTTAAGCCGAAAAGCATAGGAATTGAAGGAGGAGGAGAAGTTAACTTTAAAGTGATTATTCCAAAAATTGATGATAATAAGTCAAGTCATTATAAAGATACTTTCTCACTTAAAAAGTGTGATCTAACGAAAAGTGGAATAACAAAACTTGGCCAAAAGAACAAAGAAACAAGTATTTACTCTGCTGGGACTACAGCATGTCTATATACTCTTGCACCTGACCTTATTCATAACAACTCCTATGCAGTATTTGTTGAATCAAAAAATATACAAGGAAATCCTCTTCATTTCTGGGTTCTTAATGAAGATGAAAAGTGGGCACCCATTGATACTGTAGTTAAAAAGAGTTCCGATTTTTCCACTTCTTCATTCATTCTTCCCACCATGGAAAAATATGGACGAGGTTACTCTTTTCAAATAGAAAATGCCTCTGTAGGCAATCATCCTTCAGAAAATGTTATAAGGAAAATATCAGCTTACCCTATTCCTTCAGAGTTCGTGAGCTTAATTACTATTATTAATAAACATCCTAATATAAAACAAAGTGATGTTAAATTTACGACTGATCATCCTAATGAATCTCTATATTGGATTAGAGATATAATTATAAAAAACCACGATCCATTCACGGTTGTTCTTTCTCAGTCATACGATAATGGTTGGGTCGCCTACAAGGTGTCTGGAAGTAGATCGAAAATAAAAAAATCCTTAAATCTTTACTTACCTTTTCTATTTGGAACTAAAATTAAGGATCACTTTAAAGTAAATAACTGGGAAAACGGTTGGACAATCGAACCTAACAAGCTCGCAAAAGATACCGATGAACCTCAAATAGTGATTGTCTACTTACCTCAGTATCTAGAATATCTGGGATTCGCTTCATTGGTGGGAATGTTTGGTTATATTCTTGTTAAAAAAGTGCAAAAAGAAAACTATTCTGTTTGATGTATTTAGAGTCAGAAAAAAAGTTTTTTTTGATTTGTCAAGAGGAATTTTTTTTCAACAGAGTTTTCCACATTTTTTTAGTACCTTAAAAAAATATTGATTTGTCGATCTATTTTTAACCGTTTTTACTCTAGGACTAGACTTTTTCACAACGAAAAATGCTATAGGTTGATCAAGAGTTTAAGTTGTGCTATACTTTTTACAGATATGAAATTTTCGATATTTACAAAAAATAAGAAGAGAGAAAAAAGAGGTCTTTCAGACTTCTATCAAGAAGCCTTGAACAAGACAGGTAAAGAGCAATTTAAGAAGCTAGTTGAAAAAGGACTAAATATCCCTATAGTTCTTTTGTAAGATTGAGCGCAAAGTTTTTAGCGCGTTGTCCGGCAGGGCAAACAAGCAGGAAAAAGGCAGGCATGTTTTTTTCCGAAAGAAAAAAAGAGCATCGCTTTCGCTACTGTGTGAATAAGTTCTTAAGTACGAAAAGCAATGCTCTTTTGTAAATTTAAGCTCTAAGTCTTTAGGCAGGGCAAGACTAGTGCTATAGGTAAAGAAATTATCAAATAGCACTATTACTGTCAAGGAAATTTGTCGAAGCAAAAAATAATAAAATGTGTTGACAAATCTAGCTTTTTCATGATTTGTGTTTTTATTACAATTGAACGTAATAGAAAAAAATCATGAATTAGAAAAAAAACTGGTTTTGAACTTTTTAATGGATGTAGGAGTGTTGGGCAGGCATTCCTACTTCCATTAAATAGCTCAAGAAACTAAGATATACACTCCAACTTCTTTTCTCAATTTACTAGGCTAAGTTTAGAAGAAAAATAAAGATTACGAGGATTACCCTTTTTTCTCCGGATAAATTACTTTGATGGTAGAAAGCTTTCCTTCCACTCTCCACATATCTCCATAAAGCAAAATATAATACTTTTCAGGTGAGAAAAATTTCTTTTCCTTAAGATATACCAGAGCTTCCTGCATGTGCTCTGCTCTGATTTGTTGATTCTTTCTAAATATTTTTTCTTGAAGAATCGGAAATACTCCAAAGCTTAAATTTAAATAATCTCGAGTAGCCAAATTAGGAGCAAATACAAAAATCGGAACTTTAGCTCTGTAGCGAGAGAGTTTTCTTGCTGTTCTACCTGTTTGACTAAAAACTATAAATCCTCCAAGGTTTGAACCTTGAGAAAGAAGCTGTAAGTAAAGATTGTAAGCTGCATCACAAAGCATTTCTTCTTGATCGCAAATCTCATGGTTAAAAAGGGCTCTTGTATCCTCAATATTTTGCTCTTCTATAAACTCTACCGTCTTTCGCATGGTATCGACTGCACGCTCAGGATACTGTCCAGCTGCAGTCTCTTCAGAAAGCATTACGGCATCAGTAAAATCATAAACAGCATTAGCAACGTCTGAAATCTCTGCACGAGTTGCCTTGGGATTTGTTACCATCGATGCGAGCATGTGAGTAGCGGTTATTACTGGGACACCTTGTTCTATACATTTTTTGATCATCCTCTTTTGCTGAAAAGGAACTTCCTCCATGGGAAGCTCTACTCCCAAATCCCCTCTTGCCACCATAACTGCATCAGAAACAGAAATAACATCATCAAGATTATCCACAGCAAGTTTTGTCTCTATCTTAGAAACGATCTTTGCTTTTAACTCCAACTCTTTCATTTTCTTTCTGAGGTCAGTCACGTCCTCGGCCGTTCTAACAAATGAAAGAGCTACAAAGTCAACTCTATTTTTTGCCGCCATAACTAGAGCATCCTTATCTTTTTTAGTCAAAAGAGGTAATGGGAAAAATGTTCCTGGAATACTTACAGATTTATTATTGCCTAATCTTCCCTTCGAATTTGAGACTATAACGAGATTTTTCTTTTTGTTGTCTTTTACTTCAAACTCAAACTTTCCATCATCAATTAGTATTTTATCGCCTATTTTTAAGTGCTTTATAACATCCTGATGGCTTAATGTAATACCCTTCTCTCCCTCTACGTCTTCGCCTAATAAAATTTCCTCCCCCAACTCTATATCCAGTACATCTCCTGGAAAATTATCATCTGTTTTGGAATCTTGGGGGCGAAGAAAAAAACTTGCTCGTATTTCTGGCCCTTGAAGATCAATAAGAGTTGCGACAGGAAGATCCAAATCCTCAGCCACTTGTTTAACAAGTCTTATTTTTTCTTCATGCCACTCGATAAGATTGTGTTTTAGATTAAATCTAAAAACGTTAACACCAAGCGTTATTAGGTTTCTGATTTTTTCTTCGGTATCCGTTGCTGGGCCGATTGTGGCGACTATTTTAGTAAGTTTTAGCATAATTATACTTCCTCAACTCTCTTTCCAAAAAATATTCTTCCTGCATCAGTTTGAATAACTCTTGAAATTAAAACCTGAATTGTTTTCCCGATTAAACCTTCCGCTTGCTCAATAACTAACATTGTTCCATCTGGCAAATATCCTACCCCCTGATCCTCTCCTTTTCCCTTTTGTACAATTTTCACCCAAAAAGTTTCCCCAGGCAATGCTTGCGTTTTTAAAACATTGGCAACTTCATATAGGTCAATAGATACAACTCCTGAAATTCTCGCCTTTTTAGAAAGGTTGTAGTCACAGGTAATTACTCTTCCGTGATTCTTCTTGGTTGTGGAAATTATTCGCTCATCAACTGGCTTTTCCGGATCCTCATCAGCTATTACGGTTATTTTTGCACCTTCGATCTTTTTTAGTTCGTCAAGATAATTAAGTCCCTTTCTACCACGCTCTCTCTTCAAGTTGTCTTTAGAATCTGCTATGTTTTTGAGTTCGGAAAGAACCCCATCAATAACAACAAAATTACCCGAGAAAACTCCGATTCTGATCAAGTCAAATACTCTTCCGTCAATAATTGCTGATGTATCAAGAAAGAACATACTCTCTTCCTTTGATTTAGTAACTTTCTTTTTCTTTCCATTTCCTCTCTTAAGACTTGTGGTAACAACTTTTGCAACTTCCTCTGCGATCTGAAGAACAACTTTTCTTGGCAAATTAATAGAGTTGGTAATAACACCAACTGCTTCTCGTTCTAGTCTCATTGGCGTAGAAACTTGTCCAGTTGTTTTTTTTTGAACTTTCTTTTTTGACATAAATTTAAATTAACCCACTCTTCTGAGCAAGCATCGAAAGATTTGTACTATTTTTTCCGGTTAAGACCAACTTTAATCCCATCTTTTTAGCTTCTTTTACTCTCTTATCAAGATTTAATACTGGCTTTATTTCTCCTAAAAGACCGACCTCTCCCACAGCTGCCGTAGCTTTTAAGGTTTTATTTTTAAAGCTAGAAAGAATTGCAAGGCAAATTGCAAGATCAACCCCTGGTTCAGACACCTTCATTCCTCCTACAATATTCACAAATATATCAAACTTTTCGATCGGAAAGCGTAAGTGTTTTTGGATTACCGCAAGAAGAATTTCAAGTCTCTTCTCCGAAACCCCGCTTGCAACCCTTCTTGGAAAGGAAAGATTGGATGGAACAACCAAAGCTTGAACTTCCACAAGAATTGGACGACTCCCCTCCATTATAACTGCAATACACGATCCAGGAATACCATCTTCTCGCTTATCTATAAAGAAAACACTGGCATCATTTATCTCAGATAGTCCTTTCTCATCCATTGCAAAAATTCCTACCTCTGAAGTATCTCCAAACCTATTTTTAAAAGCTCTGAGGATTCTTGTGCCAGTTATTGTATCTCCTTCTAAATATAAAACAGTATCAACCATGTGTGAAAGAAGCATGGGACCAGCAACAATTCCTTCTTTAGTAACATGACCAACGAGAAAGACTGGGATATGTTTCGTCTTAGCAATTGCCACCAACTTTGCAGTTGTATATCGAATTTGAGGAATAGATCCTGGAAATCCGGGTACTTCAGTTGTTCCTAACGTTTGAATAGAATCGACAATTATGAGTTTTGCTGTAGTTTTATTTATCGCTTCAACTGCATGGTTTATATTAGTAGTTGATAAAATAAATAGATCACTTGTTTCTAAGCCCTTTTGACCCGCGATTCTCTCTGCTCGCATTTTTATCTGACTCTCTGATTCTTCTCCGGATATATAAACAATTGGTCCCATCTTATGTGAAAGCTTGAGAGCAACCTCAAGAAGAAGTGTAGACTTTCCTATACCAGGATCGCCCGATAATAAAACAACAGAACCAGGAACAATTCCAGCGCTTCCTTCTGCTCCACCCAAAACTCTATCAAATTCTGTAAAACTGGAAGGAATCCTTTTTTCACTAAAGCTTTTAACATTGCCTATTTTTTGAGGTTCGGCTCCATCAGAAATAGTATCTTGAAACATTCCCTTGCGACTTATTTGCGTCATAACCTCTTCCATCGTATTCCAATTTCCACACTCTGGACACTTCCCATACCATTTTTGCGATACAAAACCGCATGAATTACATATAAATTTAGACTTTAAAACCATACAAATTAATTTAAAACTAAACCCTTCTTAGCAAAAATACCAAGAGTCTCTGGCAAGTCCGTCAAAATGACGGGCGCACCAAGAGTTATTGATATCATTAGAAGTATATCGCAATTTGAACAAACGAACTTTGATTTGGCCGCCATAGAATTTATTCTGAAGCTTAGGCCGATTTGAGGGATTTAGCGGTAGCCCATTGGGATCGCCGTCAAAACAGGCGTAAGCAAAACATGTCGTCTCTTTTGATCTATCTCACTAACCTCTGCTTCGATCATATCTCCAACATTGTAAGTAGTATGTGTTGGAATTTTAGAAGATTGGATGAATCCCATAACCCCTGGTTCTAATTCAACAGTTACACCACGCGCCTTAACATCTGTAACTTTTCCCTTTACCTTTTGATCTTTCTTATAGTTTTTTACTTGCTCTTCAAAATTATCTTTCTCCGAACGCTTTATTGAAAGATTCACTCTCCTTGATTCTTTATCAAACTCTATAACTTCAGCTTTAACTTCTTGGTCTTTTTTAAATAATTGCTCTAGATTAGATACTCTTGAATAGGAAACTTCTGATATATGGATGAATCCTTCAATCGATACCCCTTCTTTAGGATTAATAACTATATATAGACCGTAAGGAGTAATGCTTGTGACTTTCCCTTCTACCGTTGCCCCACGCTTAATATATTTTTCCATTTCTCCTGGATCTGTTGTATATGATGTAGCTTTCTGGGAAAAAATAATTCTTTTTCGTGCCCTATCAAACTCAATTACTTTTACTTCAACGTCTTTTCCTACAACATCATTTTCATCTATCATTTGTGAATTGGGAACGAATCCTTTTGTTCCTCCCTCTGCCTCAGCAAAATATCCTCCTTTTGTAAAATCTACTATTTTTACCCTTAAAGTTCCCTGACTCTTATAGAGGTCATCAAATTTTTTATATACGAGGTCATCAAGAGTTCTTCTGAGAGATACAACTGGAAAACCCTCTTCTGACTCAGGAGAAATAACGCTTGCTGTAACTTTATCTCCAACTTTCAAAAACGAAAGAAGATTCTCAAGATTAGACTTATCAAACTCAATTACTAAAGCATCACTTTTATATCCAATATCAAGAAGAATTTCTTTTGGAGTGAGTTTTTTAACAGTACCCTCAACCATATCACCCTTCTTAAGTGGGTTTATCGGTTGCGTTCCCCGAGCCATGAGCTCGGCCATAGAAGTTGCGCCTTTAGTAGATTTTAATTGCGTAGTATTTGAATTTGCCACTCATTAATTCCTCCTTACTATTTAAAGTCTGTACATTTTAGCACAAAGTAATTTGCAAAGCCAGCATCACAAGTTAAAATACTCTATCTACCTTGCTTATTTAACACGGGTAATGAGAGGAAAAAGTAATACAAAATTAGAATACTTTGTACAAAAAAACATACAAAAGAATTACGAGTGCGACTTGAGTAACGATGCCCCAAGGCTTGTCGAGCTTATTATTTAATCTACTTCCAATTCTATAAAATTCATCTGCAAAAGGAACTTTCATGTGTAGAAAAAAATGAGGTGCTGACAACCAATCAGGAAGCTGTGCAGCAAAAATAGCAAGAAACATAATTAAATAATTATCATCACCAAGTAAATATGTGAATATAAAATATGAAACAACTATACTCACGATGACATCAGCTAAAGCCTCAAGAAAAAACCTTTGTTTTGATTTATTTCTCCAATAAGTACCACTATCCCAATGTGGAAGGAGGTCACAAATATAATGAGAAGCAAAAGCAACAGGTACAACAAGTAAGGGGTTATGGAGCTTTCCTGCAATCAGAACTCCAACAAGCGCATGTCCTGTAGCTGTCATACTTTGATTATAACTGATTGTTTTTTCAATTCAAATCTATCCCATTCTTAAAAAACCGTTTGACAAAGGTAGACGCCTATCATAAAATTGCTTTATGACCAACGGAGAGGGTTTGAAAATAACTGACCTCATTGATACAGCATCGTCAAAATTAACAACACAAAATTATTCTTCAAACGAATCCATCGACGGAGTAGAAATTATTGAGCTTGAAACTCATGTTGGAGAGCAAGGAGACTTTTCGGAGGTGTTGGTTCTTAATGAAGCAGGAGAAGTTGAAGGAATACCTGGCTTTAAACTCGCTCAAATAAATAGAACTCGCCTTCTCCCCAACTCTATCAAAGCCTGGCACTTACATCTAAAACAGTATGAAATGTGGTTTGTTCCTCCTACTTCTCAGCTTTTTGTTGGACTTTGGGATGTGAGAAAAGACTCTTCAACATCTGGAAAGTCCTTAAGAATCAATATGGGTGGAGGAAAATCAGAAATTCTTATTATTCCAAAAGGTGTAGCACATGGCTCTGGAAACTTTAGCGGAAAAGAAGCAGAACTTATATACTTTGTTAATAGATCGTTTAATCGCGAAAATCCTGATGAACACAGACTGCCCTGGGATACGTTAGGATCGGATTTTTGGACTCCCGCAAAAGACTGATTTAATGAAAAGGCAGGCACCCTTTTTCTTCTTTAATCATACTGTATTAAATGCCCGAAGAAATAAATCTAAAAGAATAAAGCTTTTAACCTCGATAATTGACAAGGGTGAATTTTTTAATGGGCGTGAGACAAAAAAATTAGAAAAAAAACTACTCGAGTTTATTGGAACTGGATTTCTCACCACAACGGCTTCGGGTCATGATGCCATAAATATTGCTCTTAAAAGCTTAAATCTTAAAGAAAGTGACGAAGTCATTCTTCCAACAAACTCCTACCCGACTGCATTTGCAACCAATGGTGAAAAGTTTAAGATTATTTTCTGCGATGTTAACAATAGTGGACAAGTCAGCTGGAATGAAATTAAAGATAAAATTACCACCAAAACAAAAGCCGTTATAGTTGTCCACATGTATGGGAATTGCTCCAATATAGAAAAGATCGCTTCCAATCTTAAAAAAAGAAAAATCACTTTGATCGAGGACTGTGCTCAGTCATTTGGGTCAAGCTACAGGAACCGCTCACTTGGAACTTTTGGGGATATTTCCTGTTTTTCCTTCTATCCCACCAAAAACTTAGGTACTCTTGGAGATGGCGGTGCAATCTGGACTAGAAATAAAAAAAGCCACAAATTTTTTTTAATGGCCAAATCCTATGGAGAGGAAGAAAGATATAAAAGCGAATTTATTTCTGGCCATTCAAGGATTCCAGAGATTCAAGCTGGAATCCTCAATCTATATCTTGTAAATATAAAAAAAGATTTTCAAAAAAGAAAGAAAATTTTTAAATATTACACGAGTCAAATACTAAATCTTGGCCTTGATAAATATTTAAGAATTTTAGATTCAGATTCCAATTCTGATCCAGTAAACCATTTACTTGTAGTCGAAGTGAAAGAAAGAGACAGGTTAATGAAGTTTCTTGAAAAAAAGAATATTAAAACATACATCCACTACCCCTTACCCCTTCATCTTGTACCCGCGTTCTCTTTCCTAAAATATAAGTTGGGAGATTTTCCAATCGCAGAAAGATTATCAAAAAATATTCTAAGCCTGCCTTTTCATCCTTCACTAACAAAAGAGTCAGTTGACTATATAACTAAGGAGATTAGAGCATTTTATGAACAAGTTTAAATTTAAAATCTTATTTTTAATAATTTTTTGGAGGTTATTTTTATTTTCAGTTGCGATTATGGCATATATGATCATTCCAATCAGACTGGGATATAACCTATCAACTATTTCCTACGATTTATCTTATCTTATTTCCGTCTGGGGTAATTTCGATGGAATACACTATTTAGAAATTGCTAAGTATGGATACAGTCTTACTCTCAGTCCCTTTTTTCCACTCTACCCTTTAACCATCTTTCTCCTGTCTTTGGTCTTAAAAATTGAAATTGTGTTTCTTGCACAGTTGGTATCCACTATATTTTTCATTGCAGCAATATTTGTAGTACTTAAATTGGTAAAACTCGACAAATACACCAAGCTTTCCTACTTAATCACGTTAATAATACTTACGTATCCTACTTCTTTTTACTATGTGGCTGTTTACAATGACTCGTTTTTCTTCTTTTTAGCTTCGCTTTCCCTGCTTTTGATAAGACGAAAGAAAATGTTTTTCGCATGCTTAGTGGGAGGAATGGCAACATTAACAAGATTGAATGGGTTAGCCCTTTTCTTTCCGATTCTAATTGAAGGTTTAAATTTAGACTATAATTTTAAAAACAATATTGAAAAAATAAAAAAATTAAAACTAATTAAAGTACTTAACACTAAAATCTACTTTAGCCTGCTAATACCACTTTCTTTTCTTCTTTTTCTCTTCTATAACTATCAGCTTTTCGGAGACTTTACCACTCCTTTTTCTGCTATGAAAAACTGGAATCAAGATAGGATTACCTTGCCGCTTCAAGTTTTTTGGAGATACTTTAGAATCTTGTTTTTGGACCCACAGCTAAATCTTTCTCATCTAATTGCAGGCTTTGAATTATTTTTTGTTGTTGTGTATCTAGTAATGTTACTCTATTCCTATAAAAAAATAAGGTTTTCCTATTGGATTTTTTTCTTAATCTCAATACTTATTCCCGCGCTCACTGGTACTTTTCAAGGAATGCCAAGATATGGGCTTCATATCTACCCCTTTTTCCTCTCTCTCACCCTGTTCTTAGAAAAGAAAAATGAGGGATTTAAAACTATCTATCTCTTGATATCTATTTTAATCTTAATCTTATTTACCATGTTTTTTACACGAGGATATTTTGTATCCTAAATCATGAATAAAATATCAAGTCTCTCGATTTTCTTTCCGGCCTTAAATGACTCTAAATCTCTTCCTTCTCTTATCGAAAACGCTACAAAAATCGCTAAAACCTGTACTAACGATTTTGAAGTATTGGTAATTGATAATGGCTCAAAAGATAACACGAGGGAAATTTTAGAAAAATTAAAAAAGAAAAACAAAAATTTAAAAACTTTCTATTATAAAAGTCCTCTTGGATATGGTGGGGCATTAAAAGAAGGATTTAAAAACTCAAAAAAAGATTGGGTTTTTTATACGGATGGCGATGGTCAATATAATCCTTGTGATCTAAAATTACTTATTAAAAAACTAGAACCCGGGATAGACGTTGTAAACGGTTACAAAAAAGACAGACACGATACGTGGGGAAGAAAAATCACTGGCAGCATCTATAGTAATATTATTCACTTTCTCTATTCTATCCCAATTAGAGATGTCGACTGTGATTTTCGGCTGATAAATAACAAGATGATAAAAAAATTAAGTCTCAAGTCTAAATCAGGCCTAATTTGTCTTGAGCTTATTTTAAAACTCAAAAAGAAGGGAGCCAAATTTGCTGAAACAGAAGTAAGTCATTATAATCGCAAATACGGAAGATCTACAGTCTTAAATTTCTCACATTTATCTTCCGCCCTAATTGAACATCTAAGATTTTATTTCTCTGCTTGAATACAACTTTATGAATGTTATACTAACTTCTTAAGATTCCTATAATTCCTAAAGTAGATTTTAAAAACATTTAATTTTATTATTATATAGTCATGGATTTCCTAATTCCTCTAATAATTCTTATTTACTCAGCTATAATTCATGAGGTCATGCACGGTTGGGTTGCAGAAAAGCTCGGTGATCCTACCGCAAAGGTTATGGGTAGATTAACTCTTAATCCACTACCCCACATTGATCCTATAATGAGTATTGCACTTCCCGCCTTATTAATTCTTTCTGGATCTCCGATCGTTTTTGGAGCAGCAAAGCCTGTTCCTGTTAATCCGATGTATTTTCGTGATGGAAGAAAAGACTTAGCCCTAACTGCACTCGCTGGACCTTTTATAAACCTCGTCTTAGCAATCACAGGAGCATTAATAATTCGGACAGAACTACTTCCTCATTTTCTAAATTTGATTTTTTACCAAGTAGTTTTTTACAACTTAATCCTTGGAATTCTTAACTTAATCCCTATTCCTCCGCTTGATGGATCAAAGGTTTTTTCTATTTTATTGCCTAAAGAATTAGCCTTATCCTATATGTCAATTGGACAAGTTGGTATATTTATTTTATTCATTCTCCTTCTCTTCCCAATTGGTCCTTTTTCTCTGGGAAATATCATAAATGAGTTAATGCTTCTTGCTATAAGAATTCTTGGAATTTAGTATAAATTAATTTAGACTATACACTAGATACTACTTAATCATTATGTCTTATTTAATTTTAGTTAGACATGGGGAGAGTGAGTGGAATGCAAAAGGTCTTTGGACTGGATGGATGGATATTCCACTTTCTGATAAAGGACGTGAAGAAGCAAGATCCGCCGGAAAAAAGATCAAAGATCTGCCGATTGATATTGCGTACACCTCTACTCTCTCTCGAGCTCAAGAGACAGCCGATGAAATTTTAAAAGAGATAAACAAAAAAAACGTACAAAGAGTTGAAAACAAAGCTCTAAATGAGCGTGATTACGGTGACTATACGGGAAAAAATAAATGGGAAATTCAAAAGAAAGTAGGCGATGAAGAGTTTAAGAAAATTAGACGAGGATACGATACAACAATTCCCAACGGTGAAAGTTTAAAGCAAGTCTATGATCGTGTAGTGCCATATTTTATACAAGAAATTTTGCCAAAATTAAAGGAGGGGAAAAACATTTTAATTTCTGCTCATGGTAATAGCTTACGTGCGCTTATTAAGTATCTTGAAGAAATTTCCGACAATGAAGTTCCAAAATTAGAGATCGCAACAGGAGAAGTTTACATCTATAGAATTGGTTCAAACGGAGAAATTGAAGATAAAAAAATATTAACCTAAGCTCTATTTAACTTTAATTTTCAAACCATTTCTCGAACTTAATCCTGGAATTCTAAATGGAACAGAAGGAAGCCCAAACCCAGCACCCTTTGCTCTAGCCTTTTTGTTTAACTTATCCATTTTTTTAAATAAAGCCTCAGCATCCACTTCACCCACATCTCTTCTACCTTGTGCATCTCTGCCTTCTCCTTCTTTATCCATACTTGCATTTTAGTAATAACATTTAAGATAGTCAAGTAAAGATTGTACTTTGAAGCTAAAAATTGTATCATTAGAGCATCCCATGACTGTTATAAATGTCAAAAACCTCAAAAAAAACTACCGAGTCCACAAAAAAGAACCTGGAATCTTAGGATCGCTAAAAAGCTTAGTTTCCCGCGAATATGAAACGGTAACAGCAGTCAATGACATTTCTTTCGATATAGAAGAGGGTGAATTAATTGGATTTATAGGCCCAAACGGTGCGGGAAAAACCACAACCTTGAAATGCTTGTCGGGACTTCTCTACCCCACATCTGGTCATGTTTCTGTGCTTGGTTATAAACCACAAGAGAGAAAAACTTCCTTTTTAAACGATATAGCGCTTGTAATGGGACAAAAAAATCAGCTTTGGTGGGATTTGCCTCCAATAGATACTTTCATACTCAATAAAGAAATATATGGTATACCTGATGGAAATTTTAAGAAGGTTCTACATCAACTAGTTGAGCTTCTTGATATTGAAAGCATTTTGAAAGTTCAAGTAAAAAAACTTTCTCTTGGACAAAGAATGAAATGTGAACTAGTCGCATCATTAATCCATCAGCCTAAAGTTTTATTCTTAGACGAACCAACAATAGGTCTTGATGTTGTAATGCAGGAAAACTTAAGAAGATTTATCAAAGAATATAACGAACGTTTTAAATCCACAATCATACTCACTAGTCACTACATGGGAGATGTCGAAGCGCTTTGTAAGCGAATAATTATTATAAACAAGGGAAAGTTACTTTTTGATGGAGAGTTGGCGAGTTTTATCAAAAAACACGCTCCGTATAAATTAATTCATATTACTTTAAAAGATAAAGTTGATAAGTCAAGATTCGCCGGGTTTGGAGAATTAAAAAGTTACGAATTTCCCGAGGTCGTTCTAAAGATAGATGCAGAACATGCAAGTGATGCTACCTATAAAGCTCTTCGATCCCTACCAGTGCAAGATCTCAACATTGAAGGCCCAGACGTTGAAGATGTAATTCGAGACTTCTTTAAAACTGAGTAACTAACACAATTTTAAAACCGGAAGAGTAAATTATGCAGAAATACTACCTTGTTGCACGAAACACTTTCGATGAAACTTTTACCTACCGACTTAATTTCACGATGTGGAGAGTAAGAGAGCTTATTCAATTGCTTACGGTCTTTTTCCTTTGGGATGCGATTATCCCTGCAAAAGGAAGTATTCTTGGTTACAATCAAGAACAAATGCTTACCTATATAATTGGGACTCAGTTAGCATCATCTATTGTTTTTTCCTCTAGGAGTTACGGCGTAGGAGAAGAAATTAATAACGGTAATTTGTCCAACTTTTTGATAAAACCCATTAACTACTTCGCATATTGGTTTTCAAAAGACCTCGGTGACAAGATTATGAATATAGTATTTGCCGTTATTGAGGTTTCACTAATAATTTTTTTCTTTCATCCACATATATTTATTCAAACAAATCCGATAATCATAATTCTAGCTTCAATCTCGGCCATAATTGGCATGACACTTTACTTCTTTTTTAATTTTTTACTTGGTGCTATTGGATTCTGGAGTCCTGAAGTGTGGGCTCCGCGCTTTATTTTCTCAATTCTTTTAAGCTTTTTTGCTGGACAGCTTTTTCCATTAGACATTCTCCCAAAAAATATCTTTAATGTTTTTTCATTTCTCCCTTTTACCTACCTACTCTACTTTCCTGTAAAGATCTATCTGGGCCAAATTTCAATCGGAGAAATGGTGAGTGGGATATTTATTTCTCTTTTCTGGCTTCTTGCAACTTATCTATTTACAAGATTCATTTGGAGTACTGGTCTTAAAAACTACTCAGCACAAGGAAGATGAACACAAAACATATAAAATTATGGTGGATAATGAGCCTTAACGCTTCACAAATAGCAATATCATCAAGAAGTGGAGCCTTAATTTTTATCATCGGCAAAATTCTACGATTCGCCTTCTTTCTTTTCTTTATTATTTTTCTTATTGGATCAACTCGCCGACTTGGCGGGTATTCTCTTTGGCAAGTAATCTTTTTCTTTGCAACATTTAATATTATAGATGTTACAACACAACTTTTTCTGCGTGAAGTTTATAGATTTAGAGGCTACGTTAGAAGTGGAGAGTTTGACTATTTTCTAACAAAACCCATCTCACCACTCTTTCGCTCTCTTTTTGGAGGAAGCGATATACTTGACATAATAATCCTTTTAATATCAGTTGGATTAATAATTTTAGGCATAAATCATCTTGGAAATATTACCTTTTTAGAAGTTTTGATCTATATTATTCTTATTATTAACGCACTAATAATTGCCCTTGCATTCCATATCTTTATACTTGCAATCGGAATTTTAACTACCGAAGTAGATAACACTTTATGGCTTTATCGAGATCTTACATCTACTGGTCGCATTCCAATAGATATTTATCACGAACCACTTCGTGGTTTTTTAACATTTGTAATTCCCGTTGCAATCATGATGACATTTCCAGCAAAAGCTCTTATGGGGTCGCTCAACTTTCCCCTCATATTAGTATCGATCATAATAAGTTCACTTTTTATCTATCTTGCTATTAAAACCTGGAATTATGCTTTAAGCCAATATTCAAGCGCCTCAAGTTAAATCTATATGAAACATTCTTCTGCTTGAAACTCAAACTAATCGTGATAAAATTTTCCTATGAAGATTCTCATTGGACTTGGAAATCCAGGTGAAAAATACCAGGAAACAAGACACAATATAGGCTTCATGACAGTAGATACCCTTCTCAAGCAATTTGAACCTCTTAAAAAAACTTTTTGGGAACGTGACGAAAAAATTGATACTAAAATTCTTAAAATCGAGGGTGAAGAAATACTTCTCGCAAAACCAAAAACCTTCATGAATAATTCAGGATTCGCCGTAAAAACACTATTAAGTAAGAATAAAACAAACCCCGAAGATTTAGTACTCATTTATGATGATGTTGACCTTCCTCTTGGTAAAATCCGGATAAGATTCGGAGGAGCAGCAGGTGGTCATCATGGCGTTGAATCTGTAATTGAACAACTTGGAAGTGATAAATTTCTCAGAGTACGGCTTGGAATAGGTGATACAAAACTTAACAATTTTAAGAAGCAAAAAAGAGATATCACCGAGTATGTAGTCTCCCCTTTCACCGCACAGGAGAGAAAGAAAGCTAAGGAAATGATCGATCAAGCAATAAGATCAATTGGTTTGATCATTGAGCACGGCATCGATAAGTACATGAGTAAATACAACAATAAAAACCTGGTCTCAAACAAGAAAGAAACAATGAAAGCTAATAATTCATAAACTTCTTACCAGTAAGTGAAAGAAAATTTTAGCAGACGGGATTTTTTAATTTATTCAAGCCTAGGTTTGATGGGTCTATCTTGTAAAAGAAATGATTCTCCTCAAGTTGTTCATCGTATAGAAGAGACTCCCTTTCCTCCTGAATTACCAGAAATAAACTTAGATCTTATACAAACCAGAACAAAAGTTGTGTCTGAAAACTATGCGGACAATTTTCAAACAAATCTTAACTCTGAGAAATTAGCACAAGAAACAGAACTAATAACAAATATTGATGAATATCATGTTATAAATAGTGCATTCGGTAAATATACTCGTAGCGGTGAAGAGGCAAGAAAACCATTTTTTAAAATTGATTTGCGTACAGAAAGTGCAAAAAGAATTTTTATTAATGGCCTATCAATTTCAGAAGCACTTAGAAAGCTTCCTACCCCTACTCCGGAAGTACAAAGAGATATGGTTGATGCTTTTTTGTCTTTAGCCCTTGCAGACTATTTAAGCAGTGAGTACTATTCAAAAGACTTTGATCAAGCAGTTTTTGGAGAATATCTTCACGTCACAGGGCCTAAGCTGGATACTCTGGGAAATGACGTTTATGTCGACGGTGCAACATTAAAATATACCCATCAGGAAAGAAAGATTTCAATGTTTGAGTCTTTAGAAAGATTAGAACAAATAGTCATTGCAGATTATATCTATCACTCTAGTCATCCATCTACAGAAATAGACTTCTTTGAATTTGGGAATGGAGGTGCAAAAACCCAATTCACAATGCTCAAAGATTTATTTGAAAGGATATACTCTAAAGATCAACCTTATGAACTTGCAAATAAACTTTTTATGATTAGACAAACAAAGGGGGCAAGAGAAAATCTTTTTAAAATGGCACAGAGATCTTCTGGAAGAAGAGACTCTGAGATAAATATTTTTGGGATAGCGATTTTTGGATCAATTGCATCCGGAGATAGAGATCGATTTGAATCTCTATTTGGAAATAGAAGCAACTAAAATTTAAGATTAGAAATTAACAATTGGAGATTATTTTGCTCTTGAGTCCCCCGGCCTCGACCCATTTTCCCCGTTTATCGAGTATCGTAGGCGCTAACTTGTTTCACTTCTCTGTTCGGAATGGGAAGAGGTGGTTCCAAGTTGCTCAAAAGACCGAAAGGCTCAAAAGCAAAATTATATCTTGAGAATTAACAACTAGGTCAGAAAAGTTTTCTGAAACCTACGCTAAAACGACTTATTAGTACGGATCAGCTTAAATGATTACTCATCTTACACTCTCCGCCTATCAACCTCCTGATCTAGAAGGAGTCTTAGAGATCTTGTCTTAAGGTGGGCTTCCCACTTAGATGCTTTCAGCGGTTATCCCATGGGAATTTAGCTACCCGACAATGCAGGTTTACCTACAATCGGCACACCAGGGATTCCCCCCTCCCAGTCCTCTCGTACTAGGGACGGCTCCCTTCAAATCTCAAACGGTTGTCCTGGATAGAGACCGAACTGTCTTACGACGTTCTTAACCCAGCTCGCGTACCCTTTTAACGGGCGAACAGCCCGACGCTTGGAAGCTTCTCCACCTCCGCGCTAGGATGAGCCGACATCGCTGTCTCTACTTTTTTCTATCTGAAAAAAGACTACTCTTGTTACCAAGAGGCTTGACTATACCTTCATCCTGATGGTCATCAGGAGCTAGCCGTATTATATAAACTATAAATTTTGAACCTAAAACAGGAACAAGAAGTCTATATCATCCCCTCTTAAGGGAATAGTCGATACAATCCGCCAGCTGGCGGATCTCGGTATTGTCCAAAATTGTTCGGATTTTGGAGTTCACCGATTTGAGCTAGTAAATTTTATTCAACAAAAAGACCTATCTATCTTCCTCGTGAATTCAGGCTTATATATTACTACATAGGCGCCCCAATGTTAATTAAGGTGCCAAACCGCCCCGTCGCTATGGACGCTTGGGAGCGATCAGCCTGTTATCCCCGGGGTAGCTTTTATCCGTTAAGCTGCGTCCAGACCACAAAGGGACGCAGGATCACTAAGACCTACTTTCGTATCTGCTCGACATGTACGTCTCGCAGTTAAGCTGGCTTATGCCTTTACACATTCAGCGCGATTTCCATCCGCGCGAAGCCAACCTTTGCACACCTCCGTTGCTTTTTAGGAGGCGACCTCCCCAGTCAAACTGCCCATCAGACACTGTCCCTCTACCGGATTTTTTTGCGGTAAAGAAGTAATAGTCACTCATCTCAAAGAGAGGTATTCCACTGTTGCGCAAGCGCTCCCTCCTATTCTCGACAGTTGAAAAAAGTTTCTAAATGTCAAACTACAGTAAAGCTCCCGGGGTCTTTTTGTCCAAGGACAACTAGGCCGCGTCTTCACAGCCATCTCAATTTCGCCGGGTAAATGTTCAAGACAGTTGCTCAGTCGTTCTACCTTTCGTGCGGGTCGGAACTCACCCGACAAGGAACTTCGCTACCATAGAACAGTTATAGTTACTGCTGCCGTTCACTGGAGCTTGAGTAAGCGCCTTGATGTAATCTCAGCACCCAACTCTTGACTTACCAGCACTGGGCAGGTGTCAGCCCCTATACGTTGCCTTTCGGCTTTGCAGGGACCTGTGTTTTAGATAAACAGTCGCTAAGCAATCTTTAGCTACGACCCTGATTAAATCAGGGCAGGGCATCTCCCAAAGGTTACGCCCAGCTTTTGTTGCCGAGTTCCTGGAACATTCTTCTCCCGATCGCCTTAGTCTACTCGACCAATCCACCTGTGTCGGTAATATGGTACGGCAAGACTTGACACTCCTTACGGATCTTTTCTTGTAAACTGAAAGTTAGGTCATTGTCTGAAACTTCTCCCAGACTTCCCATTACCACTCGGTTAAAACGTTTAGACGGACTTTCCTACCTAAACTGCCTCGTGACTTGGATCATGTGTACATGACGACCGTTTCCAATTTAGTCAATCCTTAAGTTATAACGCATCAAATCCTGTAGTCGAATTTTAACGACTCGTCCATCCGGTTACCCCGCCTTTTACTGCGGGCCACCGTTAGGTGCCGACTAACCCTTCGCTGACTTACATGGCGAAGGAAACCTCGGATTTTCGGCGGGCACGGTTATTCACGTGCCTCTCGCTACTCATGCCAGCATTCTCACTTCTCTCCGCTCCACCAAACCTTACAGTTCAGCTTCAAAGCAGAGAAAACGCTCCCCTACCAACCCCGATAAATCGGGATTCTCCATCGTCGGTATTAAGCTTAATCCTCGTTCATTTTCGGCGCAAGCGTCCTAATTCGACTAGTGAGCTGTTACGCTTTCTTTAAAAGATGGCTGCTTCTAAGCCAACTTCCTAGCTGTCTCGGGACGACTTACTTCCTTAACAACTTAGCTTAAATTTAGAGACCTTAGATGGGAGTCTGGGTTGTTTCCCTCTCGACCCACGAGCTTAGCCCCGCAAGTCTGACTCCGTGTTCTTCTTTCTAGTATTTGAAGTTTGGTTAGACCGGATGGATTTCTCCACCCGAGCCCATCCAGTGCTCTACCCCTAGAAGAGTTTGAACAAGGCTATACCAAAATATATTTCGGGGAGAACCAGCTATCTCCAGGTACGTTAAGTATGTCACCCCTAACCACAAGTCATCTCAGCCCATTGCTGCGGACACGAGTGCGGGCCTCCCCCACGCTTTCGCGTAGGTTCACCCTGCTCATGGTTAGCTCACCTGGTTTCGGGTCCTTTACATTGCGCATAATTTCCCAGTTAGGGATCGCTTTCACTCCGCCTCCGGACGATACGTCCTTAGACAAGCGCAATACAAAGACTCACTGGCTCATTCTTCAATAGGCACGACGTTAT
>CAZXND010000005.1:0-47150 GCA_964641355.1 uncultured Gammaproteobacteria bacterium | reverse complement strand
TAAGAAGTGCATTAAATAAAGTGGACTTACCAACATTAGGTAACCCCACAATCCCGACCGAAAGACCTGAACTTGACATAATTTTTATCCTCCTTTCCTAGTGGCATATACCCAGAAACTGTCATTTCTCCTTGATTTGCCACAACTTTATCAACCAATTTTCTCACAAACACCTGTTTTTTATCAAACAGCAGTTTTGGCTTGGTATCACCTTCAATTTCTCTAAGAACTTCTGCAGCTCTTTTTGCAACCCGTTCAATATCATAGCTTGAGGGCATTTTTACTTTCGCTTCTCTTTGCTCTGTAACAGTATTCTTCAATTGTCCCTCAATTGATACCTTCTTAACCTTAATATCATTTATTAAGTCTTGTAGTTGGTCAAAAGTGATAATTTCTGCACCATAAGCCTTGATATACTTTTGCTCTTCTTTTTTTAGCTTTTCTAACTCTGTTTTTAATGTATCTGTTGAACCATTAAATGAAATACCTACTTGTCTTCGTGAAGCCCAACCCTCTACCTGTTTCTGAATTAAATCTGAAGAGGTTATTAAATCAGTCAATCCTTCCCATACGAGCCTATCAGCGATACGTGCATTAATTCCCCTTTCTGAACATTGTGGAGGCAACGGATATGTATGCACTCTATCAGTACAACGATAATAAAGATGCTTCCCTTTTTGTGGCCCCTCTCCTGCTCTTCGTTGACCACATACGCAATATATTCTTCCAGAAAGTAGATACTCATTTTTTCTATTCCTATTACTTAATTCAAAATTATTCCTTAACTGTTCTCGTGTTTTATAAAATAACTCATCGCTAATAATACGAGGCGTTGCAATTTCTATCCAGTCTTCCGTAGGTCGCATTTTTCTGCTCGTCTTTTTTACCTTTTTATATTTCTCGTGTTTAAGAGGATTTTCTGGAACAACACCATATGATTTAAGATAATGTGCTTTTCCTATGTAGGTCTCATTTCGGAGGAGACTGACCAATGTACTGTTACTCCAAACACCTCTTTTACTTTTACGGGGTTTAATGCCAAGCTCTTGTAGTTGTTTAATAACTTTTCTTATAGTGTAGGCTCTTTCCCCTATTAATGAGTAAATAATTTTTACTACCTCTGCTTCAGTAGGATTGATTTTATAATAACCTTGTTTTTTAACTTGCTTAGGAATGTATACATATCCATACGGAGCCTCCGTAGTCACTACATTGCCTTCCCTGGCTTTTCTGAGCTTACCTAGCCTAAATCTGTCAGCAATTCTTGCCCTTTCATATTCTGCAAATAATCCTTTCACACCCATTAACAATTTATCGGAGTCATCACGAGGAGGCGGTGTTGTAACAAATAATACTTTTACTCCTATCTCTTCTAGTTCATCAATAATTAATGATTGGTATGAATATTTTCTTGCTAAGCGGTCTGGATCATAGACAATTACTGCCTCCCACATTTTACTTCTTGCATCAAGTCGCAATTCATCAAGGCTAGGTCTGGCAAGTATTGTCCCACTCCATCCTTCGTCCTTATATTCTTTAACGATGGTAAGATTATGTTCTTTGGCATAATCATTTATTGCAAGGATTTGTGTATCTATTGTTTGCTCTTCTTCCTGCCTCTGACTAGAGACTCTCGCATAAAAGGCTACAATTTTCATTTCTTATTTTTCCCTTCATACTCTTCAGTCGTTGCCTTAACCATGTTTTTTGGATACGTCATAAGTTCCTCCAGCAATTTTTTGTAGTCCTTTTCCCATTTGTCCATCTTTTCAGATGCTTCAAAAAAACTACTAGCTGAGTCTTTATCAAATAGTTTTAGCGGTTTCCCTGGCACATAATCCTGTTCAAGCATGTATTTGTCTAACTCTTTTCGTAATCCATCCAAAAGTTTCAGATGATCTCTCAAGGTTCTATCTAAAGTTAATAGCTTTTTCCAATAACCAATTAAATAAGGATGGTATAAACGAATATTTGTATCAGGCTCTCTTTCAGGTACTAATAACCCACTAACTTCCCACCGGCGAAGTGTTTTTGTGGATACTTCCAGTTCATCTGCTACTTGTTGAATAGTTAATCTGTTGGACATATTTATATTTTGACTATATAGACATAATTAATAAATGTCAATACCTAGTTTAGGACAAGCAATTGATCTTTTTGCATATCTTCTAACTGTAATTCTTTAAATATCTCATCAAATAAGTAGTCAAACGCATCATCTAATTTAGCTTGTATTTCTTCCTTCTCTATCTCTACCTTTGTGATGGTTAATTTGTAGGTGTTAACGATTTTTGTTCTCATACCGTTATCCACTCCTTTACATCCGCATCCGATGCTGGAGGATGACAAGTTTTACAAACTACTCCTCCATCGTGGCGTCTCCAGAATTCTATTGAGCCACAGATAAAGCAAGGCTCAAGAGCATCTTTTGCCAGTTCTTTACTATCTTCTTTATATTCACTATGTTCACCATCTTCACTATAAAGCTGATCTTGTGGTGAACTTGGTGAATGTAGTGAGCTTTGTTCAGGGATTTCAACACCGTACCGCAAACATAATGCTTTTAATTTTTCCTTGTCTATTTTGATCCCATATTGTCCTTTATGCTCACCTGCTGTAAGCCGTCCTGTTTTCAATCTAAATTCTTCCCGCACTACATGGCCAACTCTTTTCGTGGAAACTATCTCCCTACCTATCTTTCCCTGGTTATATTGATCAGTTAGGGCTTTGACTGTAATATCTGCTTCTGTTTTTGTAAGTTCAATAAGCGATACGAGATAATCTGCAACCCAAGACATGCCTCTATCTGTTTGTTGCTGTTGTTGCCAGCCCTGAATAAACATTCCAAGCGTTTTAATGAATTCAGAATCATCTACAACTGTTAACAGAGGATACAGAGTTTGTCGCAAACGTCTTTCTACACCTTGAAAAATCGTCTCATCTACCACTACCTTCTTATGAAAATTCTTAAAACGAAACATTAATAGCTTGTTTCTTATTTCTAGAGCTTCTTGCTCATACTCAAGAGGCAAAAGTACAGATATATCTTCTCTTTTTGTTTCCTCCATTGGGATTGTGATAAGCCGACTTTCAAATGCTAAATCCTTTTTCTTTTTACGGTAGGTAAATATCTTGGGGCTAAAAGCGTCAAATGCTTCAACTTTGCCGGTTCTCCCTTCAACTCGTAATACATGAAGTGATTTTTCATATCCGTTATTTAGGATCTTAATCAGCTCAATCCCCATATCGGAGTTGTCAAAATCGAATTCATTAATGATAAGTGTCCCTCTGGCTTGATCTAAAAGGCGATAAATAGGGGCACAGGTCAACGCACCGGAAACTGGAGCTGGTTTATAGCAAAGATTTCCTATTACTTGAGCAGCTCGTGTTTTTCCACTTCCATAATCCCCATATATCCCAAGATAGGTAATAACAGTGTTTCTATCAAAAAGCCAAGTAAGAAGTACGTAGTAGGAAGCGATTTTCTCATAAAAAGGATGTATATCAACGTATTTATGAATGAAAGTGGCAATATCCTGTCTTAGGTCTTCTATGCTTGAATATTCCTCTACCTTTTCAGGAAATAGTACGACTTTTTTTGTAACCAGATCACCATCAAGGGGATAAATATATTTTCCGTTAACTTGCACTGTTGGCTTTATCTCAACTTGTTCAGTTACGGGATCATAAATAGCAAAAGCTGGATCAGGAGCTACAATTTCTTCAGCGATTTTTCCATCTTCTAATTGAACAAATGACTTATAATTTTTCTTTCCTTTAGATTTAGGAGTTCTTTTATCCTCAAGATAGTTATTAATTTTTTCGCTATTCATATTAATATTGATTTGTTAATCTTTTAACTGCTTCAACAAAATCAACTCCATATACTTTTTGATAAAAAGCGATGGAGTCACCTTGAGCCTTGCATCCAAAACAATAAAAGGTGTTCGTGTCAGTAAAAATTGTGAGACTTGGGGTTTTTTCTTGATGAAAAATGCAAAGCAGTTTTAAGCTATTCGCTCCAGATTTTCTGAAGTGGGATTTAATTAATGACTCAATCGGGATTTGTTTGGCTTCTGAGACGAGAGCGTCATAATCAAGTCTGGCAGCGTGAAACGGGTGCCGTGGAAGAGGCTTTCTTGATTCGTTAAGTAACCAATATCTCTCTAGTGCTTGAAGGAGAAAATGATTTCTTACATCATCTGTCTGGAATTTAAGAGCCCAAATCACTTGCACTGCAAAATCGAACTCAAAGGTATCCGGAGCGTAATGCTTTTTAACTAATCTGACTACTTGTTTGTACTTCTTGTCATACTGACTTTTAATATCAATTCGTGCTTCCATTAAAGGAACGAGCAGCTCTTGAGCTTCTTGATACGTCATGTCTTCAATAATTTCCCGCCCCGTGTCTCTTCTTTCCTGGCTTTTTCTCCAAGCCATTTCCTCATCAAAAAAGGACAGTTCATCACTACGATTACTCATGTGCGTATAACCGTCCTTTCAAAGTTTTTAACTGTTCAAAATACTGTCTTGGCTCAACTAAAAGCTCTCTTTTCCAGTATTTATCTACTGTTTCATCTAATTTTTTGTTGCGTTGGAAAATAAATAATGCTCTATGTGGATTCTGGGTTTTATCTAGATCCAAAAGTGGAAACGATAAGGAGATAACCGTAGCAAGTGCGAGGTCAAAAGTCTGAAAATAATTGATTAATTCTTCCCGTTTCATGTTAATGATAAGGGAAGTTTAGGAGAAAAATTAACTAATGTAGATTACAAAAGATGATACAAAGTTTTGTTGTATTTAATAGATATCGCTCTTTTTCTCTCTGGAGTAATAAATAGCAACCTCTTTTTCAGACAGCATTATAGGTTCAGAAGCCCCGAATGTTTTATATTTATCGTCTTCGAGCTCACTAAATAGGTCTGCTATCTCCTTAAAACTCTTACCTAATGAGTCACGCAACACCACAATAAAACCACCTATCATTAAACCATCTTTATGCTTTATGGATTTTTTTACTTTCGGAAGTTTTTTCATTTCCTTGTTTATCTCATCTTTATGCTTTTTTATATACTTGATGAGTTCTGATACTGTCATTGACTCAAGAATCAAAATATTAAAACCTGCAATATTTTCCCATCGTTTGCTCTCCTCTTTTCCCCGCCATACCACCATGGGGTCGGGTGAATTAAAAATTAGACCAGTGCCTATAAAATAATTAATAGTCGTATATAAGTTCCTAGGTAAATTAAAATCAATAAGAATTTGGAACACCTCAATTAAGTAATTACCATATTTCTCTTTCGGAAGCATTTTAAGATGCTCATCAAAATTCTCTTTTCTCTTTGTGGCATCAATGGAAAACATATCTTTTATGCCAATTAATTCACGACAATAAACAACCTTGTTCTGAAATTTCTCTTCGTGAGCTAAACGCCGAATAAGATCAGACACTTTTTGAGATGGAGAATAAATTAGTGTCTCGAGTGGACTATAAATTGGAGGAGTTCGCTTGCTTTGCATATTAATTTTAATTCTCGAGAGAATTATAGCAAACGATCAGAAGAGATGAGGCTTAATAAGGAATTAAATCCTTAACTTTTACCCCAAGGGCTGAAGCAATCTTCTTAAGAGCCTCCATACTGATTTTTCTTTTTCCAGTCTCTACCAGACTTATGTGTGTCTGCGTTAGATGAGTTTTCTCTGCAAGTTTTTCCTGAGACATTCCTGCGTGGTCCCGAACCCGTCTTATTCTTCTTCCAAGAGAAATGTCATCATGGGTTATTTTACTCATAAGCTGAACTTATCAAAACACCTGGATCTATCGCTATTTCACTACAGTTAATAAAATGAGGCTAAATCTGTTGACTTTTTATTAACTAGCAGTTATGCTTACAACTGAGGTTTAACGAGCGTTATGTTATTAAAAAGCACCCTAGTTGGTGGTCTTACATTTATAATCTGCTTTGTAGTCATGTTCGCATTTATATTCGTTGCCACAGGATTTGCACCGGAAAATTGTCTGTTAACAACTTCATCGGGAAACTGTACAGGGATTGCAAATATCTTCCCGTATCCGATAAGATTATTGATACTATTAGCAGTTATTGTGTACTCTGCTGTTTTGGCAGTAAAAGAGGGAAAAAAGAACTACCAAGATAACAAATTTAAAAAGAAAAATGACGACTGGTTAGCAAACTACAGAAAAGAGCATAATATAAAACCAATAGGTAAATAAATGAATGAAAGAACAAAACGCATATTGCTCTTCCCCATCACAACGATAGCTATACTGCTTCTACTATATTTCGGAGGATCAATATTGGCTTACCAATTGCTAATAAATGAGGGTTCTGTTTTAGCGGATAACCAATGCCTCAAAGTAAATCCAATTATTATCGACCGTAAGAATGCATATATAAAATCTATGCAAGCATTAAAAGATAATGATCTAAAAACCTATGAGAAAGAAACAGATAAATATCTTGCTGCATCAAATAAGTATGTTCAAGAGCAAGAATCATGGCTAAAAGCACAAAAGAAATTTATAGACAGATGGGATTTTCAGTACTTCAACCCTTCCTATGTTAAGGAGGCTGCTATGACTCAGTTTGTCTCGAGGGTTGCAGATGTTGAGTCCACAAAGCTGCTCGTTGAAGCGTTTTACGTAAAGGACTTGAACATGTCGATAGCTGAGGAAGACGGAAAGAAAGCTATGGACCAAATTAAATTAAGAAATGCTGCTGATAAAAAGTATGATGAGATTTGGGATAATCCAGGAAAACTTGATTGGAGGACAAAGTTTATTAAGGTACCCCCATCGAAGTGCCCAGATGAGAATTTTAATATCCCAAACGTAGATGATTTTCTAAATCCTGAAAGCACACCGGCAAATCCAGATGCTCCCATCACTTGATATTTTAGTAGTATATCTCCCGACACTAACGCAGTGTTGTGTACATCTTTACGCCTACATTCCCCTATATATTGTATGTGAGACGGACTTCTGATAATCCCTGCGGTTATATAAATATTTAGCCTCAATTTGTCTATCAAAATAATAGTCATAGACAATAGAACCATTTTCCTGCGGTTTATTAAACAATTAGCCTCAAAGAATAAATAATGTATTCCAGGAAAATGGAAAGTTTTTTGTGTAATCAGTTACAAATGCAAGCATTACACAAACTAGTTCGCCTGAGGAGTTGCAGAATACCCTACGCTTTTTACTATCTCAATGATTTTTTTCTGACTAATCTTATCTTCATCAAACTCCACTTCGGTATGCTGCTTAGCGTAATTTGTATTTGAACTTTTTACACCTTCTGTATCCTCTAGCTCACCATCAATATTCATTGCACAACTTGTGCAGTGCATACCATCAATTTTTAGCTTTAACTTTGTCATATTACGTTAATCACCCCCCGATACATTCCCATACTGCACATAAAAGGAATTTGTGTAGGCTTATCAGGCATCTTTAATGCAATAGTTTCTGTATTCCCTGCCTGAACAACCTTTTGATAGTTAAAATAAGGAATTGTAAATGCAGAAGCACAAGAATATGCCCCATCATTTTCTATTTTTAAAGAGACTGTTGTTCCTGCTTTAACAGTCAAGATGTTTGGCGTATATCCGTTGCTTTTTATTGTAATGAGAGCATTTTGCGATGGTGTCTCCTCCGAGATGCTGTTCACAGTCTTGTCTGATTGCTTGAAAATATTATTCAAGGTCCAAGAACTTCCAGTTAGAGCAAGAACATTATTAAGATTGAATATGGCAAGAAGTATAAGAGCAAATGCTGCTATTTTCATAAACTTTTGATGTAAGGAGTCTCCCAGTCTTGTTGCGAAATATCCAAGAATAAAGAAAAGCGGGGATGTTCCCAGAACAAAAGCAAACAGTACCGCAGCCCCTAAGAATGGATTTGCAGAACCAATTGCCAGCGCCATCATAGCTTGTGTTGTTCCGCAGGGTATAAATACTGTAAATGCTCCAAGAAGTGCGGGTGCAAAAAGGCTCTTACTTTTTGACTGATTACGAACCATACGAGTTAAAAATTTTGGAGGCTGGATAATAAAGTATCTAAAAATTGGATGGACATTCAGGATATTTAATGCTGTTCCAAGCATAAATACGACTACAACAACCTGCATGATAATTTGAGCAGTCAATGAAAGCTGGAATAGTGATCCAAACCACCCGAGAAGAAAACCTAAGGCGGTATATGCAATCAATTTTGCAGCTAAGAAAGCAAGGATAGGGACTGCATTCCCCGATTGCTTTGTTTTTTCTTTAAGTTTTTCCTCTTCCCGTTGAGCGATTGTAGCAGCAAGTAACCCTCCTTGCACTGCAAGACAAGTTAAACCACCGGTTAAAAGGCCAGTCAAAAATATAGCCCAAAGATTTATATTTTGAGGTTTCGGAGTCGTGAATGGATGTTCTAGAGAGTTAATCTTTAAAAGAAGAAAAATAATCAAGGCAAACGATATAACTACCGCAGAAACTAAAACTGTTTGTTTTTTAATTCTTATTTCCATACTTTATATTTTAACCCTTTTTAAGAGTAAAGAGTTTGACACAACTGAGATTGACGACATGGCCATCGCTACCGAAGCGAATATGGGATTTAGCAATATCCCAAAGAAAGGGTGTAGAGCTCCCATTGCTACAGGAATAAGTACCACATTATATCCAAATGCCCAGAATAAGTTCATCTTAATCGTTCTCATGGTCTTCTTGGAAAGCTCCACTGCTGAAGAGACTGCTTGCAAGTCTTTGTTGACTAAAATAATATCTGCTGCCTCAATTGCTACATCAGTGCCAGAACCCATTGCAATTCCTACATCTGCTGCAGCAAGTGCAGGAGCATCATTTATACCATCACCGACCATTGCTACAATTTTTCCCTCTTTTTTAATTTTTTGTATTTCTGCTTCCTTTTCCTGCGGTAAAACCTCTGCAAGAACCCGTTTAATACCAAGTTTTTGAGCTATGGCATTCGCAGTTCTTTGATTGTCGCCAGTTATCATAATGACTTCTACGCCTTTTTCTAGCAATGATTTAACGCCAGCTTTTGCAGAAGGCTTTATAGTATCCTCAACAGCAATAAGACCAGCCAATTTTTCGCCTACTGCCAGCAGCATTACAGTTTTACCTTCACTCTCTAATTTACTAATCTGCTCAGTTGAGGATTTGTAGTCAATCTTTTCTCTATCCATGAGTTTTCTATTCCCAAAAACGACCTTTTTACTTCCAACCGCTCCTTCCACACCAAACCCAGCGATTGCGTGGAACTTTGCGATAGCAGACAAGCTTACTTTCTCTTCTTCTGCCTTTTTGACAATTGCCTCCGCAAGTGAGTGTTCAGAACCCTTTTCAATAGATGCAGCAAACTTCAAGATTTCTTCTTTTTTGAATGAATTAAGAGAAACAATTTCTGTAACTTCAGGCTTTCCATTTGTTAAGGTTCCTGTTTTATCAAAAACGACTGCTTTTATTTTATTTGCTAGTTCCAAACTCTCAGCATCTTTAATCAAAATACCTTTCTCAGCTCCTAATCCAGTTCCCACCATGATAGCGGTAGGTGTAGCAAGTCCCATTGCACAAGGGCAAGCAATAATAAGCACAGCTACAGTATTTAACATTGCATAGAGAAAAGATGGATTAGGACCAAAAAGATACCAAATACCAAAAGTTGCGAAAGCAAGCATAATAACGACGGGGACAAAGTAAGAAGATACTGTATCGGCAAGTCTCTGAATAGGAGCCTTACTACCTTGTGCTTCTTGAACCAGTTTGATGATTTGAGCAAGCATTGTGTCAGAGCCAACTTTCATCGCTTTGTAGGTAAAAGTGCCTGCTCTGTTCATTGTAGAGCCAATGACCATATCTCCTTTCGCTTTATCAACTGGAATGCTTTCTCCACTAATCATGGACTCATCAATGGATGATTCCCCATCGACTATTTGCCCATCAACAGGTATTTTCTCTCCTGGTCTTACACGTAAAATATCTCCTACCCGAACTTGCTCAATAGGTATGTCAGTTTCTTTTCCATTTCTAATTATTCGAGCTGTTTTTGCTTGAAGCTCAACAAGTTTTTTAATCGCTCCCGATGTTCCAGCCTTTGCCTTTGCCTCAAAATAGCGACCTAACAAGATAAGACCAATGACGATTGTCGCAACATCAAAATAAGGCATTATCTCAACTCCAAGACCCATAAAAACACCGGGGAAAATCGTGACAAACGCTGAGTAAAAATATGCCACAGTTGTACCCAGAGCAACGAGAGTATCCATGTTAGATGTCCTATGTTTTAAGGCTGCTATAGCAGTTCTATAGAACTCTGAACCAGCCCAAAACTGCACAGGTGTTGCCAACAGAAGTTGTACCCAAAAGTTTTGTAAGAAAGCAGGCGAGGTTTTCATAAGTCCAGGAAAACTTCCCCATAAAATTAATCCACCAAGAACAAGACTGGCTATAACTTTATTTCGTAGAAGTTGAAGTTCTTTCTTTTTTTCTGCTTCTGCTATCTCCTCACTTTTCTCTTCAAGTTCAAGCGTATAGCCTGTTTTGGCAATTGAAGCAGCTAACTGTTCAGGAGTACAATTCTCTTTGTCATAAGTAACAGTTGCCTTTTCTGTTGCTAAATTAACCACAGCATCTTTAACTCCAGGGACTTTTTTCAAAGCCCGCTCTGTAACTTTTACGCATGATGCACAATGCATGCCTTTAATTGGAAATGATTGTTTTGTTTCAGCCATATTATTCAACCTTTATTTTTCCATGGAACATATTCATTCCACATGAGATTTCATAAGTTCCACTTTTCTTAGGCGTTACTTGTATTGATGTTGTCTTATTCAGTGGTAAGTACTTTCGTATTTTAAAGTCAGGAAGGACTACCTCTTCTAAACAAGAGCTGGGGTCTTTACGAAAGAAGTTTATTGTAGTGGTTTTGTCTTTCGGAATAGAAATAACATTAGGGGTATAACCACCTTCCACTGTAATATTAACGCTGTTTGTTTTTACCACAATTGCCTCTTCGTCCTTCCTCATCAAGAAAAACCAATAAGTAAATGCGATACCTCCTATACTGAATAATGCAACAATGATTTTATCCATAGTTATTTTTTATTAAAGTGATTTGAAACCCCATTCGCCATTTGTCCAACGCACCATTTTGCATACATACCACCAAACATTACTCCTAATAAGCGTGCTTTCGCTGATTTTGGAAGGTCGTAGTCGATATATACTCTCAAGTCAGAATTTGCTTCATGAGGACTGATTTCAAAACCCAACCTATATTGATCAATAACTAGAAGGTTAATATCTCCAACAGTCTCCCACTCTTTCCTTTTGGGTGGTTCGTGCACTGTTATTACTTCATCCAGTGCCAGTTCAACACCCATAACCTTTCCGCCCATTTTGATGTGGGAGCCAACTCTTTGACCTTTCCCCTCATCTATCTCTGTCTGCATGCTTCCCCCTCCCATCATCCATGAGGATTGGTTCATATGTGAGGAGAAGTTTCTATGATCATCAGCATATGAGAATACTTCATTTTGGTTAGCGTTGACCGCAACGCTCATTTCATAATGGTTGCTATATTTTCTCTCGCTCATATCTATTAAAAAGATTACTGCGCATATCCCCAGGCTTGATACCACTGTCTTATCTCATTTATTTCTTTGGTCTGCGCTGAAATAATGTCTTTAGCAAGTTGCTTCATTTCTGGACGTGTCGTTCCTTGAAGAAGCATATTCGCCATCATTACAGCCATTTGGTGATGAGGTATCATCTCTTCAATAAATGCTTTGTCAAAATTCGAAGTATTCTCTAAGGTTGTTGTGTCAGTACTATTTCCCATCATACCGCCGTGCATTTGTCCTCCCATCATGCCAGTTCCCGAAGTGCTATGGCTGTCTTGAGGGACATCTGACCCATACCACTCTTTATACCAACCTTGCATCTTTGTAATTTCTGCTGATTGAGAAGTCTTTATATTTGTAGCTAGTGTCTTTATTTCTTGATGCTGTGCTTTTTGCAATGCTATATCTGCCATTGTGATTGCATCCTGATGGTGAGGGATCATTTGCTCGATAAAATGGCGGTCAAGATTATTACTCATCATTCTATAGCCAGCCTGATTGCTATTGCTTTGAGCATGTAGTCCCATCATCTGCATCATTCCGTAATGGTTATTATTAACTGCATTACTTGCTAAGAACCAAACGACTACACCACCGATTAAGACTCCAATTATTCCGTACAATAAAGAATCTCGTTCTTTCATAATCTCACCTCCAACTTTTACGACTTTTTCTTAAATACTTGCATTATTTCTGCAATTGACTCATCGGCCTCACCTTTTTTTATTGCATCAGCAACGCAACCTTTTAAATGATTTTCTAACAACAAATTACTCGTTTCTTTGAGTCCACTTTCAACAGCATTGACTTGGTGTATAACATCTATACAGTATGCGTCTTCTTCCATCATTTTGATAACCTTATCGAGGTGTCCACGAGCAATCTTTAAGCGGTGAGTTATTCGTTCTTGTGTGTCTTTTGGTCTATATGCCATATATCCCCCTATAAGGGATATATTATTACTAAATGGAACTAGTGTCAAGGAGATTTTTACAGTAAAGTTAGAACATCAAGTAACAGAAAACATCTTAATGATCTAGCACAATCGGCATAACCAGAATAGGACCCATGAAGGATAGCGTGTCTGTTCAAATATTTTCTATTTTTCCTTAATCGCAACTGATTTGTTTCAATGTAAAGCTGATTTTCGATGAATTCTAAAACAATTTCAGATAGATAAATTTCTCCTTTTTTTCCTAATTCACTTAACATTTTTTGAGCTTTCATTTTGGACCTACTTTTGCCAACCTTAATTTTTTGTTCCATACAAAACTCTCCACATATCCCTTCAATTATGGGAAGTAATGCTGGAATAGATAAAGTATATTGTCCTCTTTTGTGAGCATCTATAGCATCTTTGATTATCTTCATTCTTTGTTTCGAAAAGAATCTATTTTTTTCCCATGTAATCACTACCTCGCTTAAGTATTTCCACTCTTTATCTCCATATATCCATTTCATTAAGTTTGTAATACTATCTCTTTTTCCTGCTCTATAGTTATGTACGGACTTACTAATCCAATTAATTGGCACTGGATCCAGAGAAGGACAAATAAACCACCCGGACTCAATTAATACGCTCTTTTCTATTTCTCTGTATTTCCTTATACTCTCTGCAAAATCAAAAAACTTAGTAATATCAGGAAGTATTAAGTTTAATTTTTTTCCAAAACTATTAACTTGTTCAACAACTTTCGAGATCCCTGTTAAAGAATTATTTAATGAGGTAGCAAAAGTATTTATACTCTGCAGATTTTTATTATAGCCTTCAAAAAGAGCCCTTAAGCCACTCATATTCCTTTCATGTGCTTCTGAAATTGATTTAACAAATTCGAATAAATGAGGCGGAGTTTGTTTATTAGTATTAGCCATATCTTTACAGTTTCCCTTCCTCTTTGAGTTTCTGTACAACTTCTGGTGGTACCAATTTCCATTTTCCCTTTTTTATATGCATTGTTCGTTGAAACATGACATGATCCGCTTCATCTGCAGTAACGGGACGTTCTGTAGTGACAGGTCGGGAGTTCTTTTCTAAATTATTCAAATGATCTACTAGCCTCTTCGAGTCTTCTGGATCTTTTTTCTCGGTTTTTTTCTCTGATGCATGTTTTCGCCAAATCGGCAAATATTTATCCCAAAGCTGAGCTATTGCTGTTTCAGTATCTTCCGGTGGATATGTAGCAAATCGCATGATTCCCTGTTCTTTAACCTCGTCAGGAAGTTTCGAGTAATAATCATCCAGCTTTTTCATATCTGCTTTCAAATCGTCACCGTTTATGAATGTTTGTCCCATTTCCATAAATAATGGGGCTACTCTACTGTGCAACTTATCTCTCGATACAAAAACCATACAGAAAGGAAGATAATATAGGTAAGCAATATCAATTTTGTTACTTGGTCGCTCCCTTGAAATAAAACTTTTATCCAAGGCGAGATAGAAAAGCAAATCAATTTTAAAAACGTATGCAGCATATGGGGCAAATTCAATAAGAGAAGACTTTGACTCCTCCCATCGCTTCAATATCATAGGCCTTGCCTTCTGGGGTGTTCCGAGTATTTCAAATAGCAGAAGCAAGATTTCCTTGTCTTTCCCTTTTACAAATTCATCAAGAAATTCTTTTATTGAATTCAGGTCACTAAAATTCTTCCCTTTCGGTACAATATTCTTTACCATCGCAATGTAGTAATCAAAGCTCAGGTTTGATAAAACGGCTCTCCAATCTTTTGCCAACTCTCTTTCAATCTCCAGAAACTCACCCTTTTGCCACCTGTTCATTGCCTTTACCTCTGGAAACTCATTGAAATGAACTCCAACTTTCCCCTCCGGCGACTCTCTAGTTTCACCGCCTCCTATTATTGGGCGGTTTGACATCTCGACCTTATTCCCAAGCAAATCGTGTATTACTAGCGTTTGATAGTCAATGTTAGGATAAGCAGCGGTAGGCGTTTTAATTGCAAGATCACCGACTACTTGTTCAGGGGTTTTGTTGTTTTTAATCTCTTTCTCCAAATCAGCAAGCGTTTCAATGTAGAAAAGTGGCGTAATGTTATGAAGAAAGAAGTTATCAAACCAACATGATTCATCAACACTCAATGCCTGCAATGCAGATTTATCAGTAATAATTATCGGGCCTAGCGACATAATGAGTGAATTATATCAGGACAACCCTGCAGCTTCACTCCCCGCTTGGATGCCATCAGGGGAGGTAAGCGGTTTTTTATACCGCTACCCCGTCACTAGGAGCCTGTACAGACGTGCAACGGTTAAACATGAGGACGATGAGCCTAAATATTCTGAGGGGTTGCCTTTTCTATCTGTCCTAAGCGATTTCTTGCAATGATTTCTCGGGCTTTTTTGGGTGTTGGGAGCTTTATTGTGAAGCTAAAAGGTATAAAATGTTGGGTTGTGTTCTGACCATCCCAACAGATAAATTCATTCGACAATTATAGCAAAATTTTGAGGAGCGAATATTTAGAACTAGTAGTAGTCTTTAACTAAAAGATTTACTTATAAACTGTTATTTGCTTGGAAGTTGAGGCACCTTGATTGTCGTACGCTATCACTTTGATAATATGCGCACCTTTTGACACTCTTGTTGTATCCCAAGTCCAAGAGTATGAGGATCTCATATCTGTCGATCTTAAAACTCCATCTGTATAAAACTCTACCTTAGTAACTTTCTTATTATCCGAGGCAGTTACATTAATCGATTGTTTTCGCGCAACTATTGCTTCATTAAGAGGCTTAGTGATTACAACTATAGGGGATGGGTTATTAGAAGTTGGTGTGGGAGTAAATGAAGTAATAAGCGTAGGAGTTGCTGTAGTCGTCGGAGTATGTGATGGTTCAGAAGGTGTGAGAGTTGGTGTGGGAGAAATCAATTTCGATTGTATCACTTCATAAATCCCTGGGTCTTCTCCACCCAATCTCCAAAGCTGAATACCTCCTATATTTTGACTCAAGGTCAAATCTAATTTATCACTTGTACTTTGCGCATTTTCAAACCAGACAGTCCTATCTGAATATACATAGGTCGGAGCGTGTTCCGTTAAATCAAAGGTTATTACTGCGTCATTTGCCTGTGCTGCAGAAGTAGCTTGTTCCCAAGTATAGTCTTTACGGTCAGAAGGATTACCATCTCTCCAATCATACCCGTATAGCGGAATTCCATGAATTATTTTTTCAGCGGGAATTTTTGTCTTGGCAAACGAAAGAACATCATTTACCCAATTATATGGAGCTATCGGTCCAACAGCTCCCGGATTATAGTCATAAAGAAATATTCTCACTTGATCAACGGAAGAGCCTAGGGCAGCATAATCTTGAGCTTGAGGTCCATTCCAACCACCGGGCTCAGATGTTTTTCCATATACATCAACTGAGATTGTTTTACCAATCGCATGAATATCGCTCGATAAATTCTTAATAAACTCTGAGTAAAGATCTCGATCACCGGCCTGAAGATTTTCAAAATCAATATCCACCCCATCATATCCCTTAGAGTTAATAAGACTAATAATACTACTCCTTAGATTTGAAGATTTTGTCGCGTCAGTAAGAATATCATGCATAATTACTCCATTCCAATCCCCACCGACCAAATTATGCACAGCGGGTGTTACTCTCTTACCTATCGATCTAAGAGTATTTAAAGTAGTATCGTCTGTTATACTTGCGCCACCAGCTGGATCAAGTATCACGTTACCATTGTTATCGATTGTATATGCCCAAAGCGAAATTTCGGTAAAGGCGTTGCTATTATTTTGAATTGATTGAAGTCCTCGATCTTTGTCCCAATAAACCAACCAACCGACAACTGGTCTTGAAGGAGTATTAGCAAGTACATTCTGATTATAGTGCTTGAAAAAAGAATACGAAAAAGAACCAATAACCAAAAATAAAATTACTGTTATTATGAAAAAGAATTTATTTTGAATTACCTTTTGTAGAGAGGATCGTTTTTTCTTTGTTATTTTACTTTTCCTTTTAGACATTAATATAACTATTCTATCAGCAACAAAAATATAGGTCAAGGAATTTAAGGTATCATGAAAACTAAACTTAAATTCTTATGATTATTTACTCGCTCTTAGGGCATTGAGGATAACCGCAACATCGATCGCTTCCTGAAATCCTGCTCCGAAAATAGGAGGAATTACGCCAACAGATGCAATCATCATAGCAAAAACACTTAATCCGATTCCCCACATAATACTTTGTCTTGCTATGGCAATCGTTCTCTTGGCTATTATCAGACTATCAAGCACCATTGAAAAATTACCGCTTAAAAAAACGATATCTGCTGCCTCTGATGCTGCTGTTTGCTCTTGATTACTAAACGCCAAACCCACATCAGCAAGAGCAAGAGCTGGAGCATCGTTAATACCATCACCTACCATAGCCGTTATCTTTTTATTACCTCTCAACTCTTCAATCTCTTTCTTTTTATCCTCGGGGGTGCATTCTGCATGGATCGAAATTTGATTATCCAATTTACTTACAACTCTTTCTGCTGCGATCTTTTTATCACCGGTAAGAATTTTCAATTCTAGACCGTGGCTAATTAAACTCTTAATTGTCTCTCTCAGCTCTTTCTTAACTTCGTCTTCAAACTGAAAAACCGCAATTCTCTTTTTGTTATAAACTAATTCTATTGACATACCCAAAGTCTCTTTAATCTTTGATAATGTATATCTTTTTTTCTCAACCTCACCAGAAATCCCCTTCCCTACGTTTTCTTCAATAGAAGATGCAGATAGTACTTTTGCTTTTTGTTTCTTTGCTTCATAAACAATGGCTTTAGCCAAAGGATGAAGAGAATTCCTCTCAATCGCCTCGGCAATACTAAGAATTTGTGTTTTCGTGTATCTTTTATCTTCAATTGTTATATTTTCTAATTTTGGGACTCCTAGCGTAATCGTTCCTGTTTTGTCAAAAAGAACCGTATTAACTCTCGATAGAACTTCCAAGGCCGCAAGTTTCTTTACAATAATTTTTCTTTTGGCCGATGCATTTACTCCTCCAAGAAGTGCAATTGGAGTTGCAATAATTAGTGGACAAGGTGTTGCAACAGCAAGTACAGCAAGTACTCTTGATAAATCAAAACCAGAAATAAGATAGGAGAATCCAGCAATTCCAAATGTTGTTAGAGTAAAAAATGTACTATATTTATCGGCAAGACGAACCATTGGAGATTTTTCCTCCTCGGCTTTTTTAACCATATCTACAATTTTTCTATATGTTGAGTCTTGCTCAGATTTAGTAATCTTTATAACAATTGGCTGGCCGATATTAACTGTTCCACTTCTAACAATATCTCCCTTCACTTTTTCTATAAAGTATGGCTCTCCAGTGAGTGATGATTCATCTGTCTCACCAACATCTGACATCAAAATCCCATCAAGTCCTATTACTTCTCCTTTGCGAATGAAGATCTCGGATCCAACTTTAACATTCCTTAATTTTTCTTTGCCACCAGGCTTATCTTTTTCCCAAATAGTTACATCTGTTGGAATACGATCAAGAAGTGCAGTTAACGATTTTTTTGCCTGAGAAACTCCGTACGCCTCAAGATTTCTTCCGCTTGAAACCATAAGAGCCAATATTCCAGCAACTAAATATTCCCGAGTTAGTACTCCAACAAGAATTGCTAAGATAGCGATATAATCCAATCCGAACTGCTTCTTAAAAAGAGCGATTATGGTTTCTTTAAACATTCCATAACTACCAAGAAGAATTACAAAAAGAATAATTAGGTTGGCAAGAAATGTAATATTTAGAAAATAAAAAATCCCATAAAGAAAAATACCCAAAATAACAATTAAGGGTATTAAAAATGCTTTCGCCAATATAAATATTTTTTTCATTAACTTATCTTTCGACCGAAGATTTTTTTAATTCTTTCAGATATTGATCTTGCATTTTCTTTTCTTTTTACAACACCAAAATTATCTTTAACTTCTCTCAACATTTCTCGTCTCAGCATCATGTCTTGTGCACTAATTGGCATAGGAATTATTTCTTCTAAGAATTTAATATCTTTATCAGATAGGGATAAAAACGGACTCTGTGGTAAAGTGTTTGGATCAGGAAATTGATTTAGCGCACTAGTCATAATTTGAGAAATTCGACTATCTTTATGAAATGATGATATTTTTTTAAACGATCCGTCTCTTCTCACGTCTTCTAACTCTCTCTCGTAAATTGGTCTAAGATTTTCAGCAATATAACTAAATACTTGAGGTTTTAGCGAAACTCTATATTTCTTCTCTACTTCCTCTTTATCTAATTGCTCAGAACTGTTTTCCATCTGTTAATAGTATCATGACTTTCCCATCAAAAAAACCCCTTGCGGGGTTTTTTTGGGGTGCCTTTCTTTCGAAGGGTTCCTGCCTTTTTTAATACTTGCGTATTAAAGAAGAGTAAAAAGGATTTTAAACCTTAGAAGTAACTTTGTCAATAGACAAAATAATCTAGACAAACCCTGGAAAGAAATCTATTTTTATTTGAGACTTTGGAATTCCCATTTTTTTCAAAGTATCTTCAAACGCGACAACCATCACATGAGGTCCTGATAGATAATAATATCTATCTTTCCAATCGATTAGGCTATCCTCAATCATAATCTTATCGACCCTTCCCACTTTCCCAACCCAATCAAGTGGCACCCTCGATTTATCGGTTAAAGTGTAGATTGTTTTTATTCCCAAACTATCTAATGCCTCATCAAAAACGTCTTTGTACATAATTTCTGAGGCATATTTATTTGAATAAAAAAGAATTATGTCACGCTTTTCGTTTTTATCTATCAAATACTTGATCATGCTTCGATAAGGGGTTATCCCTATTCCACCAGCGATAAAAACGAGTTTTTTATTTTTATCCTTTGGAAGTGTAAAATCGCCTGAAAGTTGTCCCCCCACAATTGGTGACTCATCACTAAGAACCGTCATCGCATTCTTAAAAGAACTCCCTCTTTCATAAAACTTTATTCCTAACCGCAGATTAGTCTCTGTCGGAGATGATGCAATGGTAAAATATCTTCTATTTCCGCGAGAATCTGGTTTTTCGTGCGAGAGCGTCCATTCCATATATTGCCCAGGGGTAAAATTTATCCTTTTTTTAAGCGGAAAAATAAAATCAATTATGTCCTCCCCTATTTTAATTTTTTCCGAAACAAACATTATTAACTTTAACTTAGGACTTACAATATAAGAAAAAATATTACCAACAATAAGAGCAAGTTCGGGAGTTGATGCTATTCCCAAAACCTTAACCTGTGGGGGGAATAAAACTCCAACCAATGCTCCATAAATTGTTTGTAAACCCTTAGTTGGCGGAGAAGTTAATGGCTCTGTCAGCATAACAAATCCTAAAAAGAAAAGTGAAGAATCCAATGTAACTTTTTTAAGAGCTAGGGATAAATCTGTGCCCTTTGAAATACTAAAAAGTAAACTTTCAATAATTGCAACAATAAAAAAAGTAAAAACAAGCTTTTCTCTCTGAATTTTTTTAACCAATAAAAGTCCTCCCAAAATTACAAAAATGGCCATAGAAGACGTACCAATCCACCAAGACGCAGATTCATTAAATCCGAAAGCGGTCAAAACAACAGCTATTGCTACTGGATTAAACACATGCTTTTTGTTAATTGCAAGAATATATTTAGAAGCCATAGAAAGAAGGCCGGAAAAAAAGTATAGAGGCAGCGAATCTATTGATGTAGATGGTGTAAGTATAAGCGCTAAAATAAAAGCAGTTATATATACAGATTCAATATTGGCAGGTGCTTCAAAAACTTTTGAAAAAATAAAATTCGATAAATATGCTACAGCTAAAATGAATATCGTCGAAAACAAAATATCAATTGTTGAGAAAGAAAACACTCTGAAAAAAGAAAGAACAAAAGCAATAAAAAGAAGCGCCATAAGATAATACAGCGTCAACCTATACATGGTGATTTTGTCAAGAAAAATGTCAATAAAATTAAGCATTGTTAATTAAGTATTTTTTAAATCCTGAAGTTTCGATAGCAATTCCATCTTTATCGATTACATACCCTTCGATATCTTTCAAATTCTCAATAAAATAAATTCCCTTCCTTCCCATTGCAAAAGCAGCAGTAGCAAAACGATCTGCCTCATATATATTTTTTCCTATTACCGTCATACTTACAATTTCTTTCTGTATTTTTGTCGATATTGGATTATAAATATGTTCTCCTCTAATATAATTACCCGATGTTGCAATTCCTCGATCCGACAGCTCTACAACCTTAACTACTTCATTTGAGTTAAAGGGATTTTTTATTCCAACTCTCCATTTCTTTTTTTGAGAATTTAAACCCATTGCTTCAATATCTCCACCTGCATCGATATAAAAATTTTCTAATCCTTTACTCTTTATTATAAATGCCGCATTTAAGATTGCCCAGCCTTTCACAATTCCTGATGGATCTATATGTCCATTGTGGACTATATTAAAATACCCGTTTGTTTCTCTTTTTGTTCTATTTGCAAGTTTAAAAACCTCTTTTACTTCTGGGCTAAATTTACTTTTAGAAATCTCTCCTTTATTTATCTTTGAAATCTCGCTATTTTCCTTAAAAGTGCTAAAGCGCAAATCAACTCCTCTAAAATAGTTAAAAATCTGGGAAAAAATTTTTTGCGGGGCACTATCTATTTCAACTGTTATGGGCATGCCCATAATAATCTTTGTCTGCCGCATGATTATCCCCTTGCTTTATCAAGTGCTGACTGGAGAGATTGTCTATATGCCTCACTTGTCTGTGTTGCACCGCTAACAATGTCGACTTGTGAATTTTGAATTTTAATCGCCTCTGATCTTAAAATAGGCATCGCTTGTTTATTTATCTCTATTGAAGTATCACGATCGTTGGGATATTTAAGAAAGTTAACATCTACAATTCTCCCGTTTTGAATATTCACTCTAACTTGTAAATCTCCATAAAACGCGTCTTTCACATCCCCCGTATAAACCCCGTCTTTAAATACACTTGTCGGAGATACAATAGAACTTTGAGAATTTTGATTTTGAGTAGCACTTGGTGATGGTGAGGAATTCTGAGGAACGATTACATTTACCTCTTCCGATTCTGTTCTTTGAAAAAGGCTGTAACCTGTAAATACTACAATTACTGCAATTGATAAAATAACTTTCTTCATGATAACTATTATATATAAAATCTTGGAAGCTTGCTTAAAAATTGATGAAAAACTATTCTAGTTTTTCTCTTTGAGAACGAAGAAAAGTAAACCACTGTTCGAAAAAAGCAAACATTGTTTTAAATGGAGTTTCAATTACAAAATCGAAAAGGAAAAGAAAAATATTAATTTTTGAGAAACTTAAAGTTAGCCTTCTTCCCAAAAGAACAAATGGCAAAAAGAAAAAATAGAAAAGCACAGATCTGAATCCGTGCCTACCACTCTTTGCGTCGTAAATTCTAGATGAAGAATTAATTCTAAAAATCAAAAATGATACTATAATTAAAAAGAAAATAAATACGATCTGACTTATAAAATTAACGTTAAATAAATTAAGAACAGTAACAATCCCCCAAATTCCCAAAAGAAGCCCTAACGTCCAAAGAATAATAAATATCGTACTTTGAATAGGATTTTTTTTAGCCTTCAAATTAAATGTTTTTTCCTCTATCGCACCAATTAATGGATCGTAAAGGACAGACCTTAATTTTTCTAATATTTGAAGTGTATTTTCTCTGTCAGGTGTTTTGATAAAAAAAGCTGATAGAGCCATCAGAATTGGTGGTGTTGCAGTGTTAATACTTAAAGAGAGCCAGGAAATATGTCCATACAATTTTCTCTCAACACTTCCCTCTATTAATAATGCAAAGATTGCTTTAGTTGCTAAAAGGAATATTACGCTTCTTATTATTGCTCTTCTAACTCTCCTGTGTATCTCCTGATATTTTTCTTCACAAATTTCAAAAACAACACTCGACAATTTTTCAGGATCACTTAGTATTGCTTGAATTTCGCTTTTATAGTCGTCAAGAATACTTGTTAAAATAAGGAAAGGAACTGTTTGTTTTTTAACATACGTATATACTTCCTCATTAAGTGGGTGGTCGAAAGTCTTTTCTATCTTTTCATAACCTGTTAAAAAATTGTTAAGAGTATTTTCAAAATTTTCTTTCGACAAGGACCCAAAATATTGGGAAAATAGATAGTATCTTAGAAATGCTTTATCTTCTTTTGCGACCGATCTTCTAACATTTATAAAAACTAAAGCATTTTTATCGCCTTCGGCATCATCTTCAATCTTAACTTTCTTCTGCAAGATGTGGTACATGAAGTTAGCGACAATTTGTACATTCGCATTTGGATTTATAGTTAAAGAAATATCTGCTGACAAAACTTGAATCATCCAATCATGCAGATAATTTTTATTGATTCTAAATTTTTTTGGAACTTCTTCAAATAATTTTATATAAAGATCTATTTTTTCTCCTATTATCTCTGTAAGAGACTCAAGAATTGTATTGTCAGGAAAATACTTGGCCCATGCGAGCTCTCTTAAAAGCGGCTCAGCAATTCTCTTACCATTGCTCTCAAGAAGTAGTCTTCTGTTTAAGATTCTTTGGATGGCAACTCGAAAAACCACCTCTTCCTCCTGATATTCCATCGCGTTCCTAATTTTTTCATAAAAACTCGCCACTTCTGAAACAACTGGATCAACGGATATTTTTTTCCCGTACACCCCCTTCGGCGTATGAGAAACAACTTTTACAAGTTTTTCAGCGAGAGGAGAAAGCGCAATTTTTTTAGATTGAGGCAAAATTGGTTCGGAAACTGGAGTTGGATTGGTTTGATCTTTATCCATGAGGAGATTCTATCCAAGCACAAACAAAAAAACAAGCTAGGTGAAGAAAATAAGATATACGGCAAGTAGTGCCATCCCAAAGTCCTCAACCAGTGTGACTTTTGTCAATGGGACCTTAAGAAAGGTTCCCAAACAAACACATTGAAATCGTTCTTTTTTTAGAAGTTTTATCAAAACTCCAATTCCAGAAAATGTCATAACTATAAATTCCATCCATAAAATTTCCTGCTCGTACCAACCAAGAATCATCGAAAGCCCGAAAAAAAGCTCTATAAAAGGATAAATATAGCCGTAGACAAAAAATCTTCTCGCAAGAAGATCATAAGTATAATAACCTTCTGCAAAACCAGGAAGATCTATAAGTTTAAAAGTCGAAAAGGAAAGAAAAAAACCAGCCATAAAAACCCTGACAATCAAGGAGATTTCAAATCTAGGGTAAGAAATAGCTAGTGCAGAGAGAAATATAACCCCAACTACAATAATTAAGGGAAGATAATTTTTCCACATTCCCTTCTCAGTTACTTTCTTAGAGTCTTTTTCTACTTTAATAGTCGAATTTTTAGGTACTAGCTTCATTCCACATTTAGTACATCTACTCTCCTTCTTTTCTATTATCTCCGGATGCATCGGGCATGTATAAATCTCCATACATCTATTATATACTTTAAGACAAGCATATAATATTCAAATGAGGGTTTTTGTTGTGTCTATTTTTATCATCGCAATAATTTTGTTTGTGATATTTATCGACAAAACTCCTTGACTCGAAACTTCCACTAGTCCACAATGAATTTATGACGAAAATTACAGGTACTTTAAAAGTCGAGATTCAGATCTTTGTCGCCATATTTTTTGTTGCTATTCTTAATATAATAATTTTTAAAAATCTTTCCGTCGGAGATTCTAACCCGATAAGAAATGCTCTAGCAGGATCTCTCAATATGATTATTATTTATGGGATTAGCATTCTTGGAAGTCTTTTTTGTATTATCTTTAAAAAGACACATCTCTTAAAAGATATTTTTTACACTTTACTTCTCGTCATGCTTCTTCATATCGGAACTAATCTTTATTTTTTGATAATTAATCCAGTAATAAGCAACAATGGTAAAGCAATTCTTTCTGACGCACTAATGATATGGACAGCAAGTCTGTTAGTATTTAGCCTTTGGTATTGGGCAATAGATCGAGGAGGTCCAGTAGCACGTGCAACTGATGATAATGAAACGCGATACGATCTTCTCTTTCCTCAATATCAATCTAAAATCCCCGGCTGGTATAGTTGGAAACCAAAATTTCTTGACTATTTATTCTTCTCTTTTTTTACAAGTACCGGATTCTCTCCAGCTGATACTCTACCCTTGACCAAAAGAGTGAAACTACTAATGATGATTGAGGCCTTTATATCTCTTGTGATTATCGGAATGGTGGCAAGCCGCGCAATAAGCCTAATACAGTAATAGTATTCTTGTATCGCTAACATACACCATGTATAATTTTCTAATGGAACTTCTCAAATTTTTCCTCCACTTAGACGAACAGCTAGCAAATATTATTAACACCTTCGGAATTTTTACGTATGTAATTTTGTTTGCTATTATCTTTGCGGAAACGGGATTAGTAGTTACTCCATTTTTGCCTGGAGACTCATTACTTTTTGTAGCCGGCACCCTTGCAGGAAGTAAATTTTTAAATATTTGGATTGTTTATCTATCTCTTCTTCTTGCAGCTATACTAGGAGATACAATTAATTACTGGCTAGGTCACCACTTTGGCAGAAAGGCATTTTCAAAGAATAATTCGAAAATATTCAACCAAGCTTATCTTGAAAAAACAAGAGAGTTTTATGAAAGGCATGGTGGAAAAACTATTATATTGGCACGTTTTATTCCTATAATTCGCACTTTTGCACCTTTTGTTGCTGGACTTGGAAAGATGAATTACACTCATTTTATCCTTTACAACATAACAGGGGCATTTTTATGGGTAACAAGTTTGACTTTTGCAGGTTATTTCTTCGGGGGTCTAAGCTTTATTAAAGATAACTTTGAGTATGCAATATTTGGCATTATATTTATTTCACTTATCCCTGTTTTTATTGAACTCGTTAAACATAAATTAGAAAGAAGAAAGAAAGAGGAAAAAACTACTTATCAAGAAGTTCAAAACACTTTCAAAGAAGAACACCTCGATAAATAATTTAACGAATTCTTTTTTTTTGAATTGCAAAAAGATTCCTTATAAAACCCAAAAAAACATCTTCCCTAATTAGTTAATAAATAAATAAAAAGGGTTGATATTCCTTTGGATTTTTGAATGACAAAAATTACATTCCAGGTGTTTGTTCTCCACCTTGTTCGCCACCATTCTCTTCTTCACCTGTTGTAGGCTCAGGAGTTGTTGTAGGCTCAGCAGGTGTTGGTTCTGGTTGTGTCATTCCACCGCCCATGTCTCCTGTTGTAGGAGGGGTTTGTGGCATTTGTTGATTTTGATCTCCATTTTGTCCGTCCATTATATTATCACCTCCTTTTCAAATCCTATTGGATTTTTAAAACAATAACTAGTATCCATGTTCTCTTATTATATGTCAAGAACGAAAACTATTTTTTGATATATTGCAAAGGATAAGTCATTTTGCTACAACTTAATTAACGAACCAGTTTAGCTTTGAGAAAAGCACAACTGGATCAAAACGAAGGGAGGTGAAAAATCTAATAATTAACATGAAAATAGTACACATGGTTACCTTCATTCTTACTGTAGTTGGAGCACTTAACTGGGGATTAGTAGGATTTTTTAACTTTAATTTAGTATCTACTCTTCTTGGAGCTGGATCAGGACTTGAAAAAATTGTATATATTCTAGTCGGTCTTTCAGCTGTTTACATACTAGTCACTCACAAAAACGAGTGCATGGTCTGTAAAGGAAAGTAGGTCAAATAAACAATCAAAAGATCAAGAAGTGCGGCCGCAGACTAGGTTTGAAAGATTCTTACTTAGTGTAACTTGATTACTTGATTCTAAAATATAATTTTATTAGAGTTTAGTGTAGCAAATAATCCATTGGATATTGGGTTTGTTTTTTGTTGTATGTTGTTATATAGATGATTTCATTTGTAAATACTAGAGTAAAGATTGGAGAGATAGAAAATTTAAAAGTTTTTAAAGGAATTACAAATAACCAAATAGAACAATTAGTTCATTTATCACAGACTGACAATCTTGTAATTCAGAACACTCACGACAAAGAAAGATTCAAAAGTATCGATTCATATCATGAGTTTCCTCCTCAGGGAAAAACTGTTTATACCTTAACAAATGATCAAGAAAAATTGTGTGGAATTATTTGGTTTCACCATATGGAATTACCTGATAAAAAATATAAGTTCAATATTAACAAAGAATTATATACCATCACTTTTGCAATAAGAACTTACAACCAAGCGCGGGGAAAGGGATACTCTTATCACTTTGCAAAAATAGCTTTTGAGGACTTTTATAAAAGTGAAGAATACAAAAAGCTTGGTCAAAAAGGATTTTGGCTTGAGACTTACTCATGGAATAAACCTGCCATAAACACTTACAAGAAATGCGGTTTTGAAGAGATAACTGATCCCGATGATAATCAAAGAATTCTTTTAATAGCTTCTATTCAACTATAAGATTACCAACCATTCCCATTTGTCTATGATTGCCAACAGAACAATAGTATTCAAACGTACCTGTTTTATCAGGAACAAACTCTACTGTATCCTCTTTTTCTGATCCTATTACCTGAGTTCTAACATTAAATTCATCAATTACAAAATCATGCATTCCACCTGAATTTTTGAATATTATTTTAACCCTCTCACCCTTTTTTACTTTTATTTCCGACGGATTAAATTTATAGTTACCACCACTAACAATAACCTCTTTTACTTGATCTTCTTTTTCAGAAGGTGTTACTTTCCCACTCGGGTTTTGAGGTGCGGTTGAACCAGGATTATCTGAGTCTGATATTGAAGAAGTATTACTATCAATCGTGTTTTTTTGACTTAAAGAAGTAAAAAGAATGAACCCAAAAAAGGCTAAAATAATCACAATAGCCATTCCAATCATTATTTTTTTACTCATGTGGTAAATTGTAGAATACAACTTATTACAGATTTTGTAAAGACTATGTTAAAATGTTGAAATGACAAAATATCAAAAATATTTCCAGGAAATGCTTGAAGAAAATAGAGAACTTTTTGATTCATTTAAAGAAATTCATGGAAAATATCTTACAGATGAGGCAAAACACCAGGAGGAATTTAATAAGCAAGGAGAAAAAATTCTTGAGATTATAAGAAAATATGAACTTTCTCTTACCTCTAAGTCAGAAGGTGGACAATATGGAAAATTTTCTTCTAATTTAGCTGATAAGTTTTGGGCGCAAATAAGAAGTGTATTTCCTCGCATCGATTTTATTGGAGTAAAACAATAGAATCAACAAATATTCCACCTAAGAATAGAAAAGTTGTCTTGAAACCTTTAAAAAAAAGAGGTAGTATGGACTTTATGGAAGAGCCATCAAAAGATGTTTGTCCAAAATGTGGATCCTCGCTTGCTCCAATTGAGACCACTTCAACAGGAAGAAGAATCCAAAGGTGTAGCACTGGCAGCTGGAATCCTTTAACTCGTAAAAGTGAGGGTTGCGATTATGTTGTTTGGCATAAGATCGAACCAAAGGAATTAGAAGAAAAATGCCCAAAATGTGGATCTCTTGTTTTACTAGTAACAACTAGGTTTGGTAAAAAAATGAAAAGATGCAGTGCTGGTGGATGGGATGCAAAAACTAAACAACCAACGGGTTGCGATTTCGTTGAATGGATAAGTGGCACGTCCCAAAATTTGGACGAAGAATGTCCTAGCTGTGGCGAAAAATTAGTACTCTACACTACTTCTCGCGGTAAACAAATGAAAAGATGTTCAACCGCAGGTTGGGACGGAATAAATAAAAAAGCAACAGGATGTACTTATGTAAAATGGCTTAAAGCAAGTGAATATCAAGCCTAATCACTACTATCTTCTATAGTGATGGACCACCATAATTACACCAGGAACTATTAAAGCAAAGGGCCAGAAATCTCCTAAAGACAACTCTGGAAACATCTGATCTAAAAGAGCATAAATTCCAAGACCAATAAGCAATAATCCCCCCATAAGCGCCCCACTTTTTTTTCTTTCTTTTGTTGTTCTTTTTTTAGCCACTAATAATCACCACCTTGCTATTTTCTTTTCCAAGGCCAACGCCCATCTATTTCCATTTCAAAAGTTACACTTAAAAAAGACCTTATTATCACTATTAATCCCAAAACCCCCACGCTAACAAAAGATGGTGTGCCAGCAACGGAACGAATAATGTCACCCGCAACCAAAAATTCCAGACCTAAAAGAATCGATCTTCCTAAATTCTGTCTATAGTCTTTATAAGCTGAGTCTGTAGGCGTATGACGAAGCCATTCTGCAATAAATATAAATGTGGAAAGTATGAGTCCAAAAACAAGGATGATAACCCCAATCAAATCAATCACTTTTCCGATTGATTCGATCGTTTCAAAAAGTTGCATTATTTATTATTTGAATAAACTCTTCTGTTTGTCAAATAACTAAATACTATTTTGGTTTAAAATTGAGGGCTGCTGAATTTATACAATATCTTTTCCCGGTTTCAGTTGGTCCATCATCGAATAAATGTCCTAAGTGAGCACCACATCTCTTACAGGTTACCTCTGTCCTATGCATTCCAAAGCTTAAGTCATCACTAAACTCAACGTTATCAGAACTAAGTGATCTATCAAAACTCGGCCACCCGCAATCTGAATGGAATTTTGTTTCAGATGAAAACAGAGGTGCCCCACAAGCGATACATTCATACATCCCAGTATCGAAATTATTAACAAATTTTCCAGTGAATGGAGGTTCTGTTCCCTTCTCTCTTACGACATGATACGCCTCAGGGTCAAGTTTTTTCTTCCAATAATCATCTGGCATATTTTTTAGATCCAAAGATTTATCGTTCATAATAAAGATATAGTAATTATACTCCAAAAAAACTGAGGAGGGTAAGAAAATATTGATTTAAAAAATGAGCTGTGTTATACCAAATCGTGTCAAAATTTGAACTAGGATATTATATAAGTCACGATGAACTGATATACAAAGATGGAAAACCAACCTGGGCACTTGAGGTACCTCGTCAAACAGCCATTTTTATGGATCTTTACTTTAGAGGTGAAATAGAAGACCCAAGTCTAGGAAGAAAGTTTTTAGCAAAGGAAACTGTGGGATTTGTTATAAGCGCAGAAAAAGGGTTCGTAGCCGATCCAAACAAAGTTGATAGAATGAATTTAGCATCAGACGAAGATCGGATAAAGATGCTTAATTCTGCTCTTACTTTTGTTAGAAAAGCTGATTCCGACGATGATACAGCTTTTGGTTACAGTCTTGTGGTTTTTTACACAATGCCATATTTTGCCAGATACCACTCCCTTCCTGACGGATTTTCTAAAAGAGGAGTTCTAGCACCACCCGAAACAACTGGAGAATTTTTAGACAGGCTTCATGAACTTCAAGACGAAACAACTAAAATAGTGAATGGAGAAACACAACCAACAAAAGTTCTGCATCGAGATCCTTCTCTTTGGAGAACTGGAATGTTTTTCCAAGTCGCGGCTACACTTCCACTCCACATTTAAACAAATTAAATAGAGGCGTTTGTAATGTTTAAAATGTTGAATAGAAAAAGCAAAATTATAAATAAAATAATTGCAAAGATAATTTTCCTCATACTAAACCTTACCTTAATTTTTTAATAAATAAAAATATTTTGGGTATTAAATCGACAAGGGAAACATTCTAGCACAATAGCATTCGCGGTCAAAGTGAATTATTTTTTTCTGATTCTTTCTCAAAGTATGAATAGATTTCCTTTGAAACTTTTGCGATTACTTCTGCTGCGTGAAGGGGATTATTAGTTTTGGACATGGCTACAAAAATATAATCTCCGAAAGGAGTAAATACAATTCCTGCATCATGCTTTACAGGACCGAGCTCACCTGTTTTATGTGCTACTTCAAGATCTTCGGGTAAATATTTGGGAATTCTATCATTAAGTCTTTGCGCTTTTAAAAGTTCTAAAATATCTTTTGATGCAGCGCTGTTAATAATTCTTGAGTTGTATAAAAGCTGATAAAATTGTCCAATGTCATATGCCGTACTCTTCGGGGGATTTAAACTCGACTCTGAAAAACCATAATTATTGAGAAAACCTGATACTTTAGAAAGCCCAATGAGCTTTGATAGAACGAGTGCTGAATAATTATCTGAAATTGTTATCATTTTATATAAAGCGTCATTTACAGTTGTATCAATCTCACCCTCAGCAATCTCTGCTTCTTCACTTGCTATATTAAATTGCTCATTGAGCTTTACAACATCCTCTTTTATCTCATCTTCCTTTGTAATTTGTCTTCGTACAAGTCTTTCTTCAACTTCAGCAGCAATCCATAATTTATAAAGGCTCGCAGTTTCATAAACTTCGTGCTCTCCTACCCCACCTTCTTCCCCTGTTTTTAAATTTTTAACAAAAAAACTGTATGTCCCACTTTCTCCTTTTAAGGCGTCTTTTATTGTATTTTCTATTGTTATAGTATCTTTTTTATCTTTAACTTCTATAAAGCCTGATATTGGAAAGATTGCCTCTTTGAACTTAGAAAATGAAAAGAAAATTAAAATTAAAAAAATAGCAATTGGAATCAGTAGAAATATTTTTTTTACAAAAGAAGAATTATTGTTTCGTGGTCCCCAAGCATACCTTTGTATTCTCTGCCTTCTACTTAACATAAATTAACAGCTAAATATTTTCTCCGCTTTCAATCTCCAAGAGGTCTAAGGCCTTAATTTGAGGCATTGATGCACCAACAATTCCCTGCATCTTCCCGTAAATATTAGCTGAGGATGTCATGATTCTTCTCGCTTGAGATTCACGCGCTTTCCAGATTTTTTCAAATGCCGCTCTCTCCTTTGCGATTTGAAGTACTTGCTCACGATATACTTCCGCAAGACTCTCCACCTGCTGGCGGAACTCATGACTATTAATGTACTCGTAAAGAACTTCGGCCTTTTCCCCTTTATTTTGAGAAACGAATTTTTGATAAGCTACTTCAATTATTTTTTGCCTTGTGAGTTCAACAACTGGAAGCACAAATTCATAAGAACAAACCTGAATCCCTTCAACAATTCCAAATCCGTTAACCTCTTTCGGCAAAGCTTCAGAAACTAAAATTGCAGAATTTGCCTTTTCGGCCCGAAGATCTGACTTTAATTTCTGTATCCAATCAGGCGACCAAGATTTCGTTCTTTTTGATTCCCAAAGAATAACGCCGCAATTCGTTCCCTTAGATGTTTTGACAATTTGTTTTATGTCTGCGCCACTAACCCCTTTCTCAATCGGTAAAATCTCATCATTCACAAATTCAGATTTTAATAACTTTTCAAGATCAAGCTCCATGACCTCACCTTGCAATTGTTGTGATGTAAGACTTGCTTTCCTTTGAGCCTCATCAAGAGACCTTTTAAGTGAATCGATTATCTTATCCTTTTCCGCTACTTCAAACCTCTTCTTTTCGTCCGCTTCGGCCAAAATTTTCTCTTCTATTTCTTTCTTTTTTTCATCGATTGTTCTTGCTACTTCAAGAGCAAGTTCCTTTTCCTTTTCTTCAAGTTTTCTTTTTTCTTCTCGCAACAGAAGCTCTTTTTCGCGAAAATCATTTACTTTCTTTTCCTTTTCCTCAAGTTGTTTTTTTAAATCTTCCACTTCAAGAAGTGATTCCTTTTTCACCTCTTCTTTTATTTTTTCTTCTGCTTTTTTAGTAAGATCCGCAATTTCTCTTTTATGCTTTTCCTCAAGAGAGTTCACAATCTCATCTTCTATCTGATGCTTTAAAGCCTCTGAAACTTCAATCTCTACGCCACAATTTTTACATTTGATAAGAGATGCCATAAAAGATTCCTTTCTTGAGCTACAACAGTTTTTCCAAAACTGTTATCGTATTTTGCATGGTGTAATATTATATCGAAACAAAATGACTGAGGTAAGGTATCAAACTATCTCTTTTCAAACTCTTTTTTGTAAAATTCAATACTCCTATCAACGGCCTGACTCCATAATGTTGGAACTGAAAAATTATGATCCAATCCTGGATAAATAAAAAGTTCGACTGGAATTTCTATTTTCTCAAGGTCTGATTTTAAACTTTCAGACCACCAATAAGGCACCGCTTCATCTCGCTCTCCTTGATGTATTTGAATGGGAGACTTTATCCATTTGTAATAATTATTGGGGGAATATTTTTCTGAATCGTAATTTTTTTCAAAATCTGCCACTACACGTCTTAGAGCTTTTCCATGATCGTCGAAGTCGTCTGTAAAAGCCAAAATTGAAAAAGGGAAAGGCTTACTAACCGGCGCCCAAAGAACAGCTGGCATTGTTGCACCTGTTATTTCAAGAGTTGAGAGCGCAATTTGCCCTCCATTACTATGCCCCCAAATACCTATATTTGAAGCGTCGGCCTTGATATTAATATTTGCATCTTTAAGAGCTGCATTTAAGTTGGTGATTGAATTTAAAAGCGTGAGTGCTGCAATATAGGTTTCAAATCTTTCTTCAATTGATTCTCCTGAAGGGTTATCTGATTCTCCATATCCAAGAAAATCTGGAGCAAGCGTAACGAATCCATTTTGAGCAAAAACTTCTCCACTGTGTCTTGTACCCTCACCAATCGTATAAATTTCTCTTGGCACAAATCCACGAAACATTACTATAACAGGGTACGTGCTCGGCTGTGCTGAATTAGAACTTACAACTGGAACATTTAAAAGCCCACTAACCTTCTTATCTCTAATGTTGTAATAAAACACGTATGAGGCGAATTTTTCTTCATGTTTTAATTCTTTTCCAATTTTAATTTGACTTGGAGAAAATCTTGTTTTTTTTAAATTTTCATAAGTATATTTATCAAGAGGTTTTTCAAGAATCTTATCAGCTATAGGACCTACAATTTTTTCTGTCTTCTTGTTAAAAAATAGGAATAAGACAACCCCAGTAAAGACTAGCACTAAAATAATTAAAACTAAAATCTTTTTCATCTGCTCATAGAAAATAAATAAAAAATACTCATAAAAACAATAAGAATAAAACTTATAAGAAAACTGATCAAAACCCTATTATTCATACTGATATTATATACGCTATAATGAATAAATGGGAATTTTAGAATTGCTTTTAGTCGTTTTAATAATCGCATTCGCAGCAATCATTGCTTTGGTTATATTACTCGCATATAGAGTCTTCAAAATTTTTGAGATTTTTGCAGCGATTGTGGCAAGTCTTGAATTTATTAGGATTTTCCTCGCCAAAATCAAAGAGAAAGAGTAAAAGAATCAACTTTTATTCAGATTGCCTATTGCATCATCTTAAAGGTTTTGTTATAAATTCGCACATGAGATCAATTGAGAACAAGAGTGGCTACATAATAGATACAACCGTTAGAGAGGTAACGCTAAGAGGCAAAGTTATCCGTTTTCCCTTCCCAGGACAAAGAATCAGGAAGAATCCAGATGCTCACGGTGAATGGATAAATGCTGAAGATTTCATGACAATTAAAACTGAAGCTGAACATATAGAACTCGAGGAACAAAGAAGGGAAAGAAGAGAAAGAGAGTCATCTATTACTAAGAGTGTTAAGCTAGAATTACAAGAAACAGTGAGAAGAGATATTGAACCTCAAAATTCATTCACTAGCGAAGAATTCGGTAAATAAATCTAGTACTCTCGCCTTCCTTCAAGAGCTCTACTTATAGTAACCTCGTCTGCATATTCAAGATCCGCTCCAATAGGCAAACCGTGACCTATTCTTGTTATTTTTATCTCCGGATCTTGTCCCTTAACTTCCCGAAGCAAGTACATTGAAGTGGCCTCCCCTTCCATTGTTGGATTAGTTGCAATAATTATTTCTGCAATTCTTTCTTTTTTAATCCTTGATAAAAGCTGAGGAATATAAATATCGTTGGGTCCAATACTGTTGAGCGGATCTATAAGTCCATGAAGAACGTGATAAACACCTTTATATTTACCGCTTTTTTCAATTGCAATTACATCCAATGCATCCTCAACAATACACACAAGACTTTTATCTCGACTAGCGTCAATACAGACAGCACAAGTTTCTTCTTCGCCAATATTAAAACAGGTAGAGCAAACAACTGTTCCCGTTTTTAGATTAACAAGACTTTCAGAAAAGCTATCAAGTTGTGTTTGTGGAACGTGAAGAAGATAAAAAGCGAGTCTCTGTGCTGTTTTTGGACCCACACCTGGAAGTTTTTCAAAACTTTCTATTACCTTTTCGATAGCTTTTGGGATTTTTTGCATGTGGAAAAATTACCAAATTTAACAAGCAGTTAGATTCTCATCAACTCTTCTTCTTTTTCTTTTGCAAGAGTCTCGATCTTACCCATATATTCATCTGTAAGTTTTTGGATTTCTTTTTCTACTCTACTTACCTCGTCCTCAGACATTGCCTCACCTGCGCGCTTTGCATCATTCATCGCTTCTTGCCTTATTTGTCTTATCATAACTTTACCGTTTTCGGCTTTTTGGTGAACAAGTTTTACGAATTCCCGTCTTCTCTCTTCAGTTAAAGGGGGGATATTTATTCTTATGTTTTCAGAGTCAGCAACCGCAGAAAGACCGGTATTTGAATCCGAAATTCCTTTCTGAATTTCTCCCAAAACTGATCTGTCAAATGGTGTAATTAGAATTGTATGAAGATCTTGAACGTGAATTGTTGCAAGCTCGATAAGTTTTAGCTTTGTGCTTCCTCCATATGCTGAAATTACTATGTTCTCAACAAGTCCAGCGTTTGCTTTTCCACTTCTTACGCTCGCAAAGTCAGATGCCATTACCTCAAAGGCTTTCTGCATCTTAACCTTCACCTCACTCAGAATAGGATCCATCGTGTGAATTAGATTAACAAAAAAAGCTGGTCTTCGCAATAACAAACTTGATTAGATTCAAGCTAAAAAGTATAATCACTGCTTATGAGTAGAAACCTAGAACACCCAATACCTCAGGAATTTTCCGTGCTCTATTCACCTGGATTAATTACTAACATCGCAAGAAAAACTTTAGAAACGATAAATGACGCTTCTGGAACTGATCCTGATATTAGACCTCTAACAGTTATTGGTCTAGGAGAACAAAAACTTGACGGAAAGCTTCTTAAATTTAGCACTACAAAATTATTCGTAAACAGAGCAACAACTTCAATAAATAGCACTCTATTATTAGGAGATATCAGCAATAGAAAAGATAGAGGATACTTTTCAAAGGATCAAGTCAAAAAAGTTCAAGAAAAATTAAGAGGAAGAGATATTGACTCTACATTGTTAAATATAAGAGCGAGAAATGTTTTATTTATTCCAAGAATATCTGAGTTTGCCTATGTTGAAATAGACATGGGCTATCCAAGTCATCAAGCGCTACTTGAATTTCTTGAGTCAGGAGAAAGACTTACCAAAGCCGAAAAGAATAGAAGAAATATGGTTTGCAGGGGAGAACAAAAAAATTCAGGAATTAACATAAGACTATCAGTAGACAACGAATGGATAGCAAATCTACATTCTGGACCAGTAGTTTTCGAGTTTTATTTTAAGAGATATGAAGCATTTCTAAAATCTTTATATCAGTCAGAAGGATACCCACTGCCAGAAGATCCAATTATGATAAAACCTACTAAGGACTTAGTATAGACTTTCCTGAGATTAGCCTTAGAATATCTGCAATTGTTACAAGAACAAGAAACCCTAAAAGTATTGCAAGTCCCACAGCATGTGCATAAGATTCATATTTTGGATGTACTTTCTTGCGAGTAATAAGCTCTATTAGAATAAAAAATAGTCTCCCACCATCAAGAGCCGGAATTGGCAGAACATTAAGAACGGCAAGATTTAGCGATAAAAGAGCCATAAACCAAAGAGTTGCATTAATTCCCAGATTTACTGCTTGTCCTGTAAGTTGAGCCACCCCAACAGGTCCGGCAACACCTGTGGGTTTAGTTCCGTGCAAAGCAAAATTGACAACCATATCAGAAAGCCCCTTAACTATCATGTAGGAAAATTTTAATGCTTCATAAGTACCTCTAACCGGAGCCTCATACCATGTGTATTTTTTAATCTCAACATTTGAGATTGCAATCCCCATCGGACCTTCGTTTTTCGGATATTTTGTTCTTGGAGTAAGTTGGACTGAAAAAGTTTTTCCTTCTCGACTAACTGTTAATACTACCGACTTACCAACATTTTGTCGGGTTTCTTTTATAAACTTACTCGTGTCTGTAATTTTCTCTCCATCAACAGCAATGATTCTATCTCCTACTAAGAGTCCTGCAGATGCAGCTGGGCTATTTTTTATCACCTCAACCAACCTAATGTTTTTTCCCGGAACAGCAACCCCTTGAACAGCAAATAAATAGGAAATGATTACAACCGCAAGAAGAAAATTCATTATAACTCCAGCCAAAACTATTATGGCTCTTTGCCACGCTGGTCGTGCAAAAAATGCTCGCTTGACATCTTTTAACTCACCCGGAGTCTTAATTGATAATTTCCCCATTCCAGCATCATCCTCACCATAAAGCTTCACAAATCCACCAAAAGGAAGAAGATTTATAGAATAAGTGGTTTCACCATGTTTGTAACCCACAACTTTTGGAGGAAATCCAAATCCAAATTCCTCTACTTTAATACCCAACTTTTTCGCAACAATGAAGTGACCAAACTCATGGATGAGGACAAGAACCGAGAGGATAAGAACAAACGCAATGATAGTTAAAAACATTGTATTTGATTATATATAAAAAGAGCTCTAAATGCTAAGATTATTTTTCTCTTTCCCAAAAAACTATCTCACCTATTGTTCGTGCTTCTCTTCCAGGTGGAATCTCTGAGTTCATTTTTAATCTTTTGGCTCCATCCACGGAAAACTTCAAACTCTTTCCCAGTCCATGTTTTGCGAGTGGGCTTTTTGAATCAATTATTTCTCTTCTTATTTCGTTATTTCTACCCATGAGGACTATTCTCCTACAGAAATGCGGTTAAATTTACCAACGAGGATATTTTCTCCGAGTTTTGCAATTGTTTCTTTGACCAAAGCTTCAATTGTTTTTGATGCATCTCTTATATATTCTTGTTTCAATAATGCGTCTTTATCTTTAGGATCCATGGCAGCAATTTGCATTGCTACTTCATGGGCAAGAGCTTTAAATTCATCCGTTCTTGCAACAAAATCGGTTTCACAAAGCAACTCCACAATCACGCCTATTTTGCCATTTTGATGGATATATGATTCTACTAATCCTTGTTTTGCTTCTCGATCAGCCTTTTTTTCTGCGCGCTCAAATCCTTTTTTCTTCAGAACTTCTCGTGCCTTATCAATATCTCCGTTAGCTTCTTCAAGTGCTACTCGACAATCAGCAACTGAAGCCTGAGTTTCTTCTCTAAGTTGTTTTAAAAGTTCTATGGATGCTTTCATGGATAAAAATATTTTAAACTAAGCTGTGGAAGTTGTCGAACTAGATTTTTCTTTTTTTGTTTTCTCAAGCTTTGCTTCAGCTTTTGCTGCCTCTTTAGCGATCTTTTCTTGGGCTTTTTCTTTTTCCTTTGCCCCCTCGATCCATGCGTCAACAAGATAAGAAGTTATTATCTTGATTGATCCAACTGCATCATCGTTTGCAGGAATTGGGAAGTCAACAAGAGATGGGTCAGCATTTGTATCCGTAACTCCAAGAGTAGTAACGTGCATCTTCGTTGCTTCATCAACTGCTGTAGTCTCGCTATGAGTATCAATTATAAAAAGCGCGTCAGGAATTCCTTTAAGATCTGAAAGTCCTCCGTAGAGATTTTCAAGTTTATCTTTTAATCTTTCGAATTCCAAAACTTCTCTTTTTGTATAGTCTCCTCTATCTTCTTTTGCCAAAAAAGCCTTAAGTTCATTAAGCTTTTTGATATTTTTAACTACTTCCGAGTAATTTGTTAAAGTTCCACCAACCCAACGAGATGTAACGTAAAAAAGATTTGACACCCCTTCAGACTTTGCTCTTCCTACTTCTTCCTCAACGATAGGCTTAGCCTGTCTCTTTGTACCTACTATAATAAGTGAGCCTCCGCGAGATGAGAGACTACGTAAGAATTCAGCAGCCTTCATTAATCCTTCATGTGTTTTCTCAAGGTTAATAATATTAATATTGGATCTGGCTTCAAAAATGTACCAACTGGCTTTAGGATTTCTCCTATTAACCTGGTGTCCAAAATGACAACCAGCAGATAATAATTCTTCTAAAGTGATTTCTTTCATTTTATTTCTTGAAAATTAAAAAACTATATTGTCCTTCAACCTCCATTCAAGCGACTTTGTGGTCAGGACAAAACTTGAATGTGTGTATTGAAAGTTATTTTAGCAGAAATTGTGGCCAAACTCAATATATTTGTTTTTGAATTATTTTCGGGTTAAAATGTACTTCCAATGGTAAGTGTTGCTGAAAATATTTGGAGAGGAAGAAGTATAAAAGACCTTCCAACCAAAACCTCCGAAACAAAACGCTCTGCCCTTTTTAGGGAATTTCCACTCCTAAAGGAGATCCCGCAGGATAGATTTCCAACACACATGTTAATAATCCCTGATGGTAGCGGCAGATGGGCAACAAAAAATCATACAAGCGTTCTTGAAGGACACACAAGAGGAAAAGACCTTGCAGTAGATCTTCTTAGAGGATTAAGACCTTTGGATGAAGTAAGATTTATTACGCTTTGGGGAATGTCCTCTGATAACTTTGAGAAAAGAGATGAAGAAGAAAAAAAGAATTTATTTAATCTTTTTAACGAAACCTTAACAACTCTTACCCCAGAGTTAGAAGCTGAAAATGGAAGATTCGTTCACTTGGGGAGAAAAGACAGAATTCCCGAAAGTCTTAGAAAACTTTTTAATGAAGTCGAAGAAAAAACAAAAGACAATACTGGTCAAGCAGTTGTTCTTGCTGTTGACTATGGAGGGGAAGACCAAGAGCTTCGCATGGTCCAAAAAGCTGTTAAAGAACTTCCCAAAGATCAGGTTGTAACCATAGAAACAATTGAAAGTTTACGAGATGGTGGAGGACGTGTTCCCCCAGCAGATTTAATAATTAGAACGTCTGGTGAACTGCGCACTTCGGGACTTGGATGGCTTGGTGAGAAAGCCGAATTTGTAGCAATAAAGGAATTTTTTCCCTCGATTGGGTTAAGAGACATAATAACTGCGATACATGAATTCTCGAAGCGCGAAAGAAGAGGCGGAGGAAGACTGAAGACGACCACTTGACCACTCCTATCTTTTGATTTATATTAACCTGATCAATGATTAAAAAAAGCTTAAATCAAATAGATCCAGAGATTTCAAAATTAATCGCAGAAGAAAAAAAAAGACAATTTGAAGTCCTTGAGATGATTCCCTCAGAAAACTACACCTCAGAAGCAGTTCTTGAAGCGCTAGGAAGTGAGCTTAATAATAAGTACTCAGAAGGTTATCCTAAAAAAAGATACTATCAAGGAAATAGTATTATTGATGACGTTGAAATAATAGCTGAAGAGCGAGCCAAAAAACTTTTTGGTGTTCCGTATGTAAATGTTCAGCCACTTTCTGGAAGTCCGGCAAATTCAGCTGTATTTTTCGCACTACTCACACCTCTTAAAGACAAGATCATGGGACTTGCACTTGCTTCTGGAGGACATCTCACTCATGGAGCGGGAGTTTCACTTTCTGGAAAATATTTTAAAGCAATTCCGTATACCATCTCCAAAAATGGCGATTTTGATTTTGCGGAAATTGAAAAAATAGCGAAACGTGAAAAGCCGAAAATAATAATTGCAGGATTCACTGCTTATCCTAAAATCATAGACTTTAAACGCTTTGCAAAAATTGCGGATGAAGTTGATGCCTATCTTATGGCGGACATTTCCCATATTGCCGGACTTGTTGCGGGTGGAGCTCATCCTTCTCCAGTCCCCTATGCACATATAATAACCACCACCACTCACAAAACACTAAGAGGCCCAAGAGGAGCCATGATAATGGTGAGTGAAAAAGGCCTTAAAAAGGATAGCGAACTTCCCGATAAGATCGACAAAGCAGTATTTCCTGGTCTTCAAGGAGGACCGCATGACAATCAGACAGCAGCAATTGCAGTTGCTCTTTTTGAAGCATCGAAGCCTTCTTTTAAAAAATATGCCAAACAGATAGTTGCCAATTCAAAAGTTTTAGCAGACGAGCTTAATAAATATGGATTTAATTTAATCGGCAAAACTTCAGAAAACCATCTAATCTTGATTGATTTAACAAATAAGAATGTTAATGGCGCTCTATTTGCTTATGCGTTAGAAGTTGCAGGAATTGTGGTTAATAAAAATGCTGTTCCGGGCGATTCAATGCCTCCTTTTTACCCTTCAGGGATTAGACTCGGAACACCAGCAATTACAACACGCGGGATGAAAACTCCCGAAATGAAAAAAATTGCAAAGTGGATGAATATGGTAGCAGAGGAAATTCAAGGAAAGCTACCCACTGATAAAGAAGAGAGAAAAGAATATTGGAAATCTTTCAAAGAAAAAGCAAAAAAGAATAAAACTCTCCTTAATGTCCAAAAGGAAGTTAAAGCACTAACTCGCAACTTTCCCATTTTTGAGCAATAATACAAATTCCTCTTGAATTAACTTTCATCTGGTGTTAAAAAGTAATTGTGAAAGTCCAAGACGCAATGTCAAAAAAAGTAACAAGTGTTAAAACCTCCACTCCTGTAAAAGAAGTCTCAAAATTAATTTTCAAACAAAAGATCAATGGTGTGCCAGTTGTAAATAATAAAAAAGTTGTAGGATTTATAACTGAGCGAGATATTCTTCAAATGTTCTACCCCACTTTTCAGGAATTTTTTGAAGATCCAGTACATACGAGAGATTTTGAAGGAATGGAAAAAAGAGTATCAGAGGTATTTGCGATGCGCGCGGAAAAAATAATGAGTAAAAATGTAACTACTGTAACTGCCGACACTCCGCTTTTAAAAGCCCAGTCTCTTATGTTATCTCACAAAGTAGGAAGACTTCCGGTTGTTGATGAAAAGGGAAATTTAATCGGAATACTTGCAAAAGGCGACGTGTTTAACGCTCTTATTGGTCGGAATTTCACTCCTCACTCTCGCCTCCACCCTAAAAACTTTGCAGACAAAAAATAGTAATTGACAACCACAATTCCGAAGAGTATAACTGGCTTTAGAAGTTGAAGTATTAAAATGCCAACACCAGAAGCACTTCCACCTTCTGCTCAAAAATTCTCTCGAAGAAGACTTCTCACTGTCGCTTCCTCAGCTGCTTTTCTTGCGGCTTGTGGGGGAGGAACTGAAACAGGAAAAGGACCAGGATCACCCCTTACGCCGGTTGAAAGAGGCACTTTACCCCCAGGAGTAGCAACGGCTGAAGGTTTTCCGACTTATGAAATTTCAACTTCAACTCCTTACCCTTCTGCAACCAATCCCGAATCGGATAAATCTAATGACAAAGCAGCCTACGTTCTTGACGAGGAAATAAATAGTTGGGCAATAGATGAAAATGTTTACTTCGTGGTTAAATATCCCTCAAATTGGAGTAAGGGGACAGGAAGAAGCGGCAAAATTCTTAGATGGACTGAATATCGTGCACGTGTAATAAAAAACACTTTAGGAGAAGAGGAAAAATTCGATGTGAATGCTAAATTTGCATGTATTGATTTGACTAACCAAATGCTTGATATTGATTCTTACAAGAACCGCCTCGAAGCAGAATATCAAAACTACATAGACAACGGTGAAAAAAGCGACATATACTACATCGAAGATGAAGAGGGCCCTACAATTTCCAACCTCCCCAGTTGGAATATAAGAACAGGAACCCCAGAAGATAATGATCCGAATGATATAACATACCGAAATATTTTTGTAATCATTGATCCAAGAGGAGTTGCTATTGAAGCAAGCCTTATTTCATACAATAAAGAAAGTCTTTTAACTGTCGAGCCTGTTTTTGAAGAAATGCTAAAATCATTTAAGCTTCAACAATAAGCTTTCCCAAAACTAAAAATATAGTAAATAAATCGTAATTGACAACCACAATTCCGAAGAGTATAACTGGCTTTAGAAGTTGAAGTATTAAAATGCCAACACCAGAAGCACTTCCACCTTCTGCTCAAAAATTCTCTCGAAGAAGACTTCTCACTGTCGCTTCCTCAGCTGCTTTTCTTGCGGCTTGTGGGGGAGGAACTGAAACAGGAAAAGGACCAGGATCACCCCTTACGCCGGTTGAAAGAGGCACTTTACCCCCAGGAGTAGCAACGGCTGAAGGTTTTCCGACTTATGAAATTTCAACTTCAACTCCTTACCCTTCTGCAACCAATCCCGAATCGGATAAAGATGCAACAGGTTTTCCTACGGTCGAAGAAACCGCAACCCCAATCGAAACTTCCACTATAGAATCAGAGTGGAAATCTTACACATTTAGCTCTAGATCTAATGGTTACACAATTCAATATCCAAAAGACTGGGATAAAACCGGAAATACTGAAGGAGAAAAAGCTTACGAAAAATTCACCAAAGAAACTGTTAATAATCGAGATACAGAAGTTGCTGTTAGGGTGGAACGTGTCGAAGATGATCTAAATAACTACTCTGAGTCAGTATTATCAGTATTCAGAGATGACGCTGAAAGCTACTTAGACATAAAAATCGATGCAAAAAGTACTAAAGAAACATTCCTGGGCTTTTCAGCTCTAAAGATTGAAATTGTAGCACCTGCTGGAGGAAAAAATCCGAGCGAATTTAAACTCATCGGTTATATTTTTACCACTTCATTACCCAAAGGAGATTATGGGTGGCAAGTGATTTACAGCGCTGATGCATCTGTTTTCGATGAAAATCTGGACGCATTCTACGAAATGGCCAATTCTCTTCAAATTCAGGGAGATAACATTAATTAACCCTACTTCTTAACTCTCCCTCGCTTGACTTCAAGCAGCTCGTGGTGGTATAAAGAGCTTAGAGTTAGGCTCAAGTTTCTAAAAATGTGGAAAACTTGAGGCAAAATATGGCAAATTTGGAATCTGGCAGGTTCGAAAGCCAAAAGTATATAGTAAGAAAAGTTGCAAATACAGTAGCACGTGGTATCACTATTGGCACACTACTTCTTACCGCAGGATGTGAATTAAAAAGTGAAAACAGAGTCGCACCCAAACCTACTTCAGAAATAAAACTTAATCTTCCAGAATCCAAGCTCCAACCTCATTGTATAGAACCTTATCCCAATCCCATACTTGACCACGCAAATTTTTTCTGTGATGCAAATGGAAAGCCAAAAAGTAATCTAGTTGGAGATGCTACACCTCTCCCTGTAATTCCTTCTAGCGAAAGTGTTGAATCAGGCACAACTTCGTAGCTAATACTATCTTCTTAACAAGCAAGGGTTAAGTGATATAATCGGATTATAGACTCATAGTTTTTTTTGAGGCTGAGCCTCAAGATCGGAGTCGCTTATGCACGAACGATACCAGGCAGGGATTGTTCATCAATCTATGGAACCTCAAAGCGAGACCAAGTTATTTAATAATTAGAAAAACTTTCTTGAAGAATAGAATTAATCACTTTTTCAAAAGTCAAACCTCCCGACTTAATCATAAGAGATAGCTACCTGGAAAAGGATCGTTCAAATACGGCGAATCTACCCTTTCTCCAAAATATATAGAACTTGTAAAAATGTTCGGGTGCCTGGAAAAAGGACCAATTGATACTAATGGCTCTCCGTTTTCCTTTATAGGAATCTCCTTCCACCCTTGCAAGTGGGACACTTCCGTGATCGGGGTATTGCTAGACTCTACTGGCCTAAAAGCTTCTAATACCATTTATGTAACAGTTGTTTTTAAATTCTTTTCCTTTTCAAATCTTTCTATGGCTAGATCTATAAGATTATCTATGAGTTTACTGTATTGAATTCCAGTGGCCTCCCATAATTTTGGATACATGCTTATCTTCGTAAACCCAGGTATGGTATTGATCTCGTTCACGAAGACTTTGTTTTTCTGCAAGAAAAAGTCGATCCGCGCCATTCCCTCGCATGCAAGAACTTTGAAAGTTTTTACTGCAAGCTTTCTTATTTTTTCTTCCGTTTTTTTGTCAAGCTTTGCAGGAATTGCGAGTTGCGCACCTTTTTCGTCAATATATTTTGCATCATAAGAATAGAATTCATGTGTGGGAATTACTTCTCCGGGAATTGATGCGATCGGATCATCGTTTCCCAAAACTGCGCATTCTATTTCCCGTCCATCGATAGACTCTTCAATTAAAATTTTGTTGTCAAACTGAAAAGCTTGACTTACTGCCGAGTCAAACTCTTTTTCATCGTGAACTTTTGAAATACCGACTGACGATCCTAAATTTGCTGGTTTTACAAAGAAAGGAAGTCCTAATTCTTTTTTAATTTTGTCGAACTTTAATTCTTCCTTTTTTTTGAATACTAAAAACTTTGCGATTGGAATTTTTGCATCTCGAAGAAGCCGTTTCATTACATCCTTATCCATTCCAACAGCAGATCCCAAGACTCCCGCCCCAACAAAAGGAATTCCAGCTAATTTTAAAAGTCCCTGCATTGTTCCATCTTCACCATATGGGCCATGAAGTACAGGAAAAACGACGTCTAAGGTGCTTATGTTTTGTGTTTTTCCGTAGCTAACAATTTCTCCTCTTTTACCTCCTGTTGTCATTATTGCATCCGAAACATTGCTGCTTGACTTTAATAATTTTGGATCAAGGCTAGAATTTAAGAGAAGAGTACTATCTCCCAAAATCCATTTTCCTTCTCTGTCAATACCTATAATAACAACTTCGTATTTCTCTTTATCTAGCGCATCGAAAATATTTTTCGCCGATATTATTGAAACTTCATGTTCGGATGACTTTCCTCCGAAAATAAGTCCTATTCTTTTCTTTGTTTTCATCTCGTCGGATATTATATCATCTTATTACTCATAATGAAAAAAGTCTTATTTGACAAATAGGGCTAAGCTTTGTAAAAATTTATGCTTGCTTGACAAGACTTAATCAAGTGATATAATCGGATTATAGACTCATAGTTTTTTTGAGGCTGAGCCTCAAGATCGGAGTCATAAAGTGCTAGCACTTTAGCTAGACAGATATGCACGAACGATACCAGGCAGGGATTGTTCATCAATCTATGGAACCTCAAAGCGAGGCTATAACAGCCAGACCAGAATCTGGAAGATCGGATATTCCTGAAAAAAGATCATCACAACTTATTAAAAGAGCAAAAAACGCTCTTGAGAACTCCAAAGCAAAAGGTGTTAGATCATTTGCTGCTGCAACTATTTTAGCTTCTAGTATTCTAGGTGCGTGTAAATTCGAGAACGAAAATGGAAATCCACCTCCTCCAGGACTTACTCCAATTGAGCGTACTCTACCACCTGGTGTGGCAACAAGTAATCCAAACCCAACAGAGCTTCCTACAGTAATTGTCACCCCAATTACACCTATTGAAGGTACAGAAAAGCCAAATCCAACAGAAACACCAGGAACAGAAACTCCAACAGCAACTGAAACAGTTGTTGAAACACCTACTGTTACCGAAACACCTAGCGTAACTCCAACACCTGAAACCCCTACCCCAACTGAGACACCTGTTGAATCAGAACTTCCCTATGAAATTGGATGGGAAATGACAGTTGGAAATGTAACCCTTGCTGTTACAAAAGACATGCAGGAAAGAACAGAATGTGAGAGCCTTTATGGAAATGGTAAAGTCGAAGCCTGCAAGGCTATGTCAGAATTCTACTTAAATACCGAAGACTATCCCGATGCTTCTGAAAGACTCCAAGAGGCAGTAAGGCTTGGACTTTATACAGCATGGATAAATCAAGGACAAGAAGGAAGTGTTGATGATAGAAAAGAAACAAGTTTTGAACAGTTTAAAGAAGAACTTACAAATGGAGAAGGAAAGGATTTTTCCTTCTTCGTCACTGGACTAAGAAATGTTAACGGGAAAAACGTAAGTGGATTAATAAAAATTGATCCTAGAAATGATAGAATTGGATTTGTATGGTTAAGAGGTAAAGATCCCTCTAGCGAAGAGGCAAGTGAAAACGCTTATACTATTATCAATGAAGCGGCTGGTCTTGGAGTCAGGGAAGCAAATGATGAAAACGGTCGAATTGTTTATCTTGAAATAGATTCATGGGCATCACCAGGAGAAGCAAGTGATGTTCCAGAAAAAAATTGGTTCCCATCAAGAAGCGCAGCATCAACAAATATTGAAATCTCCTTAGCTTATCTGGGAGACTCTAAATTTCAAATACCGAGTTTTACAACCGGACCAGAAGAGCTTGTGAAGGAAATGACTAAATTTGATAATCTTTTAGTTCCAGATAAATCCGATATCAATTGGAACGGTGTTGTTAGGGCTAAATAATCTTCTACTTCACTCTTCTTTCAATA
>CAZXND010000004.1:14801-60042 GCA_964641355.1 uncultured Gammaproteobacteria bacterium | reverse complement strand
GCTCCGCGACTAGGATTCGAACCTAGAACCAATCGATTAACAGTCGATTGCTCTACCGTTGAGCTATCGCGGAATGTACGCTAAATTATACTGAATCAGCCTCTATTTGTAAATCGTCCTTAGAGCTTGTATCCTTAAAAGATGATTATTCCTCTGCTCCTAAAAATTTTAGAAGGTTTTTTTGTTAAGTCAGTTGCAAGTTTTGATGACACACTAACACGCATTCCTGTTATATCTCAACTTACTAAAACGCGATCTGGTAGGGTTGCCTTTTCAATAGGAACACTTCTTGCTCTAACTTTAATATTAATAATAGCGCTTTTCTTCTCTTTTATTCTTAATGCTATTCCTTATCCAAGACAAGTTGCTGCAATATTAATCTTTATTCTTGCCGTTCTTATTTATTTTGATGTTTTGATAGTTAAGGCAGAAAAGAAAATGGGAGAGCGCTTTATAAAGGATGATTCCACCACAAGACTTACTAAAATTGGTTGGATTGGTTTTTTGGTTTCGTTTATCACATTAATAGATGATTCCTTTGTTCTGCTTCCTTTATTTCTTTCAGACCACTTAACAGATTTTTTCGCAGTTATCGGGGTCTATCTTGCAGCAATTCTTCAGATAGTTATTGTTATTTATTTTGGCGAGAGACTTGAAAAGATTAAATACAAAAAAGAGCTTTCGGCGGCTTCTCTTATTCTTCTTTCAGTTCTAGTATTTATCGGGGTTGTATAGGGATAGAAACTATTCCAAATAATCTTTCAACTTAAGGATCATAGAGAAGCAAGAACGCAAGTTGAAGACTATTCCAAATAATCTTTCAACTTATTACCGCGGGATGGATGGCGAAGTTTGCGAAGTGCCTTTGCCTCAATTTGTCTTATACGCTCACGTGTTACCGCAAACATTTTTCCAACCTCTTCAAGGGTTTTTGGTTTGCCGTCTCGAAGGCCGAATCTTTCTTCTAATACTCTTTTTTCTCTATCTGACAAAGTTCCTAAAACGCTTCCCAATTGTTCTTTGAGTAATCCGCGCGATGCAGTATCAAAAAGAGTAGGTGCTGTTATGTCATAAATAAAATCTCCAAGATATGAGTCTTCCTCGTCTCCAACTGGAGTATCAAGTGAAGCTGGTTGTTGGGATATTTTTATAATTTCACGCGCTTTTTCAGGATCAATTTCAAGGATTTCTGAGATTTCCTCAGGGGTAGGTTGTCGTCCTAATTCTTGCATGAGCTTTCTTTGGACTCTCATGAATCTATTTATATTTTCAACCATATGTACGGGAATTCGAATTGTACGAGCTTGATCGGCAATAGCACGGGTAATTGCTTGTCTTATCCACCAAGTAGCGTAGGTTGAAAACTTAAATCCTTTTTTCCAATCATACTTTTCAACGGCTCTTATTAATCCCTGATTACCCTCCTGAATAAGATCTAAAAGAGTCATTCCACGGCCAACATATTTTTTGGCGATTGAAACTACAAGTCTAAGATTTGATTCAACTAGTTTTTTCCTTGCACTTTTGTCTCCTTTTTCAAGTCTTTTAGCGAGGTCAACTTCTTGAGCAAAAGTTAAAAGAGGAATTCTACCAATCTCTTTTAGGTACATTCTAACAGGGTCGGTTACTGCTCCACCTTGAATAATATTTAATGCTTCAAGCTCCTTCTCAAGGTCTTCGATGGATCTTTGAGAATCTTTTTCTTCTTCAACAGTCTCGAAAATATCAATGCTTTTATTTATTAATTGATCGTATAACCAATCTATTTCTTCGATATGGTCTTCGGGTTTTGGATATGCAGCTAAAATCTCTTCTTGTGAGATGTAGCCACGTTTTTTAGCGGTGGTTAGAAGGTTTAAGGCACGGGAATTTTTCTCATGAGTAGTCACGGCTTTTTTCATTAGGTATATTCTACTATTTTTTAGAGGTCAGTACAAGGCCGAGAGTATTTCTAGTTTAACTGACTCGTTAAAGCGTCGAATTCTTGTCTTAGAGTAGAAAGAGCTTCCTCGTTTCTATCTTTCTCTTTGCTTTTAATTTCATCCGATAGTCTTTGTAGTTTTATCTTTATCGAGATAGTTTTTGCATCACGTGCTACCTTTTCTACTTCAAACGCATAGAGCTTCTCATCCTCAAGACTTGGAATAGGTGAGAGAATGCACTTATCATAAGTAGGAATAAGTTCTTTTGGAAGAAATTTGATGAATGCGTTGGGGTCAAAAGAATTATTCGTTTTTACATAATCAACTAGTTGTTTGAAGAGCCTGTTTATAGCGGGAACAGATAAGGGGACTGATAGTATAACGTCGACAATCAAAGTCGTTTCTTTTACATCTTTTGCTTGGAGAATTAATGATAATAGATACTCTTCTACTAGCTCTTCACGTGTTTTTTGCTTTTTAATTTCCTGTTTGGTAAGAGGTGATGGGGGCGCTTTTATTTTATCTGCTTGGCGTAAAACTGCTTCTGTTGATGTATCGATTTCACTCCCAAGTTTCTTCATATAATGCTCTTTTATTACTTCGTTCTCAATTGCTGCTAGATATGGAAGAGTTTTTTCAAGAATTTTCCGTTTTCCTTCAGCCGTATTCTTGTCGCTTGATGCAACTGCTGAATTGATAATGAAGTCATAAATATTTATATCTTGCTTCACCGCTTTTTTGAAAAGAATCGGATCTTCATTAAGTAGTTCGTCTGGGTCTTTTCCTGATGGAGGAATTATGACTGATGATGTTATCCCTTCACGTTCGATCATTTGGATTGATCTTCTTTGCGCTTCTTCTCCAGCCAAATCCGTATCAAAGCAAAAAGTAATTTTTGGTGCATAGCGTTTTAAAAGTTTTATCTGGTTTTCTGTGAGAGCTGTTCCTTTGACCGCAACAAAATTAGTTAACCCTTCTTTAAAAGCTGAAATAACATCAAATTCTCCTTCTACAATTATTACTTTTCCTTCCTTTTTAATTCCTTCTTTTGCCAAATCGATTCCATACACGGTATCCCCTTTTCGATAGACAAGAGTCTCTTTTGTATTTACGTATTTTGGCATTTGTTCAGATGATAGTGCACGGCCAGAAAAGGCAATTATATTTCCCCGAACGTCCTTTATTGGAAATATTATTCGGTCACGAAAGAAATCGATCAAATCTCTTCCTCGAGAAATAGAAAGACCTGCATCAATTAAGTCTTGTTCCCGGTACCCCTTTTTTCTTGTTAGGTATGTGGAAAGAGAACTTGCTCGTGGAGCATAACCTAAATTAAAAGTTTTTATTAATGCATCATTTAATTTTCTTTTCTCGACAAGATAGCTTAATCCCTTTTTTCCGACGTTATGACTGGTTAATAAATAATTGTAAAAATTTGCTGCAAGGCTGTTAAGTGTGTAAATTAAATTTTTCCGACGTTCGTTCTCGCTTTTAAAAACTGTGCTTGAAAGTTTTATTCCTGCTCTGTCAGCTAAAAATTTCAAGGCTTCTGAAAAGTCCATTTTTTCATAGTCGCAGATAAAGGTAAAAATATCCCCTCCTTTTGAGCACCCAAAACAGTGCCAAATTTGTCTTTCGGGAGAAACTACAAAGGATGGAGAATTCTCGTTGTGAAATGGACAATTTGTCTTAAAATTTCTACCTGTTTTTTTTAGGGGAACGAATTCATTGATGAGATCAACGATATCTATTTTTTGTTTTACCTTCTCTACATCATCCATACAGCGTTCTTAATTGTAGCACTCAAATGCAACTTTTAAATCTGTCAGTTTGACATTATTCTCACAAAAAACTATGATAGCGATCTATGTGTGGAATATTTGCCTATATAGGCCGAAAAAACGCTCCTCAAACTCTCCTTTTAGGTCTTAAAGCTCTTGAATATCGAGGATATGATTCTTGGGGAATTGTAGTTGCTAAAAATGGCAAGGCAGTTATTGACAAGCATGTGGGAAAGATCGGTTTGACAAAAGTATTTAATGTTTCTTCAAACTCAGGAGTTGGTCATACGCGTTGGGCAACTCACGGGGGGATAACCGAAGCAAATTCTCATCCTCACTCAGATTGTACAGGTGAAATTGCAGTTGTCCACAATGGAATTGTTGATAATTTTGAAGAGTTTAAAGGAATTTTAGTAAAAAAAGATCATAAGTTTGCTTCGACTACAGACACGGAAGTAATAGCGCATTTGATCGAGGAACATAAAAGGAGAGGGTTAAGCGAAAAGGAAGCAGTTGAAGCGACGTTCAAAAAGTTAAAAGGGTTAAATGCGATTATTGTTTTTTTTCCGAAGACAAATAAAATTTTTGCAGTTAAGAACAGCTCTCCTCTAGTTTTTGGTTCAAATAAACGCGAACTCTTTCTTGCTTCTGACCAATCGGCTCTTGCGCCTTACGTCAAAAAAGTTTACTTCCTTGAAGACGGCGAGCTTTTAGAAATGGGGGAGAAAAGTTTTCAAATTCATTCAAATAATCCGAAAACTGGAAGACTAAAGTTTTTTTCAATCGAGAGTTCAAATAACGACCACAGCTTGGGTAAGTACCCGTATTATATGATTAAGGAAATTTATGAACAGCCGCAGATTTTATCTAATCTGTTTTCGCAAGAGGAAAATATAAAAAGGTTGGCGAGTCTTATTAATAAATCTTTTGGAACTTACTTATTGGGTTGTGGGACGGCGTACTACGCGGCGCTTTCTGGAAATTACCTGTTTTCTAAAATCGCAAAGAAGCACATAAGCGTTGCTATCGCGTCAGAATTCCAATATGCAAAAGATTTTTTGACAGACAAGAGTTTAGTAGTTGCACTTTCCCAATCTGGGGAGACAATCGATATTTTAACTGCCGTGAAAGCAGCCCGCGATAAAAGTTTGAAAGTTATGGCTATTACCAATGCTCTTGGCTCGTCTCTTTATAGAATGTCTGATTACAAAATACTACTAAACGTCGGTCCTGAGAAATGTGTCCTTGCAACAAAATCTTTTACAGCAAAAATTGCAGTACTTATTCTTACGGCTTTTTGTCTCAACAAGAAATATATTGAAGGAAAAAAAGAAATAGAAAAAGCAATTCTTGAGATAGAAAAACTCCTACAAAACAAATCTAAAATTAAGGTTTTGGCTGAAAAATTAAGAAAGAGTAAGCATGTCTATATTTTGGGAAGAGGCCTTTCCTATCCAACCGCTCTTGAATCAGCGCTTAAAATAAAAGAAGTGTCATATATTCATGCAGAAGGCTTTGCAGCAGGGGAATTAAAACACGGAGTCATCGCTTTAATTGAAAAAAGAACACCCGTTATTATCTATAATCCTGAAGACGAAACCTACGCAGATACTTTGGCTTCCGCGCATGAGGTAAAGGCTCGAGGCGCTTATGTAATTGGAGTATCAAGTAAAAACAGCCCAGTATTTGATGAATTCATTAAAGTAGAAAATTGTGGGAGCGCAACAATCATTCCGAATGTGGTGGTAGCACAGCTTTTAGGATATTATCTTGCGCTTGTGCTCGGGTATGATCCGGACAAACCCAGAAATTTGGCAAAGAGTGTTACGGTTAAGTAGTTTCTACAAGTTTAGAAAGATGAGGTTCGAAAAGTGGAGAGGGACTATCTGAGACAGTAGTTATAAATTGTTGTTCTTTTGTTAGCGCTTCTTTAGTTTCTCCTTTAAGTTCTTCTATGATTACCTCTACCTTTTCTGTAAAAACTTCAAAAACAATAACGCCAGTTTGTGAAAACATAACAGAGTTTTTTCTTCTAAGAAAATCTCTTATTTTATGATGTATACCATTATAAAAAGCCCTCATTGATACAACCCTTCGATCTGTATCAGATAGAGCTTCATTTATAAAATCATATTGAGATAGATCTCGGTTAAGAGGGGGTTGTAAATAATAGTCAGCAATTACACTTCCAGTACCAGTTAATACAGAATACGGATTATGACTGCCGTTTTTTATCATTTTAGTTCTTAAATTATTTTCAAACACAAAGAAGAGAGTGTCATTAGGACTTTTTCCAAGTTCTTTCAAATCTTCTGAGGATTCATCGCCGGAGCCATGTATGCTTGATGAGCCTTGATATACGCCTTTTAATTTCCATTTCTCTGCTTCTTTTAATAAGTTTTCAGAGATTGAAGAAGCCATTGCAAGATGTCTAAGGAAAGGTTTTTTAATCTCTTGAACATAGTCTGGACTCACTAAAGAATTTTTTGTTGAGAATTCCCATATTCCACCATTTGGTTTTTCTGCACTTCTTTCAGGTCTCATGGCAAGGATTATATCACTATACTCAAATTGTTCAACTAGTTTTATACTATGTTTATGTTTGCAAAAGTTTTGTCTTCATCAGTAGTTGGTCTTGATGGGGTAATCGTTGAAGTTGAGACGGATATACTCAATGGTCTCCCCGCTTTTACGATTGTTGGCCTCCCAGATAAAGCTGTTGAAGAATCAAAAGAAAGAGTCCGCTCAGCACTAAAAAATACGGGAGCAGAAATTCCTGCAAGGCGAATTACTGTAAATCTGGCTCCAGGAGATCTTCCAAAAATTGGGCCGTCTTTTGATCTTCCTATCGCAATCTCTATTCTCTTGGCGTCGGGTCAGCTAAAGCAAGACCTATCAGACGCGATCTTTTTAGGAGAACTTTCACTTGACGGGTCCCTAAGAAGCGCTCGTGGTGTTTTACCTATGGTACTTATGGCTCGAGGAAATAAGATTAAAAATATTTTTATTCCCAAAGACAATTTGGTTGAAGCAGAGATTGTTGATGGGATCGATATTTATCCAGCAAAAAATCTTAAAGAAATATTTTTTCATTTAACGGGTCAAAAATTAATTGAAAAAGCAAAGCACGTAGTGTTTGAAGATATTAAAACAAACGATATTTACGAGTTTGATATGAAAGATATAAAGGGACAGGAATTTGTAAAGCGCGCTGTTGAAGTGGCCGTGGCAGGCGGGCATAATATCCTTCTAAAGGGACCTCCGGGAGCTGGAAAGACTTTGATCGCAAAAACAATCCCCTCAATACTTCCACCTCTTTCTTTTGATGAAGCACTTGAAGTAACAAAGATTTATAGTATCTCAGGTCTTCTTGATAACTCTATTTTTAAAGGAAGACCGTTTAGGAGTCCGCATCACACAACTTCTCACATTGGCCTTATTGGTGGATCTGCAAGTCCAAAACCAGGCGAAGTTTCGCTTGCTCATCGTGGAGTACTCTTTTTGGATGAATTTCCTGAATTTCCTCGTCACGTCCTTGAGGCGATGAGACAACCCATGGAGGATGGTCGAGTTGTAATATCACGTGCGCGTGAAAGGGTCGTTTTTCCCTCAAGTTTTATGCTTGTTGCTGCATCAAATCCTTGTCCATGCGGATATTTTGGCGACAAAAATCATGAGTGCAAATGTTCTAGTCAGCAAATCCTTCGATATCAAAAAAGAGTTTCGGGACCGATTCTTGATAGAATTGATATGCACATAGATGTTCCTGCTGTTGAGATGACAAAGATCACATCAGACGATGATGAAAATATTGAAGATTCACTTGTTGTACGATCAAGGGTTGCAAAAGCTCGATCCAAACAACAAAGAAGATTTTTAGGAAAACTCGTTTCGAATAGCGAGATGAGTGCAAGAGACATAAAGGAATTTGTTAAGTTAACTGCTGACGCAAAAAAAATTCTTAAACAGGCAATAACAAAGCTTGCATTATCAGCAAGATCGTATAATAAGGTAATTAAAGTTGGTCAGACGATAGCTGATCTTGAAAACTCTCCAAATATTGAGGGAAAACATATTCTTGAGGCTATACAATATAGAACAAGGAGTGAATTTGAGGTTTAAGTTTCTTAAAAAAATATTATTTCTTCTTCCCATAATATTCTTATTGGTTCTTCTTGGAATTGCGGATCTGTCGCTGACTCAAGACCTGGGAAGACATATTAAGACAGGGGAAATTATAGTTAAATGTTTTTGTGTTCCCAAAATAAATCTTTATTCGTATGTTTTGCCTGATTTTCCATTCATAAATCATCACTGGCTTTCTGAAGTCTTTTTTTATTTTATCCATAATTTTTTTGGATTTACCGGTATATTTATTTTTAGGACAATCGACATTCTTTTTGCATTTTCTTTATCTTATTATATTGCTTATAAAAAGAGCCCTTTCTGGGCGTTTTCTTTGGGATTTTTCTTCGCCTACGTTCTTTCAGAAAGGTTCGATAGTCGTCCAGAAATTTTTAGTTTTATTTTTATATCAGTATTTTTGTTTCTAATTGAAAAATTTCGTATAAGTAAAAGTACAAAATATCTGTATCCTCTTCCTTTAATAGAGTTTATTTGGGCAAATTCTCACATTTACTTTATTGTAGGAATTTTTATTTTCGGCTCATTAGTAGTCAATGAATTTTTCAAAAAAAAGATAAGTGTAAAAGTTCTTCTGTTATTTGGTTTAACTATCTTTGTAACTGTTCTTAATCCGAATGGTATCTATGGTGGATTTGTACCCTTTACAATTTTCGGCAATTATAACTATGCAATTGTTGAAAATCAGAATATATTTTTCCTTAATTCTTTTTTCTTTAGCGCCAGAGTTTTTCTTTTTGAAATACTTTCTTTAATCTTTATTTTGCTCTATTTAGCAAATATTAAAAAGAACGACATTTTTTACTCGTTAGTATGTTTTTTTGCTATAATATCAAGTTTTTTTATGATACGCAATTTCCCTATTTTTGTATTGATAGCACTACCCTATATGACTTTTTTGAGTCTTTCTTTAGAAAGGAAGATTAAGGACAAATATCTTGTTAAAAATATAAAAATCGTCTTGCTAATTGTTTTAGTGATTTTTGTTCCTTATAGAATCTATAAAATTGTTTCCTACCCAATCTATGGTTGGGGTATTGTAGATGGGGTCGGTCCGTCTGTTGATTACTTTGTAAAAGAAAATTTGTCTGGCCCTATCTTTAACAACTTTGACGTTGGAGGATACCTAATCTATAGACTCTACCCCAAAGAAAAAATTTTTGTTGATGCTCGTCCTGAAGTCTACACAAAAGAATCTTTTGATGAGTATAAAAAAATACAAGAAGATCCAGAATTTTTTAAAGAGATGAGTACTAAATATAAATTCAAAACTATTATTTTTGGAAGAAACGATCTTACTCCGTGGGGACAAAAATTTCTTGTAGCTATTGGTCAAAATAATTTATGGAAAGAAGTTTTTAGAGATGACTGGATGATAATTTATGTAAGAAAATAGCTATGTAATTAATCTATTCAATTCTTCGAATTTAACCTGTGGGTTAGAAGAATTAAATAAAAAGCTATTAGCAATAAAAACATTTGCTCCAGCTTCTTTTGCCTTTGTTATCGTTGTATCATTTATTCCTCCATCCACCTCTATGTCAACATTATCGCCAAAAAAATCTCTGATCTTTTTAACCTTCTCAAGAGCAGTTTTTTGGAATTTGTCCCCCGAATAGCCACCTTTTACTGTGAGAATGGTAAATCCGGATACGCCTCGCTTTATAAGATTCTCATTAAGTACGGCTTCTGCAGGAGTTTTCTCTGTAATCCCGAGCCAGGCTTCTGCACCTCTTACTGTAACTTCTTTTAGAAAGTGATTAATATCTATTTTCTCAACGTGCCCAATATAACGAGTAAACCCTGGGTAAGCGGAAACAAAAGTTTCAGGATTTGAGACTATCATATGTAGCTCAAGAAAAAGATCCTTAGTATGAGGCCTGAATATCTCAGGCATGGGAAGTATTTTGTTTTTTGTTATTGTCCCATCAATTAAATCTATCGAAGCGCTATCTGAGAAGGTTTTAATAACTTCAAGTCTTTCTTTAATTTCTTGAGGAACAGAAGATAAAATAGCGGGAATTATTTTATATTTCATGTTTTCTCTATTGCTCTAATTTTGGCTAGTCTTCTTAGATCTCTTTTCTCGCCTGCAAATTTATTTTGAATGAGTGCATCAACTAATTTTTCAGAGTCGTCTGCATTTAGATAGTCTGAGGCAAGTGCAAGAATATTCATGTCATCACGTTTAACACCATGTTCTACTTGTTCTGAATTTAATCCTATTGCGCATCGTGCGCCTGAGATTTTATTAGCAGTTATGCTAACCCCTACTCCTGATCCACAAATGACGACCCCTCGACTTTCAGGGGTACTAACAACTTTTTCTGCAACTCTTTTTGCAAAATCAGGATGGTCATCCTCATTATCCAGTATGTCATTTCCGAGATCAATTATACTTATTCCTCTTTTATTAAAGATCTCTTTGAGTTCTTCTTTTAACTTAAAACCTCTATGGTCTGCTCCTATAAAAACTTTCATCTTGAATTAATTAATATTTCACTTTGTCCAAAAATAATATTAGATAACTTTTCGGATATTTCAAGAGAGTTTTTTCTTTGCCATATATTCCTTCCAATGGCAAGACCGGCGGCTCCAGCAGCAATTGCTTCTTTTGCTTGTCGTATAACTTCATCTTCGTCTCTGAACTCTCCTCCCGAGAAGACAACTTTTGTTTCACCGGCTGCTCTAACTACCTCTTTTGCCGACAAAAGAGTTCCTGGATAAAAAACCTTTACCATATCACAACCGAGTTCAAGTCCAATGCGAGCAGCATATGCGGTGATTTCTGGATCGTGCGGGTTTTTAATTTTTTCTCCCCGAGGATACATCCAACCAATGACGGGTATAGATTTTTCATGCGCTTCTCTTACTACTTGTGCAAGTTCTGAAAGCATTTCTTCTTCATGGCTTGATCCTAAATAAACCGTATATCCAACTGCTTTTGCTCCAAGTGACAAGGCTTCGTCAATCGTGCATAGTAAAAGAGACAGAGGATTAATATTATCTTGAAGTTTTGTTTTTCCATTAAGTTTTACAATTAAAGGTGGCAAGCTGGAATTTTTTTTATAATATTTTTCAGCTATTCCCTTCTGGAAAATTATCCCAGTAAAAAATCCTGATTTTGCGATCTCAATTATTTTTTGAGGATCTATATTCTCATCATTGAAATCAGAAGGGCCATGCTCTAATCCTTGGTCGTAAGCAAGAAAGAAAGCTCTTTCACGTCTGGTTATATTAGATAGGTTAACCATATTAATTATTAAACACTTATTTTTATTGCTTCAAATTCTTTGTTGTTTTTCATTTCTTTTATAATCTCATTTTTTGTTGCAAGACCTTTTTCCGAACCAACGTGCTGCATGACTTTGTAAGCATTAATAGATCCTTGTTCCATCGATTCTTTAGTATCATGATTTTCTACATAAGAAGCAAAGAAAGCGGAAGAGTAAGCATCACCTGCTCCAGTTTTTTCAACCAATTTTTCGCCAAACGGAGAAATTTTATAGATAAAATTATCATCAATTGCATAAGCTCCATTTTTCCCATCGGTAATAGAAACAATTTTTGGTCCATAAGCTTTTATGGAATTAAGGAGCACATTTATATCTTTAATATTCGTTATTTTTTCTGCCTCATCTCTATTCAAAAAAACCATCTCAGAGGTTTTAATTGTTTCAAGTAATAAATCATGAGACTCGCCGAGCTGGTGAATTCCCGGAGAGAATGCTAAGGGAATATCGTTGTTTTTAACATAAGATAGAACATCTTTATATGCTTCCTCCCAATATGTCCCTATCGATGTTAAGAAGATAAAGTCGGGTGTTTCTTGATCGTATTCAAATCTGTGATTTCTTTTTTGGTGGTGTGAGAAAATAATTCGATCTTCAGCAAAGTCGAATATAAGTGAAAGTGAACTATTCTTTGCTTCATCTTTTTCTGCGATTAGTTTTATTCCTTCGCGCTCAACAACATCTTCAATTTGTTTTGATAAAATATCCGACCCAAGATAAGTGAAAAGAGTATTTTTTATACCTAATCTTTCAAGACCAACTGAAATATTGGCACCATTCCCCCCAATCGTCATAGTTTTTATATCTAGAGGAATTTTATCTCCAAGATTAAAACTAATTTTGTTATCTTTAAGTTGATAAAATTCTTTTTCTTCTACCTTGAGGAATAAATCAATTACAGAGGAGCCTACAACAAGAACCTTCATTTCTCCTCATTTTACGACTAAGTTAATAATAAAAAAAGAGGAAAAAACTCAGTCTTTAACGGTATCTCGTGCTTTGATATAATCGAGGCGTATCCCTGTCCTAATTCAAGTTTTTTTTAAATCTATGAACGTGGCAAAATCGCTTTTTTACAGCATTCTAAATGCGCTCATATATATAGGAAATAATGAGCGTAGAATAGGACGTGCTTTTAAGAAAAAAATAGAGAAAAAAAACAAACCAAAAATAGAGCGTGAAGTTATAATTTTACCTAAGAAAAGCAGAAGAATTACGCAAGGACCTCATTTGGTTTTTTCGGATCTTGCAAAGCTTGCCGATGAAATTTCAAGATTCTCTACTAAAATAGTTTCAGATATTCTCCTTTTTCCTTTCAAAATAAGCTATTCGGCTATTCTATTCCCTTTCGTAGTTATAAAAAGCTTTATTCCTATTAGGAAAAACCGAAGGCTGGTAAAGAAACAATTATACAAACCCTCTTTCTTGTATAAGTTTAAGTTCTTTGTGATGGGGATTTTCTTTTCATTCTTCTTTTTTTTTCTTCCGCTCGTCGTGTTTATATTTGTAACTGATCTTCCCAAGCCAAATTCGCTCTCTCTTGATTTTGTTTCTAAGACTACTAAGATTTATGATCGAAATGGTACTCTGCTTTATGAGTTTTATGCAAATCAAAATAGAACAATTGCAAGACTTGATGAAATCAGCCCATATTTAAAAGATGCGACAATCGCCATTGAAGATAAAGACTTTTATAGTCACCCAGGTTTTGATCTCCGAGGAATAGCAAGAGCTTTTGTGAGCAATATTACTAGGAAAGGTTTCCAGGGAGGATCAACTATCACACAGCAGTTGGTGAAATCAGCACTTCTCACTCCAGACCCAACAATTATAAGAAAAATAAAGGAAGTGGTTTTGGCTTTTTGGGCGGAAAGAATATATGCGAAAGATGAGATATTAACTCTCTATTTTAATTACGTTCCATATGGTGGATCTGCTTGGGGAATTGAGTCGGCAGCAGAGACATATTTTGATAAGAGGGCTAAGGATCTTACTCTAGGCGAAGCGGCATTTCTTGCAGGGCTTCCTCGTGCTCCTAGTATCTACTCTCCCTATTCAAATCATGGAACACTTTGGCGTGTAAGACAAAAAGAAGTTCTAAATGCTATGACTAGGCTTGGATATATCACTAAAAAACAAGCAGATCTTGCATACGGTAAAACCTTGACATTCAAAAGTCCTCAGGTTCCTATAAAAGCTCCTCATTTTGTAATGTATGTTAAAGATCTTCTTGTCCAAAAATATGGCTTAAGTGAAGTTGAGAGAGGAGGACTATCAGTTAAAACTACGCTTGATCTTCCAACTCAACAAACTGCAGAAAGAATTGTTGCTGAAGAGGTAGATAACGACGCCTATCTCAATATAACTAATGGTGCTTCTCTTGTTACAAATCCTAAAAACGGCGATATTTTGGCTATGGTTGGATCGCGAAATTACTTTGACAGTAATTATGATGGAAATGTAAATGTAACGACCTCACTTCGTCAACCAGGATCAACAATAAAAATAGTTACCTACTCTCTTGCTCTGTCTTCGGGTTTTACTGAGGCTACAATTCTTGATGACACACCTCTTTCAATCTACTCTCCAGGAGCTGTTCCTTATACTCCTGTCAACTACGACGGAAAATTTAGAGGTCGTATTCCACTTCGTCTTGCTTTTGCTAATTCTCTTAATATTCCAGCGGTTAGAGTTGCACAAAAGCTGGGAGTTGAAAATATTGTTAATTTCGGAAAGGAAATGGGTATAACTTCTTGGGGTGATCCTAAAAATTATGGTCTTTCTATAACTCTTGGTGCGGGAGAAGTTAAAATGACTGACCTAGCTACCGTTTTTGGTACAGTAGCTAATCAAGGAAAGAGGGTTATTCTTGATCCAATTATTGAAGTTAAAAATTCCGAGGGAACAAAAATCTATGAAAAAACTTTAGATGAAAAACAAGTTTTAGATCGTGGAGTAGCTTTTATTGTAAGCGATATTTTATCCGATAATAATGCTAGAAGTATGGAATTTGGATCTAGCTCTCCTTTAAACATTCCCGGTAAAAGAGTTTCAGTAAAAACAGGAACGACCGATAATAAAAGAGATAATTGGACTATAGGATTTACTCCAGATCTTTTGGTTGCTACTTGGGTTGGGAATAACAATAATACACCTATGAGTCCTTTTCTTACGTCGGGTATTACTGGGGCGGCTCCCATGTGGAATAAGATAATGAGCGAGCTTTTACAGAAGTATTCAACTGAACAAGTAGTGGTACCTGAGAATATTCTCCAAAAAAGATGCTTGGGTCGTTCTGCATATTTTGTAATCGGAACCGAGAATTCTACATCTTGCATTCCCCCAAAAATAAGCCCGACTCCTGGTGAAAAAAAGAATTAGCTAATGATAAATTCTTAGTATAGAATTATAAATAGAGTGAGATATAAAGAAATCGATTCATTAAAAAATTTTTCCAAAGAAACTTTTATTATTCGAATTGATACTGATATTGAGATTGTTGAAGGAAAAATTGTAGATGACTTTCGTCTTAAAAGTTCTCTTGCAACCATAGAATTTATTAGAAGTGGAGGGGGAAAAATTATCCTAGTTGGGCATTTGGGACGGCCAAGTGAAAGTGACCTTACAAAAAGTGAATTTAGCTTACTCCCTGTAGCTAAATGGTTTGAAAAAGAATTTAATGGGAGAGTTCAAGAGATTAATATTGATGGTTTTTCTGGATGGAGTATAGCGGATAATATTGTACTTCTTGAAAATATTAGATTTTATCCGGGGGAAGAGGTGGATGATAATGAGTTTGCTGAAAAATTGTCATCTCTTGGTAATATTTTTGTCAATGAAGCTTTTGCAACTGCTCACAGAAAGCATGCTTCAACAGTAGGAATTACAAAATTTCTTCCCTCTTATGCTGGATTTCGTTTTTCTTTGGAGGTAGAAACTCTATCGAAAATTATAGATAAACCGGAAAGACCACTTGTGATTGTTATAGGAGGAGAAAAAATTGAAACCAAGCTTCCGTTAGTTGAGAAAATGCATCAATTTGCAGAATATGTTTTAGTTGGAGGAAAGATAGCTGATGAGACCAAAACCTTATTAGAAGTTGCTCACAGGAAGACGTCTGGAATAAAAGCCGTACTTCTTATGGCAGAGACTGTTGGAGAGGATGACGTGACGGAAAAAAGTATTGAAAATTTTACTCAGATAATTAAGTGGGCTAAAACTGTTGTTTGGAATGGAACAATGGGTAATATTGCGCTTAAAAATCACCTTGAGACAACAAAAAAACTCGCAAATGCAATAATTGGTAGCGAGTCATTTAGTGTTGTGGGGGGTGGAGATACGGTTGCATTTCTGACACAAGAAAATATTAGGGGTTTTTCATTTGTTTCTGTTGGGGGAGGAGCGATGCTCGCTTTCCTTGCAGGAGAAAATCTTCCTTCTTTAAACGCTTTGAGTGAAGATAATTAATCTTTTTTCACCAAAGGATCAACAGTTTCGATTACTTGTTTTAACGCCTGATCACTGTTTGATGCGAAGGTATTTATCACAAGGTCGTAATATTTTTCATCAAAATACACCCAATTAGAATCACCATTTGCATATAGCTTTCTCCATTTCTCAAGATCATTTTTTTCTCTTTCATTTACCTCATTTTTCGCTTCATCAACAGAAATACCTTCGCGATTTACTAATCGATCTATTCTTATTTGTGTTTGATCTGTTTCATTCTTGTCGTTACAAACGACTAAAATTCTAAAAACATCATCTAGTCCTTGAGAATTATACCCAGCAAGTTTTGTTTCAAGGACTATTTTTTCATCTTCCGCAAGAATTTTCTTTAATTGTTGATCGAAAAGTACATCTTCTTCGTCTGGTCTTAGATGTGTTTCTTCAGGTGCTAGTCCCATTTTCTTTCTGACTGCTTCCCAAAAAATTTCTCCGCCTTCAATATGTTTCCAATTAAGATGTTTTGCAAGATTACGAGCAAGTGTTGTAGAACCTGCGCCTATCCTTCCTGATATTGTAATGATTCGAATTTTAGACATTTTTTTGTTCTTCAGAATTTTTTTGCGAAATAATAACTTCCTCAATTAACCTATTTGCATAGCCGTATTCGTTGTCATACCATGCGATGACTTTAACTAGATTTTCACTTACAACTTGAGTAAGTGATAGATCGACGACCGCTGAATAAGTTTCACCAATTATATCACTTGATACAATAGGATCGCGAGTTGTCCTTAAAATACCTTTGTATTCTTGGTTGTTCTCAGCAGTTTCAAAAGCCTTATTCACTTCTTCTGCGGTAACATTTTTTTTAGTAAGGAAAGTGAAGTCTGAAAGCGAGCCAACGACAACTGGAACACGAATAGCGAGCCCGGAAAATTTTCCTTTAATTTGCCCAAACGCTTCACCTGCTGCTATAGTTGCGCCGGTTGATGTTGGGATAATATTTTGTGCAGCTGCTCGAGCACGTCTTGGGTCTTTATGACCGCCATCTGCGAGTTTTTGGTCAGAAGTATATGCATGAATCGTAGTCATCATTGCTTTTTCAATACCAAAGTTTTCTTCAATAATCTTAGCAACAGGAGTTATGCAATTTGTAGTGCAGGAAGCATTGCTAAATATTGGAGTATTAATTTTAGAATCATTATTAAGATTTACCCCAAGTACATATGTTGGAAGATTTGATTCATCTTTAAATGGGGCTGATAAAACGACAGATTTTGCCCCTGCATTTATATGTTGTTTAAGTTTCTCGTTTGTTGTGAGATGTCCAGTAGATTCGATAACAACATCAATTTTTAATTCGTTCCACGGTAATTTTGAAACGTCTTTTTCGGATAAAGCAATAATTTCCTTCCCATCAACCATCATTGAGCCTATGTAATTTTCACCTGGGGTTGATAATTCGTGAGCCTTTTTAAAGGAAATACTATGCCCTTTTAGAGCTCCATAAACAGTATCGTACTTTAAAAGATATGACCATCCCTCTATATCCGTTGAGCTTCCAGTATTTATTGCAACAATCTCAATCTTATTCGTAAATTTCTCGAGAATTACTCTATGGGCGACTCTTCCTATTCTTCCATACCCATTTATGGCGACTCTTATCATAGTTTAAGAATAATCGAAAAGAAGCTGATTTTCAATTCCGCGTATAAGTTTAAACCTAGTTCTTGAGAGTTAGGTTCAAATCTGGTATGATTTGAGCATGTCAGAGCGAATGACTCTTATCAAAAAAAAGAAATACGCAAAGAAGCACGGCTTCAGATCGAGACTTGCAAGCAAAAACGGCAAGAAGATTATTAAAAGGAGAAGACTTAAGAAGAGAAAGAAGGTCTAAAATGCTTTCTTCGATTTTTCGGTATTCATTTAAGAACGGTACACCGAAAAAGATTATAAATACTCCCCTTTTCAATTTGAAGTATGAAAAGAATAATCTTTCTAAACCGCAAATCGCAATAGTTGCAAGTAAAAAAATAGATAATCGGGCCACTGTAAGAAATAAGGTAAAAAGAATTTTTTCCGAAGAGTTAAGAAAAATTCTTAATAAATCTCTTTCTTACGATCTAGTTTTTTATCTAAAAAAAGACGTTCTTAATAAAGACAATTCTTATCTTGAAAAAGAAATAAGTAAAGTCTTAAAAAACTTGAGTTAGTAGACAATGCAGATATTTTCAATACTATTCATCGACACAACAACAAATGCTCTTGTTGTTTTTTATCATCTTTTAAACTTTCTCCATGTCCCTTTTGCTCTCGGATTTTCAATCATTCTTTTAACAGTTGTTATTAGATTCATCCTTTATCCTTTTACCTCTTCGCAGATTAAATCATCATACAAAATGCAAAAAATATCTCATCATGTGGCAAACATTCGTGAAAAGCACAAAGATGATAAAAAGCGTCAACAGGAAGAGATGATGAAACTTTATAAAGAGCACGGTATCAATCCTGCAGCTGGTTGTCTTCCTGTTTTGATACAGCTTCCTGCTATTTGGGGGCTTTATGCTGTTTTGCAGGAAGTGGTTAAAGATAGCGGTGCAGTTGCCATCCAAAAAATAAATAAGGTCCTTTACCTTCCAGAAATGAAACTCAGTCATCCATGGGATACACACTTTTTTGGGCTGTCTCTGTCTGCAATCCCTTCTCACATGATAAAGGATAACCCGTTAATTCTTTTAGTACCTATCATTACTGGTGTTTTACAATTTGTTCTTTCCAAAATGATGTTGCCAGAAGATTTTAATAAAAATAAAAATAAGAAAAAAAACGATGACTTTCAAACCGCTTTTCAAACTCAGTCAGTCTTTATATTCCCGGTTATGATTGGATTTTTTTCCTTCACTCTTCCAATAGGTCTTTCTCTTTACTGGAATACATTTACAATTTTTGGTATACTTCAGCAGTATTATTTGGTAGGAGGAGGAAGTATTTCACATTGGTTTCATAGAATTGGCATGAGAAAAGTTTCTTCCTAATTATAATTTATGTTAGACGTAGTAAAAAAATCATCAGAAGAATTATTTTTTAAGTTGGATGTTAAAGCCACTGTTGAAGCTTCAGAGACAGAAGATGGAATTAATCTTTCCGTAGATGCGGGTGAGGATAACGCCCTTCTTATAGGAAAACATGGAAATACTCTTTCGTCTCTTGAAGCAATACTGGCTCTTATTATAGCTAAGAAAACAGGAGAGTACAAAAGAGTAATAATAGAAATTGGTGGGTATAGAGAGGAAAGAGAAAAATATCTTAAGGAACTTGCACAAAGACTTAAAGAAGATGTTGTTTCAACTGGTTATGAAAAGACAGTAAGAGGTCTTAAGCCTTGGGAAAGAAGGTTAATCCATATGACGCTATCTGAGGACTCAGAGGTTGTTACCGAATCGGAAGGTGAAGATCGCGAAAGAGTTCTTGTTATCAAGAAAAAGTGATCGCGAGAATCGAAAAATTCCTCTTTTTTTTAACGATATTTTTTATTCCTTTTCAGATAGGTCGCCATTTCTGGCCAAAATTTTCATACGTTTCAGGAATTAGAGTTGATTATTTATCTCCGACGATTCATTTGTTTGATGTAACGATTGCTATTCTTTTTTTTCTTTTTTTATTTTCTTCTTTCAACGAGCGAAGATACAAGCACTTTAAGCTTGCACGGTTTAAATTTGTCTTGGTTTTTACTGTTTATTTTCTTTTTGTTAGTTTTTTTGCAAATTCGGTAGAACTTCATTTTTTTGGTTTATTATCGATCTTTGAGGCGGTTTTCCTCGGAGTTTACACTTCTCTAAATGTTAAAAAAGAAGATTTGGAAAAGTTGATTTACTTAGTATCATCGCCATCGATAATAGTTTGTATAATTGCTATATTAGAGTTTATTTCTCAAAGATCTATTAACAGCGTTGCCTATTTTTTAGGTGAGCGAACTTTTAATTTTTCAACAATTGGGATAGCAGTTTTTACCATTTTCGGAGAAAAAGTACTTCGCCCGTATTCTACTTTTCCTCATCCAAATGTTTTATCTTTTTTTCTTTTGTTTTCAGTGGTTATTTCTTCTCTTAATTTTAATATTAAAAAGATCAAGTTTAGAAAATTTATTATATTATCTTTGATTTTATCGTCTTCGGTCATTATTCTTTCTTTTTCAAGAATAACAACCCTTCTTTTATTTGTTTTTGTTTTATATGTTATTTTTAATCAAAAAATTAAGCATAAAAAAGTGATTATTATAGGAATATCGTTAATTTTCATGTTGTTTTTGCTAGTTTTTTCAACCCGATTTTTAGGAAAAGGATTATTAAATGATTTTATAGAAAGGAAGAACATTGCTATTACAACAATTAAAATCATTGCGAAAAGCCCAGGCTTTGGAACAGGATTTAACAACTATTTTATTTATGAAGAACAAATTCAAAAAATAATTACTCCAACCTTCCTTCAGCCAGTTCACAATATTTATTTACTTACAATCGTTCAGATAGGTGTTGTAGGTTTTTTGATTTCGTTATATTTTGTTTATTTAGCTCTCCGGATAAGTTTAAGCAATATAAGGGCTTCAAGTGGAATAAAAAAAGATTTTTATAAAAGTACCCTTTTTCTTATATGTGGAATTTTGTTAATTGGTTCTTTTGATCACTTTTTTCTAACATTGCCACAGGGAATTTTACTTCTTTCTTTGATTTGGGGATTGGCGTTGGCTAAAGTATAAATATAATTTTGATTACTTTTTCTCCTGATTTTGTTCAGGATGCGGGCATGTTGCGCAGTATCTGTCTCCAGTTGGATCTGTAACCACTACTTCATTTCTCATTTCAGTATTATCTGTTTGTCCGGTTTTTGCCAAATCATTAGTTGCTTTATCTATTAATACTGGTTGTCTCCCCGGGTCAACTTTATTTGGTTCAAACCCTTTTACAAAATATTCAAATCTAGTTGGACAGCGATCAGCTGTTCCCTCTGGAGGAGGAATAAGACCAGAAGTTGCACACACAATCTTACCGACAACATTGTCCGGCTTTTGTGGCCATTCCGGCCCTTTATTTGTAACAAGTTTCTCCATTATTTTATGCCAAATTGGAGCAGCTCCTGTTATACCAGAAACTATACCCCTCATGGGAGTATTGTCATTATTTCCAACCCATACGGCGACAACATATGACGGTGTATATCCAATCGTCCAATTGTCGCGGAAATCATTAGTTGTACCTGTTTTTACTGATACAGGAAAGTTTCCTATTCTTAGAGGTGAGTTTCCACCGAACTCGATAAGTCTTGCCTGATTATCTAAGAGAATGTGCGATATTATAAATGCTACAGCAGGATCTAGAATCCTTTTCCCAAATATGGGGCTTTGTGGTTTTTTATACTCCTCAAGGATTTTTCCTCTAGCATCTGTAACTTTTAAAATTGGATGAAGGTCTATTTTATAACCCCGGTTAGCAAAAACTCCAAAAGCCTCTACCATTTCAAGCATAGTTACCTCTCCTCCACCCAGAGTCAGAGACAGGCCGTATCGATCTAAATTATTATCGAAGGATTTTATTCCCATAGCACTTGCTGTTGCGATCATTGCTTCTATTCCGTTCGCCTTAAGCATTTTTACTGCCGGAATATTGAGAGAGTTTCCAAGAGCTATTCTCATTGGCACCACTCCGTGAAACTTCCCGTCATAATTTACAGGACAGTAGTTACTTCCTCCTTGATTGGGGAAACAAACTTTTTCATCAATAAAAGGTGTAGCAGCTGTGTACCCTTTCGATAAACCCGTAGCATAGTTAATTGGTTTAATTGATGATCCTGGTTGTCTTTTTGCTATTGTTACATTAACATTTCCATCGTTTGCAGCATCAAAGTAGTCCTTTGATCCAACCATCGCCAAAATTTCTCCAGTAGAAGGATTTGTGATGACTGATGCACCGTTCGAAACATTAAATCCTTCTATCTTAGCAACCTCAGAAGACACAGTATCTTCAGCAAATTTTTGTAGCTCACTATCAAGTGAGGTGATGACATTCAGCCCTCCTTGCTCTACTACTCTTTGTCCATACTTCTGAATTAAAAGATCTTTTATGTAAAAAACAAAATGGGGGGCAGAAATTTTGTCAGCAATTTTTGAAAACTCAAGTTTTTGGTTATATGCATCGTTAGCCTGTTTTTGTGTAATAAATTTTTGTTCTACCATCTTTTGTAGAACTTCTTTTTGTCTTACCTTTGCTCTTTCAGGATGTGGACCAAACGGAGAGTAAAGACTAGGTGAATTGGGTAATCCGGCCAAGAAGCTCGACTCAGCTAAGTTGAGCTTGGATACTGGCTTGTTGAAATATACATAGCTGGCGGCTTGCACTCCCCAAGCAGTTCCACCGTAAGGAACTTGATTTAGATACATCTCAAGAATTTTACTTTTACTATTCGTACTTTCTACAATATACGAAAGGATTATTTCTTTAATTTTCCTTACAATACTTCTTTCCGGTGTTAGGATTGAGTTCTTGACTAGTTGTTGGGTGAGAGTTGACCCTCCTTGGACTTGTCCACGAAATAAGGTTACAAAAAGTGCTCGAGCTATTCCTCTAAAGTCGATCGCGCCATGCTTATAAAAGTCCTTATCTTCAATAGCTATTGTTGCGTTTTGCAAGTTGTGAGGAATGTCCTTTAATGCTACAAAACTTTGATTTTTTGACGTATATATCGTATAAAGTAGTTTCCCATTCCTATCATAAATTTTTGACGACTGAGGGTAATTTGTGCGTCCTATAGTAGCAGTTGAAGGTATGTCTTTGATAATGAAAAAATAAAGAAAAACACCAAAAGCCAGGAGTAATAAAAGAGTTATGTATTTTTTGTACTTCTTGGGAAAAAGGATTCTAAGTATCTTTTTTGGTTTAATCATGAGGTTTTTCTTACTTTTAAAAGACTCTATCTTAAATAATAATTGTAGTCTGAATTGAGCGTAAAAATATTATATCATAATCTAGTATGTCAATCTTTCAGCTTTTAACTTACATTTCATCTTTAATTAGAAAAATCCCATTTCGCCTACTCGATTTTATATTTGTAATAACCTTCTTTCTTTACGTTCTTGAAGAAGCAGAAGTGGGGATTCTAAAATCTTTCTTTAATTTTGTTTCTATTATTATTGCCTTTTTTTCAGGAATTCTCTTTTATTCCGTAATTTCTGGGTTCCTAATAAATAATTTATCGATGACAAAGGGGCTTTCTGATGCATTGGGCTTTCTTTTTGTATCCGTTTTGATTTGGATAATCGCAAGTTCCTTATTTGTAGCAATTAGAGATACGCTACCTCCTTATAAGATCCATAAGTTTTGGGACTTTTCTGGCGGTTTTTTATTTGGTTTTCTTTCTTATCTTGTAATAACTTCTTTTCTTTTCTCCTTTCTAATGTCTTTCCCACTCTCTTCAAGTCTTAAAGACAGAATCAGGGAATCTTTTTCTGCAAAGTATTTGGTACTTAGAACGACTGCTATTGACTCCAATATTAAAAGAATTTTTGGGGGAGCTATAGAGGATACCTTAGGTTTTTTAACAGTTGAGCCAAGATCAAATAGTCTCGTTAAATTAAATTTTAAAACAACTAACGTAAGAGTGGATCGCATCTCAGAAAGAGAAATGCTAAAACTTGTTAATGAAGAGCGAGAAAAAAGAGGGCTTCCCTCTTTATTATTTGATGAAGGTTTAGCTGAGGTAGGAAGAAGACACGGAAAAGACATGTTCGCAAGAGGTTATTTCTCGCATAATACACCAGAAGGAGTTACCCCCTTTGACAGAATGGAAGCATCTAGCGTCAATTACACGTATGCTGGTGAGAATTTGGCATTCGCACAAGATACGGGAATAGCAATGGATGGATTGATGAAAAGTCCTGGACATAAAGAAAACATACTTTCACCAAATTTTGGTAAAGTTGGTATCGGCGTAGTGGATGGAGGAATGTATGGAAAAATGTTTGTTCAAGAGTTTACTGACTGATTAGAGTAGCTTTTATCTCCTTGTCGCTGTTAATGTTTTCGTTAAAAATGACTCCATTATTTTTAGCATGAAAGTTTTGTGGTGTTGAAATTTTAACACTTAACGGATAGGAAGAGGTTCCAGGTTGTTTAATATAAAGAAGAGAATATCCTCCATAGGTTTTTGATAATGGTGTGCTACCGTTTTCATAGCTTAATTCTATGGTTTGTGACTTTCCCCCATTAATATTTGTTACGAATCCGAAAGTTTTAATTTCGTCCTTGGTAGTTTCCTCTATCTCTAGGGCATTTGGAGGAGAAAAGTTAGGGGATTCAAAAATCGAATAGTCAGTTATTGCAGGAACGGTGGCAAGTATTTTGTTGTCAATCTTAATATTCTCAAAGCTGCTGCCTAGGGGGGTCATGACTTTTATATAGCTTCTATAGTTATTACTTCCGTTGTTTTTAAATGTTAGAACTACCTTTGACTTATTTTTGTTTTCAGAAACATTTATTAAATACTTTACATCTCTTTCAATTTTTGTATTTGCTTTGTTAACTCCAATGTTGGCTTCATTAATGGCTAAAAAATCATAGATACCGTATTTATTTTTATCTCTTAAATCAGAAATAGTTCCACCGAAGTTATTTGCTGAAAAAACTGTCTGTGTAGATTTATTTTCTGAATAAAGCAGTATGTGTTTTTCTTTTAAAAGTGCTGGAACAATGGAAGCAATTTTGAAAAGTTTTCTTTTATCATTTTCTAAAGAAATAATAATCTGATTAAGAAGGGAATTCAAAATATCTCTTTTTTGACTTGATCCTGGAAAAAATTCAGACTCTATAGTGTTTTCTAAAAAAGAAAACGCATTTTTTTCATCCAATGTCTTATTATATTCTTTAAGCCTGATCGGACCAACAATCTTTAAAATTTGTTTTAATACCTCAAAATCTATTCCAATAACACCGTCAGCCTTTTTACCTGACTCAAATTGATAAAGAAGCGAAGAATAACTCGCTGAAATCGAAAAATCAGGGTCGAAGTTACTATCTCTAAGGTACATATGAGGTTGAAGGTATCTCCTCACGATCCAATGGGGTTCAACATGTGCTTTAAGTTGTCCATCAAGTTCATAGACATCTTGAACATCAACATTTTTTAGTCGTCCTTTAGAAAAAGATATTTCTCCAATCGACCCTATAAAACCCCCTGTAGGCCTAAGTTCTCCATTATTTTGGAATAGAATTAAATAGTTTTTCTGGTTGGAAAATCCTAATATTTCAGGGAAAACTCCTAAGATGCTCAAGATTTTTGATGAGTCTGTATTTATATATTTAGATAAAATGGGATTGTTTGTCTTGTTTTTTATTTGTTCTGCTTCGCTATATATAAAATTTATTTTCCCGATTAATTTTTGAAGTTCATCTTCTGAGATTCCCTCCCCTACTCCAAGAATTTCTGGTGCAATCATATTAATAAAATACAGAAGATTAGCTGAGCGTAAAATTGTTTCGTATTTTTCTTCTACTATTTTCGCTTTCGCGACAACTGATATCGGGTAGTCGATAATTAATTCACTTGGTCTACCCATCTCAATTAAAACTTTTGACACATAAGCATCTCTTTTTGAGTTTTCAAACCTCAAACCTTCAAGGTTTGATAGTGCGCTTTTAAAAAATAAAAGTCCAATGCATAAGGAAAGTGCACTAAGTAAGAAAAAAGAAATAAGCGAAAAAAATACAATTAAAAAGAGCCCTTTTACTGAAAATTGACTTTTATTTTTAAAGATTTGTTGAGGGTTAATCTTTACTTTTTTGTCGGTTAAATTGCTTGCATATTGTTTTACTTCATTTTCAAAACCTTCGACGAGTTTTGAATAATACGGCTTAATAAAAAATTTTTTTTCAATCTCTTTCTCAAGTTCTTTGTGACTCGGAAGGAAGAAATTAGGTTTTATCTTTTTTTTAAGGGAGATTTCAAGATCAGGAAAAACCCTTCTTAAAGAATGGATAAATGAAATATATGTTGATGGATTTTCATAAAAAAGAAAATTAACTTTTTCTCTTTTTTGTTCTCCAAAAAGGGAAAAGAAAATTGAATTAACAGCGTCGCTAAAAGAAATAGTATAAATGGGTTGAGTGTCATCCTCTGATAAAAACACAGTGTTGTTTATAATTGCATTTTCAATAATTTTCGAAGAGTTAGTGAGTGATGACTCTTTACCAAAGGTTTCACCTATAATTTCAAAAGAAAGATTTTTAATCTGTCTTAATTCATTTATGGTATTTATGAGTAGCGACAAATTTTTATGTGTAAGAATTACTAAAATTTTAGAGTTATCATCTTTTAATTTTTTAAAAATAGTTTTTAGCGCTTGCAGGTCTTTGGTCGTTTCAATACTTATCACAGCATAAGAAATTTTTTCTTTAAGTTTCAGAATAGAAGACGATGCAGTTAATGGGAGAAAGTAAATATCTCCATTTAATATTTTTTTTCTTCCCAGGACTGTCACTTTTAAAAAGGGAATAAACTTGTGTATGAGGGCTTCTATTAATAAGCCCTCTCCAAATACAAAGATGATAGGTTTTTCGCTCTCTAGCGATTCAACCTTAAGAGATTGTGGCATTAGATAATTCTCTCGTAATTGAGGTAAAGTTTCAAGTTAGGATTCTGACTCATCAAGAGCTTTATTTACTAATCTATCCGCTTCTCGATTTTTTTCTCGTCGCACTGCGGTATATGTTATCTTACCATCAATTTTTTTTTCAATCTCTTTTGCTGTATAGAAAAGTTCTCTTAGTTTTTCATTTTTAATTTTAAACCTTCCTTCCATCTGGTTAGTAACAAGAGTTGAATCAAGAAAAAATTGGATACTAGGGTTTGAAATTCTGTTGTTTAGCAATACCCATCTTAAGGCTGATACTACTCCCATATACTCCGCAATATTATTCGTTGAAATTCCTATAACTCTTCCCTCTTCGCGAAGAATATTTAAATCTTTGTCATAAATAACAAATCCATAGGCGGATGGTCCCGGATTTCCTCTTGATCCGCCATCTGTATATATTGTGTAGTCGTAGTTATTGTTCATATTTTTAGAATTCCTGTTCAAGTATTTTTCGCCCTTTGTAATCCTAAAGTTATAATCATTAGTAAAAAGACAAACGCTTCTGAAACAACTGTTATAACAGAAGATGCTGTGTATGAATAGAGGGGAATAAATATTAAGTTTAGAAAAACATTTATTATCATTGAAGTCCCATAAATTAAAACTAAAACTTTTATTTTATTTTTTATTATAAATACCCATTGAAGTAAACTTGTTAAAAAGAAAAAAGGTAGTGAAAGACTTAATATTTGAAGAGGTATAACCGACAAAATAAAATCACTTTTAATGGTGGGAAGTAACGGAGAAAAAATTAAAGTTAATGATGTTAAAAGCAATGAAGTAAGAGCCAAAATTCCTAAATACTTTTTTACTAGTACTTCAAATTCACTACTCTCTTTTCTATCAAGTAGTATCGGATAAACACTGTTTGAAAAAAAAGCTGGTACAGCAATTAAAAATTCAAAAAATCTATATGCCAATCCATATATTCCTACATCGGTACTCGTTTTATTAATAGATAGTATAAATATGTCAGCCTTTGAATACATTAAATTTAGAATTAAAACAAATGCAAGTAGAAATGAAGAAGTTAAAAGTGTTTTAGAAAAGTTGTAAAAATCATTTATTCTAAAAAATATTTTTGTTTGCTTATTTAAATTGATGAATAAAAGATAGGCTAAAACCAGCGAAGAAAAGAAATAAGAAAAAAGTACTAGATTTAAATTTTTTAATTGTATACCTATTCCTACAACCGCAACTAGAAGTACTGATGAAACTATATTCGGAAGAATGATTTTTTTGTAAATTTGTTCTTTTTGCACAAGTGCTGTAAGTGATAGATATATTGCTTGCGAAAATAGAGTTAGACCAAAAATCAAAATTCCCATTTTTTCTTTTCCTGAAAATCCGGAGCTTGTGAGTTGATTATAAGGAAGAAAATTTGAAACAGAAGTCAAAAGGGTAAACAAAATTAACGCAAGCAAGACTCTTAGAAATAAAAGGTTGGAAAAATCTTTTTCGCTGTTTTTTTCATTTTTCAGAAAGATGGCATTAATTCCAAAATCCACAAACAGATAGAAAAAAGAAACAAAGGTTATGATTTTTGTAAAACTTCCAAATTCGGAAAAACCTAAAAAATAAGAAATGAAAAGAGTTATCACTAAAGTAGTTCCACTTGTTAAAAATTTAACAACAAGCTGAGAAGCTGTATTGACTGCAACCTTTTTTATATGAGTTCCTCGTAAGATTTCCATTAGCTATAATTATACATCTTTACATTTTTTAGTTTCTAAATTAGAATATTCCAATCATGTTAGATGGACAAGAATCATTTTTTACAAGTATCGGGTGTATGGATGGCCGTGTTCAACAACCTATTGTAGAATTTGGTCTCAGAGAATTTGACGGAATATACCCCGACACAATAACTGATGCTGGGCTTGTAGCAAATCTTGCTAAGTCAGAGAAGAGCGATGAATATTACGAGGCGATGAAGAAGAAGGTGCTTATATCTGTTGAAAAACATAAGAGTTTTGGAATAGTTGTGCATGGCCATCAAAATTGTGCAGGAAATCCGGTTGATGATGATGTTCATAGGCATGATATTTTGGCAGCAGCAGAAAAACTTCGTGAAATGTTAGATTCTAGAGTTGTGAAGGTTATACCTGTTTTTGTAAAGCTTTACCCCACTGCTGTAGAAGTTTTATCTTAATTCTCCTTGATCAACGTTTAATAATGTGCATGGTATGGGCAAAACATGTTTGTTCCGAAGCTAAAATATGATAAGATTTAGACGATGAATAAAGTTTACGATCATAAAAGCGTTGAAGAAAAAATTTATGAAATGTGGGAAGAGGGAGGATATTTCAAACCAGAAATCAACCCAAATGGAGCCCCTTTCTCAGTAATTCTTCCTCCGCCAAACGCCAATGCACCATTACATTTTGGGCATGCCATGTACGTTCTTGAAGATGTAATGATTCGCTATAACCGTATGAAGGGCTTTAAAACTCTTTGGTTACCCGGAGCTGATCACGCTGGTTTTGAAACTCAATTTGTTTTTGAAAAGCACTTGGCAGCTGAGGGAAAATCTCGATTCGATTTTGATCGTGAGACACTTTATAAAATGATTTGGGATTTTGTTGAAAATAATCGGGGGGGAATGGAGAGTCAACTTAAAAAACTTGGATTTTCTCTTGATTGGTCTAGATTAAAATTTACTTTAGAACCTGACATTGTAAAAATTGTTTGCGAGACATTTAAACGTTTGTTTGAGGATGGATTGGTTTATCGTTCATTTGCATTGGTTAATTATTGTACTTTTGATGGTACAAGTTTTTCAGATCTTGAGGTGGTATCTGAGGAAATTCAAGGAACAATTTATGAAATTAAATATAAGATAAAAGATAGTGATGAATCGATAACTGTTGCAACAACAAGACCAGAAACATTATTTGGAGATGTTGCTATTATGGTAAATCCTCAGGATACAAGGTACAAAGATAAAATCGGGAAAACAGCTTTAATCCCCTTAGTCAATCGAGAGATACCAATAATTGCTGATGATGATGTTGAGATTCAATTTGGTACCGGAGCGGTAAAAGTAACCCCTAACCACGACTTTCACGACTACGAAGTGTCAAGGAGAAATAATTTACCACAAAATTTGCAAATAATAGGTTTTGATGGAAAGATGATAAATACTGGTGTTGTGGATGGGCAATATGTGAAGTCTGCCAGAAAGATGGTTCTTGAAAAGTTAAAAGACTCCGATGTCCTAGTAAGGGAAAAACCTCACGTCACGGTTCTTAAGAAGTGCTATAAATGTAAAAATGTTTTGGAGCCACTTCCGATGGAGCAATGGTTTATTTCCACTAAGCCTTTAGCTAAAAGAGCAATAGAAGCCCTTAGAAGTGAAATTGACGTCTATCCTAAAAGGTTTGTGGATGTTGCCTTGGATTTCCTTGAAAATATTCGTGATTGGAATATATCACGTCAGATTGTTTGGGGAATAAGGATCCCTGCTTATAAGTGTAAAAAAACAGAGCAGTGGTTTATATCTTTGGAATCTCCCAAGACATGCGATAAATGCGGGGGTAGTGATTTTGTTCAAGATACTGACACTTTCGATACTTGGTTTTCTTCAGGCCAGTGGCCATTTGCCACACTTTCGACTACAAATATTAGTGATTTTGAAGAATTCTATCCATCTAGTGTTATGGAAACGGGTTATGACATTCTTCGTTGGTGGGTTGTGAGAATGATAATGCTTGGGCTATATACGACTAATAAAATTCCTTTTAAAAATATTGTGCTTCACGGACTCGTTAATGATCCACTTGGCAAGAAGATGAGTAAATCCAAGGGAAATGTAGTGAATCCCCTTGAGCTTGTTGAGACTTACGGTGCGGATTCTGTAAGATTTGCCTTGATTTATGGGACTGCGCTTGGAAATGACCAAGCTCTATCATACCCAAAACTTGAAGCTATGCGAAAGTTTACAAACAAATTATGGAATATGGCCAGATTTATTGAGTTTCAACTTAGTAATAATGAAAAACTAAGGCTGGAAGTCAGAAGGGTACAAGAGATTGGATTGGTTGAAAATAATTCTGACAAGGAGGAGATAGAGAAAGTTTCTAGACTTGAAACCCAAATAACAGGTTTACTTGATAGTTTTAATTTTAATGAAGCCGCTCAAGTTCTATATGAATTTGTCTGGCATGATTTTGCTGATATATATATTGAAGATGTTAAAAAGAGAATGAATCAGGAGAGTTTTTCTGTTCTTTGCTCGCTTTACTTTTCCCTTATTAGACTTCTTCATCCATTTATGCCATTTATTACAGAGGAAATAAATACAGAGATGAAGTTTTCATCTAAGCCTCTTATAATATCTAAGTGGATTTGACTATGAGTAATTATTCCCGCAAAATTACCGAGATATTACCGCAGACTAAAAAGTTAAGAATAATTGTCGCATTTAAGTTTTTTGAAATGGTTTTTTTACTTTTCTCCCTACTTCTTTTTGCCATTTTATCTATTATTGTCGTGCTACTATATAAGAAAAATGAGACCATGGTAAAGAAGAGGCTAGAAGCTCAAGAGAAACTAATTTATTGGGAAAAAATGACAAAAAAATATCCTTCTTTTGCCAAAAGTTATTATATGGCTGCAATATATTCTATGGATTTTAATAAGAATCAAAAAGCGATAGATTATTTAGATAAGGCTATTGAAATTGATCCTGACTTTATTGAGGCTATTAGTTTTCGAGAGGAAATTATTCAGTAGATTCTTCTTTTTTCTCTTCTTCACCCTCAGATTTCTTTTTGTTATCTTCGCCTTCTTCTTGTTCACCTTCTTTTTTCTCTTCTTCACCCTCAGATTTCTTTTTGTTATCTTCGCCTTCTTCTTGTTCACCTTCTTTTTTCTCTTCTTCACCCTCAGATTCACCTTCGCTTTGGGCTTCTGCGGCTGCTGCTGTTTCTGCTTCGTCAGCTGCTGCTTGTTCTTCCATCTCCTTGGTTACAAGTTCTCCTATTTTAAATACCGTTTGTTCCGGATCATTAAGGATGGTTACACCTGCAGGAGATTGAATTTGTCCAACTTTAATTTCTTCATCAATAGCAGATAAACCTTCAACGTTGACTTCAATTTTTTCAGGAAGGTCTGTTGGGAGAGCTTCAACTTCAAGTTCGTTTAATTGTGTCAATAGAACTCCGATTTTATCAGTTACAGCTTTTGGCTCCCCAGTTTCAACAACAGGTATATTTGCTGTAATTTTCTCCTTAAGGTTAACTTTATAAAAATCAGCATGAAGAGGTTCTCGGTGTACTGGGTCTATGGATACATTTTGAATAAGAACAGGAAGCGTTTCGTCATTAATATGTAATTCAACAAGACCAGTTTCATGTACTATCTTGAAAACGTCTTTGAATTCTTTAGTAGGTAATTGCACTGCGGTAGAATTGAAGTCCTTACCATAAACATTTCCTGGGAGAATACCTTCTCGTCTGAGTTTTTTAAGCTGTTTGCCGAAGACTGTTCTTTTCTCTACCTTAAGTTCTTCTCTCTTTTGAGACATGTCGATAATTTTACAGTAACGAAAGACAAAAAACAAGCTATGAGGGTAATTTGTTGCGGAGCCAGGAGTCGCACCTGGTCTAGGAGATTATGAGCCTCCTGTGCGGCTGTACACTACCCCGCGCGTGAAGTTAATTATAGCTAAAAAAACAGCCTTAAGCAAGCTCGAGACTATTTGTGGGATAATAAAGTAAATGTGGTCAGTTTATATACTAAAATGCGGAGATGGTACTCTTTACACGGGTATAGCAAAAGACGTTCAGAAGCGCTTTTTAGCCCACAAAACGGGTAAAGGTGGGAAATATACTAGGTCGAAGGGAGCTGAGGCTATTCTCTATACAGAGGCATGTAAGACAAAAAGTATTGCTTTGAAGCGTGAAAGCGCGATCAAAAGACTTAGTAGAAATGAAAAAATAAGATTAATCGATAATGGTAAATGCGTTTCTTCAAAAGGATAGAGCAGCTTCTTCTAGAAAAATAGCTCGTACCATTTTTTCCAATTTGATTTGTTGTAGTCAAACTGATTTGAGCCTATTTTTGTTTTTTCAATTTCCGACCCTACAACTATGAACTCTCCTGGGCGAGTCAAATTAAGCTTATTTCTTGCTTCTTCCTCAATGTACTCTGTCTTTTTTACATATATCAGTCTTTCTTTATAAAATGAGTTTAGCTTCTTTTCCTCTTCGAGCTGTTTTTTCAAGTTGGTTAGAGTAGCTTCATCTTGCTTTAGATGCAGAATTGAGACTGATGTATTGCGGATAAGTACAAGGAGGGTAGCCACGATTAGAAGGTACAAAAGCTTTCTCATATTGACAAAAACAAGGCTTATTGATATTATAGGCTATTATGTCTGAACCCGTTAGACTTCGAGATGCCCACGAGAAGTTTCAAGAGTTCCTAAAAACTAAAAATCGAGCCTCTGCAACAATCTTAGCATATGGCAAAGATATAGACCAACTAGTCTTGTTTTTAGAAGAACTAAATAAAAATAGCATTCAAGATGTGACAAGTGAAGATATTCAAGGATTTCTTGCTAAGCTTGCGTCAAAGGGATACACTCCTAAGTCTCTTTCAAGGAAACTTAACTCAACACGCACATTTTATCGTTATCTTAAGGTTAATGAATATATAACAGACGACCCATCACTTATAGTTCAACACCCAAAATACGAGCTTAATCCTCCGAGAGTATTGACCCCTCTTGAATATAGAGCTCTTCGTGATGCAGCGTCAACTGATCCAAGAATATACGCAATAATTGAACTTTTACTTCAAACAGGTATTAGAATTGGAGAATTATCAAATCTTAGACTCGAAGACGTTAAAGAAAATTCTTTACACATTAGACCTTTTGAAGGACATGAAGCTCGTGAAGTACCTTTAAATAGACGTGCAAAAGAAGCTCTTAAGAGATACATGTCAGGTAGGGTAAATACGACCGATGATCATCTTTTTGTTACTAAGACAGGAAAGCCTTTTTTAGTCAGAAATATTAGAGATGCGGTTGAAAGATACTTCAGAAAAGCAGGAATTGAAGGTGCAAAAATTAATGATCTTCGTCACACCTTTGTTGCGCATCACTTAAAACACGGTGTTTCTATTGTTTATTTATCAAAAATATTAGGACATAAAAGACTATCTTCGACTGAGAGATATTTGCAGTATATAAAAGATTCTAAGGCAGGAGAGAGCACAATCCTTCTTGAACTTTAATTTTTAAGTTTTTTGATTTTTCTCGCGAGCAACTTCTAACAGCTTGAACTTCGGTATGATTTATTGCATTATTAAAGTATGGAAGAAAGAGTTCATCATGATGATCAAGAGTATCAAGACGTAAGGACTCTTCTTTCATGGCGAGCATCTGGAAGACCATTCAGAAAGAAAAGCAAAGAATATTTTCTCTCTTCGGCGTTGATATTAATTCTTGTAGAAATTGTTCTCTTTCTTTTTTCCCAGTACGAACTTATGATGGCTGCTGGTGCTTTATATTTTATGTCGCTCGCACTATCAACAGTCCCTCCAAAAGATTTTCACTATAAAATTTCAACAGAGGGAGTGATGATTGAAGACAGATTCTATATCTGGGACGAGCTTTACGATTTTCATTTCAAAAAAATCGAGCAAGTAGACGTGCTTGTAATCGGTACACAAGCTCTAATACCAGGCGAGCTTAAAATGGTCTTGGGGAGTATGTCGCGTGAGCATGTAAGGCAGGTTTTGGTTGGATTTTTGCCATACAGAGAAGTAGTAACGCAAAGCTTTATGGATAAGGCTGGAGATTGGCTTTCTCATAATTTTCCTCTCGAGCGAAATCACTAAGTTGTTTGATAAAGCCTCGAAAATGCACTAAAATACGAGTAGTTTCGTAACGTTATCTAGCCATTAGATGTGAATAGAAAAAATATGCACCCGTAGCTTAATGGATAGAGCACTGGATTGCGGATCCAGCGGTTGGTGGTTCGAGTCCACTCGGGTGCGCAATATGGAGGGTTCGCATAGCGGCCGATTGCACGAGTTTCGAAAACTCGAGGGAGTAATCCCTTCACAGGTTCAAATCCTGTACCCTCCGCAAGGGGAAATAAGGTATTTTAATTAGTTTTGCAAAATGAAGTTTGAATTTTCAGCAGGTGGAGTGGTATTTAAGCGAAGTTTGGACAGACAAACATTAATTCTTGTCTCAAAGCACTCCTTTCATCATGGCTGGGTATTTCCTAAAGGACTAATTGGAGATCATGTGGAAGGTGAAAATAAAATCGATACAGCAACTCGAGAAGTAAAAGAAGAAACTGGGGTAGTTGCGGAAATAGTTCAAGAGCTTTCACCTGTTACATATTGGTATGTATTTGAGGGAGAAAAAAGAAAAAAGACGGTTTACTACTATATAATGAGAGGTCTCAGTGAAGACTTTAATGATAGAGATGATGAAATGGAAGAAGTTGAGTGGATTCCAATAGACAGGGTAGAAGAGAGACTAACATATAAATCTGATAAGGACGTGTTTAAAGAGGCAAGACCTATAATTGAAGATTTAAGGTGAGGTGTCCGAGTGGTTTAAGGAGCACGCTTGGAGAGCGTGTATTGCCGAAAGGTTATCGCGAGTTCGAATCTCGCCCTCACCGCACTTCAAATTCGTGCTCATAAATGGTAAAATTTAACCCACGCCAGGGTAGCTCAGTTGGTTAGAGCACAGGATTCATATCCCTGAGGTCGAGAGTTCGATCCTCTCCCCTGGTACTTATTGCCCCAGGAAGGAGATTTAAAATCTCTTGTATCATTTCATAAGGTAGTCGAAAATCTCCTGTTTCACTTCGTGATATAATCACATCAAATGATTGTGTTAGGTGTAGTAGGAGAAAATAGTGGAGGTAAAGAGACCTTCGCAAAGCTACTTTCAGAAATAGCTATTAATAAAAAAGTTATTATTGTAAAGTTCTCAGACGTTATAAGAGACACTCTTAAGATTTGGGATATTATCCCCACGCGAGACAATTTTACTAATTTGTCCCTTGCAATGAATAAAGCTTTTGGAGATGGTACGCTTCCTCATGCAATATATTCAAAAGTGATGAATACAACTGCTGATATAGTGATTCTTGATGGTCCTCGGGGTTTGGATGATGAGGAACTCGTAAGAAAATTCCCCAAGAATTTTATGGTTTATGTCACAGCTAGCGTAGAATTAAGATATGAGAGAAGTAAGAAAAGAAATGAAAAAGCAGGAGAAGATTCAAAAACTTTTGAAAAATTTCTTAGCGAAGAAAAAGGTGATCGTGAGATTTATATACCCGAGATTTCAAAGCGATCAAACTACAAAATAGAAAATAACGGAACTGTTGAAGATTACAAAGAAAAGATTAAGAAATTTTATGAGGAATTTATTATTCCTCAGTTTGATTAGTATGGAATTTTTGAATAAAAAAATCGCAGTTCTTGGAATCGGAGTAGAAGGCTTAAGTGTGGTGAATTTTCTAATTAATAATGGTGTACGAGACGTGACTGTATTTGAAGAAAGAAGAAAAGAAGGCGAAATTGAGAGTTTTAATTTTCTTAAAAGCCGTGGAGTAAATTTTGTCTTTGGTAAATTCTCTCAACTTGAAAAGTTTGATATAATTTTTCGCTCTCCTGGAGTAATTTTTCATCATGATGAGATAGAAAAGGCAAAAAAGAAGGGCGTTGAGATATCTTCAAGCACCAAATTGTTTTTTAAGCTTTGCAAAGGACAAATAATAGGTGTTACAGGAACGAAAGGGAAAGGTACAACTTCAACATTAATTTTTGAAATGCTAAAAGCTCAAGGGAAGCATGTCTTTTTGGGAGGAAATGTTGGAGTTGCTCCTCTTGATTTTCTTTCCGAAGTTACACCCAAGAGTTTTGTTGTTCTCGAGCTCTCAAGTTTTCAACTAGAAGACTTAAATGAAAGTCCTCATATTGCAGTTATTCTTATGGTCACAAGTGAACATCTTGATCATCACAGAGATACAAACGAGTACGTAGAAGCAAAGAGAAATATTCTAAGGTTTCAAAGCCCTCTTGATTTTGCCATAGTTAACAAAGACTATCCTGCAAGTAACGAATCAGACATTTATTCAGAAGGTGAGGTTTTTCAGATAAGTCGTGAGACAGCGGTTGAAAAAGGAGCATATGTAAAAGAGGGATTTATTACGACAAAAATAAATAATGTTGAAGAAAAAATAATCTCAACAAAAGACATTTTTATTCCAGGAAGTCATAATTATGAAAATGTTTGTGCTGCAGTTATGGCGGCAAAGATACTTGGTGTAGACGAGAATAATATTGTAAAAACTTTAAAGAATTTTCGCGGTCTTCCTCACAGAATTGAATTAGTAGCAGAAATTCGAGGAGTAAAGTATTACGATGATTCTTTTTCAACAACTCCCGAGTCGACAATTGCTGCGATTGAGGCTTTTGATGCTCCAGAGATTCTTATACTTGGAGGATCAAGTAAAGGAAGTGATTTTACAGAACTTGCTGAGGTAATTAAAAAATCATCAAATATCAAGACGATTATTGGAATTGGAGTGGAGTGGGAAAAGATTAAGGAGAAACTTAGAGTCGACTCTTTAAATATAAGAGTTATCGAAGGAGCAAAAAGCATGAAGGAGATTGTTGGTTCTGCGTCTAAAGAGGCTATGATTGGAGATGTTGTTCTCTTGTCTCCTGCTTGTGCAAGTTTTGGAATGTTCGCCAATTATAAAGATCGTGGCGATCAGTTCAAAAAAGAAGTATTAGTACTTCGAAATTAATTTTATTTAAATTATAATCTAAAGAAATAACCTTGCGTTATAAGGATTTGTAAATAAATTTATGAAAACAGTTTTTTCAGGAATACAGCCAACAGGTGCTCTTCATCTAGGAAATTACATTGGAGCAATGAAGCAATGGGTTGAGCTTCAAGATGAATCGGAAGCAATCTTTTGCATTGTTGATCTTCACGCAATCACCATACCACAAGACCCATCAAAACTTCGCGAAAAAGTACTTGAGACAGCTGCTTTGTATTTAGCATGTGGAGTTGATCCAAAAAGATCTAATATTTTTATTCAGTCAGAGAATTTTAACCATACTTATCTTGCATGGATTTTGGACTGTATTGCGCCTTTTGGGCAATTAGAAAGGATGACTCAGTTTAAAGACAAAAGTCAAAAAGAGGCAGGGGCTACAACCGTGGGATTGTTTAACTATCCAATATTAATGGCTTCAGACATTCTACTATATGGTACAGATGAAGTTCCAGTTGGTGATGATCAAAAACAACATATCGAGTTGACACGAGATATTGCTGAAAAGTTTAACAGGGAATACGGTGAAACTTTTAAATTACCTGTTCCAAGGATTCAAAAAGAAACAGCTAGAATAATGAGTCTTTCTAATCCTAATTTTAAGATGAGTAAATCTGATAGCGATCAAAGTGGATGTATTTATTTATTAGACTCAGAAGATGTAATTCGTGAAAAGATCAAAAAAGCAGTAACTGATTCTGGAGAGGGAATTAGAGTTGGAGAGGATAAGCCTGCAATATCAAATCTTTTGAAAATATTTGAGGTCGTTTCAGGAAAAACCACAAATACATTAGAAGAGGAGTATGGTGGTTCTACATATTCTGTGTTTAAAGCTAGTCTTGCTGATTCTATAGTTGAGTTTCTGAAACCGATACAAGAAAAATATAAGAAATTTACACAGGAACAGGATCGTCTTAACGAAGTCTTAGACAACGGCCGTGATTATTCTATAAATAAATCAACTCCTCTTCTTGAAAGGGTAAAAAAATCTGTAGGGATTACCAGATAGTATTCAAAGTTTGTTTTAAAAAATTGATTAAACACTAATTTAGGAATAAAATATACTTCATGCTTCTCTACGATTCTCTTTCTCAAACAAAAAAAGAAATAAAACCCCTTATACCCAATAAAATTCTAATGTATGTTTGTGGAATTACCCCTTACGACACGACCCACTTAGGTCACGCTTTTGTGTATGTTACTTCGGATGTTTTATTTCGATACCTAAAATATAAGGGGTATGAAGTTAATTACACTCAAAATGTTACAGACATTGATGATGATATTTTAAGAAAAGCAAAAGAAGGAGGAGTTGATTGGATAAAGCTGGGAGACTTTTGGACAAATAAGTTTCTTTCGGATTTAAAAAATCTTAACGTATTATCGCCAACGCACTATGTTAAAGCCACAAATTCGATAGATAACGTTATAAAAATTGTTTTGTCATTAGTTAAAAGAGGGTATGCCTATGAAGTAGAAGGTACTGTTTTTTACGACGTAAGTAAATTTCCACAATACGGAGGACTTTCGAGGTATAACGAAAAACAGATGGCACTGATACTATCTGAGCGAGGAGGTAATCCAAAAGACAGCAGGAAGAGAAATCCACTTGATTTTATTCTCTGGCAAAATAAAAAAGACGATGAGCCAAGTTGGAAAAGTCCTTGGGGTCTTGGTAGGCCAGGTTGGCATATAGAGTGTTCCAGTATGATTGATGAATATTTAGGATCCCAAATTGATATTCATGGAGGAGGAAGAGATCTTATTTTTCCGCACCACGAAAGCGAAATAGCACAGTCAGAGTCTTATACTGCAAAATCGCCTTTCGTTGGACATTGGATGCATGAGGCTATGGTTATGTATCAAGGAGAAAAAATGTCAAAGTCTCTTGGAAACTTAGTCTTGATTTCAGAACTTCTTCTTAAATATTCTGCCAATGAGATTAGATGGTTTCTTTTGTCGCATCATTATAGGGAGGTTTGGGAATATCACGAAGAAGAATTCGGAGATGTTAGAAGAGATTTTGAATTAGTATCAAGGGTTCTTCCCAAGAAAGAAGAAAAAGTGGAAATTACCGAAATAGAAAAAATAATAGAAGATGATCTTAATACCCCTGATGTACTTCAATTTGTAATTGAATTAGCTAAAGAAGTTGAAAAAAATGATGACAATATGTCTAAGCTAAAAATATTAAAAACTTTAAAACTTTTAGGCTTCGATTTAACAAATGTTTAAAAAACTTTCTTTATCGCTTATCCGTTATTATCAGAGATCGAAATTTATACACCAATTTATTGGGAAATCTATATTTTTATCCGATAAAAATTGCAGGTTTGATCCAACATGCTCTGAGTTTACATATCAAGCTGTCAAAAAATACGGGGTAGTGATCGGTATTTGGAAAGGTTTTAAAAGAATAATAAGATGTCATCCATGGGGTGGGTTTGGTTATGATCCTTTGCGTTAGAAACTGTAACTTTTCTGTGTTATAATCTTGGGACAAATTTGCCTTCTTTATCACACTAGTGACTTTATTACCCTGTCAACTGTGGATTATAAGGTTTTTAGTGTTTGATAGGCAAATATAAAATGGGAAACGGTAAAAACGGCAAAAGAAAATTTAAGATGAAACTTTCCATTTCATGGAAAGATTTTATTTTGTATGGATTTTTGTTTCTATTTTTAGTCTTTTTGACTATTGGAATTGGAGACGTGGGTCAATTTGCCGAGACAAAAAACATTCCAATTTCTCAAGTCGTATCGGATATAAAAAGTAAAAAAATAAACTCAATATCTGTAAGTGATGCGAAAATTACGGTTAACTATAAAAATGGAAAAAAGGCAGAAAGTGTCAAAGAAGCATCAACCTCAATTTATGATATTCTTAAAAATTCAAATATAGATCCAACTTCCGTAAAGATTCAAGTAAAAGATGAAGCGGGAGCAGCGACATGGATAAATATTGCTACTTCATTTCTTCCTGTTCTTCTTATGATCGCATTTTTCTTTTTCCTATTCAGACAAGCAAGGGGAGCTCAAGAAAATATTTTTTCCTTCGGATCAAGTAAGGCAAAGGCTTTCAGTAAAGATTTCCCAAGAGTAACATTTGATAAGGTAGCAGGGGTAGAGGAGGCAAAACAAGAATTAACTGAGATTGTGGATTTTTTGAAACATCCTGAAAAGTATAAAGCAATGGGTGCTCGAACACCTAAGGGGGTTTTACTCGTTGGTCCTAGTGGTACTGGAAAGACTCTTCTTGCAAGAGCTGTTGCAGGAGAAGCTCGTGTTCCATTCTTTTCAATTGCCGGGTCTGAATTTATGGAAATGCTTGTTGGAGTAGGTGCAGCAAGAGCTCGTGATCTCTTTCTAACGGCTAAAAAGAGTCAACCTGCGATTATATTTATAGATGAAATTGATGCTATAGGAAGACAGAGAGGTGCAGGAATTATGGGTGGGCATGACGAGCGTGAACAGACTTTAAATCAAATTCTTGTCGAAATGGATGGGTTTACACCTAATGAGCAATTAGTTGTTATGGCAGCAACCAATAGACCAGATGTTCTTGATCCGGCTTTGGTTAGACCAGGTAGATTTGACAGAAGAATAATTCTACCACTCCCTGACATAGAAGGTAGAAAAGAAATCTTAAAAATCCATGCTTCCGGAAAACCTTTTGTAAAGAGTGTTGATTGGGAGAAGGTAGCAAGAAGAACAGTTGGTTTTTCTGGTGCAGATTTAGAAAACATGCTTAATGAAGCAGCAATTCTTGCTGCTAGGCTTAATAAAACTTCAATTGATATGAAAGATATAGAAGAAGCTGCTACGAAGGTAAAGCTTGGTCCTGAGAGGCGAAGGCTTCAGACTGATGAGGATAAAAAAATTACGGCTTATCATGAATCGGGGCATGCGATTGTTTCTTATCATATGCCACATGCTGATAAAGTTCATCGAATTTCAATTGTAGGTCGGGGACTTTCTCTTGGTCACACCTTGATTCCACCGGAACAAGATAGAGTGCATGAAACCAAGTCAAGACTTATCGAACAAATCTCTATGATGCTTGGAGGTAGAGCAGCAGAAGAGTTAATCTTTTCAGAAATGACAACTGGGGCGTCGGATGATATAGAGAAAGCGAGTGGACTCGCTCGTGCTATGGTAGTTGATTATGGAATGAGTGATTTAGGTCCAATTTCGTTTGATACAGAGCGTTCAAGAATGATGTATGAAGAATCGACCCTTTCTGATGAAATGAAGTCTAAAATTGATAGTGAAGTAAAAAAGATGATTGATGATGCATATAAAATGGCCCTCACAATTCTTAAGAAAAATAAGAAAAAACTCGATGAGATAGCTGATGAATTAATGAGGCTTGAGACTTTAGAGGGTGACGAATTTGAAAAAATCATGAAAGAGAAAAAACCGCAAAAACTCCCCAATTAGTATTTTTAGCCAACACCTAGCTATACTGTACATGTAGCTTCTAATATTTAGTTCATTTATAATTTAATTACAATGGTTAATTCATTTATTCAAATTAGAAATCCGAAGGATGACGAGACCCCTATTGAGTCTGCGTCACAAATATTTGCTTCACTGCTATCATCTCCTTATGTTCCTCTTTGGAAGAGAGTTTTGAAAAAAACTCGCCCATTTTCATTCGAGCTTTATTTACTTGGACAGACAGTTTATTTCTATATCTCTACAACTGAAGATCAAGAAACTTTAGTAGGAAGTCTAATAGCTTCGTCATTTCCGGAGTCAAAAACGATAAAAACTGACGACCCGATGGATATAATTTTTCGAGGTAAACATCTTGAGGCTTCAGAAATGGTTCTTAATTCATCCTTCTATCTTCCTATCAAAACTTATATGGATTTTAAAGATATAGACCCGTTGTCTTCTGTTGTTGGATTTCTTGCCAAACAGCCTCCTAATCTTAATATGGCCATTCAAATCATGGTCAAACCAGCATCGTTCCCCTGGCAAAAAAGGATCAATCAGATTGCAGGAAAAATGATTTATGATTCAACTTCACAAAAGTATTCTCGCGACCCACACCAGCTCTTATACATGAAAAAAGCCTCTTTTCAAGGAGGGAAGGCGGTGATAAGAATTGTTGCATCATCAAACGATTTACCTCCAACTCCTTTTCTTCAAGCCTTAGCCGGAACTTTTGGAAGTTTTTCACTTGGAGAAGGTAATCAATTAGTTATGAAAAAGCATCTTATCGCTAAAAAAAGATTTCTAAAGAGGATAAAAGAGAGGCAATTAACATATCAAGAGAGAAAGTTCCAAATTCTTAATGCTCAGGAACTTGCAACTCTTTGGCATCCACCAGGATATTTACTTTCAGGAATTAAAAACATTGCATGGGGTAAAACACTTCTTGGAGAACCACCTGAGACTCTTCCAGTTGTAACCAATCAATCTGATGAAGAAAAGAAGAGTGTAAATTATTTTGCTACAACTGAGTTTAAAAATCAAAAAACTATTTTTGGAATAAAAACACCAGACAGAAGAAAACACGTTTATATAATTGGAAAGACAGGTGCAGGAAAGTCGACTCTTATCGCTAATATGGCGATTGATGATATTAGAAAAGATAGAGGAATCGGAATTATTGACCCACACGGAGATTTATCTGAAACCATTCTCGATTACATTCCAAAAAGAAGAGCGAATGATGTGGTATATCTTGAGCCTTTCGATACAGAGAGACCGTTTTCTCTAAACGTTCTGGAAGTTAAAAACAAGCAGCAAAAAGAATTGGTGGCTTCAGGAATTGTTTCAATATTTTACAAAATTTATGGTAATAGTTGGGGACCTAGGCTTGAATATATTCTTAGAAATGTTGTTTTTACTCTTCTTGAGACTCCAGGGTCTACATTGGTAGACGTTATTCCTCTTTTAACTGATGAAAATTATAGGCGGAAAGTGGTTTCAAATTTAGAAGATCCTGTTATTAAGTCGTTTTGGATTAATGAATTTGCTAAAATGCCTGATTCGCTAAAAGCCGAAGCTATTTCTCCGATTCAAAATAAAGTTGGTCAATTTGTTTCCTCTAAAATGGTCAGAAATATTATTGGAAATCCCATCTCCTCGATAAATCTAGAAGAAATTATGAATGATGGAAAAATTCTTATTTTAAATTTGTCACAAGGAAAATTAGGAGAAGATAATGCGGCACTTCTTGGGGCAATGCTTATAACTCAAATTCAACTTGCTGCTATGAATAGGTCTTTTATAAAAGAAGAGGATAGGCGTGATTTCTTTATGTATGTTGATGAGTTTCAAAACTTTGCCACGTCATCCTTTATAAAAATATTATCTGAAGCAAGAAAATACAGACTCTCACTAACTCTTGCTAATCAATACACGGATCAGCTTGATGAAACTGTTCGCGATGCGATTTTTGGCAATGTTGGCACGCTTATTTCATTTGTCTTGGGAGCATCAGATGCTCATATAATGACTCGCGAATTTGCTGAAATTTATACAGAAAATGATCTTGTCTCGCTTGGTAAGTTTGAAATCGTCTTGAAGCTTTCTATAGACGGAATGATGAGTGGTGCTTTTCCTGCCAATACACTTCCTCTCCCTGCTCAAATTAATGAGAATAGGGAAAAAATTATAAGGATTTCTAAAGAAAAGTATGGTAGAAAACTTTCTTAAAGCCAACTTCGATGCTTGTGTTAAATTTGACGTCTGCTGCCTCAGCTTGCAAGAGGATCTTATTAGCTTATAGTTTTTGATTTAGGTTCATTTTTGTGATAAAATTTCACCTAGGTTTTCTCAGAAAACCCAAATAGGAGCGCTATTAGCTTGCGTTTTTATGATTAGCTCTTTTAAAACAGATGCGGATAATTTCTTAAGTTTTCTATTAGCAAGAAGACTTTGTTTATGCCCGAATGGGCTCAATCGTATAGTTGAGCTTTTTTGGGCATAAACAAAAAGAAGTTAAAGTTTAGATCAAGTTGGAGGAATTGTGATCGATCCAGGATTTCTGAAATTGCAGGGTAGGATTTTCGTTGGAATAGCACTTATTTTCCTAGTAATAGGTACTGCGCTACTTTCAGTCGAATTGAACGCTTTGCAGATGATCTTTGTTGTCTTTTGTTCTTGGATCTTTGGAACGATCATTATATGGGTTGCTTCCAAGGTTCTTTATTGACCCCGAGTGATTCGGATGAGGTAAGAAAGGAAATGAGCGTGATTGTTATAATCGTCCTTTTTGCTGTTTGCTTTTTTCTTTATGGCATAAATGCCCTGGGAGAATGGCTGGAGCGCGACACTACCTGGTGGTCAGCGTTAGTTTTTACGCTTTTCGTAAGTCTTACACTGATCGCTGGAGGTATAATTGTTTCCTAGATCCGCTGATAGCGAATAGTCTTTGGGAGAAGAAGCCGTGAAAAAGGCTCTTGGTTATCTTTTAATATTGGCCATTTTGGCTGTTAGCGTGTGGTTGTCATGGATAGTGAATCCTGATCATCCACCAATTACACATCTTTGGGTGATTCCTCTTGCTGTGTTGATTGCCTCGATTGTCGAAGCTGCTGTTTTTGCAATAGCAAAGATATTGATGCGAACGCATGCAAAGGATCGTTCCACGATGCTTGAATTAGGTCTGGTGTTTATTCCTAGTCCTGAGAATGTGGGTGTCTCACTCCTTGTCGTGATTGGAGTAATACTGGCCGTAGCGTGGATAATCTTCATGCTTGCGCCTAACATATGGTCCAAGAAGGAGAAGGAGCCATGAAGCAGACCGTGCTTTTTGCCGTTGTATCAACGATCATAACTTTTATCGTCTTCGCCTTTACGGCAGCATATGCTGTGAAGCCGATGATCGATGCCATGGAGTACAAGTGCTGTAGGTGAGAAGAAGCAATAGAATACATAACTCAAACGTTTGAAAGAGCGGATGAGATCGGGTAGGATCCGTTATCAATCCAGAGGGTTTAGAACTATTAAGTTCTCCCAAGACCTAGTAGGGTTACTATCTATCTTACCTGAGGTGAATAAATGCGCAAGATCGTCTACTTTCTGGCAGTTCTCATGTTGGGAATCGTTTTTTGGATTATTAATGGCTCCCAAGGAGACGTTTCTGAGTACGCGGAATACCATCATTGGTAGACCTCAGCAAGGTTTG
>CAZXND010000004.1:5636-14701 GCA_964641355.1 uncultured Gammaproteobacteria bacterium | reverse complement strand
ACAGGGAGACAGGTCGATTCCGTATAACTCGCTTTCCTCAAGAATAGAGACTCGCTCATACTGCAAGGGCAAGTTTTTCCGCTTGAGGACATCACCGCATCTGTGTCATTTGCGCCTCTCTCCAGATTTTTCTGGACTCCGATTATTCGGAGATTAAAAAAAGAAGAGGCGCTCACACACAAAGAATAAGCTATAATCAAACCAATGGATAACATTCTTAAAAAAGAGAGATTTGTAGTGATTGATGGAAATGCGATTGTTCACCGTGCTTATCATGCTTTACCACATTTGACGAATGATAAAGGTGAAGCAACAAATGCGGTTCATGGATTTTTTTCAATGCTTTTCAGAATTTTTGAAGATGTAAAACCTACATATATAGCTGTCGCATTTGACCATGCTGCACCAACCTTTCGGAAAGCAATGTATGTTGGATATCAATCGACACGTCCCTCAATGGCCGATGGGCTTTCTCTACAGTTTAAAATGCTCCAAAAAATACTAGAAGAGATAAAAATCCCTGTCTACGGTGTGGATGGATTTGAGGCAGATGACGTTATTGGAACAATTTCAAAAAAGATTTCTGAACATAAGTACGGAGAAGGAATGAGCGCTGTTATTGTAACAGGAGATCGTGATATGCTTCAGCTTGTCGATCATCACACTTTCGTTTTATCTCCGGTTGTAGGAATGTCTCAAATGGTTTTATTTGATCAAGAGAAGGTAAGGGAAAAATACAATCTTGATCCAATTCAAATTATTGATCTTAAGGCATTAATGGGTGATGCGTCCGATAATTATCCAGGAGTTCCAGGGATTGGACCTAAAACGGCACAGAACCTACTTAATGAATATAAAACAGTTGATAAAATCTATGAAAATATTTCGCAAGTTGAAAAGAAAAATCCCAAGTTGGCACTCAAGCTTGCAGAAGGACAAGACCAGGCTGTGCTTGCTAAGAAGCTGGCAACTATAGTTAGAGATGTTCCTTTCGTTTTTAAAGTTGAAGAGTGTTCCATGGCAAATATTAATAGAGAACATATAAGGCCAATTCTTGAGAAGTATGGGTTAAAAACTCTTGCAAAGCGATCAGATGAAATATTTGGTGATTCAGTATCAAATTCTAAGAAGAAGCAGATGAAGCTTCTCTAGTCGTCAAAACAAAATGTGTTGAATAATACATGACTATTTACGAAGTAAAAGTCATTGTTTTTAGATGTTAATTAATATTTATTAAAATATAAATGAAGGTTGCTTTAGTTCATGACTATATTAAAGAATATGGAGGGGCAGAGAGGGTTCTTGAGGAACTGGTAAAAGTTTTTCCGGAATCAATAATTTATACAACATTATATCTCCCAAATTATTTAGGGCCTCACAGAAAACGATTTGAGAAGTTTAGAATTAGAACCTCTTTTTTCCAAAGAATTCCTTATAAAGAAAAGCTTATTTCTCCATTGAGACTTTTGTCGCCACTCGCATTTAAAAGTTTTGATCTCTCAGGTTACGATTTGATTATCGTGTCTCAAACGGGGGCATATTTTCCTAATCTGGTTAACAAAGGATCGAAAAAATTGATTACCTATACTCATACGCCACCAAGATATTTATATGGATATAAAACGGCCAGAGAATGGAAGAATAATTTAATTTTAAGATTATTGGGTGAAATAGCAAATCATTTTCTGCGCGTCATTGATTATAGATCAAGCAAAAACGTTGATTATTTCATTGCTAATTCCGAAGAGGTAAAGGAGAGAATCAAAAAGTTTTACAGAAGAGATTCTGTTGTAATTAACCCACCAGTTGATTTGCCATTATACGATAAAAAAATAAAGTTAGATTATTATCTTACAGGAGGTAGATTAGCAAGAGCTAAAGGGATAGATATAATAATCGAAGCATTTAATAGGAATGGGAAAAGATTAAAAATTTTTGGAAAAGGTTTTGCTGGTTTTGAAGAGGAACTAAGAAAAGACGCAAAGGGAAATATTGAATTCGTTGGGGAAATTTCCGATGAAGAAAAGATAAGGTTGATGGCCGAATCCAAAGCTTTTATTTTCGCTTCGTATGATGAGGATTTTGGTATCACTCCAGTTGAATCATTGAGCTTAGGCACTCCTGTGATCGCTTTTAAGAGCGGGGGCGTGGTGGAGACTGTGAGAGAGGGAGTAACTGGAATATTCTTTAATGAAAATACACCTCAAGCAATTAATGAGGCAATAAATAAATTTGAGAAGAAAAAGTTTGATAAAAAAGAATTAATTAGAGATACACAGATGTATGCAGCCAAAAACTTTGATAAAAAGATAAGAGCTTTTGTTTCCTCAAAGATCTAATCTTGCTTGAAAATTAGTATAATCCGAGTATAATTTTTCGTATGCCAGAGCTTCCAGAAGTAGAAACGCTTAGGATGGGTCTTGAAAATTACCTTAAGGGGCACACAATAGAAGATGTAGATGTTAGGGTTCCAAAACTTTTTTCGGGAGAAAAAGATAAAGTAATAGGCGCTAAAATAATAGATGTAAGACGTTTTGGAAAAGGACTAGTCATTGATTTAGACAATAATCATTCGCTTGCTATTCACATTAAGCTTACAGGACAACTTGTCTTTCGCGATAAGTCAACGGAGAATGAGAAATTATCAAAAAAAGTTGGTGCTAGTTTGCCTACCAATTTTACTCATATTATTTTTAAACTTAACCATGGAGCAGTTCTTTATTATAATGACATTCGCCGTTTTGGTTGGGTAAAGGTAGTAGAGACAGATAATCTCAATTCAATACCATTTTTTAAGGAAATTGGCCCTGAGCCACCTGTTACTAAGGATCAATCTGGTAGGAAAGTATTAGACTTAGATAGTTTCTTAAGTATCTTATCTTCTGCAAATGTGCCAGTTAAAGTAGCAATAATGGATCAGAAGAGAATAGGTGGAGTAGGGAATATTTATGCAAATGATTCTCTGTTTATTGCAAGAATTGATCCTAGGAAAAAGGCAAAAATTCTGTCTGAAGAGGAAAAAAAAGATCTCTATAAAGCGATAGTTGATTCTTTAAAAAAGGGACTAAAATATGGAGGAGCGTCTGAACTCAATTTTGTAAATGTTTTAGGACAAGATGGTGGCTATCAAAATCATATGTTGGTTTATGGAAAAAATGGAGAATCATGCCCAAACTGTGGAGAAAAGATAAAAAGAATTAGTCTTGGTGGGCGTGGAACTTTCTTTTGTCCAAATTGCCAAAAGTAGCTTGTCTAATTTTTCTTGAGTTCTTCTTCAATTATTTGTTTAAAGTTGTCGTAAGGAACAGCTCCTACAATTGACCTTCCATTTATGAAGAACGTTGGAGTTCCACTGACGCCCGCAGCTCTTCCATCTGATGCATCTTTTTCTACTTTTTCATTGTGTTTGCTACTATCTAAGCAACTTCGAAACTGTTCTGTATCAAGGCCCAAATTACCAGCTGCTTCTGTTAAAGTTTCAGTGTTAAACATTGTTGTATCAGATTCAGGTGGTTGATTTTTATACAGATAATTATAATACTCCCAAAACTTCTCCTGCTCATTAGCGCATTCTGCGGCATTGGCTGCTACTGTAGAGGCGCTTCCCAAGAACGCAAAGTGTCTAAAAATAAATTTTGCTTTACCAGTATCAACATACTCTTTTATTATTTGAGGTTCAGTGTCAGTAAAAAACCTTGCACAAAAAGGGCATCTGAAATCAGCAAATTCTATAATTGTAACCTTTGCATCTTTTTTACCTAGCGCAGGTAGATGTCCAGGTTTTACATTAACCTTTTCCGCAGGTCCAGATGGTTGTTGTCCTTGTGCAGTCGGAGCCGTTTCAGTATTTTGACCACTTTCAAGAAATTGAACACGCGCAAATAGATAACCCAATAGAAACGTAGAGATTAAAAGTAGAGTGTAGAGTATTTGGTTAAGTTTGATTTTTTTAAGAAATAAGAAAGAGAAGCGAGGAATTTTTGAAGTGCTTCTTTTCGGCATACGTATGAGTTTAACTGATGAATTTTTTGGTGTCAAGTAATTTATGAGCATATTGCAATGGATTTTAAGATACTTTAAAATACCCTTAATTATTGAATTTATCGAATATCAGCAGGTAAGAGTTGCCTGCTTTTTGATAGAAAGACAGCTGAAATGGAAAGACCTATTAATAGTTTTACTGATAAGATTGTAATTTCACTTGGAGGGTCGCTTATTGTTCCAAATGGTGGAATTGATGTCGAATTTCTTAAGAAGTTCAACTCTTTTATAAGAAAACAACTGGCGGAAAACAAGAACCGCCAGTTTTTTTTAGTAGCTGGTGGAGGATCAACAGCAAGACACTATCGTGATGCAGGAAGGGATGTAGTAGGTCATGAATTAACTCTTGATGATTTAGATTGGCTTGGAATTCACGCTACAAAACTTAATGCTCATCTTATAAGAACTATTTTTAGAGATGTTGCCCATCCTTATGTTCTAAAGCATTACGAGATCATTCGCAAAGTCAATGAGCCAGTTGTCGTTGCAGCTGGATGGAAACCAGGATGGTCAACTGATTTTTGTGCCGTAATGGTTTGTGAAGATTATGGGGCGAAGCAAATCGTAAATTTAAGCAATATAGATATGGTTTATACTGCAGATCCAAGAACCAATCCCGGTGCAACGCCTTTAAAAGTGACTACTTGGTCAGAATTTAAAAAACTGACAGGTGATACATGGGATCCTGGTATGCACACTCCTTTTGACCCTATTGCTACAAAGAAAGCTGAAGAATTAGGACTTAAAGTAGTTATAATGAATGGAAGTAATTTTGAAAACCTTGAGAATTTTCTTGAAGGAGAAGAATTTGTAGGAACTACGATTGAAGGGTAGTGCTAGAGTTTAAGCATTTTAACTTTTCCCCGAATTGCATTAGGCACAAATTCATCATGAGTTGTTGTGATTATTGTTTGTTGATTAGGTAATAACTCAAAGATTTTATTTATATTTCCAGCATCAAGTTCTGAGAAAATGTCATCAAGAAGAAGTACGGGGTCGCGACTAGTTTTTTCCTTTAAAAATCTCACTTCGAGTATTTTGGTTTGAAATATTGTAAGTCGTTGTTCTCCGCGAGATCCAAACTCTCTTACCGTTTCTGTTGGTTTTTTTAGAAATACAAATTCGTCTCTTTGTGGTCCAATTAGAGTTATCCCCGAAGCTCTTTCTGCTTGGTAATACTTATTAAATCTCTCATTTGTTATAGTGCTTTTATCATAGAAAACATTAAAATTAAACACCTCTTTTTTTGCATTATTTAAGTATTCTACAAATTTTTCTCGCTCATCTGTTAAGATTTTTCCGTTTTCAATCAAAACTGTGTTCCAATAGTCAAAGTCCTTATCTGAGTATCGTTTTTTTCCTTCAGCAATGTCGCTTAGCATTTTATTTCTGGCACGGAGGCTTCTATCATATGTTAAAAGTGCAAGTCGATAATGCTTAAATGCTTTATAAAGAATTGAGTCTATGTATTTCCTTCTCGTAGATGGAGATGCACTTATTATCTCTACATCTTCTGGAGTGAATAAAACGGAATAAAAATTAGTAACAAAATCGATTTGTCTTCTTGGAACATCATTTACTAAAAATTTTTTTCTAAAAATATTTTCTCTTTCATCGGTGGATTGATTCGTTAAAATTAATCCTAGATTTGTTTGCTCTCCATTTTCTTCTATTAACCCCATTATCTTTGCAAAAGCTTCATTAGAAAAAATAGTATCTAGTTCTTTTTCTGCTCTAAAACTTTTCCCTGAAGATAAAAAGTTTACAGCTTCGAGAATGTTTGTTTTACCCGCGGTGTTTTTTCCTATTATTATTGTTGTTTTATCAAAGAAGAAATCTTGTTTTTTATGACTTCTAAAATTTTGGAGAGTCAGTTGCTTGATATGCATCTAGTCATTTTCAAGTTTTCGAAGCAGTCTTGAGAGTTGAAATGTTACAAGAACTGCTAAAGAAGTAATAATGATTGCGTAAATAAAAAGAGATAAAAGTCCACTTCCTGGAACCCACTTTTTAACGTAAGTATTTACAAATTCCTGGATCACACCATTCCAGGCAAGTGCTGCAACAAGGCCGAATCCTGAAGTTGCAAGGGTTAACATTTGTCTTAAGACCTCAATGTGAATTTGCTTGTTGTTTCCTTTTTGGGGTTTGCTTGCCATACTTGGTATAATACTATAAACCAATTTAAAACTCAAAGTCTTCACGATGTATAGTCCTCAATTTTCAATTAACAATAAAATCTTAAAGAACATAGGCAATATTGAAGCCGCAAAGCAAATAATTGAGAATGCACCTCTGCTTCCATATTGGGAGAAAAAATTTCAGGATGATGCAATTCTTAGGACGACTCACTACGGAACTCATATTGAGGGAAACGAGCTGTCACTTAAAGACGTACAAAAAGTGCTGGATGGAGAGAGAGTGGTTGCGCGTGAGCGTGATGTTCAGGAGGTGCTTAATTATCGCAAGCTTATTGAAAAAATGGAGAAATTGGTGCAAATATCGGTTGATGAAGACTTGATTAGAGAGCTCCATAGAATTGTTGTCGAGAGGGTTTTGGGACTTGAAAATACCGGTGAATATCGTGATAAGGCGGTTGTAATAAGAAATAGCATTACGGGAGATATTGCTTTTAGACCACCAAATGCATTAGAAGTACCCTGGCAGATGAAAGATTTAATAATGTTTATTAATGAAGATAAAGATACACATCCAGTACTTAAAGCAGGAGTTGTTCATTATGAGTTTGTGAGGATTCATCCCTTTGTTGATGGAAATGGTAGAGTGGGTAGAGCACTTTCGACACTTGTTCTTTTTAAAGAAGGATATGATATAAGACATTTTTTTTCACTCGAAGAACATTTTGACAATGATCCAGATGCTTACTATAACGCCCTCCAGTCTGTAGACAGGAGAAAAGGTGATCAAACTGAATGGCTTTCTTATTTTACGGAATGCCTTTCGATAGAACTTTCAAGAATTCGTGAGAGAATTGAAAGCATATCAATTGACACAAATCTAAAGAAGAAATTAGGTGGTCCAATAATGCTTTCTGAGAGGCAACTAAAGATTATAGAATATGTTCAAAAAGTAGGATATCTTGAAAATAAAACTTTTGAATCTCTCTTTCCTATGGTTTCAGAAGATACTGCTCTTCGAGAGGTGCAGGATCTTGTTGCAAAGGGAATACTTAAGAAACAAGGTGTTACAAAAGGTGTAAAATACGTGATGTCGGAATAGTATAATTTGCATATAAAATGAAGTTTACAGAACTCTCTTTATACTTAGAAAAATTAGAAAGCACAACTTCTAGAAATTCCATGGTTGAAATTCTTGCTGATCTTTTTAAAAAGTCAGACACAAGAGTTATTGGAAAAATTATTTATCTCATGCAAGGAAGAGTGGCTCCTCTTTATGAACCGATCGAATTTAAAATTGCCGATAAAATGATGTTAAAGGCCATAGCTCTTGCTTATAATGCATCAGAGAAAGAAGTTCTCTCAGTTTTCAAGAAAACTGGAGATCTGGGGGAAACAACAGAAAAGTTTTCAAAGGAAAAAGGTGGAGGGTATAAAGAAGTGACGGTTTCAGAAGTCTTCGGAGTTCTAGAAAAGGTGGCAGATGCTGCTGGAGGCGGATCTGTTGAAGTAAAACTGAATTTAATTTCAAAACTTCTTTTCGAGTCAGACCCTTTATCTACTCGTTATATTTCTCGTATTCCAGTTGGGAGACTACGACTTGGATTTTCAGACATGACTGTTCTTGACGCTCTTTCGTGGATGCTTACAAGTGATAAATCTAATCGTTCTGCCATAGAAAAGGTTTACAATATCTACCCGGACCTTGGGGTTATCGCAGAAACGGTTAAAGAAAAAGGTATTGCGGGGTTATCTCATTTAAAACCAGAAGTTTTCACTCCTATTTTAATGGCAAGAGCCGAGAGGCTTTCAAGCGGTGAGGAGATAATTAATAAAATTGGTAAGTGTGCGGTTGAGCCTAAGTATGATGGTTTCCGTCTTCAGGTTCACTATAAAAATGATAAGGTAAAACTTATTACAAGAAATTTGGAGGATTCTACCTTTATGTATCCAGACCTTGTCGAAGGTTTGAAGAAGCAAATAAAAGTGAATGAGGCAATTCTTGAAGGAGAAGCCATCGCTTACAATCCCGATACAGGAGAATTTCTTCCTTTTCAAGAGACTGTACAAAGAAAGAGAAAATATGGAATTAAAGAGAAGGCAGAGTCGATACCTTTAAAGCTTATTTGTTTCGAGCTTCTGTTTGCTAACGGAAAAAGTTTTATTGATGAACCTTATAACAAGAGACATGAAGAGCTTTCAAAAATAATAGATAAAGGTGAGACCATTCTTGTTTCAAATGATGAAGTAATTGATAATGCTCATGATCTTGAGAATAATTTTGATGACGCAATTTCTAGGGGTCTTGAAGGAATTGTTGCAAAAAAGCTTGATGGAACTTACCAGGCGGGAGCTCGCGGTTGGAATTGGATAAAATTTAAGCGTTCTTACTCTTCAAAACTAGAAGATACGATAGATGCTTTAGTTCTTGGCTACTATTCTGGTAAAGGTAAAAGAACAGCATTTGGAATAGGAGCATTTTTAATAGGAATCTATGATCAGGCTGAGGATAAATATTTATCTATTGCAAGAATTGGAACAGGGCTTACTGATGATGAGTGGCGAGAGCTTAGAGAGCGTTGTTTGAAATTAAAATCGAAAGAAAAACCCCCTCTCTATGAGGTGGATAAAATGATGGAACCTGATTTTTGGGTAGAGCCATCAATTGTGGTTGAGATTAAGGCGGATGAGATAACTCGTTCACCAATTCATACGGCAGGACGGGTTTTGAAGGCTTCAAAATCAGGTACAGCATTTGATGTTGATATTCCAGGATATGCACTTCGTTTTCCTCGTCTTCAAAAATTTCGTGATGATAGAAAGCCTGAAGATGTCACAAGCTTGAGAGAGATCGAGGAGATGTTTTCTACCCAACGCCCTACCAAG
>CAZXND010000004.1:0-5536 GCA_964641355.1 uncultured Gammaproteobacteria bacterium | reverse complement strand
TGTCACAAGCTTGAGAGAGATCGAGGAGATGTTTTCTACCCAACGCCCTACCAAGTAGAGAAAGAGTTAAATTATAAAAGTTATTTCGACGTGATCTGGATCTTTAAATTTTATTCCCTCTTCTTCTAACAGTTTTTTTTGAATTCCAGGGCCTCCAAAAGCATAGCCTGGTGCAAGCTTCCCTTCTCGGTTTACAACGCGATGACAGGGAGTTTTGCTACTATCTGGGTTAGCATGAAGAGCATATCCAACAACTCTTGGAGATATTCCTAGTTTTTTGCCAATTGTCCCATATGTTGTAACTTTTCCTTTGGGAATTTTTCTTACCTCAATCCAAACTTTTTCAAAAGGGTTCATTTTTCTCATTTTAGTGATTTGGTCCGAGTCTTATAAATAATGACCGACGGTTGCAATAATTAAATTACGAGTAAGTCTGCCCAAAAAGACTATAATAATGAATTTTTTGAGAGGATAATTTGCTGCTCCAGCAAAAATACCAATTCCATCAATGAACGGATTGGGAACAAGTGAAAAAAGAAAAATCAGAAGCGTGCCGTAACTTTTGAATAGGGTATGAAATATGAAATACAACACTTTTCTTTTCTTTAAATCTATAATTTTTCCTCCTGTATCTCCAAACAAAAAGCCTATACCTTCTCCAAGGCTCGACCCCACAGAGGCTACGAGAGCGACTAAAATGGGATTGAAATATGCACCCCCAACACCAACAGAAAGGAAAACGGGAGCAGGAAAAAAAAGAGCGGCACTTGATAAAAGATTGAGAAAAAAGATCCCTAAAATACCTAGGTTTTTAAAATCATTGATGCCAAATTTGAAGAAAAAAGGAAGGAATATAAAAATTGCGGTAATAACAAATATTAATATGATTCCAGCTTTTGAAGTTAGTAACTTTTTAAGCTGATTTTGTTTTTTCCGGGCCAACTTCTGCCTCCTTTGCTTGTTGTCTTAATTGTTTGAGTTTCCACATAAATAACGCTCCTGGTTTGTCAACTCTCGCATCTTTTACATATGAAAGAGCTCTTTCAAGTAGTGATCGGTGGACTGTTTTTGCTAGTTTTATATATAAAGCCTTGTGCTTGTAGTCTCCGAGTTCTTCGGATAAATAAATCCCATATGATTGAAATTCCCGGCTTATATATTTATCTTCAACTGGATTAAATCTTTCGAGGATGTCATTTACTTTTTGCACTTCTAAATTATATCATCTCAAGAATAATTTAGCTTGACTTTAAGTATAATAAAACGTATTATTTTGCGTTATGGCGAACCCAGAATTAATAGGGATAAGTAGAGCTAGGAAAGAGGCCAGAGAAGAAATTAACAGGCGGTTAAATAGTGGTGAGTATAAAGATCAATGGAAGGTAGCTAATTCTTTAATCGAAAAAATACGGTGTACCAATTGAAAAAGATCTTCCATTCCAAGATTCGAATGATATCTTAAGAGAAACGCCTGATATAAGCATCATTCTTTCTTCAGGAACTTTTTCTGTGAGATTACAGGAAACGTCAATAGAAGGTCTTAAAGGTGGAAGGCAAATTGCAGTACTTGAATCATTTACAAATACTAGAATCCCTTTACCAACTAGAGTGATAGAGAGGTATTTATCCCCAGCCAAGGATTTTGTTGTGCCAAGACATATTGTTGAGCTTTTGGAGTTTATAAGCATAAGGTTAAAAGAGCAAGAAAAAAAATAGGGGACTTGAAAGCCGCTTGTTATATTTGTTTAAATGGCCTCATGCAAGAGCTTGTTTTAGATCTTCATATTCATTCTAAATATTCCCGCGCAGTATCCCCAAGGATGAATTTATCAAATATGTATATGTGGGGTAGAAGAAAGGGAATAAATATTTTATCTGTGACTGACTACACTCATCCTTTATGGTTTAAAGAGGCTAAAAACTCACTCATTGAAGTGAATGAGGGGGTTTATAAGCTTAAAGATGAGGAGAGGTTAAAGGGGGAATTAGGAATAATCGGAAATAGAGATTTCTTGGGACCATATTTTATGCTCTCAGTTGAAGTATCAGCTATTTATTCAGAAGAAGGAGTTTCTCACAGGATACATAATCTTGTATTTGCACCAAGTTTTTCTATTGTAGAGAAAATAAACGCTGAATTTTTGAAGCGAGGTTTTAATCTTTCAGCCGATGGTAGGCCAACATTCGGAAGTTTTTCAACAAAAGACCTTCTTGAATTGCTTTATTCTATTGATAATAAGATAGCTCTTATTCCTTGCCACATTTGGACTCCATGGTTTTCTCTTTATGGTTCACGTTCGGGCTATAACCATCTTTCAGACTGTTTTGGTAAGTACAGTAAGTATATATTTGCAATTGAAACGGGATTATCATCTGATCCTGCAATGAATTGGAGAATAAAAGAACTTGAAAGCCGAAGCATTGTTTCTTTTTCTGATGCTCACTCGCTTGAAAAAATGGCGAGAGAAGCTACGGTAATCGTTCCGACTGATTCTGTGAAAAGAATTAAAAAAGAAGATATTACTTATTCTAATATCTTAAACTCTTTCGTCAGAGGAAAAGAGAGATCTTTTAAGATCGGTTATACTATTGAATATTATCCTGAGGAAGGAAAATACCACTATACTGGTCACAGAAATTGTGGAATTGCCTATTCTCCGCAAGACGATAAACAAAAAGGAATAATTTGCCCAGTTTGTAGAAGAGAATTAACCGTTGGTGTGATGCATAGAGTAGAAGAGTTAGCAGACATTGGTATAAGTAATTTTAAATATGAAACAGATGATAAAGGAGTAGTTTGGGTTATTGATCCAAAATATGTTAGGCCAAAATATGTTTCATTAGTTCCACTTATCGAAATTTTAACAGAAGCTTTAAATTCCGGAGCTTCCAGTAATTCTGTTGTCTCAATGTATAGTAATTTGATCGATGAATTTGATTCTGAGCTTGAAGTGTTGTTACGTACGAGCCTTGAAGATATCAGAAGAGTTGGGGGAAAGAAAATCGCTCAAGCTATAGAGAAAGTAAGAACAAGAAATATAAGTATTAAGCCGGGATTTGACGGAGAATATGGGCATGTGAGTATTTGGCAAGAAAATGAATCAACTGAGAATCGACCTCTAGAAAAACAATTGGGTTTTGAAATTTAGCACCTAATAATACTTGTATTTCATATTTACTTTTATGATATGATAAAAATGTTTTGGGCTACCTGCCCCCACTAGATCTTTATCTGTGTGGGGTCTGAATTTATTATATAGTTCAAAAAGAAAGGGGGTGAAAGATGGCAAAATCAAACGATGTTATTGCAAAACTCGAAGAAATAAATGCAAAACTTCCTGCTCTTCCTAAATCAGCAAAAGACCTTCTTGTTACTGTCACTCCTTGGATAGCTTTAATTTTCGGAGTCTTAGGTGTTCTTGCTTCTCTTGCTGCCATAGGTCTTTTGACCGCTTTATCACCTCTTATGGTACTTGGTAGTGGAGTAAGTCAAACTGGAGGCGCGATAATAACAGGAGTATTAGGTCTTGTGTCAAGTGCATTGCTCTTGGCAGCTTTTCCTGGAACAAAAGGACGAAAAATGCAGGGATGGACTTTTCTTTTCTGGAGCGAAGTAGTATCTGTTGTTTCATCACTACTACTTGTTTCTGTATCAGGAGTCATTTTCGCATTAATCGGATTTTATTTATTGTTTCAGATAAAATCGTACTACAAATAACGTGAAGCGTCTTTGTAGAAGATATTTATTGATTCCAAATCAAGAACTACTATAAGTAAGTTAAGTTTTTATTAGTAGTTTTTGGAATGACTAATGTTCGAAGATAGAGTAGAAGCGGGTCATCTGCTCGCAAATAAGTTGCAAGAGAAGAAGGTCATTGATTTTCTTCTCTTCACTATTCCTCGTGGTGGTGTTTTGGTAGTAAAACCCATCGCAGATATTTTCAAAATTCCTTTTTATTGTTTTGTTGTTAAAAAAATTGGCGCCCCAGAAAATAGTGAACTTGCAATAGGTGCAGTAAGCGCAAATGGCGTTTTAATAAAAGATGAGGGGTTGATAAAGCATCTTAAGATTTCCAAAAAAGATTTGGACAGGCTTGTTTTAGAGAAAAAAGCAGAAGTAGCAAAGTGTGTTAAATTTTATGGAGGTAAAATGCCCGACGTATTGGACAAAACGATAGTTTTGGTTGATGACGGAGTAGCAACTGGATCAACGATTGTAGCGGCTTCTATAAGTTTTAAAAAACTTGGTGCAAAAAAAATAGTACTTGCTACTCCCGTTATTGCTTGTGACACAAAAGAAGAAATAGAAAGATATTTTGATGAGATAATTTTTCTTGAATTACCAGCGAACTTTCGCTCGGTAGGGCAATTTTATCGCCATTTTCCTCAGGTAAGCGATGAAGAAGTTAATTCGTTGAGAACTGAATCATAATATTTAATAAGTTTGTTACCTAATGTGTTGAAGGAGAAGTGAGAAGGAATTTTAGCACTTTCCTCAATTTGTTTTTTTCTAAGTTCCCCATTTTCTATGAGTTTTCTTAATATTTTTTCAAAATCGTCGTTATTTTTTCCCGCTTGATAGCCTTCTTTATAAAGGAGTCTAAATTCTTCTAAATCTCTGAGTACTAATGGTAGACCACATGCAGCAGCTTCAACTATTACCATTCCTGCTGTTTCCTGAAGTGACGGGAAGAAAAATGCATCGCTTGCATTGTATAGTGCAGGCATTTTTGCGTAATCCATTATTCCAGTAAATATTACGTTCGAAGGGAGTGTCTCAAGTAACTTTTTGAGCCTATCATCTTTTTCGATAACGCCCTTAAAAGGTTCTCCTCCTGCCCAGACGAATTTTGCTTCGGGTATCTTTTTAGCTACTTCTATAAAGTCAGAAACCCCTTTTCTCGTTTGAATCTGTCCAACGCCTACAACTACAAATTCATCTTTTATTCCAAGTTTCTCCCTTTCTAAGTTGCGGGATCTATCATCTTTTTTAAATACTCGAGTGTTTAGTGGGTTTTCCATTACTTCGATCCTGCTTTTTACTTTTAACTTCTTAAGTTCTTCTACTACTTTTGGAGAAACAGCGAGGACTAAATCCGCCCTGCTGTAGAACGATATTAAATAGGGTGTAGTAAATTTTCCCCAGTATTTTTCCCCTGTTAAGCTTCCTTTAAAAGAGTCTGGGGTAACATGAGCTGTAACAACTGTGTTCTTACTCGTTCTGAGCTTATAAAAACCAAGAGGACCAATTGTATGAATATGCGTGATGTCTGCTTTGCCGAGTGAATTTATTTTTACATCGATCCCTTTTGATCTTAACATTTGAACCATATTGAGGTAAGCAGTATGGACTCCTTGTCCCTTAGGAAAAAACTCAGATTCTGAAATTACATTTACTATCACAAAGTTATTGTAACACTACTTTAAGAAGGATTGTGAGGTGTGCTTTTGTAAGTTCAAACTAAATAGTATATGGGTATATTTCTAATTGACAAATTTTGTTTGTATTGTTTATACTAGTTATCTTATGGATCCC
>CAZXND010000003.1:119076-126227 GCA_964641355.1 uncultured Gammaproteobacteria bacterium | reverse complement strand
GGGATTGTGGGGTTACCTAATGTTGGTAAGTCCACTTTATTTAATGCACTTCTTAAAAAGCAGCAAGCCCTTGCTGCAAACTATCCATTTGCAACAATAGAGCCAAATACTGGAGTTGTTCCTGTTCCTGATGCTCGATTAGCAGAGCTTGCCAGGATTGAAAAAGAAGAGCTTAAGTTATCAAGTCTTCCTCCTGAAAAACACGCAACCGTTGAATTTATTGACATTGCAGGAATCGTAAAAGGAGCAAGTGAAGGAGCAGGTCTTGGAAACAAATTTCTTTCTCATATACGAGAAGTTTCGATAATTGCTCATGTTGTAAGAGTCTTTAATGATGAAAATGTTATTAAAGAAGGAGCGGTGGATCCGAAAAGTGATTTTGAAACGATTCAAACAGAGCTTATTTTGGCAGATATTTCAACATTATCCAAACTAAACGAAAAAGCACTTAAAAGTGATCCGATTAAAAAGTCAGCAAGAGAAAAGCTTCTTAAAAGTTTGAATTCTGCACTTCCGGCAAGAGATGTAATCTTAACAAGTGAAGAAAAAGAGGCATCTCGTGAATTTTCATTGTTATCCTCAAAGCCGGAAATAGTTGTTTTGAATGTTGCTGAAAATGAAATTAAGGAATCGGATCAGATAAGACAAAACTATTCAAATATTCTTGGTGTTGCTTCTGAAAAAATCGTTGTGGTTTCTGCTCAAATTGAGGCAGAACTTTCCGAACTATCCGAGGAAGATCAAAAAGCATATTTGTCAGATTTGGGATTGTCAGAGTCAGGTCTTGAGCGACTTATCAAAAAAGCATACGAAACTCTTGGTTTAATTTCTTTTTTAACAGCAGGTGAAATAGAGGTAAAGGCATGGACAATTCAACGTGGTGAAAATGCTCAAAATGCGAGTGGAGTAATCCACACTGATTTTATTAAAAACTTTATCAAAGCAGAGATTGTATCATATGATGATTTTGTATCGAATGGTGGATGGAAGGGTGCTCGCGAAAGTGGAAAAGCAAGACTTGAAGGAAGGGAATATATAATGCAAGAAGGCGATATTGTTGAATTTAAAATAGGTAAGTAAAGTTTAAGAATCTGCTTGATATGTTTTAAATGGTGTGATAGTCTTCGGTTCATGGCTAGAATTGAGTTTGGTGTTTTGAGAGAGGTTAGAGATCTTGTAAACAGTAATTCTTCAGAAGTTATCAGTCTTCCAATGAGTAGGGATGTGTTCAACGACGCAAATCGGTTTGTAAACTCTCTCTCCAGATCTCTTGAAGAAGATGTTCCACTAGAAGAAGATAGGATAGCATCACTAGTGACTACTTTTAAAGAAGCATGGTTTTATGCAAATAGGCCACACACAATTTATATCTCGACACCTCGTAGAGTAATTGAAGACTTAAGTTCGGAACTATTTTTAAGTGGTTCAAAAGTTGACTATAGAACCTTTCTTGCTATTAATGATGCCCTTATCTCTCAGACTGGACAAGCAACAGAGCTATTGGATAAAATAGAACAGGACATGTAATATGGAAAATTGTGTTTTTTGCGACGTGATAAGTGGAAATCTTCCTGCAACTAAATTATATGAGGATGAGAGAGTGATTGTAATAAAAGATATTCATCCAGTTGCAGAATTTCACGTTCTTGCCATTCCCAAGGACCATGTAGATGATTTTCACAATGTGCGTGTAAGTGAAACACATCTTGCTCTTATAAATGCTCTAAATAAGATGATTGAAGACAAGGGTTTAATGGGAAAAGGTTACAGGATTGAAACCAATGGAGGAGGTGCGCAAATTGTCGATCATCTTCATATGCATCTAATCTCCCCATTTGCTACCCAGGACAAAGCATAGACTATTCTTACTTGAATTATAAGTTTTTTAGTGTAAGATTATCCTTGTTCGAAACTTTTCATGATAAGCAGAGAAAAATTATCTCCGCCTAGTCCTAAGGATTTATCTCCTGTTCCAAAGAATTCATTTTTAGATCAAAGAATGTCAAGACGCGGTCTTATTAAAGGAGGTGCAGCTGTAGTTGCAGGTGGAGCAATAGTGGAATCAAGTGCTCCCCTCATAATTCCAGCATTAGAAAAAATGAGTGTGATTGGGGCAATTAAAGAGCAAAAAGCAGATTGGAAGGATGCAAATCTTCCCGATGATGAATTTTTGGCAAAATATAGTGATCAGTTAAAACTGGTTACAATCGGTACCACTTTTTCTCCTGAGAGAGCAGCTCGAAGATATAGAAGCTACACTGATGAGCCAAGAAGCGTATTAAAAGATCTTAAATTTCTAGTTGATGATGTAGGATTCAAAAAGATAAGAGTGGCATACAGATGGAGTAGTATGGTCAATCATGAAGGTGAATTTGATCCTACATATGTTGTATCAACACTTGATTACCTTATGGGTAGTGATGCCGCGCTTTGTATAAATACTGGAATAAAATCGGCCGGATGGCCGGAGCAATTTCCGCCAAAATTTGTTCTGCAAGAAATTGGAAGGCCAGAAAATAAAACCGTAATTCATGATGAAAGTGAGATGGCATCGGCTTTTAAATCATTTCTACCAACTTTTTTTGGTTTTTTAAAAGAAAGATATAGGGATAAATTAAATAGAATTGAGATGTTTCAAATTGAAAATGAGCCATTTCAACAATTTGGAGATTATGAGTGGACAATGAGCTATGGGTATCTGAGATCTTTAGTTGGTGAGGTTGTGAAGGCTTTTCCAGATAAAAGAATTCTTTTTAATTCTGCAGGATTTAATGATCTTGAGATGATTAAGGATCTTTTGGTCGAAAATTTAGCAACATATGGAATGAGAAGATTTGTTGTGGGTACTGATTTTTATCCTCTTCATCCAGATGTCAAAGATTATCCTGTAATCGGAAGGCCTGATTCTGTTGTAATAGCAGATCTTTTAGGAAGATATGATTTTGGCGACTTAAAAGAAGATGCAATAAGATATGGATTTGATCTTGAAAGCACAGAACTCCAAGGGGAACCTTGGGCAGACAGAGAAATGAGGCCAGGAAATGATGTTAGTGTTTTAAAATATAATTTAATACGCCATATTAAATACTTCTCAATTCCAGGAAGACAGTCTGTGGCTAGATGGTGGGGAGGAGAATACTTGGCAGACCAAGTTTTAAGCGGTAAAGCAACGAGCGAAGCTAAAGAGCAGCATAATAAGGAAATCTATATTATTCAAAGAGTAAATTCTATGTAGCGCTTCTCCTTGAGATTTAGCATCCTTGGGTCTATAATATAACAACCTTTGAGAGGAGGTGTTTTTTGTATATGGTATTTGTTAAAAAACAGCCAGGCGATTCATCTGACGCTTTGATTAGAAAATTCTCACGTAAAGTTATGAGTGAGGGTATTATGTTGGAAATGAAAAAGAGAGAGTTTTATCTTAAGCCTTCTCTTGCCAAGAAACATAAAAAAGAACTTACAAGAAAAATGGCAAAACAATTTCAGTCAAGATAATTGACTAGTTTTGTTATTATCACCTCATAACAGATTGATGGAAAACGATATGTCGATTGACAAAGCTTCCTTGTCTGTTTCGCAAGAAATATGAAAAGCGACAAAATAAATATTCCCATTTATGTTGAGTCGAGGTATAAAGTTAATCGAAAAAAAATAAAAGAGTCGATTAATCGTGTACTTCATGATAATGGAGTGGTTGGTCCTGTTGAAGTTTCGGTGGCAATAGTTGGAGATAGAAAAATGCGAGAGCTTAATAACAAATATCGTGGATTAGATAAGACAACAAACGTTCTATCCTTTTCCCAAATCGAGGGAGAATCATCCCCTCTTTCCCGTGATATGTTATTTTTAGGAGATATAGTCATTTCCTTTCCTGTGGTAATTGAAGAAGCTGCAAAGGAAGAAGTTTTTGTTGATGAGAAAGTTTGTGAACTCGTTGAGCATGGTCTCCTGCACCTTCTAGGCCAGCATCACGAAGAGTAATTAGTAATAAAAAGGAGAATATCGTTTGGTTTTTTATCGTAAATACCGTCCTCAAAAGATATCAGAGCTTGATCTTGTCACCGTAAGGGAAAAGCTTACGTCTATTCTCAAATCTAAAGATCTACCTCATGCTTTTTTGTTTTCAGGACCAAAGGGATTGGGAAAAACCTCATCTGCGAGAATTTTGGCAAAGGCGATTAATTGTAAGAGTAAAAAAGGAATAGAGCCTTGTAATCAATGTGATATTTGTAAATCAATAACATCTGGGAGTCATATAGACGTTCTTGAGATAGACGCAGCCTCTAATCGTGGTATAGATGAGATTCGTGATCTCCGTGACAAAATAAAATATCTTCCATCTGAGCTTTCAAAGAAAGTTTATATTATAGACGAAGTTCATATGCTTACAAATGAAGCTTTTAACGCGCTTCTTAAAACCTTAGAAGAACCACCTCCTCATGCAGTATTCATTTTGTGTACAACTGAAGCATGGAGAATTCCTCCAACCATTTTATCTCGTGCTTTTTATATTCAGTTTGAGAAGCCTAGTATTGATGAACTCGCCAGATCACTAGGAAGAATTATTAAAGATGAGAATCTCAAGATTGATGAGGATGCTCTTGAAAAAGTTTATTCATTATCAGAAGGTGCTTTTCGTGATGCAGCAAAAATAATTGAAGAATTATCTCTTCTTGCTGAGGGAAAGGAAATTACGCTTTCGCTTCTTGATCATGTTTATAAAACTGAAAGCATTGAAAGAAGAATTGAAAACCTATTTAAATTTTTGGATTCAAAAGACGTTAAAAATTCACTTGAAACCATAAATCTTTTATCAGGTGATGGGGTGGATTTTAAAATAGTTAATGAAAAAATTGTTGAAAAATTGCATTCATTAATTCTTTCTCATGCTACGGATAAAAAAACTGGATTTAGTTTCACTTTATTCGATCTTGAAAAATTAATATCTTATTTTTCTGAATCTTATCAAGGATTGAGATTTGCTGTCATACCAAGTCTTCCAATAGAACTTGCTGTAATAAGATACTGTATCGGTGAGAGTGGAGAAGCTAAAATTGAGAATCAAGAACTTGAGAAAAAAGAAGAAAATATTTCGCAAGAGACTGAGAAAGCAGAAAGAAGTGAAAGTAAAGAGGAAATTAAAGTTGAAGAACTGAAGGAAAAAGCTGAGGTAAATAAAAGGGATAGTGAAATGGAAGATCAAGAAAAGAAAGATACAAGTGAAGATAAATTAGTGATATTTACAACAAAAGAAGAAACATTTTTACCCGAGCTTATCTTAAGAATTAAAAAAGATAACTTTTCGATAGCTGGAGTTTTGCGGGGATGTAGACTAATATCGTTGAAGGACGGTAAGGTTCACCTAATGACATCTTTTAAATTTCATAAGGATAAGCTAGAAGAGAATAAAGCACGAGAAATTGTAGAGCAAAAATCTCAAGAGCTTTTGGGTAGAAAAGTTGAATTAATTGTTGATTTAAAAGTAAATTGATCAATTAATCTGATATAATTATAATTTGTTAAGGAGGTGATTATATGTTTAATCCATTAAAAGGAATGGGAGACATGGGGAAGTTAGTTGCTGAAGCAAGAAAGCTGCAGAAAGAACTTCAACAAACAGAAATTGAGACGTCAAAAGGTAGAGCAGAGGTTAAAATCACCGCTGATATGAAGGTAAAAACTGTTAAAGTAAACGGTGAAGAGATGAGCGATTTAAAAGACGCACTTAATGACGCATTAGAACGTGCCCAGAAAAAAGCGGCTGAAAAAATGCAACAAATGGGTGGAGGTCTTGGAGGGCTTTTGGGTAAGTAAATATTTGCTTGTTTTAGCGAAATATATCTGTTATTAATAAGAAGTGCTATTTTTTGGTGATACTAACAACAGATCTTTATCAGAAAAACTTTCAAAAAGACTAGCTCTTGATGTTTTATATCCTCAGATTACTATTTTTTCAGATGGAGAGAGAAGAGTCTCGATAAATGAAAAGGTAGTAGACGAAAAAGTAATTGTTTTAAAATCGTTAGGCGCTCCTGTAGATACAAATATTATAGAATTCTGTTTTACGATAGATTCACTTAAGAGAAGTGGAGTAAGTGAAGTTATAGCTATTATTTCATACCTTGGTTATTCAAGGGGAGATCATGTATTTTCCGATGGAGACTCTGTCCCTCTTGAAGTGGTTATAAAAATGATTCAAGCTCAAGGTGTTGATAAGATTATTATTATTGATCCTCATTCAATAAAAACTGCCGACATTTTTTCTATTCCTACAACCGCTTTATCGGCTATTCCAATTTTTGCTAATAAAATTAAAGAAATGGGTTTTGATATGAAAAAGGTTACACTTGTATCTCCTGATATGGGAGGAATAAGAAGAGTCGAAAAACTTTGCGAGCTTCTAGAATGTGAAAGTATTACTGTAATTAATAAAGACCGAGATTATGAGACTGGCAAGGTTAAAGTTGTAGAAGCAAAAGGTGAAGTTGGGGAGATTTGTATTATGGTTGATGATATTATTTCAACCGGTGGTACTATCGTAAAGGCTGCAGAATACTTAAAAACTCATGGAGCAAAGAAGATTTATGTTTTTGCAACACATCCTGTTTTTTCCGAGAATGCCGTTGAAAAGCTTCAAAATTCAGACTTAGAGAGAGTTTTTGTCACAGATACAATAGAACTTTCCGGGGACAAAAAGTTTGAAAAGCTAGAGATAGTTTCTTTGGATGGATTAATTTCGGAGCAATTTTAATGCTAAGCTGTTAAAGAAGATAAAAATTTTTGAAGATTATTCTTTTGTTCGCTTGTAAGTGTTGGTATGATTGCCTCGATATATTCTTTAAAGTTTCTAGCAGTAACTAATTCTAATTTATCTAAAAACTCTTTAGTTTCAACATAGTTTTCCATTGCCTGTTTAATTTTTACTTTGTCTTTTTCGTTAATGATTTTTGCCTTTAAATCTTTCTGAAGAGATTTGGGTAATGATTCTATAAACTCTACAAATGCTTGTTGTTGGCATAGTACTATAAATCTTTCGGCAAAGACATTCTTATCTTCTTTATAGCCTACGATATTAAGTATTTGAATTAAAATTTCCTTAGGGTCCTTATTCATAAATGTAGTTTGTGAACACGCTTCGTGTATTCATAAAT
>CAZXND010000003.1:66902-118976 GCA_964641355.1 uncultured Gammaproteobacteria bacterium | reverse complement strand
TTAGGGTCCTTATTCATAAATGTAGTTTGTGAACACGCTTCGTGTATTCATAAATGTAGTTTGTGAACACGCTTCGTGTATTCATAAATTATTTTTTGATGTGTATAAGTGCTTCAATCGTTGATACAGCAAGGCACATTCCCGAAGAAACTGCAGTCGCAGCATTTTTATCCATTATTCCTTCAGCTGAGTACAAAAGACCAAACGCAATTCCTACGCTAGCCGCTTTCCTTATCAATTTCGCATCTTTAGGATCATCAGCGGGTCTAAAAGATCTAATGCCTAGTTTAATTGGTTTTTTTGCCGATTCTATTAAATTCATTTATTTAAATTTATGTTTATTTTTGTAGCCGCAAAAGTTATTCCTTCGATCATTGCTCCGGCAGCAACTGCAAGTATAGGCCCTCTTATGTAATCTCCTCGTGCGGTTAAGAAAATAGACTCCATAATAAATGGAAAAGAAGCGAGGGCTCCAAAACTACGATTTGAACTTTTCAATCCCTCCTTTTTATAATCTAGTTTTTCTTGTCTACTTGCCATAAAACTATAGGCAAATTATATCATTTTTTATCACCTTCGGAAAAAGAGACATTAAAATCTGAAAATGGGAGAGCTGCCGCTTGACTTATAATCTGAGCGATCGCTTTTCGATGTATAACTCCCAAAATTATTGCCCCTAGGGCAACTGCCTCTTTTAGCTCTTCTTGAGGTAGGATTTTCAACCTTTCCATGTTAAGCGCTATTTTACCAAAATTCCATTGAAAAAGGATGATGCAGAATATATACTATCCTCATGCGTTACTCGAATCTTTTTGGTAAATCAAGTAAAAATTACCCACATGACGAAATTGCAGTCAATGCTAGATTTCTTCTCCAAGGCGGATTTATAGATAAGCTCATGGCGGGTTCTTACTCACTTTTATATTTGGGTAGAAAGGTTGAGAGTAAGATTGAGGAAATAATTAGAGAAGAAATGAACGCTACGGGTGCTCAAGAGCTTTTAATGCCTCTTCTTCACCCGAAGGACATTTGGAATGAAACTGGAAGATGGGATTCTGCTTCTGAGGTAATGTACCAATTTGAGAAAGATGATAAGGAGTATGCTTTATCCTTCACTCACGAAGAGATTGTAATGGACCTTCTCAGAAAGCACATTTCAAGCTATAAGGATCTCCCAGTAAAGATCTATCAATTTTCTACTAAGTTTAGAAATGAACCTAGGGCAAAATCAGGAATTCTTCGAGGTCGAGAATTTCTCATGAAAGATCTATATAGCGCACATGAATCAGAAGAGAGTCTTTTCGAATATTACAACAAAATGAAAGATGTTTATGTAAACACCTTTAGAAGACTTGGATTAGAAGTAAAGGTAACAGAGGCATCAGGAGGAGTATTCACGAATAGTCATACGCATGAGTTTCAGGTTTTGGCGGAGAGTGGAGAAGATACTGTTTATTATTGTGAAAAGTGCGATTTTGCTGAAAATGACGAGGTCAAAACCGTAAGCATAGGCGATGCTTGCCCAAAATGTAATAATGGTTCAATAAAAAGCTCAAGATCTATTGAGGTGGGAAATATTTTTCCACTGGGAACTTATTATGCTGAAAAGATGAATGTAATGTTTACCGACCGTGAGGGTAGAAGAAAACCTGTTTATTTTGCAAGCTATGGGATTGGACCAACAAGGGTTATGGGAACAATAGTTGAAGTACACTCCGATGAGCAAGGAATCGTGTGGCCTAAAAGCGTTGCTCCTTTTATGGTTTATTTAATTTCGATAGGAAAAGATGAAGAGGCAGAAAAAATTTATTCTCAATTAAAAGAGGCTGAGATTGATGTTTTGTATGATGATCGTGATAAAAGTACGGGAGAGAAATTTTCCGATGCAGACTTGCTTGGGATTCCATATAGAGTGGTAGTTTCCGAAAAGACTGCTGGTAAATTAGAGATAAAAGAAAGAAAAAGCAATCAAACGAAACTAACTTCCATAGAAGAATTAATTGATGAAATTAAAAGAAGTTAAAAAGCTTCAACCAAATAATCGTATAAGTAATTATAAACGCTACTATAAGAAGAGTTAATAGCTTCCCCGAAATTTTTCCTAAGCCTTTTTTAGAAGTCATGTCCTGCGCCCCTGTTGGGGTAAAACTTGTTGTTTGACCTCCTGAGAATGCATATCCACCCCCAAGATTATCAGTCATACCAATAGGAGTATTAATAGGTGGAGTTGGATTGTTATCTAAAGATGGGGGCGGTGGAGGAGTTTGTGGAAATGATTGAGGATTAAGATTAGACACTGAAGCAGCTTGCGCAGTGGATGGTGAAGCTGGTGTGGAAGGCATTGCAGGGCTCATTGTCTCTATTGATTCCATGGTGGGAGGTGGGGGAGGAGTGGAAGAAATAGAAGTAGGTTGAGGATTCACTTGAACAGTAGGATTTGGTTCTTTTGGGGTTGTAGTTGATGTCCCATTAGAGGTAGGAGTACTCATGATCTTGTCGTATATCTCTTTTAGTTCAGGTTTTAAATTTTGATTTTTAGGATCCATATATCCATGGTAGGGTATTTTTATCTCTGTTGTCAAGTTGCGATCGAATTAGTATACTTAGCACTATGGCTCGTCAGATTATTACTCATAAGTCTTGTGATCTAGATGGTATAACATCGATTTGGTTAATTAAACGTTTTGTTCCTGGTTGGGAAAATGCAGAAATTCGTTTTGTTCCTGCTGGATCGAAGTTGCCTGGAAATTATGGAAATGAGGGTGAAGTGATTGAAATTCTTAGTGATATAGAAACGATTCATGTAGATACTGGAATGGGAAAACTTGATCACCATCAACTTGATGATGATAATGAGTGTGCAGCCAGTCTTACTCTTTCCTATATTCTCTCCTTGAGAGATAATACGCTAGGAAAGAATAAGCATAAAACAGAAGCTGCAAAAAGATTAGTTGATCTAGCTGTTGATGTGGATCATTTTCAAGAAGTATTCTATCCAGATCCATTGTCGGATATTTATGAGTTCTCTTTGGTTGGTATTTTGGATGGTTTTCGTTTCCAGCATCCACAAGATGATTTAGCAGTCGCCGATTATGGTATGGGGCTTCTCGATAATGCGCTTTCCAATTTTGAGAATAGGCTTTGGGCAGAGGAAGAAATAAAAGAAAAAGGAATAGAATTTGTGACGAGTTTTGGAAAAGGTCTTGCGGTAGAAACACAAAATGATGATGTATTGAAAATCGCACAAAAGATGGGATATGTAATTACTGTAAGAAGAGATCCGAAATACGGACATATTAGGATCAAAACTAGGCCAGTTGCAAGAGAACATTGGAGAAAGTCAAACGTTAAAACTATTGATCTTGATTTGACTCCAGTTTATGAAAGAATAAAAGAGAGAGATCCACAAGCGACCTGGTTTTTACACGTATCGAAGAAAATGCTTCTCAATGGAAGCTCAAAGAATCCAACTATGACAAGTTCTAATCTTACAATCCCTGAAGTAGTTGAAATTATTAGTGAGGCTTATTCTTAAGATTCTGCGTTCTCTAATTCTTTTAATTCTAGAATCATTTTATCTAAATTTCCATCCATAAATTCAGGAATATTGTGGTAGGATTTATTAATTCTGTGATCTGTAACTCTATCTTGAGGAAAGTTATATGTTCGTATTTTTTCGGCTCTCATTCCCTTTCCGACTTGTGTGGACTTAAGCTCTGATAAAGTTTCCTGTCTCTTTGAAATTTCTTCTTCCCATAATTTAGCTCTAAGGATCTTCATTGCATTTTCCCGATTTTGAATTTGTGATCTTTCTGTTTGACACGTTACAACGATTCCACTAGGTTTATGACGAAGTCTAACAGCTGTTGATACTTTATTAACGTTTTGCCCTCCATGCCCTCCAGCTCTAAAAGCTTCAAACTCTATATCTCCTTCGTTTATATGTAAATCAAGATCTTCAAGCTCGGGTAGTGCAGATACTACAGCAGTTGAGGTGTGGACGCGACCTCTTTTTTCAGTTTCGGGAACTCTCTGAACTCTATGTACCCCTGTTTCATACTTAAATCTGGCAAAAGAGCCTTTTCCTATTATCTTTATAGTATTTTCATCAAGTAACTCTATTTTTATTCCGTGTCGCTCAGCATAGCGTTGGTACATTCTTAAAAGTTCTTTTGCCCATATTTTAGCCTCATCGCCACCAGCAGCTCCTTTGACCTCGAGAATTACATTTTTTCTATTAAGTCCGAATGCATCATTTGTTGAATTTTCCTGAAACGTTTCATAGTTTCCTCCATTTAGAAGTTGCTCAAGACTTTCTTTCTGCTTTTTTAGCTCATTTACTTCTTCTTGGGCAAGTTGCTCCATTAGAGGATCAGATAATAATGCTTGTGCCTCAGCGATTTTGTTGTCAATTTCTTGAATTTGTGCGGAAATGGCGTCCTTATCCATAAAGGAGTGGGGTAAATTTATCTATTTTTTTAATGCCTGAAGCATTTCTTTAAGGGTCTTTGGTCGGTTATCTTCGTCACGGGATTCAATTTTTTTAACTTTTCTGGGTTGAGCAGATTCCACTTTTCTTTGAAACTTTTCAATTCTTGATGCAGTATCTACGAATTTATGTTGTCCTGTATATAATGGATGACAATTGTAGCAAAGATCTACGTGGATTACAGGTTTTGTAGATCCCACAGTAAAAACATTCCCGCATGAGCAGGTTACTTGTGCCTGTTGATATTCTGGATGAATTTGTGCTTTCATTCTTGAATTCACTTTAAAAGTGAAAAATTACCAAAAAGTTATTGGTATTGAGTATTTTACTCTAATCTGGCCTCAAATGCAATGCTTTATAGTTACCGTTTCGTTCTCTTTTGAAATAAGTGATAGTGAATTCTTCCTTCGGAAATAAAAATACCGAAAAAGACTAAGAAGCTGCCCATAACAAAGAGAGCATCGGGAATTTCTCCAAGAAGCGGTGCGGCAATAAGAATTGCGACTACAGGATCCATGTATGTAAAAATTCCTACATCAGCAACATCCATTTTTTCAACTGCGTAATAAAAAAGGTAGTAGGCAACTGCTGAAGAGAGGAGTGCACCAAAGATTATTCCTATAATTCCTTTATAGTCCAGATTTACAAGAAATCCTTTTGATTGAGTTTCCCAGAAGAAAAGTGGAAAAAAAGTTATTGTAGCGATTAAAAAAGTCCAAAACACCAAGGTGAGTGAGTTATATTTTTTTGCTAGTTCTTTATTTAAAATTACATGAACCACTCCAGCAAGAGTTGCGCCGACAAGAAATAAGTTGCCCACAAACGATCCGTCGACACCTCTCTCAATAATAGGAATAAAAATAATTGTAAGCACTCCAAGGAAGCCCAGTATTCCTCCAAGAATGGTTTTTGTTTTTAACTTTTCTCTTAGTAGAAAAAATCCACCTATAAATAAAAAAATTGGACCTGCGCTTGCAATTATTGGAGCATTGATGCTTGATGTCTTTTCCAATCCTAAAAAGAAAAGGGATATATTTATCGTTGTTCCAAAAAGAGCCATCAAAAAAATCTTGTTTAAATCTTTTAACTCAATTGAAATATTTTTTAAAGCAAAAGGAAGAATTATGATAGTAGCGATAAAAAATCTTAAAAAGGCTAGAGTAAAAGGTTCTATATTCGTTAGAGACCACTTAAAAATTGGAGATGCAGCGCCCCAAATAAAATTGGCGATTATAAGTGATATTACTGGGGAGTGTTTGTTAAAATTCATCCAATTAGGACATTTTTAAGGTCTTCTTTTTTGACAGCTTCTTGTCTTCCCATTCTTAAATCTTTAAGCATATAAGTTCCGCTTTTTAACTCTTCTGGGCCGATAATAACAGCAAATCTTAGCCCCTTCTTATCGGCAAATTTCAATTGTTTGTCAAGTTTATCTGTAGGGTTTTCATAAAGCTCGGTATTGATACCGTTTTCTCTTAAGTAATTTGCTGTATTAATAGATTCGGAAAGTGTTTCATTATTAAAGACAGTAACGAGTACTTTTGTTGCGGGAACTTTTACAGCATCTGGAAACAGATTGAGAACTTCAAGTGCTTCCATTGTTCGATCAAAACCAAATGCAAAACCAACGGCCGGAATTAATTGATTTGAAAATGTTCCAACTAAATTATCGTATCTTCCTCCACCGAGAATAGATCCTGCATCGTATCCTTCGATTTCAACTTCGAAAATTAATCCCGTATAGTAATCAAGTCCGCGAGCAAGAGTAGGTTCAAATTTATATTTCTCCTCAGAGATATTAAACCGACTTAATAATCCGAAAATCTCTTCAATTCTTTCTGTTTTTTCAGCAAGTTCGACCGAAGAAAATAGTGACTCTGCTTCTTCACTTGAGAATCCTTTTTGAGCAATTTCATCAACTACCTTTTCTTTTCCGATTTTCTTTAGTTTGTCGATAGATCTTACAATACTTGAAAGTTTTTCTTGGGCGGCTAGGTTCTTATTTACTAAATTCGAAAAAATATTTCTGTCATTTATTAAAACTTTAAATTTGGTAAACCCAAGTCTCTCAAGAGATTTAATTGCTACGACAATCAATTCTGCATCAGAGAGAGCAGAATCTGAACCAACTATATCAGCATCACATTGTAAAAACTCTCTAAATCTTCCACGTTGAGTATTTTCTGCTCGCCAAACTGTTTGCATCTGATAGCGTTTAAAGGGTATAGGCAGAGAATTCTTATATTGTCCCACAACGCGGGCAAGTGGAACAGTTTGATCGTATCTCATTGCAACTTTTCTACCTCCTGCATCAATAAATCTATACATTAATTTTTCTCCTTCATCACCATATTTACCTGTCAAAATTTCATCCAATTCAAGAGCGGGGGTTTCAAGCGGTTCGAAACCATAAAGTTCAAATACTTCCTTTAAAGCATTAATTAAATACTGTCTTTTTCTTTCAATATCTGGAAGAAAATCGCGAAAACCTTTTAATGTTACTGGTGTTGGCATATATAAATAATAGTATAACCAGTCTAATCATTGCTTTGCAATGTTATTGTGTTTTGTAAATTTTAGTGTTAGTATCGCTCTGAAATGAAAGAAGCATTAAATGTTATGGTGGTTGGAAGTGGTGGACGTGAGCATGCTTTAGGATGGAAAGTCAGACAAAATCCTTATGTCAATGAGTTATTTTTTGCTCCGGGAAATGCTGGCACTCAAGAGCTAGGTCTTAACGTTGCTATTTCTTCAGATGATATTAATGAACTTGCATCATTTGCCTCAAAAAAGAAGGTTAATCTTACGATCGTTGGTCCTGAGGGTCCCCTTGAGAAAGGGATCGTAAATCATTTCGAAAGTCGAGGTCTTAGAATTTTTGGACCAACTAGTGAAGAGGCAAGGCTAGAAACAAGTAAAGCTTGGGCAACTCAATTTATGCGAAGGCATAAAATACCACATCCGGAAACTCAAATAGTGACTTCAATAGAAGATGCGGAGAATCAAATCAAAAATTTTGGGGAAGTACCAGTTGTAGTAAAGGCTAGCGGACTTGCTTCTGGAAAAGGTGTGATCGTTCCCTCTTCTTTTGAAGAAGCAATGAAAGCCCCACAACAGTTAAGGGATGAGTTAGGAGATGCAGCATCTAAAATCTTAATTCAAGAAAGGCTTTTTGGACAGGAGATTTCTTTAATGGCGATTTCAGATGGGAGAGAGATTGTTCCATTTATTCCTGCGCAAGATTATAAGAGGCTTAGGGATGGGGATCGAGGCCCAAACACTGGTGGAATGGGAGCCTATGCACCAATGAATATAAATCGAGAACTCATGAGAAAAATTCACGATAAAATTCTTAACCCGACAATATGGGGTATGGCAATAGATGGTATTCCTTTCAAAGGAATTCTGTATGCTGGAATAATGGTTTCAGGAGGTGACCCATATGTTTTGGAATATAATGTTCGAATGGGTGATCCAGAAACTCAACCCTTAATGATGTTGATGGAGTCGGATCTAGTTAATTTAATTGAGGCTTCGATTGATGAAACATTGAACGCGCGTCAATTGTCATTTAGAGATGGTGGGGCAGTGTCAGTTGTTCTAGCTTCAGAAGGATATCCTGAAAATTCTAAGATTGGTAGGAAGGTTTTAGGACTTGAAAGTAATCATAGTGACAAGATTCAAGTTTTTCACGCGGGAACGGAAATGAAAAAGGGAGAAGTTGTTACACTTGGTGGACGAGTTTTGAGTGTTACTGCCGTTTCTGAATCCATTTCTTCTGCAAGACTTAACGCCTATTCAAGAATCGGCAAAGATGCCATTCATATTCAAGGTGGGATGCAAGTGAGAAGCGATATTGCGGAAAGTATTTAATCTAACAGGAAGTTTTCTATCCTTTATAACCTTGTTTATCTTCTATCTGTGTTTGGGCGCGTTTAAGAGGTAATTCTCCGGTTCTTTTTCCCTGTGGAACTTCAAGTGGAGGAAGTTCTTTTTTCTTTTCTTTTTCTTCCGCTTCTTTTATTTCCTCTTCGCTCGTTTCTTTTGGTTTTTCCTGACCTACGCCAAGCATTTGTGCTTGTTCGTGTAGGTTCATTTTAATTTGACTATCGCGCTTCTTTTCTTCCGCTTCTTCTTTAGCTATTTCCTCGGCAGATTTTTCACTTCCTGAAACCTGATCGCTAGCTGTCTTTAGGGATTCTTTTGGTGTTCCGATTATACTTTTTAAGGTCTCTTTTCCAAGGTCTTTAAAGCCTTCCAGTATCGAAGAAAAAATATCGTCCATCTAAATAATATAATTCTTTCCCCTTTTAAAAGTAAATGTATTATTATGTTTTGTTTGCCTTTTAAAGCACATTATATTAGAATTTATCTTCAATTATTTAAATGAAGAGGCTTATAGTTCTATTTTTAATATTAATAGCTTTTATTTTTGTTTGGAATGGGTTTTCAAATTACTTTCCAAGTTCTGATCGGAAATTGCAGGAAAAAGCGGTAACTGGGATGGATGAATCTCTTGTTGTTGATGTTGTTAAAAAAGTAACTCCGTCGGTAGTTACAATTGGAGTTGAAGGGGAGAGTTTGAGTAAGTCAAACAGTTCTGATTCTGATGTGTTTGATTTTTTCTTTGGTGAGCCTAAAGAAAAACCCAGTGCACCTCTTGAGGATAATTATATTGGGTCAGGTTTCGTTGTAAAAAAAGACGGTTTAATTGTAACTAATAAACATGTTGTTTCTGATGTGAGCTTGAAATATGTTGTGGTGGATCAAAAAGGAAACAAGTACAACGTTGATAAAATCTATCGTGATCCTCTTAATGATCTTGCAATACTAAAAATTAAAAATTCTCCGTCTGGTGGATTTCTCGAAGTAGAATTGGGAGATTCAAATAATCTTCAAGTCGGACAAATGGCAATTGCCATTGGGACAGCATTGGGAGAATTTAGAAATACGGTTACAACTGGGGTAATTTCAGGTTTGGGCAGAGGAATAACGGCGGGAGATCCATTTGAAGGATTGTCTGAAAGACTTGATAATGTTATTCAAACAGATGCTGCTATAAATCCGGGAAACTCAGGTGGTCCTTTATTAAATTCCCACGGACAAGTAATAGGTGTGAATTCAGCTGTATCAGCTCAGGGGCAAAATATAGGTTTTGCAATTCCCATTAGTATTGTTAAGGATTCTCTTAAGAATTTTAATGAAACCGGCCAATTTAACCGTCCATTCCTTGGTGTATCGTATAGAATGATTTCGAAACAGGCTGCAATTTTAAATGATCTTACGGAGGGAGCATATGTTCAGGAGGTTATAATTGGTTCTCCGGCTGAGAAATCGGGGATTGTTGAGGGGGATATCATCATCAAAATTGATAACGATGCCGTAAGAGATAATGAAGGAGGACTCGCTGCCATAGTTGCTAAAAAGAAAATCGGTCAAACAATTAAAATTTTAATAGATAGAAGTGGTAAGAAAGAGGAAGTCTTAGCTGTACTAACTAATGCTCCCGCTCAGGGAAAGTAACGTCCTATTGTAATTTTGCCAGCCTCTGTGCTATGATACCAAGTGATTTAGGCTCATCCAGGTATTTACTATTGGATGAGAATGAGTTTATAAATATGAGAACATATAAATTAGCTTTATTACTAAAAAGTGATATAAAGAAAGATGCAAAAGCCAAACTTTTGGAAGATTTGCAGAAGACAATTGGTGATGTAAAAGAGACAAAAATAAACGAAATCGGCGAAAAAAAACTTGCCTACATCATTAAAAAAGAAAAAAAAGGTGATTATTTAGTTATTGAATTTTCTGCAGATAAAATTAATGCCGATGCAGATAAGAGAATCGGTGTCAAAGAAGAAATTTTAAGACATTTACTTATTAGAGTAGACTAAAAAACATGGCAAGAAGTTTAAACGAAGTAAAATTAATTGGAAATTTAACTAGAGATCCGGAGCTTAGATATACTCCGCAAGGTACAGCTGTTGCAACTTTTGGTATTGCTACAAACAGAAGTTGGACAACCGAGGATGGGGAGAAAAAAGAGGAAACCGAATTTCATAGAATTGTCGCGTGGAACAAGCTTGCCGAACTTTGTTCTCAGCTTTTAGCTAAAGGGAGAAAAGTTTACGTTTCTGGAAGACTTGCAAATAGAAGTTGGACCGGACAAGATGGGGCACAAAGATCAATAACAGAAGTGGTAATTGATAATATGATCATCCTTGATTCAAGGCGTGATTTCGATAAAGAAGGTGAGGCTGCAGGTGGACACGAGGTACGAGACGATAAGGTAGAACCAAAAACATCTACAGTAAAAACAACAGAAACAAAAAAAGAAGAAGAGAAAAAAGAAACATCTTCTCAAGAAATTGAAAATAGCGATGTTAATCCGGACGATATACCTTTTTAATTAAATGGCAAAAGTAATAAGAAGAAAAAATAGACAAGAAGTAGTAAAAAAGGATTGTATCTTTTGTAAAGAAAAGAAGAATCCTGACTTTTTAGAGTATGAGGCTCTTACTAGATATACAAGTGAGAGAGGTAAAATATTGCCTAGGTCAAGAACAGGTCTTTGTAGTAAACATCAAAATAGAGTAGAAAGAGAAGTAAAGAGAGCAAGACACATGGCTTTTCTTCCGTTCATCTTAAAAGCCGAATAGTGATTGTTTAGATAAGAAGTTTTGTTGGTTTTTTGATACACTATTTATCGTCACAGATTTTTGATGAAGAAAAACTTTTCCCTTAGATTCTACCAGTTAATTGTAATAATCTTCATTTCCGCCTTTGCCGGTTACTTTTTCGGTACCTACAGAATTCATACGAATTGGAAAAATTTTAAGCCCATTATAAATGTTCAATCTCAAGTTCCACCCTCAGGTACTAATCTTAATATGGCGCTTTTTTATGAAGTGCTAGATCGTGTTAATAGAGATTACTATGATAAAACTAAAATAGATTCAAAAAAAATTCTTTATGGAGCAATTTCAGGAATGCTTCAAAGTCTTGATGATCCATATACCTCTTTCTTTCCACCTAAGGAAAATACTTCATTTAAAACTCAACTTTCTGGACAATTTGAGGGGATTGGTGCGGAATTAGGATTAGACAATAATAAAATAATCGTTGTATCTCCTCTTGACGGTTCTCCAGCACAAAAAGCTGGAATAAAAAGTGGTGATTCTATTTTAAAGGTTGGGGATGATATCACTGCGGGTTGGACGTTAGCTCAGGCGGTAGATAAAATAAGAGGACCAAAGGGAACTCCAGTAAAGCTTACCATTCTTCACGAGAAAGAAAAAAATCCTAAGGTTGTTTCTATTGTTAGAGATGTGATTACGGTAAAAAGTGTAACAGGATGGATAAAGGACGTAAATTGCTCGGGTAGTTCATGTAGTGAGAAAAAAGATAACTGTCCTACATGTGCAAGTGTTGCTTACATTAGACTTTCTCAATTCGGAGATAAAACAAATAACGAGTTTTTAGGGGTAGTAAATGATATATATGCAAAAATGCAGAAAGAAAAAGCATTTAAGGGTTTAGTTCTCGACTTAAGAAATAATCCTGGTGGTTATCTTAATGATGCGGTTTTTATAGCATCAGAATTTATAAAAGATGGTGTTGTAGTAATACAAGAAGATGGGACGGGGAGTCAAGCCCCTTTATCAGTTTCAAGAAAGGGCTTGTTAACAGATATTCCTGTAATCGTACTAATAAATAAAGGGTCCGCTTCAGCATCTGAAATAGTTTCAGGAGCACTTCGAGATCATGATAGAGCAGAACTTATTGGTGAACAGTCTTTCGGTAAGGGAACAATACAGTCTGCGATTGACGTTGATGATGGTGCCAGTGTACATTTGTCGATTGGAAAATGGTTGACGCCAAATGGTACTTGGGTTCATAAAACTGGTTTGACGCCAGACGTTAAAGTTGAACTTGACCCAAAAAATGTGAACAGTCAAGGTTTTGATAATCAGCTTCAAAGAGCAATCTTAGAACTCCTGAAAAAGTAAGTTGAAAATAGAATTAGTTTCTCTTGGTTAATTTTGATAAAATCACTCTATGCAGATATATAACACTCTTTCCCGAAAGATTGAAGATTTTGAGCCGTTAAATCCTCCCCATGTTGGTTTATATGCTTGTGGACCTACGGTTTATGATTTCGCACATATTGGACATTTGCGAAAATACATTGGAGACGATATCTTAGTAAGAATACTTAGAGCTAATAATTTAGACGTTACTCATGTAATGAATATAACAGATGTAGGTCATCTTACATCAGATGAAGATGCTGGAGAAGATAAACTTGAAAAGGGAGCAAAGAAGATGAAAAAGTCTGTCCTTGATGTCGCTAAGTTTTTTGAAAAAGATTTTTTTAATTCAGTTGCCATGGTAAATGTACAAAGACCTGATGTTATTTGTCGAGCAACAGAGCACATAGAAGACCAAATCGCTCTAATAGAAACTTTAGTAGAAAAAGGATTTACCTATAAAACTGATCAAGCAATATATTTTGATGTTTCTAAATTTCCAAATTATACAAATCTTTCTAAACAAAAACTTGAAGATAAAAAGGTTGGTGCAAGAGGAGATGTCATTGTTGATGATGAGAAAAAAAATCCTTTTGATTTTGCTCTTTGGTTTTTTACTGTAGGAAGATTTTCTGATCATTCACTTCATTGGCAATCTCCTTGGGGAGAAGGTTTTCCAGGATGGCATATTGAGTGTAGTGCTATGTCGATGAAATACCTTGGACTTTCCTTCGATATTCATACTGGTGGAATTGACCATATCCCAGTTCATCATGCAAATGAAATAGCACAATCTGAAGCTGCAACAGGACAGATGTTTGTAAAATATTGGGTCCATTACTCACATTTAATGGTTGAAGGACAAAAGATGTCTAAATCGCTTGGTAATTTCCTTAGAATAACTGATATTATTAATAAAGGGTATAATCCTCTTGCATTTCGATATTTAACCTTTCAAACGCATTACAGAAATGAAATGAATTTTACTTGGGATTCACTTGATGCTGCATCGGTAGCATTAAGTAAAATCTATGATATTTCTGGTGAATTTAAAGAAATAGCAGAGCACTCAGACATTGATTTTGAAAGAGAATTTTTGGATGCCGCAAATCAAGACATAAATATGCCTAAAGCTGTAAGCATTATGTGGGAGATGCTTAGAAGTAGTAAGTTAAGCGACCCTGAAAAAGCTGCGACGCTTTATAAAATGGATGAAATACTTGGATTGGGAATAAGAGAGAATGCAAGACGAGCATCTAATATCCCTGTTTCGGTTCTCACTCTCGTAAATGAGAGAGAAAAACTTAGAAAGATGAAGAAGTTTGTTAGAGCAGATCATCTCAGGGCGAAAATTGAGAAGATGGGATACGAAATTAAAGACGAAGAAAAAAGAGTAGTAGTTAAAAAGAAAATCTAGTTATTGAGTTATAGGGGTTATTTTTTTTCCTCCTCCAGAGGAGCTTGTAGATTCTTTTCCAATTCCACCTCTCTTTTGAGCCATTAGGGGAGAAGGTGGAATGTCTTCAAAATGAGTCACTCTTGTTGCATTTATCTGACTTTTGTCTTTCGTATCAAAGAATCCAGCTACTAGTATTCTTTCTCCTACTCCGATTTTAGAAAACCCGGACTTTAAAAGGCCATCTTCTGTATGTACTATAGTTTTTGTAGTGTTTTCAATATTAATTGTTTTTTTAGTTCCATTTTCGTCAATAACTGAAAGAGTAAAATCTGACAAATTTTTATCATCAACGATTCCTTCTAAAAAAATTGGAATAGAACGTGTGCGTACCACTAGTCGAGAGAGTAGTCTTTCGGTATCCTTATTAAAGAGCCCTATAAAAGAAAGTTCTTCGCCTTTTTTTATGTCAGAAATTCCGAAAGTTTTTGATGAACCTACATCATCCTGAAACTTTGTTAATTCATCTGTGTCAATTATTCTTTCGCTTCCTTGACTATCGGCTACTGTCAGTTTGGTTCCTGTTATATTCTTTACCGTACCAAGAATTCCCCTTTTCTCTACTAAGTTAAGTTCTGCAACTTTTGAAGCAACCATTTCTTTAATTTTTTCTATTTGATTTTGTTCTGTTTGAGTAGGAATTGGGGTTGTCGAGACGGCATGGACAACAGGCGTTAACAATAAAAAAAGAACGAATATAAAGATTGTAATTTTTTTCATTTAAAATTCCTCAGTTGTAAAAGATACTATTCTCGTTTCTTGTACCTCTTCACCGTCAGGGTTGACAGCTCTAACTATTATTTTATTTGTACCTACTTCAATGCTTAAAGTTATAGCATAGGTTCCATCTTCTGTGGGATTTGCAACGACATCTTCTTGGTTAGATGAAGCAATAAGAGTATTTTCATTGTTAGTTCTTCCTTTTATTTGGATAGTACGAGTAGAGACAACTGATTCATTTTTTGGTTCATCGATAGTAATGAATAATTTGCCATCTGTTGTGTTTTTTGAGTTTGTTTTACTTTCGCTTTTTGTAATTCCTTCTTCTTTTTTTACATTTAAGGTTGATTGATAAAGAAAAAAGGCTGCAGTTGTTACTATAAGACCAATTATAACAGCAACAAAAACAATTATTAATCTCTCCTTCATAAATAGGGGTGCTTTTTGAGTAAGTACGACATATCATAGTAGATAAACGGCCTCTTGTCAAGGAAACTGCTTTTGTGATACGATGTCTTTTACCTTTTTTTACCAATGGAAATTTCAAGACTACAAGATTCCTCTATAAAAATAAAAACGAAGACAGTAGCTATCGTTGTTGAACCAACCGGTGAAGGAGACGGAGAGGTGGTAATTTTAACAGACGATCCAAGTAAATACTTTCAAAAAGAACAGGAAAAATTGATCGTAAGAGGCCCGGGTGATTATGAAGTTTCAGGTGTAACCATTAGTGGAGAGAGAAAAGGAGAAGATGTAATTTATAAAGTCAGCGATGGAAATTTTACAGTAATTGTTGCACAGTTTTCAGCTGTAAATAAAGTTGAAATCGAAAATGATGAAAATATAAGCGCAGTTGTTTTAGGTCTTAATTCTAAGTTTGACGAGGGAAAGGTTGCATCTTTAACTTCATCGTTGGTACTTTTATATGGAAAAGAAGAGAATGCTCCTGCGTCTGCATCCAAAAAGGAAAAGGTTAATCTTAAGAAGAGAGACGAGCTTGAGGGAAATATCGTATATTTGTCCAAATAAATAGATATATTGTATTCTTCGATCGCTGGTCTTATTATTAAACTCCGATGGCTGTAACAAGAATTCCTCCACATGATGACGAAGCCGAGCAGGCCGTGCTAGGCGCCCTTCTTATTGATAAAGAAGCAATTACAACTGTTTCAGAAATTGTAAAACCAGAACACTTTTACAACGAAAGTAATAAGCAAATTTATTCAGCAATGATAGAGCTCTATGAGGAAAGAAAACCTATCGATGTTCTAACATTGACAAATCTTCTCAAAAAGAGAAATGTTTATGAAAAAACTGGAGGTACAGGTTATCTCTCTACTTTAACAAATATCGTTCCGACTTCAGCAAATGTTTTGCATTATGCCCAGATTGTAAGGGAAAAATATGTTAGAAGATCTCTTATTAAGATTGGTGCAAGTCTTACAGATATGGCATTTACAGAAGATACAGAGTCAGGAGAGGTGTTGGATCGAGCTGAGCAGAGTATTTTTCAAGTCTCGCAAGAAAATGTTAGACAAGGATTTTTTCACATAAAAGATGCTCTCGCTCAAAGTTTTGATAGGCTTGATGAACTTCATAAAAGCGGTGAAATTTTTAGAGGAATCGAGACTGGATTCGTTGATCTTGATTTTTTATTATCCGGTCTTCAGGAGTCTAATTTAGTCGTTCTCGCCGCACGACCTGGACAAGGAAAAACAGCTTTTGTAATTAACATTGCACAACATGTGTCGGTCGATACAAAAAAGTCTGTAGGGATATTTTCTTTGGAAATGAGTAAGGAAGAATTGGTTGACCGTATGCTTATAAGTCAGTGTGATTTAGATGCTTGGAAGCTTAAGACTGGTAAACTCTCAGATGACGATTTTGAGAGGTTGTCAAATGCCATGGGAGAGTTGGCAGAGGCTCCAATTTTTATAGACGATACACCAGGAATTTCAATAGCAGAAATAAGAACGAAAGCAAGACGACTTCAAATGGAGACAGGACTAAGACTTTTAATTGTTGATTATTTACAACTTGTAGATCCAGGAAGAAGATTTGAGAATAGAGTGCAAGAAGTAACTTATGTCTCTCAAAATTTAAAAAATCTAGCACGTGAACTTAAGATCCCAGTTATTGCAGTTTCACAGCTCTCTCGTGCAGTTGAGCATAGAGGAGAAAGAAAACCTCAACTTGCCGATCTTAGAGAATCAGGTGCAATCGAACAAGACGCAGATGTTGTTATGTTTTTATATACAGCAGATGAAGAATTCTCTCCTCAAAGAATTGTGAGAGTTTCCGTAGCAAAGCATAGAAATGGCCCTGTTGGAGAGAAGGAATTATTATTTAGAGGTGATAGGATTAGATTTTACAATGTCGATCATAAGCGCGAAGGGGGAGAAGCCCTTCCTCCGAGTTAGTTGAAGTGGACTTGGGCGGACTCGAACCGCCTACCTCTGCAATGCGAATGCAGTGTTCTACCAGGTGAACTACAAGCCCTAATGTGCCGCGAGTCGGGATCGAACCGACATGAGCTTTAAAGGCTCACAGGTTTTTGAGACCTGCGTGTCTACCATTCCACCACCGCGGCTAATTTGCAATTGAGTTTTTGGCTTCAATATTATATACTTTCAGGTGCAAAACCTGCAAGAAGCGAGGTTTTGCCTTTTTTAAATGTTAACTCTTCAAGAATTGTACGATTTGGCTGTAGAAATGGGGGTAAAAGCAGACCCTAGGGGTAGTTCTGGAATAAAGAAGCTCTTAGAAAGAAGAAAGAAGGAGTATGAAAATGCTTCAAAAAAGGATAAAGAGTATTTTGATAAAGAGTCCCTTGTAAATCCATATTCAGATTCTAGAATTCTGTATGGAAATCCTAAGACCGCAGTCAAGAAGCTTATGGCAGGAATTGATGCTGATGCGACGGAAATTATCCTCGCTGATCGGTTAAATGATCAAGGTGCAAAAATCGATCTCGTAATTTCTCATCATCCTGCGGGAAATGCTTTAGCAAGTCTTTGGGAGGTTATGGATGTTCAAGTAGATATGTATGAGCAAGCGGGAGTTCCAGTTAATGTTGCCCATGCGCTCTTTGAGGAAAGAAAAGAGTATGTTAAAAGAAGATTCGGGCCTCTTAATCATGGTCAAAGTGTAGACGCTGCAAGGCTTCTTAAAATGCCTCTTCTTGCTCTTCATACGATTTGGGATAATATGGGAAATGATTTTATGACTAAGCTTCTTAATAAAGAAAAATATGACACAGTTGGTGATATTTTTGATGTGATCAACGAAATTCCGGAGTTTGAGGAGGCAAGACGAGGTAAATCAGGACCCGATATAGTATCGGGAAATAGGAATAGGAGAGCTGGAAAGGTTGTTGTGTCCTTCACCGGAGGGACAAATCCATCTAAGGAGTTATATATTGAAATGGCAAAGGCAGGAGTAGGGACGCTTGTCGAGATGCATCTTCCAGAAGATGCTGTTAATGAACTTCGAAAACTTCATATTAATGTAATTGATACAGGGCATATGGCTGCGGATTCAATTGGAGCTAATCTATTTCTTGATGCAGTAGAGAAGCATGGGGTAGAAGTTATTCCTTGCTCAGGCCTCATTAGATATAAAAGAACTAAAAAAGCTTAATTTTTCCTATGATATCAGTAACATCTTTACGTGCAGGTACTACATTTGAAGAAAATGGAGAGATCTTCGTTGTTCTCACCTATGAGCACATTAAGATGGGTAGAGGATCAGCCAATGTAAAGATTAAGACAAGAAATTTAAGAACAGGATCTATCACTGAAAAGAGTTTTATTTCACACGCTCAAGTAAGTGATATTCCTCTAGAGAAAAAGGAATTTCAATTTCTATATAAAGATTCAGAAAATGCTTATTTTATGAATCAGACTAATTTTGAACAAGTGACGGTTCCTCTTAAATTATTATTTGGTAATGAGTTTCTTAAAGAAGGAGAGATTGCAACCTTGCAATTGTATCATGAGGAGCCTTTGGATCTAATTCTTCCTCCAAAGGTTACTTTAAAAGTAAAAGAAACTGCACCTGGCGTAAAAGGAGACTCAGCTTCTAATGTATATAAAGATGCAATTTTAGAGAATGGGATTAAAGTAAGAGTGCCTCTTTTCATTGATGAAGGAGACTCGATAGTTGTAGATACGAGAGACGGGAGCTATACTAAAAGAGCTTAACCTCGATGAAATTTTTAAAAAACAGTATTGCTTTTGGCGAATTTGCCAAGCTTTTTGCAGGTCTTGATTATCTATATTTTACTTTTGCAGTTATTTTCTCCCAACTTGCATTCAATACTACATACGTAGTTCTTCTTTTTTTAGTATTTCACCTTACGTCTTCCAATTTCGCAGTTTCGATGTTGGTATTAATGCTTCTTTTTCCACAGATATTCCTAAGTTACTTTGGAGGAATTCTTGCAGATCATTATGATAAAAGATTAATTCTTGTTGTTGGGAATTTTTTCAGAGCAGGGATTCTTGTGGTCCTTTTTTATTTCAACAACTCTTTGACTATTGTTTACTCAATTACTTTTTTAATTTCTACAATCACACAACTTTATGTTCCGGCGGAGGCTCCTTTGATTCCAAGACTTGTGAAAAAAGAAAAACTTGTACCAGCTAATTCCGTATTCGGGATGGGTTTTTTTGCCACTGTTCTTTTGGGGTATGTACTCGCAGGGCCTCTGGTTAAATTTGTGGGTAGAGCAGAGGTGTTTCTATTTCTTGGGGGAATTTTTTTGATTGCTGGAATTTTCGCTTTTCTTCTATTAAAAAAAGAATCTTTGGCAGAGAAAGAAAAAGAGCAGAAAATAGATTTACCCGAAAAAGTAAGTGGTGGATTTTTCTCTCAACTTGCAGAGAGCTACAGACTTTTAAAGGATATTGATGATATAGGAGCGGCTTTTTTTCTATTAGCATTTTCTCAAATAATAGTTTTGGTTCTTGCCACTGTTGTTCCAGGTTATGCAAAAACGATCTTGAATATTCAGGCAGAAGATCTTTCCCTACTATTGTTTGCTCCTGCTGCGCTTGGAATGATAATTTCTGCACTTTTTGTAGGAAGCGTTTTTTCTAAAAGCGATAAAAATAAAGTAATGAACTATGGTGTATTTGCGTCAAGCTTTGCTTTGTGCGCATTTCCTTTCACTTCTGTTTTTTCCCCTACATTTACTTTAATTTCTACGTTTATTATTGCTTTTATTGCTGGGTGTGCAAATGCCTTAGTGTTTGTTCCAAGTCAGGCAATCTTACAAGAAAAAACTCCATTAGGACAAACATCTAAAATATATGGACTTTTATTCTCCCTGGTTGGGGTTTTGTCAATTCCCCCCATTGTTATCGCGGGAGGTTTGGCAGATATAGTCGGGGTTGGAAGTGTATTAGTTGGGATGGGAGTAGTTGTTTTAATGATAGGGTTTGTAAGAATAGGATTTTCACCAATTAGTTTTAAAAAATAATATGTTAGTTTTTTTACTTTATTTAGGATTTATACTTGCTTTGTTTATTTCTTTTTTTATTCTTTATATTCTTTCGAAAAATGATTTTGTTTTGGTAAGACAAAATGTTTCTCTCACAGAAATTTTTAATTTAGGAATAAGTGGAGTAATTATTGCCGGGATTATTTCACGAATTTTTTATATTTTTGATACAAATTCTTGGAATCTTCTTAACCCTTTGTCTTTCTTCCATATCTTTAAAACTGAAGGTCTTTCTCTTTTTGGATTTTATATAACGCTAGCTCTTTGGATTTATTTAAGATTAAAGAAACAGAAGGCTCTACCTAGGGTATTTGATATTTTTGCTCTTTCTTTTTCTCCTGTTTTTTTATCTTCATTTTTAGTTCCATATTTATCAAAAATGTATTATTTTATTGAAATTGGAGTTTTTGTTATTTGTTTAATTTTTATTATTTTTCTTTTTAGAATAAATAAAAATTATAAGTTGAAAGATGGTAGTGTGACTTTCTTGATTTTCTTCTTAGTTAGTGTACAAAATTTTGTTCTCGAGGTTTTATTTGGAAAGAATTTATCCATTTCTCCGTCATTCTATTTGAGTTTTATAACTCTTTTTTTATCGCTGGGATTTTTTGTTTACAATCAGAATTTGCTTTTCTTTAAAAAAAGAAAATGATAGAACCTGAAATTCTTTTTGAGGATGATTTTATTCTAGTAGTTAATAAACCAGCAGGGCTCATTGTAAATAAAGCGGACACTTCAGTTGGTCAGCCTACGTTGCAAGAATGGATTGAAAAAAAAATTGGAGTAGTTTCTAATGAGTCAAGTGAATTCCTTTCAAGAAGTGGAATTGTTCATAGATTGGATAAAGAAACTTCTGGAGTTATAGTTGTAGCAAAAGATGAAGAGACTTTTTTAGAGCTTCAAAGACAATTTAAATCAAGAGAAGTAGAAAAGACTTATGAAGCTCTGGTACATGGAAAAGTTACTCCAACAGAAGGAGAGGTAAATGCTCCTATTGGTCGATTACCTTGGGATAGAAAAAAATTTGGTGTAATTGCGGAGGGAAGAGAATCAAAAACTATCTATAAAGTGCTTAAAGAATTTTCGACTAGGATTGGAAAAAAAGAAGAAAAGTTAACGTTAGTGAATGTTTATCCCAAAACAGGTAGAACACATCAAATTAGAGTTCATTTTAAATATTTAGGTTTTCCGATCTTTTCAGATTCAACATATGCTGGTAGAAAAACTGCAAGAGATGATAGAAAACTTTTAACAAGACATTTTTTACATGCAAAAAAAATTAAAATAGTTCATCCAAAAAGAGGTGAATCGATGGAGTTTGAGGCAAGTCTTCCAACTGAGCTTGTTGATTTTATAGCTTCCTTATCCTAAACTTTATACAATGCCCCATAACCTGATTTTTGAGTTAATATTGATAATAACTGCCGCTTTCTTGGGCGGATTTTTTGCAAGAACTTTAAATCTTCCTCCGCTTCTTGGGTATATTACCTCTGGAATTATTTTCGGAGCCATAGGTAGAAGCGCGATTGAATCTTATTCTTCTTTGTTTGCACTTTCTCAACTTGGAATTTCGCTTCTTTTATTTACTCTTGGGTTTGAAATAAAGATTGACATGATTCTTAAATTAAGTAGTAAAGTACTGTTCATTGGAATCTTGCAAGTTATTATCACAAGCGTGATAAGTTTTTTTATTTTTTCTATTTTTGGATTTGCTTTTAACGTATCAGTTTTTTTCGGAATAGTTACCGCTTTTTCTTCAACTGCAGTAATTGTAAAACTTCTTGAAGAAAAAGGTCTTCTTACCGACTTTCCCGGAAATAATGTTTTTATACTATTGATAATCCAAGATTTATTTGTGGTTCCGGCAATCTTTCTCCTTCCAATCCTTTTTTCAAAAAGCTCAATAGAAACAAATCTCATATGGATTTTTCTAACAATTTGTTTAAAAGCTTTTATTGTGTTTATAGGGATCTATTTTGCAAGCAAAATTTTTCTCTCTAAATTTTTGAATCTTATTTTTAGATACCCGATTCATGAACTTACAATTCTTGCTACAATTTTCATTTCTGCAGTATCTATTGGAGCTTTAGTAAGTCTTGGAATTCCTGAGACAATTGCTGCTTTTCTTGCTGGAGTAATAGTTTCAGAACAAGGAAAAAATCTCGCTCCATTATCAGAGATAAGACCTATTAGAGATGTTTTTTTAGTTTTGTTCTTTGTAATGGTAGGTATGTTTTTAGATTTATCTTTTCTTGCTCAAAATTTGCCCTTAATACTTATTCTTGCTTTTGTTGTTCTCTCTGAAAAATTTATAATAATTTTTCTATTGCTTAAAATAGCTCGCTTTATAGGATCAGCAAATATTTTCATCGCTTCTCATCTCACAAACATTGGAGAGTTTTCAATTATAATTGGTCAAATAGCTTTCGTTAATCACTATATTGATAAAAGTTCATACAATCTTTTATTGTCTATTTTTATTATCTCTCTTTTGTCGATTCCTATTTGGACATCTAATGCTTACAACTTAGGTTCGCTCGGAAATTTACCCTTTTTAAAAAGTATAAAAAAAGAAAGAAATGTGACCTTGGGGGATGATGAGAAATTTTCAGATCATGTAGTGATCTGTGGGCATGGAAGAGTTGGTAAGGAGGTAAGAAAACTTCTTGATTATGGAAATATTCCGTACATAGTGATAGATTTTGACAGAAATATTATTAACGACTTGCTTGCAAAAAATAAAAGAGCACTATATGCAGACCCTACCGATTATGAAACATTGGAGTCAGCGAATATTGCTCAGGCAAAAGTTCTTGTAGTTGCGGTGCCTGATGACATATCTCAAAAAAGGATAATAAAGGCAGCGATATCCCTTAATCCCAAGATAAGAATTATCTGTAGATCACATCTGATTGATGATAAGAAGAAGCTTTTCAGTTTGGGAGCAGATAGTGTGATAATTCCAGAGTTTGAAGCGGGTGTTAGAATAGGAAGAGAAGTTCTAAATGTCTTTGGTTTTGATGATGACCGAGTCGTAGAATTCGTAGCAAAGAGTAGGAGAACGGGATGAAAAAAATTCAAAAAGAACATGACACAATTATCTATTTAAAAATATTTATTTTTGTAGTTGGAGTTTTAGTTTTTCTTTCTTTATCCTTTAAACTTCTTAAGCTTGTTACAAATAGAAAGTTTAATACCTATTCTTTTAATATTCTACAAGTATCAAAAAATAATTCTAAACTTATCCATATAGATTCCAATGAGAATGTTCTTGCTGAAATAACTCTTAATAAAATAGATAAACATAAGCCTGATGAGATAATAACAACTGCAGAGCTTGCATTTCAGGTGCCTATTGATGGTTTAATAGTCAGTTCTAATAGTAGTGTTCCACAGCTTCTGAGTTTAAAGAGTGCTCTTTCAGCTCTTATGGGTACTTTTTCATCAAAATATTATAATCTCAATTCTCTAGACATTTTAAAATCATATCTTGTTACGAGATCTCTTAAAAGTGAAAACAAAACTTCCATTAATTTGGTTGGAAAAAATATTACGGATACGAGAAAATTTTTGAGGGAAATCATAAACGAAGAAACGCTTTTAAACGAGAAGACTAGCATTGAGATAATTAATTCAACTGATGTTGTAGGTCTTGGTACGAAAGTTGCTTCTATGCTTGAGTCTGCAGGTTTTGATATTGTAGTCATTAATAATGGTAGAAATCAAAAAAAGACAAAGATAATTAAGAGAATTGCAGACAACGAGACAGTTAAAAGACTAGAACGTCTTTTTAGTGCTAAGGGAGAGAAGAGAGAAGCGGGAGCAGTTGCCGATGTAACAGTCGTTGTAGGTGAAGATTTTGCAAGTAATTATAGATGACTTTTTTGTTAGAATAAGCAAGATAAATGATCTTTGTATTTTTTGTTGTAACAATATTCGTTCTTTCTTTTTTTTGGGCTCTCTGGGGACTTAAAAGAGAATTGAGTAAGCCAAAAGAAGTAGAGATGGCTGAAAGGGAGCTTTCAAAAGAAAAAATTATTTTTAAATCAAACTAATTTACTCTTCTTCGAAGGTCTGGTAGGAAAAGTTAATAGAAGAGAATGATGGTTGATTGACGAACCTCTTCATTTTTTTGACTTCTTTAAGAAAGACAGTTACATTCTTGTCATCGCACGCTTTTACAAAAGCCGAGTATTCATTCCCCCCTTTAATAAATTTTATTAGCCTTGCCCCAACGCTATCCGGGAGCATTCCTATATATTTTTTACCACCATCCTGTATAAAAATTTTTGATCTCTTTATGATAAGGTTAACGCTATCGCCTGATTGAAGAAGAGAGAGAGTTTTTTTATCCGCAACATTTTTAAGGTCTACAGTTCTGGTTTTCCCAGCTTCTTCAATAAACATATCTTGAAGAGAAGCGATCATTTTTGGAGAAAGCTCTTGAGCTTCGTTTGGTTTTTGCTTACTAACCATGTCAAGTCTTTTTAGATTTTTTGTTGCGATTGGATTCGTCTTATCGAAGGTAAGCACCTTCTTATAAGTTTCTTTGGCTTTTTTATATTTTCCGAGTTTCATTAGGGCAAATCCGAGTCTATTCAAAGATTCTATATCATTAGGGTTTTCAGCTAAAATTTCTTCATTGGTTGAAGCGGCGAGTTTCCAATTATTCTCAAGAGCGTATTTTATTGCGAGGTCTTTGCCGGCTATCATTGCGGATTTGATAATGAGTCATTCTAGGGTATTTAAAAATAAATGTCAAATTAAAATTTGTTGAATTGTCGTGCTTTTTTGAAAAAATTGGCTTCCTTTTCCTTGAAAAGTTTAAGAGAAAACAGGTATAATAGAGTCCAGTTAATTGATGTAAATTAATATCTCAGGAAATTCAAAGTCGTATTGGGTTTTGTGTCATATTAAATTATGAGTGGACATTCAAAATGGGCAACAATTAAGAGACAAAAGGGAGCTGCTGATATAAAACGCGGTCAGCTCTTCACCAAGCTTGCAAAAGCGATATTAGTAGCTATTAAACAAGGTGGTGGCGTTTCAGATCCAAATCTTAACTTCAAACTTAGATTGGCCATTGATAGGGCAAGATCTTTTAACATGCCTAAAGATAGTATTGAACGGTCTATTTCTCGTGCCTCGGCAGGATCCGACAATCTAGACGAAGTAGTGTATGAAGGTTTTGCGGTAGGTGGGGTTGCTCTTGTTATTGAGGGCGTTACTGATAATAAAAATAGAACTGTTTCTGAGGTAAAAAGCCTTCTTGAAAAGAATGGAGGAAGACTTGGTAATCCAGGTGCAGTTTCTTATTTATTTAATCAAAAAGGAATGATAACAATAAAAAAAGACGGAAAAGCCATGGACGATATTCTATCTGTTTGTCTTGAAAGTGGAGCAGAGGATATTGAAGATGAGGGTGAAATAGTGACTGTTTATACTCAACCCCAAGACTTAAATATTGTAAAGCAGAGATTTTTTGATGTAGGATTTGAAGTGGAGGATGCAGAAATAACTCTTGTTCCTTTAAATTACGTGAAGGTTGATGAGGAGACAGAAAAAAAGATACTTAATTTGGTGGAAAAATTAGAGGAAAATGAAGATGTTCAAAATGTTTATACAAATTTAGAATTAAATTAACGTTATTGTGAATATGCACAAAAACTTGTCTTAAACAATATGACAATCCTTGGAATTGATCCAGGTACGGGTAGAACAGGGTGGGGCGTTATTAAAACAAGGTCTGATAATGATTCGAAATCGCTTCTTGAATACATAGCTCATGGGTGTGTAGTGACGAGTCAAAATGACAACATGCCTCAAAGACTTTGGGATCTTTTTGTTGAGGTGGAGGATATTATTCAAAAATTTACTCCAGACTGTATTGTAATAGAGCAAATATTTTTTGGTCGTAATCAAAAAACTGCGATTTCAGTAGGACAAGCAAAGGGAGTATTGATGTTAACGGCTGCAAGAAAAGAACTCCCTGTATTTGAATACACAACAATTTCAGTCAAACACAAACTCTCAGGACATGGTAGAGCGGAAAAAAAGGACATGCAAGAGATTGTAAGGAAATTGCTCAAAAAGGATAAACAAAAGCTTGCTTTTACACAGAAAGCAAAGGATTTTGATGATGCTGCAGATGCGCTTGCAATCGCGATTTATCATGCGATGAAAGTAGAATAGAGTAATCTTGTAAGATAAATGTTTTTAAGAAGACTATTAACCCTTAATAAGCGGGAAAAATTTGTACTTGCGGTAATAATTTTATCTCTGTTACTTTTTGCTGCAGAATTCTATATAAATTTCAGCTTGATTTGGATGGGGCTATTCCTTGCTTTCTTAACTGACATTTTTCTTTATACAATAATTAGACGTGATATAAAATTTTCATCAAGTTATCCAGTTTTTATTTTACCGTTTTTCTACACATTGGCATTCAGTCTTTTTTATACACTTGTTCCTGAGCGATTGATATCTAGAATCTTGATTACTTCTCTTTATGCGTTTGGATTATATTCATTATTCTTGAGTGAAAACATCTTCATAATCTCTGCAATTAGGACAATAAATCTTCTTCGAAGTGCACGTATTGTTTCATTTGTGGTTACAATTTTAGTTTTGTTTTTTATGGTGAATTTTATTTTCTCTCTCCGTTTACCGATATATGTTACACCTCTTACCACCGCATTTGTTATTTTTTTTCTCAACTTCCAATCTCTTTGGACATATAGTCTTGAAAAGCAGATGTTGAGGGAAATAATCTTATATTCACTTGTAATTTCTCTTGCGATGTTTGAGTTATGTGTTGGTCTTACAATCTGGCCAGTCGATGCGCAAATCTACTCGTTATTTTTAACAGGCATTTTTTATATGTATTCCGGTCTTCTTCATTACTGGATAGAGAAGAGGCTATTTGGTGGGATTCTATGGGAGTACTTTTGGGTTGGTGGATTGTCATTTTTAGTGCTTTTAATTTTCTCTCATTAAAGATACGCTTAGTTAGCCACGAAATTTATTTTTAATTATAGCTTCAATTAGCCACGAAATTTAAATAGAAACGATGGTGAAGTAGAGGAGTAGAGCCTTTTTAATCCACCAGGCTAGTGTTCGTGATTAATGATATAGTTTGATATAGTTATTTATTTCAACATCCTATAATTTTACAATTGATGATTGTTTATCTGATAAGGCTGGGGATGCGTTTTTCACGGAAAATAGAGATGACTTTTCACGCTCCTCAGAGGAGGGATATCTCCTAAGGAGTATGGACTTGCTTTGTAAATATCCAACCTCATCCTTTCTCATACGAAAAAAAGTCGAACAAGATATTAATAATAGGGATGAGTCCACTATTAAGTTGTATGTGGATAACTTATCCTTTTAAGGCTGGATGTAACAATTTAGATTGATAATACAGCACTTTTTGAAGTTCTATTAAATAGATAATCAAAAAGTGCTCTTAGTTGCTAAAGCGATCGTTAAACGTATTCTAGAGAGTTCTTGGGGGAGGGCTTAAAGCATGCTTAATTATTTACTAAGACTTGTGAGATCACATTAGTTCTTATCATTTTGCCCGATTTATTCTTTATCATAACTCTCTTCAGGAACAGGCTATATATATTATGTCGTACAATAATACTTTTACGACATGAAAAGGGTTCAAAAGCTTGTCTATGGCTCACGCATTAAATCTCTGCTAGCTCATATTTATATGGACTTAAATTAGTTATATAAGCCTTGCTTCTCTTTTTATTCGTTTATTGATCACCGTTCTCATTTTATTGGTCACTACCCTACTATAGGATGTGAAAAGTTTGAGATCTTTTTCTCAAATAGAGAACCGAGTAAATGAAAGTAAAATTAATGTTTTTTGTTTTTTTAGATGATTAGATAGTGCTCCTTGATAGATAACAGGCCTAAAATCGCATCGTAGACGGTCCTGGCCTCATTGAGAGGTGGGTTTGAGGCTAGATATTCTTTTAATTTATGGTAGAATTCCATAATGAGAATTGAGGTAATAAAATTTAATCCCGGAAGGCCCGTAGAAAGATTGATAATGGGTGAGAACGGGTTAATAGAGCTTAAGCCAGGTGAAATGGTAACTATAAGGACTCAGGATGTGGGAATAACTTTAGATTTAAAAAGTGGAATTTATAATAATACAGAAGTCGAGAAAAAAGAGATATATAAACATCCAAGTTTCGAATTTGATCAAAATATGAATCGTGTAAAAACGGAAAATGGTTCTATTGAGTTACCGGACTCAGGAGCTAAAATACTTGGACTCCTTTCGAGTAAACCCAATATCCCCTTTAGTGCTAGCGCGATATTATCTCACATGTATCCTAATGAGACGACTCGGGATAATGCATCGGCAAGAGTTAGGTCGGATATCTTTAGATTAAGAAAGTCTCTGGGCATTCTTGGAATTAATAATCTTATCGTCTCTGTAAACTCAAAAGGGTATTTCCTTTATGATCCTACTTCTATAGCCGAATAAGTGTCAGGCTGGATATTGACACTGATATTAATCATGTCGCATAATAATTAAGTCGTTTGTTTTTTTGGTTAAATTACTACTTCTAAACATGGAAAAAAGAAATGAAATTGCAGGTCTTGTTTTTACCTTCCTTGAATACCTAGAAATCGAAAAAAATGCTTCCAAGTTGACCATCCGAAACTATAAATTCTATCTAAATCGCTTTCTTAGTTGGTTTTATGATAACTTTCCCAATAAGACACACGAGGATATAAATATTGATATTGTAAGAAAATATAGAATTTATTTATCTAATTACACCGACGAGAAAGGTCTAACTTTAAAGAGAATAACTCAAAGTTATCACATTATTGCTCTTCGTTCTTTTCTTCGATTTTTAATAAGAAATGACTACAATACTTTGCCTCCTGAAAAAATAGATCTACCAAAAGCTGAATCTAAATCTCTCAAATTTTTAGAAGAAAAACATTTAAAAGAGCTTTTTAATTCTATAGATGTGTCGGATGAAAAAGGAATTCGTGATCGAGCAATTCTAGAACTACTCTTCTCTACTGGTCTTAGAGTATCAGAACTTGTGAAACTAAATCGTGATCAGATAAATTTTAATTCACGTGAATTTGGAGTGATAGGAAAGGGAGGACGAGCTCGTGTTGTATTTCTTTCTGACAGCGCTGCTTTTTGGGTTTCTAAGTATTTGGAAGAAAGAAAGGATGAATTCAAACCTTTATTTATTCGTTACTCAAGAGAACAGTCTCATGAGGGTTTTGGTGAGAAAATGAGGTTGACCTCGAGATCCGTTGAGAGAATTCTCGAGAAATATGTAAGATCTGCAAGAATTCCAATTAAAGCAACACCTCATACTTTGCGTCACTCTTTTGCAACCGATCTTCTTTCAAATGGAGCAGATTTAAGAAGTGTGCAAGAAATGTTAGGACATAAAAATATTTCTACCACCCAAATATACACTCACGTTACAAACCCACAGCTAAAAGAAGTGCATAAAAAATTTCATCAAGGAAATAGAAGGTGACCTTCTTCTTTAGGTTTTTGAAAATTAGCAGCGATTGACATATGAGTTGGTCAAGGTATAATTCTAACTGTGATCGAACGCAAAGGAAGCTCAATTACAGCACGGCTAAGCGATGAAGAGATTGCTCTTGTTGCGCTTCGAGCGAACTTCTCTATTCGTTTTATAACTGATCCTAAAAACCACATAAATAACCCAGATCGTCTGAGAGAAATGAAGGCGATACATATACTTGCCCAAAGATTGGCTGTATATGGAGAACCGTTTCACTTTATCTATGATAAGGCTGCAAAAAGCTATTTAGTTTCGACTCACAATGGTTTAGCGGTAGGAGAAACTCAAGTATCCGAAGATGAAGTTATGAGACACATTTCCCTTTTTGCAAGAAAAAGTGAGAGAAAAAATGTTTTAAGAGAAATGCTTTTTGGAAGCGAATTTATTTTAGAAGCCGGAAAGGAAGTATTTGTTAGTCGTTAATGTAATAGGTTACAATAATTGTTGAAGTTACTTCATTTGACCCGGGTTCGATATTTGTTTTTTCGCTTACACCACTAACACCATCTAAAGTTCTCAAGGGAATTGGGACAGAAGCGCTTTCTTCTCTGATTGATGCTATTTTTCCGAGCTTAAATCCTGCAGCTTTCGCTAAATCTTCTGCTTTTGATCTTGCATCTTCAACTGCATTTTTTCTTGCTTCATCTTTAGCTTTGGAATTGTCCAATGTGTCTAGGGTTACGCCTTGTATGTTTATTCCAAGTGCCGTTATTTTATCTATTGCTTGCTCTATTTTTGTTTTATCTTTAGATTTAATCGTTGTTGATTGATCCATTACATACCCTGTTATTTTATTTTGACTATTTGAATAATCATAGTTAGGATTTACCGAATAATTTGTAGTTTGGATATCTTTTTTTGCGAATCCCAAACTATTTAAAACTTCCAATGCTTTTTCTTGTTTTGCATTTCCTTTGTCCTGAGCTACTTTTTGCGTTACAGCGCTTTCATTGATATTAAAAGTTGTAATAAATGAATTTGGTACTACGCTCGCTTTTCCTGTGCCTGTAACATCAAAGGTTCTATTTGAATTTTGACCAAGAGAAATATTTACCGGTCCAACTAATTTCCCATACGCAAAAATACCTATAAGTAAAATTACAACCGTAAGAATTGGGGCAATGAAGATATTTTTACTCACCATTCTATCTTAAAGAATTTTATTTTTTTTGTCAAAACTATTGTGTTAATAATTCCTTAGTGTTAGAGTAAACACATGCTCACAACTCCTTTTTATGATCCAAAAAAAACCTATGAAGAAAATTATAAAGATGGGCCGTTTGGAGATTTTTCCAATGATGAAATTTTCAATCAAGATACTGAGCCACAATACGACTTCTTAGGTTATAAAGTTCATCTTCCTTTCGGAATACCAGCGGGTCCTCTTTTGAATTCTAATTTTGTTAAAGCGGCATTTAAAAAAGGGTTTGATATAGCTGTGTATAAGACAGTTAGAGCAAGCTCATTTCCCTGCCACCCTTTCCCAAACATCCTATCCGTAGCTATTGAAGGAGATTTAACTATGGAGAAAGCAAGACAGGATCTTGTGGCGGACGTAAATTTTCATGAACCACTTTCCATTACTAATTCTTTTGGTGTTCCGTCACGCGATCCATCTCTCTGGCAAGAGGACGTGAAGCGCGCGATTTCATATGAAGGAAAAGGTCAAGTAATGGTGTTAAGTTTTATGGGTACAGTGAAGCCAAACCAAACTCAGAAAGAGTTTATCGATGATTTTATTCTTGCAGGCCGACTTGCAAAAGAAACAGGAGCTAAAGTTCTTGAGGCGAATTTATCATGTCCTAACATAGGAAATGAAGGCCTTGTTTGCTACAATTTAGAAGTTACCGAAAAACTTGTAAAAGGAATACGAAATGCTATTGGAAGCACTCCTCTTGTGATTAAAATAGGATACTTTGAAAAAGATAGCGATTTAAGAAAACTTGCTGAAATCGCCAATGAATATATAGATTCCGTTTCAGGAATTAATACTCTTCAAGTTTCAATAGTTGATAAAGATGGTAAACAGGCGCTCCCAGGAGAAAAAAGGTTAAAATCTGGCGTCTGTGGAACAGCAATTAAATGGGCGGGACTTGATACAGTGAGAAGACTCAGCAGAATAAAAGGAGAATTAGGGTTTAAATTTTCCATTGAGGGTGTTGGAGGAGTTACCGACCCTGATGATTATTTTGAATATTTAAAGTCCGGTGCAGATAGTGTGATGAGTGCAACTGGATCAATGTGGAATTCAAATCTTGCAATTGAAATAAAGCAAAGAATCGCAGCAGCTTATGAACAGATTGAAAGATTTAAAATCTAACCAACTTTTATTACACTTCCTGATCCTTTTTTCGCTAAAATTTTCCCATTTTCAAATACCTTTTCACCTCGAATAAAAGAACGCATCACTCTACCCTGCACATCCCATCCGTCAAAAGGAGACCATTTACATTTTGTTTTTAAATTTTTATTTCTGATCGTCCACTTTTTTTCAAGATCAAGCTCAATTTTTGTATTTGTCGGATGAGTTATTCCAAAAATTCTTGATGGACCAAAATACAAAAGTCGAGCAACATCCCAAAGCGATAATTTTCCTTTAGAAACTTCAGTCAAGAGTAGTGGTAGTGTTGTTTCAAGTCCTGGAACACCAAATGGCGCTACTCTCCTCTTCTCCTCAATTGTATGGGGAGCGTGGTCGGATTCTATTATGTCTATATATTTTAAATTTTTCCATAAAAAATCGACATTCTTTTTAGATTTTAAAAGTGGTTTCATTAAGGCGAATGGTCCAAGTGCTTTTGTATCATTTTCTGTTAGAAATAAATGATGAGGGGTCACCCCACATGAGACTTTAATATTTTGATCTTTTGCATTCATTATTTGTTTTAGGTCTCTTGCAAGGCTTATATGACAAAAATGAACGTGTACACTGGTTTTTTTTGCAACTTCGATAACTGAAGCTATTGCATCATCTTCTGCATGAACTAAGATTGGACGATTTGTGGTTTCCCATGCTTTGAAAATCTTACTTAACTTATTTCTGTTAATTAAAAAATTTCCTGTTGTTTCATTTAGATAAAGCTTTAGTCCAATAACTTTCTTCCCTACTTTTCTGAACTCTGATAAATTATCTCCCAAAGAACCGAAGTAAAATCCTACGTCGCAAACTATTTTTTTCTTTGCAATGGTGGACTTTTTATTTAACAAATCGAGGCTTGTTATTGGAATTTTATTATTAGGCATATCTAAAACTGTAGTATATCCGCCAGCAAGTGCTGCCTCTGTGCCAGTTGTAAAATCTTCTTTTTGAGTAGTATCAGGGTCTCTAAGATGAACGTGTGGATCAATAAGTCCCGGAAATGTAACCATTTTAGTACGGTCTAATTCGGCCAAGAACTAGAGCCATAAGCGCCATTCTTGTATATATACCATTTCTTGGCTGAGAAGTTAAGTAAACAGCTCTAGGATCTCGGTCTACTCCTTTATCTATTTCTCCAACTCGCGGCATGGGGTGCATAAAAATGGTTTTTGTTCCTGCCTTTTCTTCTACGAGAGCTTCATTTAGCACAAACTGATTTTTCACTGCTTTATACTCTTCTTCACCTTTGAATCTTTCTCTTTGAACTCGAGTCCAGTACCAAAAATCGGCATCTTTAGGTATGTCGCTTTGGTTTTCAATCTCTTCGATCTTCAAGCCTTTCTTTCTCCACTCATTCAGTTTTTGAGGCTCAAGCTTTAAGAGATCGGGAGATAAAAGATAGATTGTGTTATCTGGGTAAAGCGAAAGTCCATCAAGGAGCGAGTGCACAGTCCTTCCATTTTTAATATCCCCTGCCATTAGTCCAGTCAAGCCTCCTAATTTTCCAGCATTTTCTTTGATTGTGTAAAGATCGAGTAAAGCTTGAGTTGGATGTTCGCCTATTCCATCCCCCGCATTAATTACTGGAACTCTTACAACATCTGCGGCTCTTTGAGCCGCGCCAACATCAGGGTGTCTAATGATTATTGCATCTCCAAACATTTCATAAAACAACATCGAATCCTCAAAATCCTCACCTTTCGCCATTGATGAAAATTCCTTCGGTTGATCTATTCCCATGAATTGCCCACCTAATTGTGTTATAGCTGCTTCAAAGGTTCCTCGTGTTCTCGTGGATGGTTCAAAAAAAATGGAAACTACCCTTGTACCTTCAAGTATGTCACTTGATTCTACCGCTCTATATATATCTTTCATTTTAGGAACTACTTTAAAGAGAGTGTTTATTGAGTCTTTATCAAATTGCTTAAGAGAAATAATATCCTTTCCTACAAAATTTCCACCAATTTTTTCTGGAGTTTTTGGAGTCGAGGATAAGGCTTCTTGTGGTGTAAAGCTTAATTCATGATTTGCCATCTTCTTCTTTCGGAATTAATACAACTTCTATTCCAGGGCGAAGTATACCAGACATTGCTCTATTAATAAATAGGGGTCTATAGACTTCTGGGAGGTGTCCTACTCGATCAACGAAGGTATTAAGAGGGGTTGGATCTTGTGGGGTCTTTTTCTTTCTTCTTTCTTCAAACCTATTTACTTCGTTTAGATTCAATGATGGAAATCTTTCTAGAAATTCTTGAGGAGAAATATCGTGAGCGTGGCCATTAGTGGGATTGTGGTTATCGTTTCTTTCAGGATTTATTCGGCTCTCTACTGCTACCATGCTCCTGAGATATTAGTCTATACAACTTTTTTCTTACAGTCAACGGGGAAATGATCCTGTATTAAATTTTTGCAGAATTAATTAAGTTTTCGAATAAATAAGCAAGGTTGATTGGTCCTATTCCACCAGGAGTTGGTGTATAAAATGAGGCGGTATTTTTGATTTCTTGCTCATCGTAGTCTCCATGAAGCTTCTCATCCTCTCCTCGATAGAGCCCTACTCCGATAAGTATTACTCCGCTTTTTAGATTTTCAGGGTTAATGATTTTCTTGCCGACACAAGAGATCACAATATCAGCTTTTTTTAACAAGAAGTCCTTATTTTCGGTTTTTGAGTCAGCTATATTTGGTTGGATTCCCATTTTTTTAAAACCTCGTTCTATAGGTCCCCCTGCAGTTTCTCCTTTGCCAAGAATTAAAACATTTTTCCCCTTCAACCAAGAAATAATATCTTCTCTGGTAACTTCCTCTAAAGCTTTTTTTACTGCGAGAAAGACAGGGACTTCAAATTCTGAATCAATTCTAAAACCATCAACATCTTTTTTAGAACTTATTGAATTAATTATCCTGCTTCTATCAATGTCCTCTGGTATTGGTCTTTGAACAATAATTCCATGAACACTTTCTGTTCGATCCAAAAGTTCTATTAGGTTGGTAAGCTCGCTTTCGCTTGTTCGAGTCAAATTTATTAATTCTGTTGTGATACCAAGTTTGTTTCCAAGTTTTATTTTTTGTCTAATGTATGTATTCCACTCATCCTCTTGTCCTAATGTTATTATTGCGAGTTTTGGAAATATATTTTTGGAGTTTAACTTTTCAACTTCAGTCTTAAGTTGAGCTGTTATTTTTTGGGCAATTACTTTACCATCTATTCTCATGGTTGAATTATATCAAAATTGAGGTTACTACTCTTCTTCGATGCATGTGGCAGCGGCGATAAGATCGTTTGCTTTTGAAAATCGCATTAAAATGACTCCTGCCGCATTGCGTGACAAAAGGGGAATTGAATGTATCCCAATTTTTACGACTTGTCCTTTTTCAGATGTCATAATGAGTTCTTGAGACTTTTCAGGAACAATTGTTGAATATGCAATTTTTCCTGTTTTATCGGTTATATTAGCCACTCTAATTCCTTGCCCCCCTCTGTTTTGATTTCTGAATTCAGTTACACGCGTTTTTTTACCTATACCCTTTTCGGTTATAACAAGAAGTGTTTTATCCTCTTTTTTGGTTATTTTTTCAGCGCCTTTTCCGTCCTCTTTCATTGTTTCGTCAAGAGGCCTTAATACATCCATTGCAACAACCTCATCATCTCCGACAAGCTTTATTCCTCTTACACCCATGCTAGATCTTCCGGTTGGTCTGATTTGCTTTTCATGAAAACTTATGATTTTTCCGTTTTTAGTTACCAAAAGAACGTCGTCATTTCCGCTGGTGAAGTTTACCCAGGAAAGAGAATCTCCTGGATCGATTTTTATTGCAAGAATTCCTCTTCTTCTTATATTACCGAACTCTTCAATCGATGTTTTTTTAACAACTCCCTTTTTGGTTACCATAAGAACATATTTTGTATTTTCTTTATCTTTTGGATTGTATGAGAGTACTGAATTTACCGTCTCAGTAGACTCTATATCTATAAGATTAACGATTGCTTGTCCTTTTCCGACTCGGGCACCCTCTCCTATTTCAAAAACTCTTGTTTGATAAACTTTTCCAAGATTAGTGAAGAAGATTATATGATCGTGGGTTTCAGAATAAAGAATATATTCCAGCGCGTCATCTTCTTTTGTGGTCATTCCTATTATTCCTTTTCCACCGCGTTTTTGAACCTTAAAACTTGTTAAACTTTGTCTTTTCACATAACCAGTTTTTGTAATCGTGATAACTGTAGGTTCATTTTGAATTAGGTCTTCTTCGCTAAACTCATCTACTTTTGATTTATAAACCTTTGTTTTTCTCTCATCACCAAACTTATCTTTCACTTTTAACAGTTCATCTTTTATAACAGCAAGAATTTTTGCGGGATCTCCGAGGAGTGATTTAAGGTAGTCTATTGTTTCTTTAACCATCTTCCACTCTTCTTCAAGTTTCTCGCGTTCAAGTGCTGCAAGACGTCGAAGTTGCATATCAAGAATGGCAACTGCTTGAATTTCAGTAAGCTTAAATCTCTCCATAAGGTTTGTCTTAGCTTCGTCTGCATTTTTTGATTTTCTAATTGTATCTACGACAGCATCAATATTCCTTACAGCTATAAGGAGTCCATCTAGGATGTGAAGCCTTGCTTCGGCTTGTCGAAGTTCGAATTCAGATCTTTTAGTCACAACGCTGAACCTATGTTTTACGTACTCGTCAAGTATGGTTTTTAAGTTGAGGGTTCTTGGAATTCCTTCTACAAGACCTACAAAATTTGCAGGAAAAACTGTTTGAAGAGAAGTTGCTTTGTAAAGATTATTTAATACCTTTCTTGGCGACGTATCTCTTTTAAGCTCTACAACAATTCTAACACCGTGTCTATCTGATTCGTCTCTTAGGTCTGAAATTCCTTCAAGTTTTTTATCTTTTGCAAGTTCTGCAATTTTTGCAACTAGTGCTGACTTGTTAACTTGGTAAGGAATTTCTCTAATAATAATAGCGTTCTTTCCTTGTCCAATGTCCTCGATATCGGCTATTCCTCTTATGATAATTCTTCCCCTACCAGTTCTATAAACATTTTTTATTTCATTTACGTCGTAAATTGCACCACCAGTTGGGAAGTCTGGGCCTTTTATATATTCTAATAATTCATCAATTGTTAATTCCGAATTTAACACTACTCTACCGTCCTCTTGTTTTAGAGCCTTGGTTTTGTCAATTGTGTAGAATATTGCATCAGCAACTTCCAAAAGATTATGAGGAGGAATTTTTGTTGCCATACCGACGGCAATCCCCTCACTCCCCATAAGAAGAAGGTTGGGTAATTTTGCCGGAAGAAAAACCGGTTCCTTAATCGTGCCATCGAAATTATCTAGGAACTCTACGGTTTCTTTATCAATATCAAAAAGCATTTCACTTGCAAGTTGTGCGAGTTTTGCCTCCGTATATCTCATGGCAGCTGCAGGGTCTCCATCCATCGACCCAAAATTACCTTGGCCATGTACAAGTGGATATCTCATGGCAAAATCCTGTGCCAATCTGACAAGTGCATCATAAATTGCCATATCTCCGTGAGGATGATATTTACCCATCGTCTCTCCTACGATTTTTGCGGATTTAGCAAACTTAGCAGTTGGGTTAAGTCCCATTTCATGCATTGCATAGAGGATTCGTCTGTGTACTGGTTTTAATCCATCGCGAACGTCTGGAAGTGCACGTGCTACGATAACAGACATAGCGTAATCAAGATACGCTTTTTTAGCTTCTTCTGTAATCTCAATATGTTCTAACTTTCCAATTTGGTTATCCATTTTAAGTCAAATAAAATAACAAAAACCCACTGGTTATCACTAACCTCGAGGTTCGTGTGATCCTATCCTTTTCTCTCCATTGCCGATTTTATTTCGGCGATCGCATCTTCTTTTCCCTTCCACTCTTTGACCTTAACCCATTTTCCGGGTTCGTTTTTTTTATAGTTTTCAAAAAAGAACTTTATTTTTTCTTTTATCTCCTCAGGAACATCGTTTATATCATTGTATTTACCAAAATCTGGATTAACCTTTTCAGGTGGAACAGCTATGAGCTTTGCGTCTTGTCCTTTTTCATCTTCTGTCTCAAGCATTCCTATTGGTTTTGCTGTTATGACAACGCCGGGATTTACAGGTAAAGGTGATAAGACTAAAACATCAACTGGATCACCATCTCCTGATAAGGTTTCTGGAATAAATCCATAATTTGCTGGGTAACCTTTGTCAAAAAATAAAAATCTATCTACAAATATCATATTTGTTTCGTGATCGAGTTCATACTTCACTCTACTATCAAGTGGAACTTCAATTACAACATTTACTAATTCGGGAGCTTTTTCTCCCGCTGTTATATTACTCATTATAATCACCTCCTTATATATCTAGATTAGCAAGTCTAGCATTTTCCTGAATAAAATGTTTTCTTGGTGGAACTTCGTCCCCCATAAGCATGGTAAACACGGAATCTGCTCCTTCAGCATCATCAATGGTTATTTTTTTGAGTATTCGATTTTTCGGATTCATTGTAGTTTCCCAAAGTTGCTCTGGATTCATCTCTCCAAGACCTTTATATCTTTGTATTGATGGATTTAATCCACTTCCGTGTTGCTTTAAAACTTCATCTCTCTCGGCATCTGAGTAAGCGTAGTAGGCGTTTTTGCCTAACTGAATTTTATATAACGGGGGTTTTGCGATATAGAGATACCCGTTCTCTATGATATCCTTCATATGGCGATAGAAAAACGTTAGAAGTAAAGTCTCAATATGTTCTCCATCAACATCGGCATCCGTCATAATCACGACTCTATGATATCTAAGCTTTGCAAGATTCGTGCTTTCTCCAATACCCATTCCAAGTGCAATTATCATATCTTTTAAAGATTCAAATTCGACAATCTTATCAAGCCTTGCTCGTTCAGTATTTAATATTTTTCCACCGAGAGGAAGAATTGCTTGAAACTTTCTATCTCTACCCTGTTTTGCGCTACCACCAGCTGAGTCTCCTTCTACGATATACAGTTCTGAAACTGCTGGATCTTTTTCTTGACAATCGGCAAGTTTTCCAGGAAGACTGGATCCTTCAAAAGCTCCTTTTCTAAGAATTGCGTCTTTGGCAGCCTTAGCTGCGAGTCTTGCTTTGGCTGCAAGTTGAACCTTTGCAAGAATAGCTTTTCCTTCGGCAGGATTCTCTTCAAAAAAGCTGTCAAGTCCCTCCTTTACTATTCCAGCGACGAGAGGTTGAATTTCTGAATTCCCCAACTTTCCTTTTGTTTGTCCTTCAAATTGAATTAAGTTCTGTTCCATTCTGATAGCGACAACTGCAGTTAATCCTTCTTTTGTATCATCTCCAGTTATTGAATCGCTTTCGCTTTTGAAAGCCCCAAGCTTCTTACCGTAGTCATTTATAGCACGAGTAAGTGCCATTCGAAATCCTGTTACATGTGTTCCGCCATTTACGGTATTTATAATATTCACAAAGGATTCTACGTTTTCAGAAATACCATCGTTATATTGAATCGCTACTTCAACAAGTACATCATCTACCTCTTTCGTGATAAAAACAGGAGAGTGGATTTTGATTTTATTCTCGTTGAGTTTTTTAACTAGAGAAACAATTCCTCCTTCAAAGTAAAAATGTTTCTCTGTGGCTGTTTTTTCTCGGAGATCGTAAAAGTGGAAATACAGACGTGAGACAAGAAATGCTCTTTCTCTAATCATCTTAAGAATGTAGTGGTCGTCAAACTCTATGGTTTGGAAAATGCTTCCATCAGGATAAAATGTAACAGCAGTTCCGGTTGTAAGAGCGTTTCCGCCAAAAAAATCTGCAAGACGAGACTCAGAGAGTTTCTTTTCAACTACATCTGACTTTGGTATTCCCATCGCGTATTCTTGAGTATAAATTTTGTTATTTCTTCTGACCTCAACCCACATGTTCGTCGATAACGCATTCACAACTGATGACCCTACTCCATGAAGACCTCCGGAAACCTTGTACGCCCCTCCTCCGAATTTTCCTCCAGCATGCAATTTTGTCATTACTATTTCAAGTGCACTTTTTCCTTGTCCGGGCATTGTATCTACAGGAATACCTCGTCCATCGTCAACGATTGTTGCAGATCCATCGGCATTCACAACAACCCAAACATTTCTTGCAGAACCTGCGAGGCTTTCATCGACTGAATTATCAATTATCTCTCTTAAACATTCATGGAGTCCAATAACATCGGTAGATCCGATATACATTGCTGGTCGTTTTCTTACTGGTTCGAGGCCTTCAAGAACCTGGATGTTTTTAGCTGTATAGGAGTTTTCGGCCATTCTAAACATTTTAGCAAAACATAATTGATTGAGCAAGCTGTTTTTTACTGAATTTGGGAGATCAAGCTATATATAGGTGTAATTACTGATAATATGAGGAAGGCTACTGCCACTCCGAGAATAATAATAAGTATAGGTTCAATTGATGTTGTTAAGGTCCTTATCTTTACATCCAGATCTCTTTCAAAATAGTCTGACAACTTGTAAAGACTGTCATCAACTTTTCCTGTAGTTTCACCTACTTTTGTCATTTGAATTAGAATGGGAGGGAAAATATTTTGATATTCAAGGGCAGTAGAAATAGGTACTCCTTTTTCAACAAGGGTGCTAGCATTTTTAATTGCTTCTTTGTACCAGATATTCGATGAAACATCAGCGGTTATATTTAGTGCATCAATAATTGCAGTACCCGATGTAATTAGAAGAGACAAAGTTCTTGTTATTTCATCAAGAATCGAAAGTCTAAGTATTGATCCAAAGACCGGAGTTTTAAGCTTTATACTATCAATAGTTTTAAGTCCTGTTTCGCTCGTCTTCATTCTTTTATAAAGAAAGTAAAGTCCAATTAGTCCAGCTACGCTAAAGGGAGCTAATACTTTTGTTGCCTCAGAAAATCCTAAAACAATTCTAGTTGATAGTGGAAGCTCAAGGTTAAGGCTTTCATAAAGTTTTCCAAGCTGAGGTATTACGACTACATTCATTACTCCAATAACAATAAATACTCCAGAAACAACTATTGCGGGGTAAAAAAGTGCACTTCTAACTCTCTTCTTTAGGTCTTCAGACTTTTCTAAATTATCGGCGAGTCGAACTAATACCTTATCAAGAAGTCCTCCAGTTTCAGCGGCTTTAATAAGTGAGAGATAAACCTCTGAAAATATATCGCGATGTTCTGAAAGTGCTTGAGAGAATGTCTTTCCTCCTGAGATGCTTGCAACTAAATCAGCAATTAAATTTCGCATTGCCGGTTTTGTTGTTTGTTGTTTTAAAATGGTTAGCGACTCAATAAGAGTAAGTCCTGTAAGAATCATTGAGGATAATTGACGAGTAAAAATTACTAGGTCTTGGTTGGATATTTTTTTGAAAATCTGGAATGACGATTTGACTTCATCCATGTTTTTTATTGAAAGAGGGGTCATTTTGGTGCTTCTTAAGTAATCCAAGACCTCCTTTTGACTATTTGCTTCAATCAGGCCTTTTTGTTTTACGCCTTTTGTATCTACTGCTTGGTAGGAAAATTGCATAAATTAAGAAACAAGTCTTGCTAGTGCTTCTTGGCGGAGAGCATATGCTTTTGCAGTGTCAAGTGTTATCAAGCCTTCTTTTACTAAATTAGCAAGAGATACTTCCAAAGGTATCATTCCTGCTTCTTGCGAATTCTGGAGGGTCGAATCAATAAGATGTGTTTTGCCTTCTCGAATATTTGCTTTAATAGCATTGCTGTTCAATAAAATTTCGGTAGCCACTACCCTGCCCCCATCAATTTTGGGAATTAATCTTTGTGAAATTATTGCAGCAAGAGATTCGGCGAGTTGAGATCTAACCTGATTCTGTTGATGTTCGGGAAATGAATCTATTATTCTATCGATACTTTGCGATGCAGAATTTGTGTGAAGAGTGGAAAATACTAAATGTCCAGTTTCTGCAACAGTTATTGCTGAAGCAATACTTTCTGGGTCACGCATTTCTCCGACCAATACTACATCTGGATCTTCACGTAGTACGCCTCGCAGGGCATCTCCCCAAGTATGGGTATCAATTCCTAATTCTCTTTGAGCAATGATGCTTTTCCCTGGGGGGTAAACATATTCAATAGGATCTTCAACAGTGATAATGTTTGAAGCCCTTTTCATATTAATCTCGTTTATAATCGCAGCCATAGTTGTCGATTTTCCATGACCTGTGGGGCCAGTAACTAAAATAAGGCCTTGTTTTAAATCTGCAAAACTATGACAAATGTTGGGAAGTTTTAATTCATCAACAGTTTTTACATTTGGTGGAAGTAATCTGAAGGCGCCTGCTAGCGTATTTCTTTGATAAAATAAATTTATACGAAATCGTCCCTTATCTCCGTAATTTCCCCCACCGTAACCATAAGAAAAATCTATACTTCTATCATTTATAAGCATTTCTTTTTGTTGAGGTGTCATGATCGAGAAGGCAAGATTTTCTATTTCTGCACTTGTTAGAGGTGGGAAAGAAGATATAAGCATGAGTCTTCCATCGATTCTAAGAACTGGGGGAACAGAGGCCAATAAATGCAGATCGGATGCATGATTTTCAACAGTTTTTTCAAATAAGTCTTGAATTGTCATATATTATTCTTGTGCAACTCTTAATATCTCATCTATTGTTGAAAATCCATCAAGCACTTTCAAGTATCCATCTTGTTTCATCGTTATCATTCCTTGGTGTCTTGCTTCTGCCTCGATTGTTAGTGCATCTGCTTTTTGGAGAATGAGTTTTGAGATGGAGTCTGAGACAACCATTACCTCAAAAATGCCTACTCTTCCAAAATATCCTGATTGGCCACAATAATCGCATCCTTTACCTTTGTATAATTTTACATCTGAGTCATTTTTTTTAGGGAATAAATCTCCAAGAGTTTTTTTTATTTCTTCAAGAATCTCGCGTGACGGGGCATATTCTTCCTTACATTGGCTACAAATCTTTCTTGCAATTCTTTGACCAAGAGCTGCGGTCATAGTCGATGACAAAAGAAAAGTTTCCGCTCCCATTTCAATAAGTCTTGGCAATGATCCTGCTGCGCTTGATGTGTGAAGAGTGGAAAATACTAAATGTCCAGTTAAAGCTGCTTGGATAGCGAGCTCTGTAGTTTCTTTATCTCGTATTTCTCCAACAAGAATAATATTTGGATCTTGTCTTAGAAAAGCTCTAAGTCCAGTTGCAAATGTAAGTCCAACGTCAGGGTTTATTTGCACTTGGTTCACTCCCATCATTTGATATTCAACTGGATCCTCAAGTGTTAATATGTTGACGCGTGTAGTATTTAACTTGGTTAAGACAGAATATAAGGTTGTTGTTTTTCCGCTTCCAGTTGGTCCACAGACGATAATAATGCCGTGAGGTCTCAAAATTGCTGCTTCTAAATTACGAAGCGCCGGGCCTCGTAACCCCAACTCTTCAAGAGTGGGTACTCCACCCGACTTTTTAAGAAGTCTCATGACTATTTTTTCGCCGAATACAGTTGGAAGATCGCTTACACGAAGATCTACTTCCTCATCTCCAAACTTAAAGTTGAATCGTCCATCTTGAGGTGTTCTGTGTTCATCGATTTTCATTCCCGACAAGATTTTCACTCTTGAAATTACAGCTTCTTTAACAGATGTAGGAAGAGAAAGTCTTTCATAAAGAATTCCGTCAATTCTATATCTTACTCTTACTCTATCCTCTTCAGGTTCTATGTGTACATCAGATGCTCTCGATTTGACAGCGTACTCAAGAATAGTTGAAACAATTTTTGCAATTGGTGCTTCTTTAATTACTTCCGAAATTGAATCTTTATCAAATGTTTTAATTTGAGAAACTTCTTCTGTTTCTTTGACCGCTTCCTTAACTTCTGTAACAAGGCCAAAGGTGTATTGAGTAGCAATACTATCTGCTATTTCACTTGGAATACCTTGGAAGACCTTTATGGTTAGTCCTGTTTTTTGCTTTATGAAATTTAGCGCTTCGATGTCTAGTGGGTCTGCCATCGCAATGGAAAGAGAGTTGTCCTGTTTATCGAAAAGAAATGGTATAAGATGGAACCTTTCTGCTACGGGTTTTTGTATGAAGCTTAAGGCCTGTGGAGAAAAAGGAAGAAGAGCTACAGATACGAAAGGTACACCAATGAGTTTTGATCTAGCTTCATAGTATTTATCCTCCCCCACCAACTTTGAATCTAAAAGTAATCGATCAATACTTATATTTTTATTTGCAGATTCAATTTTCAATTCTGAAAATTTTGTCGGATCGAGGAGTTTCTCAGATAATAATATTGCCGCTATACTATTTTGATTCGTATTTTGACCGTCCATGGGCAGTTTTTCCAAACAAAACAAAGGGGAAATCCCCTATATTTATATATTCATCGTAATTTAAATATTGATATAATGTCAATATGCAAAGCCTCGTAATTGTGGGTGGACTTAGTATCACTCAAGAGTATATAAAAGACTTTTCTTCTACAAAAAAAATAAAATCCTATAATTTAATTGAATTTAAAGAAAGAATAAAAATTAGTGATGTAAGAGAAATTAAGAAATTAATTTCTTTTAAACAAAGCGCAGACGAAACTCGACTCATTGTAATACGTGAAATTCTATTCGAAGCACAAAACGCTATTCTTAAAACTCTTGAAGAGCTTCCTGATAACACATTTTTCATAATTGTAACTTCAAATAAAGAAACTCTTCTACCTACCATCCTTTCTCGCTCACAGATTATTTATTTAAAAGGAGGTACTGAAAAATCTGAAATAAGTTTTAAAAACGAAATTGAGGAAATGATTACAAAAAAAGATAAAACTGCACTAGCGCTTTCAATCGCTGAAAAGATAGAGAGTGCTCCTGATTTATTAAAAGATTTTTTATTGGAATTAAGATCGGAACTTCTAAAGGCAGGGATTCAGGAAAAAAAAGAACGTCTCCATACACTCCATGCTATTATTTACAAACTTAGCATAATTTATCCTTTGTTGATTAGGAATAATATCAACAAAAGAATGGCAGTAGAATATGTTCTCTTGAGCGCAAACTGACCTATTGACAAGATTTTTGCTTTGTGGTTAGAATGAATTAATACATGAAATCTGCCCTTATACATTTATTTAGAGAGACTAAATCTCGCACCGCTTTTACTCTTATAGAACTTCTTGTTGTAATTGGAATTCTTGGAATTTTAGCTGCTGCACTTGTTGCAACTATTGACCCATTTGAACAACTCAAAAAAGCCTCTGATTCCAATGACTTAAATACTTCTGTTGAATTTTATAATTCTATTCTTAGATATTACACAACTCATAATGCTTTTCCTTGGGCGACAACTGCTAATGGAGGAGCTGATTGTAATGGTGCAACAAATCCTTCGGGTACTGCATTGAATGCTTCTGCATTCGCAACGTGTCTTACTACTTTGACAAGTGAAGGAGAGCTTAAGTCAGCATTTTCTACTGCTCAAAATCTTAAAAATGTTTATGTTACTAATAGTGCAGGATCAAATACAGTTATCGTTTGTTTTAAACCTACATCAAAATCACAGCAAAAAAATAAGGCTGCTGTCTATACTGATGCTACAGGAACTGCCGATTCAACTAATACGTGTAAGGCAAATGGTGGAACCACTGACTGTTATTGGTGTACTCAATAAGTCATCTCCTTTAAATAATTCTTTAACTCTTTTATAATTTTACTGTGTTTCTATTTTATATTTTTTTGTTTATTCTTGGATGCGCCTTTGGTAGCTTTTTAGGTCTGTTAATTGATAGACTTTCTAAAAATGAGTCAATTTTTATTTCAAGGTCAAAATGTGAAAGTTGTAAAAAGAAATTAGGATTTTTCGATTTGATGCCTGTGTTTTCTTTCTTGTTGCTTAAGGGAAAATGTAGATATTGTCATTCCACAATTCCACAAAGACTTTTTTGGATTGAACTTTTAACAGGAGTAGTTTTCCCACTTTTGTTTTATTTGTTAAATCAAGGGGAATTTTTTATTCCAACTTTTATTTTTTATCTAATTTTCTCCTGTTGTTTAATTGTAATTTTTTTTTCAGATCTCAAATATCAAATAATCCCTGATGAAGTAAATCTCGTATTACTCTTTTCGTCACTTGTCTATAAGGGTTTTTTTAATCAACAAGTTTTTGTATCCAGTTTTTTTTCTGGATTGATTTTGTTAGCAATTCTCTTAATTCTTTTTATCGCAACAAAAGGTAAGGGAATGGGTATGGGAGATATAAAATTCTCGTTTGTCTTGGGGTTTGTTCTTGGTTTCCCAAAGTCGCTTGTTGCTCTTTACCTTGCTTTCTTGACAGGAGGGATTATATCAACAATACTGATTATATGGGGAAAAAAGAAACTTTCAAAAGATACGATTCCTTTTGGCCCTTTTTTAGTAATAGGAAGCATACTTTCTTTTCTTTTAACCAAGTATATCCAAAACTTCTTAGGACTGTAAAATTAGCTCTAATAGCCAGAAATGCTTTTACTCTTGTCGAGCTTGCAGTAGTACTTACGATCCTTTCAGTGTTGTCAGTATTACTTTTTCTTTTTTTAAATCCTAATAATCAACTTAAAAAAGCGAGGAATACACAGAGACAAGGTGATATTAACGAAGTAACAAAAGCAATCAATCTTTATTACGATGATCATGGTTGTTTTCCAGATTCAATTCCTTGGGGAGAAGTATGGGAAGAGAATAACACGATATATATGAAAAAAGTTCCGAATGGTCCAACTTGTCGAAACGCTTTTTGCACTGAATATACTTATATCGCAGAGGGTACTTGTCCACAATGGTTTGGACTTTTTTCTGATCAAGAACAGCCAGCTATTCAAATCTCTACAACATGTGGTCTTTCATCTTTATCAAATTGCATTCCGCAAGGATCGGTGAATCCGATCTGTTCCTATGGAGGGACTGTAAGTTGTACGAATATTGCAGGATCTTCGCTTTTAACCCCTACACCTGTCGGTTATGAGGCTCCTGCTACTACTCCAACTCCGACAATTAACACTTGTCCTCTGCAAAATAGGCAGTATGCGTGTCGTAACGGTGCTTGTAATGATGTGGGAGCAGGAAATGGTGAATACTGTACGTCAAATTGTGATGGCGTTTGTAATTAATATGAAAAAGCAAAAATTCCACTCCATACGTGGATTTACGTTAATAGAACTCGTTGTTGTGATTGGAATATTAACCATTCTTGCTGCAGGAGTAATTGCAGTATTAAATCCCCTTGAACAATTTAAAAAAGCTGCTGATTCCAAGCGAAAAAATGATCTCGCTCAAATTCAAAGAGCTCTTGAATCGTATTATGGAGATCATGGTAAATATCCCTCGTCTAGTTCTAACAAAATAAATTCGGAAGAATTAGGAGAAATTAATTGGGGAGATACTTGGCCTCCCTATATGAATGTTCTGCCAAAAGATAATAATCCTAAAAACTATGTTTACTATGCTTCTTCTGATGGACAAACTTATTATCTTTATACATCTCTAGATCGAACCAAAGATCCGCAAGTTTGTAATGGAGGTAATGCTTGTAATTCACTCTCAATTATTGGTATTTCAAATGCATCTTGTGGTGGTACTTGTAACTATGCAGTCTCTAGTCCGAACACCTCACCTTAGTTTATGTATAATAAAAACATATGAAGAATTTATTTTCAAGAAAAATTGAAATAGGTCTTGTTAGAAAAAATTCTGGATTCACATTGATAGAACTTCTTGTAGTGATTTCAATTATTTCTGTTCTCGCAGCATTTCTAATGGCAAATTTTATAAATATTAGACAAAGGGGACGAGATGCGCAGAGAAAATCAGATCTAAAACAAATTCAATCTGCTCTCGAGCTATACAGGTCAGATCACGGTAAGTATCCGGGTTTTGCTGATGATAACCATGCAGGTTGGGGTACAATTAGCAATGAAAACAATCCCGCTCTTGATCCCTATTTTTCTAATATTCCATCGGATCCATCCTCAGTAAACGATAGTTGTCCTACATATGTATACACAATTGATAGTAATTTTTCTGAGTACACCATATTTGCAAAGCTTGAAAATTCAAACGATTTAAATGCCACTCAGGAAAAGCCTACGCCAAATCTCGGAAACCTTTCGGGTACAAATACTGGTGATGTGACATTTCGTCCGGGTCAATCTCCCTGCACTTCCACAGATTATAACTACTGGGTAATTAATCCTTAAAGAAGTGGAAATGCTGAATGATTTGAAAAAAAATAAAAATATAAAAGCAAACCCTCTTGTTCTAACTCGTTTCTCTCATGCTCAACGGGGATTTAAGATTATAAACAGGTTTATTCTCGCAAAACACGGTTTTACAATTATAGAACTTCTCGTTGTTTTATCTATTATGATGATTTTATCGGGAATTGGTTTTGCTGGTTTCTATACATACTCAAGGAGTCAAGCCGTTGAACAGACTGCACAAGATATAAAGCTACAAATCGAAAAAGCAAAATTCAGCGCATTATCTCAAGTGAAGCCAGAAAGTTGCTCCGACTCAACGACATTAACTGGTTATAGGTTTAGAATCTCAGGAAACACATATATTGTTGCTGCTTATTGCTCAGGAGTCGAGCAAGATATTGAAGTAAATAATCTACCATCTAATTTGATTTTTTCATCAGGAGGAGGTTGTACTGTTACGTTTGGAACTCAGACAAACGATGTAATAGTAAATAGTTCTTTAAGTTGCGGATCTCCTACGAGTGGAAATGTTGCAAAGATAGTTTTAACAGGTTTTACTTTTTCTAAAACTATAAACGTTGATAGTGGAGGAAATGTTTCTATTCAATGAAAAAATTATTAAGACAAGAATCAGGACAAACATTAATTGAGGCAATCGTTGCACTTTCAGCGCTCATAATTTCACTTGCTGGCATATCTATAGCTGTAATTTTCGCCGTTAATAATACTACTTTTGTAAAAAACCAGAACTTGGCGAACAAGTATGCACAAGCTGGAATGGAATATTTTAAGAATAAAGCTGAAAATGGTGAAACTGTTAATCTTAATCCACCAATACAAAATAAGAGCGAAGATGATTTTAGAAATTTGAGCGGAACTTACTGTCTTGGTGAGAGCTTTACTATTGCTACTTATAATAATGGATGTATCCCGGCCAATGTGGGGGAAACTTTTCAAAGATATGTTACTTTTACTCAGAGCTCTTGTGGTCCTACTCCAACACCGGATGATCTAGGTGACACTAATCAATATTCTGGTTCTGAAGTAACAGTCACTGTATCATGGTCAAGTTCTAAATGCCCTTCTGATAACACTTATTGTCATAAAGCGCAATTACATTCTTGTTTTTCAAAAGATACAAATTCATCTCTATGAAAAATAATAAAGGATATACAACTATAGAGCTACTAGCCTTTACAATTATACTTGTTGTAATAAGCTCACTCATTGCAGGAGTGCTATACTCCACTCTTAGAGGGAGTGGAAAGGCAAAGATTGGAGGAATAGTTGCCCAAAATGGCAATTATGCTCTAAGTGTTATAACTGATATTATAACTTCTTCAGAGGCAATTACTGCCATCAATGGTGACCAAGATGTAAATACTTGTGTTCCAACATCTGGACCAATATCGTCTATTAAATTGAAAAGAATTGATGGAGGAGAAACCACTATTTCATGCTCAAGTAGCGATGGTTCTATTGCTTCTTCTAGTGGTTCAGTATCTGTTTCTCTAATCGATAATACACAGGTTGAAGTTGCTGATTGTTCAAGTTTTATTGTGTGTGATCAGGAAAACCCATATTCTTATCCCATTATTAATGTTTCATTTAAACTTCAGGATAAAAATAATAAGCCAGAAATAGTTGAAAGTTCATTCTCTTCTGATTTCAAAACGTCTGTTTCTATGAGAAATTATAGTCCTTAATAATTTATCTTGACACTTAGTTCGACTTCTCGCTATTATGGATATATGGCTCATTTACGAGGGTTTTTCAGTGTGGGAAAGAATGAGGGTGGGCAGATTCTCCTTATTGTTGTTCTAACTACGATAGTTGCTTTGACAGTTGGTCTCTCTGTTGCTTCAAGAACCATCACAAATCTTAAGATATCAAAAGAAAATGAAGAATCCCAAAGAGCTTTTCAAGCAGCTGAGGCAGGAGTGGAAAAGGCAGTGAAACAGTTGGGAAACAACACTACTTTATCCGATCAACAGCTCTCAAACAACTCCTCTTTTAATACGAGTATTAGCGTAGAGCAAAGTCCAGCTTTCTTGCTTAATAATGGGGATGTGGTTACCCAAGATGTTGGACATGATGTTTGGCTTTCTAACTACCCAGATTATGCTTCGCCGATTTCTGGATCTGTTACCATAAGGTGGGGAAATGGGCAGAATTCATGTAACGGAACAGGGACTCAGGTAATTCCCGCGATTGAAGTGATTTTATTAACGGGAAATACTACGAATCCTTCTGTATCTAAGCATGTTTTTGATACGTGTTCTGGAAGAACATCAGGATCGGAGACGACAGGTGGATCAGGGACGATTGAAGGAATTAATTTTTCTAATTCTGCGGTCATTAATGACGCGAACCCCAAGCTTATTATGAAGATAATCCCTCTCTACAACTCAGCAATAATCGGAATTGAAGGTGCAAATGTGCCACAAGGAAATATTATTGAATCCGTGGGTAGTGCAGGTGAAACTAAAAGAAAAATTGTTTATTTTGAGTCTTATCCTCAATTGCCACCCGAAATATTTCCTTATGTTTTGATTTCTCAATGAAAGCTTTTGGACTTGATATAGAAAGTAATTCTATAAAAATAACTTCAATTAAGAAAAATGGAGGAGATTTTACCATTGAATCCATTGCTATGTTTCCTTTAGTTTCTTCGAAGGGTCTATCATCAGAATCTTCGGTGGATCAGCAAATGCTTGCCGATTCCATAAAAGAGTGTATTAAGAATGTAAATATTAAAGAAAATTCTGTCAACATATCTCTTATGGAAAATCAGGTTTACACGAAGATTATACAGATGCCAGACCTATCTGAAAAAGAACTTGATGCTGCTCTTCGCTACGAAATGGAACAATACATTCCCATGCCACTTGATCAAGTTAGGACTGATTGGCAGATTTTAGCTAAAAACAATATTGGAGAGAAGAAAACAATGAGCGTTCTGCTTGTTGCGGCTCCAATTAATCTGCTTGAGAAATACGAGTTCATTTTAAAAGATGCCGGGCTTAATATTGAAGGAATAGAAACAGAAGTTATTTCTGTGCATAGAGCTCTTTATCCCCTCATAAACAACCCTTATTCCAATATTATCGTTCACATCGGAGATGCAGCAACAAGTATTTCAATAGTGAAAGGGGGTATTTTGAATACTGCTTTCTCGTCGGGTTTAGGAGGAATCGCGATTTCTCGCGCTGTATCTCTTGACCTTGGGATCGACTTTCAACAAGCACAGAACTACACCAGAACGTATGGTTTTAGTACTGAGACTTTTGATGGAAAAATAGGAAAGGCTCTTGCACCTGTTCTCGAAACTTTAGTTGGTGATTTAAAAAAAGCAATTTTATCTTATAACGAGCGTTCAAATAATGAAATGATAAAGCAAGTGATACTTTCTGGAGAATATGCTTTGATTCCAGGAATAGATACATTTCTTACCAATAGTTTAAATGTTCAAGTCGTCGTGGGGAACACGTTCAAGCTATACAATATGAAAAACGTGCCTCCTCAGATATTGGCCAATGCTCCAACTTTTAATATTGTTGTAGGTCTTGGTCTCCGAGATTTATAAAACGGAGTTTTGCAAGCTTTGCTTAGGATCGAAAGAGCCCAAGCTTTGCTTATAAAACGGAGTTTTGCTTATAAAAATGGGTAAAAGTACAAT
>CAZXND010000003.1:60706-66802 GCA_964641355.1 uncultured Gammaproteobacteria bacterium | reverse complement strand
CCAAGCTTTGCTTATAAAACGGAGTTTTGCTTATAAAAATGGGTAAAAGTACAATAAATTTAGCATCTCAAAAAAAAGAAGTAACAACTCGAGTTTTTAGAAAGGTTTTTTTATACTCTTTTGTGATTTTTATTGCAGTATTCATTTCGACTTTGGGCTTAGTTTCTTATAACCTTTTTCTTAAGACTCGTCTATCTCAAAAACAAGCAGAATCAGATGAGTTGAAACAACAAGTATCTACTCTTTCTTCTACCGAAGCGAAAATTACAGCTCTTAGAGAGCGGGTTTCTGCTATTAATCAAATTTTTACAGCGAGAGAGGATGTTGGTTCTAAAGTTTTATCTATTTTAAGCGTTATTCCACAGGGGGCTGTTATCGATTCTCTTGATGCATCTTCTGAGCTTCTGACCATAAAAATTCTTTCTAACAATCTTTTATCTATAAGTTCTTTAATGGAAGATGGGGTTATTTCTCTATCTAAAAATAAATCTTACGGAATTAAAAAAACAGATATGTCGTCTTTTAAGGCAGATCCTAAAAGTGGTGCATATTCTTTATCTCTATCGTTCTTTTTTAATACGAAAAAAATTGTTCCGCTTCAGCAGAAACCAATTGAGTTAAAGTGATAGTGCTGAAGTTTTAATCATAAATTATGGAAGGATTATTTAATTTATATTACCGAAAATACAAGACAATAATTTTGCCTACAGCAATACTATTACTTTCTTTGTTTGTTGTTGTAAGAATCGCTATTCCTCAGATTGAAAACATTTCTCAAACAAATCAGGCTATAAATCAGCAACAAGTTGAGATTGAAAATTTGAGGAAAACGCTTGAAACACTCAAAGATCTTAATGACTCAAGTCTTGATGCAGATCTATCTTCGGCGGTTGCTGCACTTCCTACGTCAAAGAACATTATTGCAATCTTCTCTTCTTTATCTGATGTTAGTAGCAAAACTAACACTACGATAAAAACCTTCTCTTTAAAGGTTGGTGATTTATATTCAAAAAAGAAAAATACAGTATCAACTGGATCAAATAGTTCTCCTTTTCTTGTAGTTGCCGTTAATGTTTCTGCTCCTACGAGTGATGACTTAATAAGATTTTCTTCTGAAATACAGGAATCATTACCAATAGCTGAAGTGAAAAACATAAGCACTAACGGATCAGAAGGAAATTTTGAAATAAACTTTTTTTATAAGCCTACAAATCTTTCTGCCGTTTCACTTACTCATAACATTGCTCCTCTCACGCCGAAAGAAGAGGAATTGATTAAAAAACTTTCAAGTTGGCAGACAAATCCAAAATAGAACTATTTTTTAATAAGGTCGGGTCTTTTTTTCTTTGTTTCTTGTTCTGCGTTTAAGTTTCTAAATTCTTCTATCTTTTTGGCATGGCCTGATAAAAGGACTTGTGGAACATTGTAACCCTTGAATTCATTAGGTCTTGTGTATTGGGTAGATTCTAGTATTCTTTTTCCGTTTTTCTCAGAGAAAGACTCATTGATAGTTGCATTTTCTTTCAAAAGAACTCCATTCACGAGTCTTCCAACCGATTCAACGATTGCCATGCTGGGAATTTCTCCTCCAGACAAGATGAAGTCTCCGATGGATAGTGCTCCATCAATAAAATTTTCTATTCGTGCATCAAATCCTTCGTAGTGTCCACAAACTAAAATAACATGGTCCAATTTAGAAAGTTCTTCGGCTTTTTCTTGAGAATATTTTTCTCCTTTTGGATCCATAATAAAAACCTTCTCTTTTCCTTTTCCCAATTTTGTTGCTTTAATTGCTTGGTAAATAACATCAACTTTTAAGATCATTCCTACCCCTCCACCGTAAGGTTTGTCATCAACCATCTTATGTGTTCCATGCCCGAATTCCCTTAGATTTACGATATTTATCTTAATTATTCCTCTTTCTTCGGCACGTTTAATAATTGAGTATTTGAATATCGATTCAAACATTTCAGGGAAAAGAGTTATTATGGAGAAGGTCATAGTATCAATTGGATAAGCGTTGGTGGAATGAAGCTATTAAGAGATTACATCTTCTCTTTTACTTCAACTTCGATTTTTTTACCTTCTTTGATGGCAATTATTTTTAGAATATTTTTAATGGAATTAATTGTTCGTCCACTTTTTCCAATTATCTTTCCAACCTCGTCTTTAGGAGAAGAAATTATAAAAGTTGTTATTCCATCACGCTCGTCTTCTGTGACTTCAATCTCTGGATTTTCAAAGGCGTTTTCGAGGATGTATTCTAGTATTTGTTTCATTATAGTTCTAGGGCTTTTTTAATTGACGGGCTAATGATAGCGCCCTTTTCTTTCCAGTAGTTAAACTTTTTTTCATCAACTTGTTTTTGCACAATATTACCTACTCTTTTTTCATAGTAACCTATTGTGTCTACTGGGTCTCCGTCGCGTTTGCTTCTTCGCTCCTTGACTACAATTCGAAATTTTCTTTCGCCTTTTCTACCAATTTTTGAAAATCTTATTACTAATGCCATATTTATTCGAAATATTCGTCGATAGGCTGTAGTTTACCATTTTAGACCGGTCTGAGTCAAACAAAAAACAATTTAACTCTTGCCCATGCCTTCGAGGGCATTTTTTGCAGCCTCTTTTTCAGCTTCTTGCTTGGATTTTCCAGTACCCTCAGCAAGCAGGGAGTCATTAATATAAACAGCTGATGTGTAAAGCTTGTTATGATCCGGCCCTTCTTCTTTAATAATTTTGTAAACAGGTGAGGTTTTATACTTTTCTTGAATAGATTCTTGTAGTAAGCTTTTTGGATCTTTTAGTCCTTCCCTTAATGTGGAATCAATTTTTGTAAGTACTGTTTCTTTTATAAAATTTGTTGTGGCTTCAAGTCCCTGATCAATGAAAAGACCTCCTATAAGCGCCTCGAAAGTATTTGCAAGAATCGATTTGTTAGTTCTTCCTCCTCCAGCCTCTTCGCCTCGAGATAGTAATAAATGTGACCCTAAATCTAATTCTTTGGCAATTCTATAAAGCATGTCTGTGTTTGTGAGTACTGAGCGAAGACTTGTGAGTTCACCTTCTTTTGAATCTGGAAAGCTCTTAAATATGTGTGTCGACACAATAAAGGATAAAATGCTGTCTCCTAGAAATTCTAGTCTTTCATTTGAATCACGTACTTCTTGTGATTCATTTACTACCGATCTGTGTGTAAATATTTGTTCTAATAGGTCTTTGTTATTGATTTGGGGAATATTAGCCATTTTTAACCTCCAATTCCATACTGTCTTTCATAAATTTACCAAGCGCTCCGTTTATAAATACTGGCGACGTATCTCCACCAAACTCTTTAGCAATTTCTATAGACTCATCTACTATAACTTTGGGAGGCTCTTTTTTTTCTATTGCTAGCTCATATATTCCAAGCCTTAGAATTGCTAAATCAACTTTATTTATTTTATCTATAGGAAATTCAGGAGCAATATTTTCTATAACTTTATCAATTTTACTTAGGTTTTCTACGATTCTTTTAGCAACGGGATTGTTATTTGGCTGACTTAAAAAGCTTTGAGCAAAAAGTATCTTAACAATATCCTGCCTTTTTTTATGGCGAGGGTCATTTGAAGTTTTCATCTTGTGAGCACATTACTAGTATTTGGCTCTAGTTTTTAGAATCTATCTAGATGCTAATACTTGCTTTCCTTTATAGTATCCACAGGCTCGACACATAGTGTGGGGAACTATCTCAGAGCCACAATTTTTGCAAACAGACACATTAGGAAGAGAAAGCTTAATACTTGCTCTTCTTTTCCCTTGTCTTTGCCTTGAATGTCTTTTCTTTGGTTCGTGTGGCATTTTTCAAAAAAGCTCCTAATCAGGAGCTACCCTTTGTATTATAGTAGATTTTACTTTTTCATGCAAGGCAGGGAGAGCCTCGAGCTTGTTTACGTATATTTCTGCCTCGTGCTTTGCGAGTTCAATCAGCGGAAAATCAGAAAATGAGGCCACTTTGAATTCGGATGATCCGTGCTGCAATGTTCCAAAAACTTCTCCCGGACCTCTTAGTTTTAAGTCTAGTTCGGCAAGCTCTGCTCCCATGTGATTTGTTTCCATAAATTGAAGTCTTTTTTTAACACGTTCGCTTTCTGATTCTGTAAACAGTAAACAGTAAGATTCCTTAGAGCTTCTTCCGACCCTTCCTCGAAGTTGATGAAGTTGAGCGAGACCAAATCTATCGGCTCCCTCTATTACTATAATGGTTGCGTCAGGAATGTCTATTCCTACTTCAACGACAGGTGTTGCGACAAGTATGTCGATTTTTCCTTCTTTAAATCTCTTAAGCGTTTCATTTTTTTCCTTAGGTTTTATTTTTCCATGAATTAATCCTAATTCTAAATCTGGGAAATTTTTTTTTAGATTTTCAAATTCCTTTGTAGCGGCTTTAACTGTTGTAATAGACTCAGATTCTTCTATAAATGGACAAACGATAAAAACTTGATTTATCTCTTTTTTTATTTTTTTATTTATCATTTTCTCTATCCACCTATATGCAGCTTCTCTTTTTTCTTTTGGAACAAGCCAGGTTTTTATGATTTTTCTTCCCGCTGGTAATTCATCTAGTACGGACAACTCAAGGTCTCCATAAAGAGTTAAGACAATAGTTCTTGGTATTGGAGTTGCGGTCATGGTCAAAAAGTGTGGGTTGTTGCCTTTTTCTCGCAAAATCGCTCTTTGTTTTACTCCAAATCTTTGCTGCTCATCTATAACTACAAGTCCTAGTTTTTTATAATTGATACTTTCAGAGATGAGGGCATGAGTTCCTACTGCTACATTAAAATCACCTTTCTCTTTCTCTCTTCCTGTAAAAAGTTTTACATTAATGCCTAATGGTGAAAGAAGTGATTTGATAGTGTTAAAGTGTTGATTGGCCAGTATTTCTGTCGGAGCCATAATTACAGATGAGAATCCATTCAAATACGTAATATAAATTGCAAGAGCAGCGACTATTGTTTTTCCTGATCCTACGTCTCCCTGTAATAATCTATTCATCGGCCTATCTCTTTCCAGATCTTCTGAGATTTCTTTTAGTGCCCTACTTTGTGCCTGTGTTAATTTAAAGGGTAATTTGTCAATTATTTTTTCAATTTCTTTATTGAATTTTTTTACTTTAAAGATATTTGCTTTTCTTTCTTTGTTCCACTCTCGTCTCCTAATTGCTCCAGCAAGTTGAGACAAAAAAAGCTCATCAAAAGATAATCTTGTTCTGGCTTTCTCTGCAACTTCTAAGTCAGTTGGATAGTGGATATTTTTAAGCGCAGAAGATAGTTCAAGTAGTTTATTTCTTTTAATTAATTCTTGTGGTAAGTAATCTTTGATTTCCGTTTTTGATAGAACATCTCGGATTCGGTTGCGTATCCATTTAGAGGACAAACCTGCGGTTTCAGGATATATCGGAACAAGTCTTCCTGTATGATATGTTGTTTCGCTTGATAGTACTTCATAGTCTTTTACTTGGATACTTTTTTTAGGTCCCTGTCTTACGACTTTACCAGTTATGCTCATTTTATCTTTAATATCTAGATTTTTTGTAACATAAGGTTGATTAAACCAAACACATTCTATTTCTCCAGTTTTATCCTGTAAAGTTACTTTTTGTAAATTGAATTTTCGTTTAGTGTAGATGTTATTGATCTTTTTTATTTGACCTTTAATCGTTGCAGTATCTCCTTCTTGTAGAGATGCGACGGTTGAGTTAAGAGAAAAATCGTCATATCTAAATGGAATGTGGTTAATAAGGTCTCCAATAGTTTGAATTCCCAGTTTAGAAAGTTTTTTGGATTTTAAGCGGAATGTTAAGCCAGCATCCTCTACTCTTGTTGCAAGGTCCATAATTATTGGAGGAGAAATGGTAGAATAGATCCCAATATCAGAGCAAGGGAAGATGCTACGATTATAATCTTAAAAATCCATTTTTTATTTCTTATAGTTTCCATTTTTAAATAATCTTCAAAAACTTCCTTTTTCCTATTTTGTGAGCCGTTAGGCGAGCAAAAAGGCTAAATAATCTTCAAAAACTTCCTTTTTCCTATTTTAATAATAGAGCCTTGTTTAA
>CAZXND010000003.1:40663-60606 GCA_964641355.1 uncultured Gammaproteobacteria bacterium | reverse complement strand
TAAATAATCTTCAAAAACTTCCTTTTTCCTATTTTAATAATAGAGCCTTGTTTAATCAATAAAGCGTATGAATCTACAACGACTTCATCTACTTCTATTGCCTTCTGCTCAATAAGTCTCTTTGCCTCTGAATTACTAGGTACTGAGTTCGAGTTTAATAATACAGAAAGTATCGGAGTTTCAGTTTCGATTTTGTATTCTTCTATTTCTTCAGGTAATTCTCTTGATTGAAAAACTTTTTCGAAGTCATCTTTTGCTCTTTTTGCTTCAGAATCGTTATAAATTTCTTTGACAATTATTCTTGCAAGTTCTTCTTTAATTATTTTCGGATTTTCAGATTTTAGTCTTTCTTCATATGTTTTAACATCTTCCATGTCAACAGAAGTTGCTAGTATGAAATAGGGAATAATTTGATCGTCGCTTAAAGACATAATTTTGCCAAAAATTTCGCTTGGTGAGTCAGAAAGCCATATAGCGTTCCCCCAGGATTTGCTCATTTTTCTACCATCAGTTCCCATTAAAAATTCAGTGGCAATAATAAAAGAATCTTTTTCAAGGGCACTCTTGATAAGAGTTCGGCCCGCTTGCATATTAAAAGTTTGATCGGTTCCTCCGAGTTGGATATCTGTATCAAGATGTAAACTGTCGTAGCCTTGAATTATTGGGTATAAAAATTCATGAAGACCTACTTTTTTTCCCGAGTCTAATCTTTTTCTAATGAGCTCGCGACTTATAAAGTCTCCTACAGAAAAATGTTGTGTAAGTTTTACGATTTCTCGAAGAGAAAGCTTGTCGAGCCACTCACTATTATACCTAATAGTGATTTTTGAAAAATCCAAAACTTTTTCAGCCTGTTCTTTATATGTTTTGAAATTTTCTTCAATTTCTTCTGGTGTCAAAGCTGGTCTCTCTCCGTCTTTATCAGAGCTATCTCCTATTAGTGCGGTAAAATCTCCAATTAAGAATGTTACGTTGTGTCCTAGGTCTGCAAATTTTTCTAGTTTTCTAAGAGTAACGGCATGACCTAGGTGTATTTTTGTTGCCGTCGGATCGATTCCGAAATAAATATTAAGTTTTTTTCCGGTTTGAAGAAGTTTGTTAAGAACTTCCTTTGAAGGGATGATGTTGGCGACACCCCTACCCAAAATTTCTTCGATTTTATTCGCGCTCATGAGCTAATTATACGGATAAGACAAGTTCCTTTTCAAGGAGTACGAGTTTGGGTTTGATTGTAAAAATTGATATAATATTTGTGCATGTATTATAAAGACTCGTCTTCTTATTCAAGGCGATCTCGTGTATCTGCCGGCAGTAAAATAGTTTTGTATAGTAAGTTGGCAAAGTTTGGTTTTTTTGGACTAATCGGTTTTTTATTGCTCTTTTTTATTTACTTCTTATTCATAAGCCGAGATCTTCCTGCTCCTGGTAAGCTTTCAAATCCAAATATTAAAGATTCGACAAAAATTCTTGACAAAAACGGTACGGTTCTTTATTCCATTTATCGTGATTACAACAGACTTTACGTCCCATTGAAGGACATACCTAAGAATCTTCAGGAGGCTACTATAGTTGCTGAGGATGCCGATTTTTATAAGAATAGCGGGTTTTCGATTAGAGGATATCTCCGTGTCTTAAAAGATTTACTGCTTTATAGAAGACTTACTGGAGGGTCAACAATAACTCAACAGTTGGTAAAAAATGCTTTGCTTAGTCCCGAAAGAGCTCTTTCTAGGAAAATAAAAGAATTTATCTTAGCTGTTCAAGTGGATAGGAAATATTCTAAGGATCAAATCCTTGAAATGTATTTAAATAATATTCCCTATGGTGGAACAGCTGTCGGAGTAGAGGCAGCTAGTGAGCTCTATTTTCATAAGCATTCTAAAGAATTGGATCTTGCTCAGTCGGCATTTTTGGCTGGTTTACCACAATCTCCTACTTATTACTCTCCTTTTTCAGGTGATGGAAAATCATATATTGATAGGACTAAATATGTATTAAGAAGGTTAGTTGAAGAAGGTTATATTTCTCAAAAGCAAAGTGATTCAGCGCTCAAAGAGGTCGAAGGATTTAAATTCTCACAGAATCAAGGATCTATAAAGGCCCCTCATTTTGTAATGTATGTAAAAAAACAGCTTGAAGATATGTTTGGAACAAATCTGGTTGAAAACGGAAATTTAGAGGTTACTACAACCTTAAACTACGATTATCAAAAGAAAGCCGAAGAAATTGTTAAATCTGAGATTGATAAGCTTTCTAAGTATAATGTAAAAAATGGCGCTGCAATGGTCCTAGATGCAAAAACTGGGGGGATATTGGCGATGGTAGGGTCTAAAGATTACTTTGATCTTAAGAGTGGTGGTAACTTCAATGCTGCTGTTCAAGGTTTGAGACAGCCTGGGTCAAGTCTTAAGCCGATTGTTTATGCTACCGCATTTGAACGTGGTTATACTCCTTCTTCTCTTGTTATGGATGTGTCAACGGATTTCTTAACTCCTGGTTCACCTATCTATACGCCTGTGAATTATGATGGTAAGTTTCATGGTCCAGTTCAACTTCGTTTTGCTCTTGGAAACTCACTTAATATTCCTGCTGTTAAAACTCTTGCTCGAGTTGGAATAAAGCCTGTCATGCAGAAAGCGTTTGACATGGGGATTACAAATTGGAAGCCAACTGATGAAAGTCTAAACAATGTTGGTCTTTCCTTGGTTCTTGGAGGACGAGAGGCTAATCTTCTTCAAATCACTTCTGCCTATCAAGTTTTCGCAAATCACGGTGTTAAGCAAGAACCTTTTGCAATAGTTGAGGTTAAAGACTCTCATGGGAAGGTAATATATAAGCATAGAGATAGCGAAGGTGCAAAGGTTCTTTCATCGGGTATTGCTTTTCTTATTTCTCATATTCTTCTTGATAATAATGCAAGAACTTTAGCTTTTGGTCCTAACTCTTGGCTTAATATTCCAGGGAGAACCGTTGCAGTGAAAACTGGAACTACGGATCAAAAAAGAGATAACTGGACGATTGGGTATACCCCCTCATATGTGGTTGGTGTGTGGGTGGGAAACAATGATAACTCGAAAATGAATCCAATTATCGCATCAGGTGTTACGGGGGCATCACCTATTTGGAACAAAATTATGACTGCTGTTCTTCGAGGAAAACCTAATGAGCAATTTCAAAAGCCTAGTGATGTAACAGCTATAGAAATCGATTCTTTAGGTGGAGGCCTTCCTGTTGATGGACAAGGAAGAAGAACGGAATACTTTATTAAAGGAACTGAACCTACTACTCCTGCTCTAATATATAAAAAAGTCAAAATGTCTAAGCATCAAAGTGGTAAGCTTGCTAATTCAGATGAGATCTCAAAAGGAGATTATGATACTTCAGATTATGTAGTTTTTAGTGAAAATGATCCTGTTTCAACAGACGGGAAAAATAGATGGCAAGAAGCGATTCAAAAATGGCTTGATTCTACTTACCCAGGAGATTCAAAATATAGACCACCAACAGAAACGTCTGATTATAAGTATGGTTCTGATTCAGATAGTAAAGAAAAAAGCGATTTAACCCCTACTCCAGCAACTTCAGCAGCTATTCTTCGGTTTATTCTCTAAACTATCTTGGCGCTGAATTTTGTTATGAGAGAGTTGTAGAGTTTTTCTCTTATTGGTGTTACATCTTCTTTGGTTAAATTTTTTGTTGGGTCTTGGTATTTTATTCTAAAGGTTTTTTTATTTTCATATGTATCTAGTAGATTCACTTCTGCTATTAACCTATTCTGTCCTTTTATAAATTCTTCTATCTCAAGATACGTAGCTTCTTCGGGTAAAATTATACTTACGTCTTCTATAACAGGAGGAAATTTAGTAATTTGTTTGTATATTTTTTTTAGGCTTACATTTTTAAGTATTATAGAAAAGTCAAATTCGAAGTTTATCAGGTCACTTTCTAATACTTCTATTTCTCCCAGTATGTCTTTTCCAATTAATACATCCGCCCCTATTCCACCGCGAGATGCCTGTTTAAACTTAAAATTCTTAATTCCTAGATCTGTCAATACTTGTTCTACTATTCCCTTAACTTCATAGAAGGATAAATTTGGTTTTTTTACCACCCCTGCTAGTCTAAGTTCTTCTCTTGGGAGACTTTCAGTTTTTTTTAAATAAACATTAGCAAGTTCAAAAATTTTTATGTCATCTCTATTCCCATTCTCCTTCACAACTTCTAAAAGGCTTGGTACTAATGTTCTTCTCAGAAAAACATGGTCTAACGTTAATGGATTTTTTAATTTATATGCATCATCTTCTGCTCCTTCAAAGAGACTTTCTGAGACCATTGAGTAGGTATATACTTCCACAAAACCGAAATACTTAAAAGCATCTCTAACTCTTTCTTCCCAGTAAAATTGATCACTGCCCATATTGTAGGGTTTTTGTTCGGTTGTTCTCGGTAAAGTTGTGGGAATCTTGTGGTATCCGTATACTCTTGCAATCTCTTCAATAATATCTTCTTGAATTTCTACATCATTTGCTCTCCAAGAGGGTATTGAAACTTCGAGCTTTTCTCCTTCTATTTTTCCTTCAAATCCAAGTTTTGAAAGGAAACCTTTCGCTTTAATGAATGGAACCTCTACTCCAATTATTTGATTTACCTTTTCTTGTGTTATTGTTACGGACTTATCTTTAGCTTTATTTGGATAAATGTCAATAATTTTGGATGTAACTTTTCCATTCGCAATTTTTTCATACAATTCTATTCCTGCAAGAAGTGCATCCCATGCAAGTTCAGGATCCACACCTTTTTCGTTTAGAACCGCGGCTTCTGATCTTATTGAGAGTCCCATGGAAGTTTTTCTTATTCTTATCGGGTCGTTATTGTCTAAGAAAAATAAAATTCGTTTCGTGTGATTGGTGACAACGCTATTTGCTGTTCCCATAACACCTAATAAGTCTACTATTTCTCCCTTGCCATCATCAGCGACAATATCTCCTCCAAGTAATGTGTGAACTTTTCCGTCAAGTGTTACGATTTTTTCACCCTTATTCGATTCTCTAATAATTAATGTTTTTTCTATTAATCTATCATAATCAAAAACGTGACAAGGATGACCAATCTCTCTCATAATATAATTTGTAATATCAATTAAATTATTTAGACTTCTTATTCCGCTTGATTCAAGCCGATCTTTTATATAATCAGGGGATTCTCCTATTTCAACATCCATTACAACTGCGCAGATTCTATTTACTAATCTTGAGTCGTTTTCAATCCTTATGAGATTTTCGTCTCCTTCTTTTGGTTTTTTCAACTTTGGAGGTTCAAAGGTGGCATTAATTCCAAATTCAGGTAGTATCGCAGAAGCTTCTCGGGCCAGTCCAACGACTGACATAAGATCTGGTCGATTTGTAGTAATTTCTATATCAAAAAGATGATCTTTCTTATAGTCTTCTATTCTTTCGACAGATACACTTGTTAAAGAAAGATCTTCGGCGATCTGTTTATATGTCGCTTTTGTGTTTAAATATTCTTTTAACCAACTATCAAGTATTTTAATTTGCATTAGAATTGTTCTAAAAAGTCTAAATTATTTGAATAAAGAATTCTAAGATCATCAAGATCGAGCCCCTCTCTCATCATGAGGATTCTTTCTATTCCCCAGCCAAAAGCAAACCCAGAATATTTTTCTGTATCAATTTTTCCAGATTTTAAAACATTTGGATGTACAATTCCTGCTCCTCCAAGCTCAAGCCAGCCTTCTTTACAGAGCTTGCAGCCATTCCCATCACATACGCCACATGAGATGTCGACTTCAAAGGAGGGTTCAGTAAATTGGAAGTGGTATGGTCTAATTCTAGATTTTCTTTCTGGCCCAAAGAAGGACTTGAAAAAATAATCAAGAGTTCCTTTGAGATCTGTTATCGAAACCCCCGTGTCTATAACCAATCCTTCCATTTGGTGAAACATCTGAGAGTGCGAGATATCTGATTGTCTTCTGTAACACTTAGCAATATTTATCATTTTAATAGGAAGTTTTCCTTTTTCCATTTCGCGAATTTGGCCAGAAGAGGTATGGGGAGTTAAGATCATCTGTCCATATTTTTCATTGTCGATTGCATCTATAAAGAATGTTTCCCAATCGTCCCTTGCTGGGTGATTTTTTGGAAAGTTAAGTGCTCCAAATGCATAATAATCCCATTCTACTTCTGGATATCGAGCACGGTTAAATCCAATTCGTGCAAAGATCTGCGTTATTTCTTCGATCGCTTGTGTCACGAGATGTAGGTGTCCAAGAGGAGGTTTAACTCCTGGAAGTGTTACGTCTATTATTTGAGATTTGATTGTTTCTTCTTTTCTTTTTCCAAATTCTTTAGCTTTTTGATCGATGAGATCTTCTATGGTTGTTCTTATTTCATTTGCTAGCTTTCCGACTTCAGGTCGTTTTTCTTGAGGGAGCTTTTGTATGTCGCGGGTAATGGCAATTATTCGACCTGATTTTCCGAGAAAATCCAGTTTTACCCTATTTAACTCATCAAGAGTATCTGCACCAATTATTAGAGATGATGCATCATTTTTAATACTTAAAATTTCTTGCGTTTTTTCCATCAACTCTTTATCCATATAGTTATTATATTCTAGAGAGTATCTATTTTAAACTATTTCGGTATTATCGATACAATGCCTCTTTGAAGAGGACATTCAATGCCTTTTTTTGTTTGTAAAAGTCCATCTTCTTGTGCACATCCATTGGATTTCAAAAATACGCATGGCTCCCCAGTTTTCAAAGGATTGCTACAGGGGTTTAATATTTCTCCTTTTCTTTTTGCCATTGCAAGATCGACTCCTGCTTTTATTTTGATTGCTTCCTGAGTCATTTTTTATCACCTCCTCGAATTTATTATGCTTCGCATTGAAGTTTAAAGCATAAAAAAACCTCCCTTTCTGGGAGGTCGCTTAGGATTCTTCTACCTAAATTACGCTCCCCTTAGGAGGTAAAAAAGTAAGCAAAGCTTGTTTGTTTGCTTCGCAAAAGATAGAAAAAACCAAAGTTCTTTTTTATAATATTCATTTTGTTCTCACTTATGCGCTTTTAACCTTACTAACTACCTGTTTAAACACTTCAGGCTCTTCAGTCACAAGATATGATAGGATTTTTCTGTTAAGCTTCACATTTTTTTGAGACAAATTATGAATGAATTCACTATAGCTAATTCCTTCCTTTTTAACTGCTTCTCCAATTCTTGCGATCCAAAGCTTTCTCATGTCAATTTTTCTTCTCTTTCGTCCATGAAAAGCATAATTACCCGCATGAAGCATTGCCTCTGTTGCCACTTTTGTGAGCCGAGACTTTGTTCCTCTATATCCTTTTGTTGTTGCAAGTAACTTATTGTGCCTTCTTTTTGATACTAGTCCTCTTTTTACTCTGGCCATAATTTTCTCCTATGCTTCACCAAGCATCATTTTAATCTTGGTTGCAAATTTTCCTTCAAGCTTTCCTGGTTCTTTAAGTCTTCTTAATCTTCTCTTGGACTTATTTAGTTTTAAATGTCCTTGATATTGATGCCCAAAAATAACTTTACCCTTTTTGGTAACTTTGAATCTTCTTGAAACCGATTTTTTAATTTTTAATTTTCCCATATTTTATTATTTACCTTTACTAACTATCATTATCATTTGTCGACCTTCCATGTGCATCTCTCTCTCGACTTTTGCCATCTCTCCCAGCTTTTCAATTACTTTATTAAGCAAATCCCGTCCTAACTCCTGCTTCGTAATTGCGCGTCCTGCAAATCTTACTGCAAACTTTACTTTATCCCCATCTTCTAAAAACTCTTTAGCTCTCTTTAATTTTACATCAAGATCGTGATCTTGAGTAAAAGGACCAAGTCTTATCTGCTTGGTTTCGCTAACTTTAGACGTTTTTTTCTCTTCCTGCTTTTTTTTCTTAAGCTGGTAGAGAAATTTGCTAAAATCGATGATTTTTGCTACGGGTGGTTGCGCAAGCGGAGCTACTTCAACAAGATCAAGCTCTAGTTCTCGTGCTTTATCAAGTGCTTCCTGTTTTGTAACAATTCCAATTTGTTTTCCATCCGTATCAAGCAATCTCAATGTGCTTGATGCAATCTGTTCATTTACTCGATATCGATTACTGCTTTTAAAATTATTTCCTTTTCTCAATTTCTTCTTTAATACTTTCTATGAATTTGTTGATCTCAACTGTACCTAAATCGTTACCTTCTCGAGTTCTTACCGATACCAAATCACCAGAATCGGCTTCCTTTCCGCCTATTATACACATATAGGGAATTTTTTGCAAAGTTGCCTGTCTTATTTTGGCCTGTAGGGTTTCGCTATCTTTATTCATTTCTACCCTAAGACCTGCATTTTTCAGTTTTTTATATACCTCTTGTCCATACTCAAGAAATTTATCTGACACAAGTACTATCTCTACCTGAATAGGTGATAGCCAGGTCGGAAAAGCGCCCTGGAAATGCTCAATTATCATTGCAAGAAATCTCTCATAAGATCCAAAAGTTGCTCGATGGAGCATAATAGGACGCTTATTTGTTCCATCTTTTTCTACATAGGATAAGTCAAATCTCTCAGGAAGGTTAAAATCAACCTGTATAGTAGAAAGTTGCCATTCTTTCCCAAGTGAGTCGGTAATTATTAGGTCCATCTTTGGACCATAAAAGGCTGCTTCTCCTTCAATTTTCTTGTATTCAATTTGAGATTCTTCCAAAATTTCTTCCATCTGGCCTTGCATATCTTCCCATAAGTTTTCATCTCCCAAATATTTTTCTCTATTTTTCGGATCCCAAGCAGAAAGTCTTATCCAGTATTTGAGTTTAAAATCTGCTAGCATTTTTTTGTTTATTTCAAGAGTCTTTTTGAACTCTTCCTTTATTTGGTCTGGACGAGCAAAAACGTGTGAATCGTCTAGGGTAAGTCCTAAAACTCGAGCAAGTCCTTCAAGCTCACCTGATTGTTCTGATCTATATTGTGTTGTGCTTTCTGCATATCTTTGCGGTAGTTCTTTGTATGACCAAGGTTTTCTAGTGTATATCTGAATATGGTGGGGACAATTTGCGGGTTTTAATATGTAGCGTCTACCTTTTGTTTCCATTTCTGGAAACATATCTTGTGAAAATTTTTCGAGATGACCAGATTTTTCATACAATTCTTTTCGTGCTATATGAGGTATTGATACAAATTCATACCCCTCTTCTTCTAAAAGTGATTCAATATATTTTTGAAGTAAGCGACGTAAGATTGTTCCCTTTGGTGTAAAAAGAGGAAGCCCTGATCCCACCAATTCAGAAAAAGTGAATAAATCTTGTTCCCGGCCAATTTGTTGATGACTTTTTGCTTCGTCCATGTCTGTATCTTATCAAAAAAATGAACTTACTTAAAGTTGGGCTATTTGGGGTGGAGAGTTTGACTATTTTCAGTTATGAATTTCTGAACTTCAATGACAAAATTTCCTACGTATGGTACTAAATTAACGTACTTTAGTACAGTGGTTAAAATAGCTATTAATACGGTAAAGCCAATTGTTGCTCCAAGCGCCCAGGCAACCCCTCCTATAAAATTGTTTACAAAAATTCTATTTCTATTCTCTTTCACTTGATTATATTTTTCTGATCCTGATGCCACGTATTAAAGTTCTAGTTCTTTAGATATTTTAACCATAGATGCAAGAACAATTGCAATGAAATCACTAAGTGGGATTCCTAGTCTGTTTTCGCAATCCATTATTTGATTTCTATCAACTGCCTTGGAGAATGTTGAGTTGTTAAATCTATTCATAACAAAGCTAACATCAAGGCTTGAAAGTTTTCGATCAGGGTGAATGAGTGCTGCGGCTATAATAAGTCCTGTAAGCTCATCACAGGTCCAAATAGACCAATCCATAAGGGATCTGGGTTCTGCACCTGTTCTTTTATAGTTGTGTGCCTTTATTGCGTACATTACTTTGCTTGGAAGTTTATGTCCGATTTTTTCTTCAAGAACTATTGTGTGCTTATCGGGATCATTTTTAGTAAATTCGTAGTCTGCATCATGAAGAAGTCCAACCAACCCCCATTCGTCAACGTTAACATCCTCTCCCTTTTTTTTGAAATATTCTGCAAGTCCTCGCATTGCAACCTCCGTTGCTAAGTGGTGTTTAACGAGGTTTTTATTTGTTATTAGAGTAGTTACTGTTTTATAGGCCTCTTCTCTATCCATAGATAAATTTTATCAAACTTGTTAGGTCAGTTCACTTTTGGTACAATTATTGAACTTTTGGGCTCATAGCTCAGTTGGTAGAGCGTTCGCTTGACGTGCGAAAGGTCAGAGGTTCGAGTCCTCTTGGGCCCACCCTAAATCTCTTGAAATATATTGCAGAGATCTTCGATTCTTCTTGCTCCTGGAACTAAGTGTGGATATCGAGAGTCGGGCAAACATTTAAAACTGTTTAGTGCTTCAGCAACACATCTTTCAATGTTTTCCACTAATTTATCCGGAGTTACTTTTACCTCGCCCCTATTGTTTAAAAGTATTACTATTTGTTCTGGCGTGTATACTTCAACAGGCATTTTAGATGTTTCAGGTGAGTATCTTGTTCTGTGATGGCCATCCATAACAGCAAGCATAAGAGCGTCTTTGCAAGGAACAGCGCATACAATAGCCGGATTTTTAAAGAGAATACTTGTTCCTTCTCTCTTAAGCGCTTCTTCTACTCTTCTTCTCTTTCCTCTTTCATAAGAATTGTCTGGTTGAGTTCCAAATAAAAAGGTTTTTGGGACCAATAATCTGGTTGCGTTTACTCTTCGCTCTTGGGTAATATTTCTTTCTCCAAAAGCAATGCTTGTTGTCATGCATGTTGATTCATCTCTGGTATAAATTTTTGTTTCGGTTTTCATTTTATAAAATTATTCAATTTTCTTGACCTTTCTCCTTAAAAAGAGCTTAACATATCTATAACTTTTACGCTTTTTAAGTCTATCTAAGACATCTACTTCAACATTCACATATATTTTATTGCTTAAATTAGATTTCACTTTATCCATATTTTTTGTTCTTCCTCTCATAAATAACTAAAAATCTCTTTAAATACAAAAAAACCTCCCTTTCTGGGAGGTTCCTTAAAGAGTATTTTTTCCTCCCAGCAAATTAGATCTCCTTAATAAGGAGGAGTCTAATTATTTGGAAGGATTGTCTACTCATAAGTCAAGATTTATCACAAAATTTATTTTTTGTCAATAATCGGAGCTTTCCCCGTAGAGAAATATTTTTTTAATTCAGAAATTTCAGCAGGAAAGGGGATTGGTGTTGGAAGTTTTTGGTCGGGAATGCCTCTTTTTAAAAAGGAAAATTCTGCTTCAACGATTTCTTGTTGAATTTTTTCTCTTGCTTGAGTTACATTAAGCTTTTTGTGCCTTGATTCTGTTTTATTTAAGACAGTTACCAATTCTTCGACACTCAAAACAATGCAAGGCATTTCATCTTTATCAAATTGAGGGCCGTATCTATTTCTGTGGTGTCCATCTATTATTGCGATGACCGCCATGTTTTGATACTGGATAATTGTTGTGATAATTGGGTTTTTATCTAGATAGTTAGGGTCTCTTTTAAATTCTTCTTCTACGGCTTTTCTTTTTACATTACTATACTCATCATATCTCTCTCGTCCAAAGAGAAAACGCCTTGGTATAGTAATCCTAGTTCCTATTCCATTAACAATTTCTTTCATCCCAAATTCGTCAGGGTATAAAAGATGATGAGTTTTAGGTGCTAATTCCTGCCTTGAAGCCATATTAGATTAGCCAGTTTGGGTGGCTGCTGTGCGTTCCTGTGAGAGAGAAAATGTGGTTCCATGTTTTTTGGCCATGCTCCAATACTGCTTCTGTTGTTTTTTGCTTTTAAAGAGATTTAACCAATTTGCACTTGATTCAAGATTGCGTCTTGCGCTGGCGAGTCTAGTGAGAAGCCATTCGAAAAACGTTACATGATAGCGGCCTGGATTAACTGGCATTTGCATATTTACAGTTTTTACCACGTTTTCAAGTTCAGAAGAAGCGCTTTTAATGGAGGCAAGTTCCGCTCTAATTTGCTCTAGCTGCTGTCTTACCATTGCTTGTTCTCCTCTTTCTGAGGTTAGAGCGCTTTCTTTTATTTTTTCAAAGTATTCAATATGAGCTTCAGTTTTTTCAAATGTTTCTTTATGTTTTTCGCTTTTGTTTCCAAGCGAAACTTCTCTTCCTGGAGCAAGATCTCCATGACCTTTTCTCACTTCAGCTCCAAAGACTTGTTCTGTCACATCACCAGCTGAAGCCCCAAATAGATCTTTCCAAAATGAGTCATTTAAGTCTTTTCCAAGACCCTTTATTTCATCGGTAATGCTTTTAGCTTCGACGGTCTCAAGCCCTGTAATTCTTTTTCGTGCGTGATTAGCCATAATATACCTCTTTAGTATAAAACAACCCTATTATAGTCTTGTAAGAGTTAATAATCAAATAAGTTTGGGTAGGATTTAAGAAAATAACGGAGAATTATTATCCCTTTATTTTATAGGTTGGATAAATAGTCCAATGTTTTTTGCTGGCGAATTATTGCGCTTAGTAGATATGGATTTTGTCTTATTTCTTCTCTTTGTTGAGTGTCTTCTACTTTTGATATGGCGTCATCTATGTCTTTTTGTTCGACCACAATCTTTTCTTCATTGGCTATTTTTCTTAGAACGAATTCAAGCATTAAGTCACGGGTAGCTTTCTCACTGAATTCCCTTCTTAACTCTTCGCTTTTCTTATTTCTGGAAGCAAGGTATTGGTCAAGTGAAAGACCAAGACTTTTAAGCTCATCAAGAAGTTGGGATAAAAGCCTATTTGTTTCTTGATCGGCTAATACCTTTGAAATCTTTACTTTTGCTGTTTTCATGACCGATTCAAGGATCTCATCTATACTAGCTTTTGCAGGTTCTTTTCCAGGAACTACTATCTTTGACTTCGCAGTTACGTTTTTAACCTCTTCTTTATAGCTTCCAAGTTCAACGCTCGGTTCTTCGCAGGTTTCAGCTGTAAAAACTAGATCTGTTCCGTCTTCAAAAGTTTCAACGTGAACATGTGGGGTCAAGATAGGTGTTAACTTCTCTTTTGATACAGCATAATTATACGCTTTTGGAAGTACTTCTTTAAGTATTTCTTCTTGAAGGCTTTCTTTTGGAATTTTCTCTTCGACAACGTTTCTTGGAGCTTTTCCCGGTCTGAATCCTGAAATCTTAGCAGATTTAACAAAAGTATCGATTACTTTTTCTCGCGCAACTTCTACTTCTTTCCAGGGGACTGTAATTTTAAGAAGTATTGTTCCGTCTTCTTGTCTTGTAATTTCTGAATTCATAATCGGTTATTATCGCAAAGAATTTGTTTTAAGTAAAGTGCCGAAGAGAGGACTCGAACCTCCATGCCTTACGGCACACGGCCCTAAACCGTGCGCGTCTACCATTTCGCCACTTCGGCAAGAGAATCATTATTATATCAATCATCGAGGCTAGGCGAAAGGTTCAATTATATATTTGGGACAAGAGTGTTAGCTCTGATCTTAATATACTCTTTATTGATTGTATCCATAAAGGATGAAACACGAATGGCCCATGTTGGAGATTCAGCATAGATAGGTCCGATTTCCCATACGTCACGTGCTCCCCACTTATCCATATAGTTACTTCTAAGAGTATGAGTGATAGTCTCAATACCCTCTTCCCAAGAATTGAAGTAAATGTGTCCTCCACCCCACCCATAAGCATTATGAGATCCAGGCATAAGATGAAGACCAAAGCTTGATTCAAGCCCTGAAATAGCAGGGAGAAGTTTCCAATCAACGCCGTATTTATCGGCATATTTAATAAAGTTTTCTGCTTGATTTGCAAGGGGTGAACCGTTCTTCTCGAAAATATTTCTTAAAGCAATCGCTCTTTCTTCAGAATAGGCATTTCCAGGCGCATAGGCTACAAGGGTCGCAGATTTTACAGCCTCAGCTTGTGCAAATGACCTTTGAGGGTTAATGAGTGCAGTTAAGGTAAAAACTGCAAGTATAAATGTAATTTTTTTCATTTTAGTTTTATTCGTTTTCTTAACTTTCAAGTGTCCAAATTGGACGCTTGATGATTGAGAAAACATGGGGATAAAAGAGGGTAAAAAAAATCCTAAAGTAGTTTTGGGCTACCTTAGGATCTGATACAGATTATAGCACTTAACTATAGGTTTGTCAAGTCCACTACTACGGGATAGGTCGTGTTTTGAGGCTAAATCTTATTTCTTAGAGGTGAGGCTAATTGAGGCTGTTTTGGATTCTATCCATGAAGAATGTAACGCTTTTAACCCAGGTGCCATTATCACTTGGTGTGTATCTGCTTACGATCTCACTTGGTCCTTCAAGTCCTGCCGATTTATACTCATGTCCCAGAGATTTTGACACAGTCATAATTGCTTCATTGTAATTTGAAAACTTAAGGACTTTCCCCCCATATATTCCAAAACCCCAGCAATTAAATGAATTCTTTGGTGCTTTTTTACAGAGATTGCTCTCCTGCATTGCTATTGCGGGAAGAAGTCTATAATCGAGTCTATATTTATCGGCTGATTCCACAAAGGTTTCTGCATATTTGTGGAGTTCTGAGTTATATCTCTGAAAAAAGTCTTTTAAGGCTATTACTCTTCCGTCTTCTGCTTGAAGAGATATTTGTGTTTCGGCTTTGATCTCTGGAAGAGCTTGATACTGTGAGAGAGATACTTTTCCTGTGGTAGTTCCGTAATAAGAGCTTGATGTGTATCTTGAAAAGAGAATTAGGAAAAGAATTGTAAGTGGTAGTATTGAGAAATAACCCGCTAAGAATAGGAGTTTACCTTTCATAGTAGTTGATAGACAATTTAATATTGTCATAATGCGCTTTTCTTGTCAACTTTTATAGCCTCTGATAGAATGTTGAAGAGAGAGTGTTGAAATAAGCGATATCTTGGTTTTGTTTCGCAAAAGTTGATAAGAAAAGCGCCCTGGTGCTGAAATTGGCAGACAGGCTAGCTTCAGGAGCTAGTATTCGAAAGGATGTGGGAGTTCGAGTCTCCCCCAGGGCACCGATATAGGTATTAATTTGACTTAGAGAGTTTTATTCTCGATTTTAAAAAGAAGTATTCCATGGATTCTCGTTAGCCTGCCTGACATGCTGAGCGGGCGAGCGGAATCGAACCGCCGAACTCTTCCTTGGCAAGGAAGCATTGTACCACTCAACTACGCCCGCATAGTCTTTGCAGGCGGGCAACGATATTCTATTTGAAAAAGGTCTCAAAATTGTGCCGAGACCAAGAATTGCACTCGGATAACGTGTTCTTCAGACACGCGCCTTGACTACCTCGGCCATCTCGGCAAGAGCCTCAAGTATATGATATTTGAGGTCAAATCTCAAGATTAGTGATTTAAAAAGCGCAATAATAAATGAATTGCTTCATAAAATCCCCAAGCGGCAATTCCAACGAAGGCTACACCACCTACGACTAATACCAAGGGTGCACGAACAAGTTCGACTGTTTTTTTAGGATTGATAAATAAGCCAAGATTTAAAATCATGTGTCCCAAAAAAATACCAACAGCAAACCCATATACGTTAATTATTGAAAACAAAGGAATATATCCAGCGAAATCATCCAGTCCTAAAATGAAAGGAATAGTAAATGAAAAAGAGAAAAGCGTAAAGAATGGCATCACTTTAATATTGGTAATAGACAGATTTGGAATTATTTTTCTTAATAACGGCCTAAAAATCCTATTCACGAATTTTATTTGTTCCTCAATAAATAACAAATGTCGATAGTATTTGTGCTTTGAAGAAAGATCTTCTCGAAGAGAATGAAAGCTCTCCTCAGCCATCCTCAACAATACCAGTGAAGCTACAAAAATCATAATTGCCATGAGCATTGGTACTTCACGGAAAAAGTTCCAAATTAAAAGTATGGCAAGTGTTCCAAGTGCGTTACCTGCAGCGGTTCCTCCTTCGATTGCGATCCTACTTCTCCATCCTGGATTTGACCTCATTAGATTTCCTATAAAAATTGCAAAATCTATTGCTGTTTTTAGATATATCGTCAAGCCGACTAAAACATCCTGCAATCTAAGCTCTAAAACGATTTTTTCTCTTGAGGGTAAGTAGTTTAATAGTAAAATAAATAAATATAACCCAAAACAAAGAAGGATAAAAGTTATGACTGTTAGTATAAGAGGAATTAATTGTTCTTTAAAATATCTTTTTTTAATCACATTAGAATTTATGCAACTTAAAAACTACTTTTCTACAATTCGAAGTCGAGTGGACCCTAGAGGACTCGAACCTCTGACCTCCTCGGTGTAAACGAGGCGCTCTAACCAACTGAGCTAAGGGTCCTCATGTGGGCTCGAGAGGACTTGAACCTCCAAGGATTGCTCCATACGCACCTCAAGCGTACGCGTATACCAATTCCGCCACGAGCCCAAGTTGCAACATTTTATCAAATAAAGCGAATATAAAACAAGTTCATTCTGTACTTGATAATTTTTTACTGTTAATGAATACTTAGTTGTTTTAAGCTATCATTTACTTATGAAGAAATTTCTAGAGTTAATGATTGAAATTGGGTTAGTGATTATTCATTTCCCATCCAACTTATTAGTTCCGTTTGTTAATTTTGACAAATCTAACCCTACTCCAAACCAGAAACATCCAGTAATTTTTGTCGAAAGATGGTTTTTTCGAAATGTTTTTCATTTATTTCTCAAAAAATATCTAGAAGAAAGAGGCTTTCTTGTATACATACTTAACTACCCTTTGTATAGAGGAACATTTGATGATGCAGCTCTTGCTCTTAAAGAATTTATTGCAAAAAATGAACTTTCAAATATTATTTTGATCGGTATAAGTGGTGGTGCTACCACTTGCCTTGATTATCTTGAGTTTCACGATGGGTGGGATAAAACACACAAATTTATAAGTATTGGTGGGGCTTTTTATGGCACTCCACTTGCCACTCTTTTGTCATTTTTAAAGTATGGAAAAGAACTTAGTCCTCAAAGTAAATTTTTAAAAAGACTAGAAAGTAATATTAAAAACAAAAGGAAAATTTATGCTATTTCTGCAAAAATCGATAATATGATTCCAGCAAAGTCGAAAGAGCTATATGGAGTGCACAATATTGTTTTTAATATGGTGGGACATAATCTCCTACATACATTTTGGAAACCGACTTACAGTTTAATTGAAGAGATCGCTCTTGAATAATAACTATATTTTTCTACTATCGTATGCCCAGTGAAGAAGCGCTTGTCTCTGAATTGGGCGACAAGATAAGTCTTCTTTTTTACAGTGTTTCTTAATCTGTGCAATGTGTCGTTTAATTCTCTTCCATCTGTTGATTTGTCTTTTATCCTCATCGAGTATCCTTCGTCCCATAAAATATCTACAGTACCATTGAAACCAACCTCTAGGGTCGTCTTTGTAAATCCATCCTTTTTTTCTCCATTCGCTCAGTGGTTGACTTGCATTTACTTTAAAAAAATTGATTTCTTGGTCATGCTTTTCGTGATTTAATTTAGCATTCACAAACCAGTCTTTTGGGAATTCGTTTTTACAGTCGGTCATATATTTACCACCAAAGACACCAAGTTTGAGCATCTCTTTTGGAGTTAATTCTGGTTTGAAATCAAAAGCAAAGTTTTTACCAATAGGTTCAGAAAGTTCGTAAGTATAGTTTTTTTGCATTAAATCACTCACGATAACTCGTTTTAAAACCTTTCTCATAGATTGAGTATATCAAGGAAAATACATCAACAAAATATGTCCCGTCGAAACGGGACATATTTATCTGTTGGAAGATGGCTCTACATTCCTGGCATTGGAAGTAGTTCATGCACTTCTATTTCAGAACCTTCGATCCATTGTAGATGAGGATGATCATTTACCATTTCAAGCGCTTTTTCCATGTTTTCTGCTTGGATAATTGAGTATCCAGCCACTTTGGAATCGCTTTTTGAATGTCCTTCTTTTGTGACTTTCTGGGCGTTTGCCATTGGAAGACCCATGTCAACAATTCCTTCTCCACATTTTTTCTGCCAAGCCATCCATGGTTCCATCCCCTTTTGCATTTCTTCAGGGCTGGCGTTTTTCATCTGATCTAAAGCAGACATGGGAGCGTAATACAAAACCATAAATTTTTTCATCTATTATTCACCTCCCTTCATAGTTGAAATTTATATCTTCAAAAATCTTATCCAAAAGTAAAAGCATACAATTCAGCATTACTGTCCTCGAATTCTAAACGTAGATTATGCCTACCTGGTGAAGAAAGCTTAATTAGTTTATACAACATATCTTTATCAACCGTAACTGATCCGTTAATATTATCATCACCAAAATTTTGAAGCTTATCGTCAAGATAAACTTTTACCTTTGCAGGTGCGTTTTTTGTTCTCATGACTAAAAACACCTCTTTTGCTTCAAAGTTTAAGTATAGTTTTGCACCCTTCTGTGGATTTGCATACTCCTTCATAACGATCCAATTTCCTTGATATGCAATTTGGTTATTTCCTAAATTTTTTGGTGAGGAATACTTTTCTAATCCATTCTGCTTTATTTCTTCAGGTGAAGCGAAATTATCAATTCGCCCGTATCCTAGATACGTTTCTTGTGTATTTGCATTAACTTGATAGGTGGGATTATTAACTTTGGAAGAAATATTCTTCGCTCCAGCTTCTTTAAGAAGTTCTTGTATTACTTTTTCTGACTCATCATAATCTCCTTCGCCAAAGTGTACATGTCTAACATAACCGTCTTTGTCTATAAAATATTTTGCTGGCCAATACTGATTTTCGTACGCTCTCCATGTGGAAAAGTTATTATCTTGAACGATTGGATAAGTAAGTTGAAAGTCTTTAATTGCTTGTGAAACGTTTTTTTCACTTTTCTCGAACTCAAATTCTGGGGAGTGCACGCCAATAATTACGAGTCCCTTGTCTTTGTACTTTTTGTACCAATCTTTAAGGTAAGGTAATGTTCTCTGACAGTTAATACATGAATAGGTCCAAAAATCCAAAACGACAACTTTACCCCTTAGACTTTTTAAAGTAAGTGGTGAGGTGTTAAACCAGGCTCCACCAGGAACTATTTCTGGAGCCACTATTCCTTTTGGATTAAGAAGATCAAACATTGGTTGACCCGTATCTTTTTCTGTACTCGTTTTTATAGAATTATTAAGTAGTTTTTTGATTGTTTCGTTATCTTCAATTTTTGTTAGATTTACTCCATATTGTGGAAACTTATTCAATATAAAGGTTTGGAATTTTCTATCAATATTAAAAAATATTCCAATAGCAGTAAGAATCATAATAACTCCAAATAGTTTTTGGATATGCCCCAAATTAGAGAGTAGCCAAGGTACACGCCTGAGCGCATTCTGTCCACCGAGTATTATTAAAAACATTGGAATTGCTGTTCCTAAAGAGTAAGCAAGTGTTATAAGAAATGCATCAAAGGTTACAGTACCTGTGATTGCAAGGGATATAACTGAAGCTAAAATTGGTCCAACGCACGGTGTCCATAAAAGTCCAATTGATAATCCGATAACTAATCCCCCGCCAAATCCTGATTTATTTTGTGCATTTGGCATAAGTAATGCGAGTTTTGAGAACATTCGCTCAACAAGTGCCTGAAATTGGGGAACCAGGAGTGAAACACCAAATCCTCCAATAACAAGTACCGAAACAAGTCTGAGAGTGTCTGCCGAAATACCGCTAAGTCGTACTATCGTTGATAAAAATAAAGTAAAGAATGTAAAGCTTAAGATAAATCCAAGGACTACTCCCAACGGGCGGGACTTTCCAGTATTCACGCCACCAATACTTGATGTAAGGATGATGGGAAGGATTGGTAAGATACATGGTGAAAGAAC
>CAZXND010000003.1:2963-40563 GCA_964641355.1 uncultured Gammaproteobacteria bacterium | reverse complement strand
GCTTTACAATTTACGCAGGAAATTGCAAGGTTCTCTTACAATTTACGCAGGAAATCGGATTGTCTACATTTTGAAACGAGAATAGATGCGAGAGAGAAGTTTGGAGAAAATCATCGCACAAAGTGCAATTACGAGCCAAGGGTCAATTTCGTGTTGTAGTGTTTGGAAAATAGTACCTAAAATTAAAGAGCCCACTCCGACCAAATAAGAAATTCTACCAGCTGTAAGAATATGTATCGACTCTCGTTCATCAGAAGGGTTCTCTTTGAGAAGATATGCGGCGAAGGTAAGAAAAGAAATGATAAATGCAATCATAAGCATGGAAATCATATTATCGGGCATTGAAAGATGACCTGGATTAAGAAAAAGTATAGCAATACCTAGAATCGTAATAGCGCTAATCGTTTCTATAATCATAACTAGTTATTTATTCCACGTTTATTTGCTTATTTTAAACAATTTTTCCACGGTTGTGTTGAAGTATTTTGCAATTTTTAATGCTAGGAAGACTGAGGGAGTGTAATTGCCTTTTTCAATTGCGATTATCGTTTGTCTAGTCACTCCTACTTCTTTGGCCAATTCTTCCTGTGTCGTTTTTCTTTTACTTCGCAGTTCTTGTACGTTGTTTGAAACATTTTGATTCATGTTCTAAGTATTTTACACGATTTTCCTTGATGTTCTACTCGAGGGTCATTTTAAATTCCTAAAGAGACTAGATGTGGTCTTGGATATCTTTCTGTGCATCTTTTTTTGTTTTGTGAATTGTTTTATCTTTATGGTGTGCCGGACTATATAGTGTATACAGCTTCAGCTCGCTATCAGAAGAGGTATTAATTATGTTATGTTCTGTACCCGCTGGGATAACAATAGCAAAACCAGCAGACAAGCTGTGCTCTTCTCCGTTTAGAATTGCTTTTCCTTCACCTCTTTCCACTCTAATAAATTGATCAACAACTTCATGAATCTCTACTCCAATATCCTCATTAGGTTGAAGGTTCATAACAACAAGTTGGGTGTGCTGAGTGGTGTACAAGACTTCACGAAAGTTCTCGTTATTAAGGGATTTTTCTTCGATATTTACTACGTAACCTGTCATAAAATCTATCTATTTAACAATGCTAAGGATAAATTAAGGATAGATGCAAATGAAACCCATAAAAGGTAAGGAATAAGTAAGTATGCTGCAATTCTCTTTTTTTTCCAGAAACTTTTTATTGTCATAAAAATTGCTCCCCACAAGAAGATAACTTCAACGAATGCAAGAGTTGGATTTTTAAGTCCGAAAAAGATTAATGACCAGAGAACGTTTAGTCCTAATTGAATCCAAAACCACTTTAAGTCTACTTTTTTATCCCCCCAAGCCATATACAGCGAAATTCCCATTAATAAATAGAGAGTTGTCCAAACAGGAGAAAAAATCCAAGGTGGAGGATTAAATGAAGGTTTGGTAAGGGTTGTATACCAAGTATTCACAGATTCAAAAGTAAAGAAGGATCCAGCAAGTCCTGCTCCTTCGCAAATAAAAATTGCAAGTAAAAGCTTTGGCAACTTATTCATTAATTATATAGTTACACATTATTTTACCGTTATCAATAATTATTTTTACAAATGTTTTTTTGCAAACTTGGCGATTTCAGTGATTATTGGAAGTGTATCCATTCCTTTTTTTGTAAGTTCGTATACTACCGATACTTTGTCCAATGTTTCTTCTTTTCTAATAATAATCTGTTCTTGTTCAAGTTTTGTTAATCGGTCAGTGAGGGTTACAGGATTTACTTCAATTGCTCTTTGTAATTCATTAAAACGCATTCCTCCATTTTGAAGACTGCCAATAATACATAAAACATGATCGTCCCCAATTATTTTGATCGCGTTATTCACTTCTTTTGTTAATTTATGACTTTTATCCATTGACATACTTTAAATAATATATTACTATATTTTTTATAGCACTATAGATACTATAGTATTATACCAAAGAATGGGTACATCTCACGACTATAAAAATCTTGCGTCAAAAGAATTGATCGATACAGCTTCAAAAGCTCTAGGCGATAATTCCTTCATACCTTATCATGTTAATACTAAAGAAGAAGCACTTGCAAAGGTGAAAGAGCTTATTCCGGATAATGCTTCTATTATGAACGGTTCTTCGGTAACGCTTAGTGAAATTGGATTTGTCGATTACTTAAAAAGTGGGAATCACAAATGGAACAATTTGCATGAAGCAGTTTTAGCAGAATCGGATCCTGAAAAGCAAAGTCTTTTAAGACGTCAATCTGTTGTTTCAGATTACTATGTTGGGAGTGTCCACGCGCTAAGTGCAACCGGGGAATTAGTGATTGCATCAAATACCGGTAGTCAATTACCTCATTTGGTTTTTACGTCTCCTAATATTGTGCTCGTTGTTGGAGCTCAAAAAATAGTACCTACTCTAGGTGATGCGATTAAACGTCTTGAGGATTATGTAATCTCACTTGAAGATGAAAGAATGAAAGAGATGTATGGATTTGGAACAACTTACAGTAAAACCCTTATCCTTCACAAGGAAAATCCAATGATGGGCCGCAAGATACATGTAATAATTGTGGATGAAAAACTAGGCTTCTAACTACTTCTAAAATCAAGTGGAGCTATGAGTTATATACAACAGTATTTTCTAGCATTTTATTAAAATTAAAGAATTGTCTTTCTGATGTAAATCTTTCTTTGACCGTTTTCTTGCCCGCTTTGATAAAGTTATCGCGAGTGAATGAATCGTTTAAAAGTTTTTCTATTTTTTGTGCAAGGATACTCGAGTCGTCAGGTGGTACTAAATAGCCATTATAGGAGTCACTTATTATTTCTGGAATTCCCCCAACTTTTGTTCCAATAACCGGAACACCGCAACTCATTGCTTCAATAAAAACTTGGCCAAAGGTTTCATTCTCAGATGGAAGAATAAAAATATCTGCTCTCTTATAGACATCTCTCATTTCATGAAGTTTGAATGTTTGCAGTATAGTGTTTGCTTCCACATTGTGAAGCTTAATGTAGCCTTGTAGCATTTCGTATGCTAAAAGAAATTCGTTTTTTAAATTTTCAGGCGGTTTTCCTACCGCGATAAGTAGTTTTAGATCTGGGTAGCGCGGAGAAAGCTTTGAAAAAGCCCTAATTAAATTGATTACCCCTTTCTCTTGAAGAATGTTTTTCTTACCTCGAATAATCCTTGTTGCGGTTAGTATGATTTTGTCTTTCTCTCTTAAACGTAATCTTGAATTTAATTTACGTGAGAGTACAATATCGGGATCAAATTCTTTGGTATTTACCCCTAAATAATGTGTCTCTATAGAATTTATGTCAACACCTTTTTGAAAACAATCGCCTGCTACACTTCTACTGACACAACTAATTTTATCCCATTTTAATTGATTTATAAGTTCTGTTTGAATTTCTGTGGTAGCAAAGGAATGTAATTGCAATACTAGGGGAATTTTTTTATACATTGCGATCATATTCAGTACTAGACTATATGCTGGAGGGAGATCTGTGTGAAAATTTTCTGCACAAATGATATCAATTTGATCAGTATCTATAATTTTAGAAACGACTTCTGAAAAATTTCCTGCTCTTTTTGATACTTCTTTGTTAGACATAGAACTGCTTCTTGATAAGAACAAGCTGTTACTATACTGAATTAAAACATTTCCAACTTTTTTGGAATGATCTTTTTTTTCAGTAGGAACCAATAGATGAAGTTGTGATTCACTATGATTTTTATAATATTCAATAAGATTTGTAATATAGCGCTCTATTCCACCTATGCTTTCAAAAGGTGAATTGCGGCTGATAAATAAGATATTCATAATTTTTAGTCAACAAAAGTTAATGCCGTCCCTTTTTTACCGGCTCTTCCCGTTCTTCCAATTCTATGTATATAGTCATCATAAGATTCAGGGGGATCATAATTTATGACATGTGTAACATTGTCTATGTCTAGTCCTCTTGAAGCAATATCTGTTGCCGTTAGTAGTTGAATTTCATTATTCTTGAATTGGCTTAAAGCCTTTTGCCTTTGGCTTTGAGTTCTGTTTCCATGAATTGCTGCAGCTTTAAATCCACGGTCAATTAGAGCGTTTGTTAATTTTTGAATACCCCATTTTGTTCTTCCAAAAATAATTACTTTGTCAAAACCTGGTTGAGTTAATAAATCATGCAAGTAATCAACTTTTGATTGCCCTTCGGGAACTTTGATTATATTTTGATCTATATTGTTTGTTGTTCGTTGTTGTTTAACTGAAATTGAAACTGGATTTGTCACAAAGTTTTGTAAAATCTCTTCTGTTTTTTTATTTACTGTTGCTGAAAAGAATAATGATTGTCTTTTTTTTGGAAGTGTAGAAATAATGTGTTTAATATCATGGATAAATCCTATGTCCACCATTTTATCAACCTCATCCAGTACAATATTTTGAAACTGTGAAGGATTTAATTCTCTTCGATTAATTAGATCTTTTATTCTACCCGGTGTTCCTATGACGAAATGAGGACTATGTCTTAGGGCGTATGTTTGTCTTCTTATGTTCATTCCCCCCACTAACGCGACTACTTCTAAATTTGTTCCTTTTGCAAAGATACGATACTCGTCTTCTATTTGAGTTGCAAGCTCGCGTGTTGGGACTATTATCAAAACCCTTTGACTTCGATCTAAAAATGATTTGTTAATTAAAGTGATGAGAAACGCTGCGGTTTTTCCTGTTCCTGTATCTGCCATAGCAATAATATCATGCCCTGCTAATATTTCCGGTATAGACTTTTCCTGAATCTCAGTTGGTGTTTTATAGCCTCGATCGTTAATATTTCTCTTCAGCTTTTCAGCTATTTTAAAGTCAAAAAAACTTTTTTTTAAGAGATTATCAATTGCTGGTTGAGTGTTGCTTGTTTCGATATTACTTGCTTTTTGAATAAAAAGATCATGATTCAGTTTTTTAACCCGTGTTCTGAATGGATTTCTAGGCTTGGCTCTGAAAGATTCCCACTTAGAACCATTTCTGCGACTTTCATAATGTGTTTTTTTATTTTTATGCATTTTTACCTTTTCTAAATATATGCAAGTGATCTGCTCAAAAAATGAAATGATTTTAAGGTTTAAGAAGACGCTTTGTGGAAATTCGAGGTCTTTTTATCTATTAAAAAATTAAATCAAATATGGGCAGATTTTCATCTGCATCATTAACATTATATAGTAAGCCGACTGTAAATGCAATAATACTATAGGTGTAAAGCCTTTATTCTAAATTTTTTTTAAGTTTTCTTTCTTGCTGAAATTTTATTTTTCTCCTCATGGCAATTGCTTTAGCAGTATTTTCTATTCTTATTCTGTCTCTCTCTTCTTTTTCAATTTTTCTATTATTTACTGCTATCAAATCCTTAATCCTTTGCTTTTCAAAAGCATTTTGACAAGTAGAATTTGTACAAATAATCATAGAAACTTCTACTATTGATGTTCCGAAGCTATTATGTATTTTTTCTTTTTTCGGTTTTGATACAATTTTAGGGCTACCGCAGCGTTCACAAGGAAGCTCTATATAAGATAGTTTTTTATCTGTCATTTACGAGTTGTTCTTTGGAAAGTCTTGCTTTGATTCATTGTGATGTCGAGCGCTAATAAGAAGATACTTACAGTATGGGGTATCTTTATACTATTAATATAATTATTATAGCACGTATTTGTTCACACTTGGAAAAGAATTATATAGGAAAAACTACTAATCTGATTATCCGACTAGATATTATACTCTAGTTTTGTTTAATAAATACTGAGTCTGTCTTTTTTATTGTTTTTCTTTATAAGAATGATGTTTCTGATATAAATAAATGTACTTAGAAATGTTGCGGTGATAAAAACAATGTCTCTTTGTTTGATAGAATAAATAAATATCATTATGGATCCAACCAAACTCAAATACCAAAAACTGATGGGAATTACACTTTTCTTATTTCTTTCAGAATAAAGCCATTGCACGAGAAATCTTAAAAAAAATACAAATTGTGCTAAAAATCCGAAAAGGACCCAAGGGTCTGTAATAATCTTAAAAATAATACTTATCATTTTTACTAATTACTTTTTTTAATTATATAGTCTTGATCATATTTATGGAATGATGCAGCTATTTGCTCTCCCACTAGTCCCGTCACTCCTATTTGTACTCCGATAATCATTAGCATAACCGAAAAGAGAAGCAATGGTCTTTCACCAATCGATTGATGTCCTACGAATTTTACTAAGGTAAGATAAATCGCTAAGGATAAGCCAAGTATAAAAAACGTTATTCCTATATAACCAAAAAAGTGTAGAGAACGGGATCTAAACTTTGTAAGATAGATTATCGTTAATAGATCTAGGGCACCATTAATAAACCTCACAGTTCCGTATTTCGATTCTCCATGTTTTCTCTTTCTGTGATGAACAAGTATTTCTGTAACTCTATAGCCTTTTGCTGCAATAAGTACGGGAATGTACCGATGAAGTTCGCCATAAAGATTCAAATGTTTAATTGTATCTTTTCTATACGCTTTAAATCCACAATTGAAGTCATGAAGTTTCACTACAGAGATTCTGTTGGTAAAGTAATTGAAAACTTTAGAAGTACTGTTTTTGATAAACGAATCTTTTCTTTTATGTTTCCAACCAGAAACTAAATCGTATCCTTCATTTATTTTTTTAATAAATCGAGGAATCTCCCTTGGATCATCTTGTAAGTCTCCATCTAGAGTGAGTATGATATCCCCCTTTGCTGCACAAAAACCTGCATGTAGAGCTGCTGCCTTACCTGATTGAGCAAGAAGTTCAATAATTTTTATAGTTTTGGGATATTTCTCCTTAAGTTGCTCAATAATAATTTGAGTATTATCAAAGCTTCCATCATTAATAATAAAAATCTCATAATTTGAAGTAATTTTTTCCATTGTTAATTGTATTTCATTAACTAACTGAGAGATGTTATCTCCCTCATTAAATACGGGAATGACAATCGAAATTCTTTTATAATTCTTCATACGAGTTCTTTATAAGTGAATTAATATAGTTTGAATAAAGGCTTAAACCAAACCAATACCAGCTTTTCTCATAGAAAGATGAGTTTTTGGGAAAAACAAGTTTATCAGAGGATAAGTAATACCTATTTATTAAATCTGATGCTAAAGTACGTTTTGTGATTGAAAAGAGACTGATTGGACCCGCAAGGGTTGTTTTGTCAAAGCTACATGTAACAGTCTCTTGATACTTCTTGTATATCGTACATATTTTTTTGTTCTTATTCCAATCTTGTTCAAATAGAATAATAGACTCTAAGTAGTCCTTTGATGAATCTGTGGGGTATGTTTTATAGTCTAATGCCACTCGCCAGAGAGTCCTGAATGCATCGTAAGAATAATCAAGAGAGTTACTCTTTTCATCAAAAGGAATAATTTTTCCATCTGTTTTATTAATACTTACCCAGTTTGGAGGTAAGAAGGAATTAAATCTTGGTTCAAGTTCTTTTCCCGAAAATTTGGTGAGATTAGCATAACCGTCATTTATTAAAGTCATCCAATCGTGATTATTGTCGTACTTAGAAAATAGCCTATATGCCGCAGGTGAAAAGTAGGAAGGATTAATAATAATTTTATTGGTTGTGTTAGCCCAATTACCTGCAGTTACGAGTCTCTTCCCACTTATGCTCGCCGTTTCATATGTCCATATGTCTCTGACTATTGACTTTCCCTCGTTTACATAATCGGAATTTGACCATTTTTCGCCGGCCTTTATTAATACTTGCGCGATGTCAGTGTCGGCATCTGTTGCAGAGTTTTTATCGATAATATTAATTTTTTTATCAGGTCCAGATATGTCAAATTTCCAGGAGAAAAGACGATCTTCATCTCTTTGTAAATTTTTTTTAGTCCACGACCAAATGTTGGCAAATGTTTCTTTATCGCCCGCAATAAATGATTGTAAAAGACCATAACTTTGTGATTCTGAGCTGCCTTCATTTTCATTATCTATATAATATCCGTTTTCATATTCCGGTTTTAAATGTTTGACATAGAACCTTGATAGGTCAGATCTAATTGCTTTATCTAGAGAGGTAGAGGTATTATTTTTCCACATTCTAAGATCTTTTTGTGTCGCTATTATCTGTGTGTAGATTTCATCGGGATTCCATCGTCTAATATCTGAATTTATTGAAGGAATTTTTTTTGGGTCATAACCTCTATCGATAGCATATTTAATAACTACATCGTCTTTAATTTTATAGAGTCTTTCTCTTTTATTCTCGATGATAAGAGTATAAAAGTTAAGAAATGGTTTTGAGCGTCCCCATTTAACTGATACTTTTTCGTTTTTTGTTGCCCACTTATCTTGTCTTGTTGGATCAGGATTGAACATGACAACCCATCTCGCAAAGAGCTGAGGTCGCTCCAATGCCTGATTGTAAAATTTATAGTTGCTCTCTTGTATGTAATTGTCTAAGTCAATTTTTGAATCTACAGCTACGAAATCATGAAGAGCCCTGGTCATTAATATTTTCCCATAATCATAATGATCTCGAAGTTGTACAGCGAGTTCTATTTGTTCTTTTGAGGGATAACCTTGTGCACTTTTTTTTATCACTGAAAAGTTATCTACGAAAGCTACTTCATACAGTTTTAACATCGAATAAATCAATAAAACTGAAAAGGATAGTATTACTGTAAATATTCCAAAGATTTTTAACAATTTCGTTTTTGAAGTGATATTTAATATTGCTCCTAGTAAAAGTGAAGGAACTAATATGCAAAATCCAATCCAATACAACCCATATCTTTCATTAAAAAAAACATTGTAAGGTGGAAGCTCAGAGACATAAATGATTGCATTCCCACGAAACAAAGCGAGATAATCAAATATAAAGGGGCTGAAGAGTAATAATAGTGCAGCTGGCAATTCCAACCTTCGTTTCAATAGTAATAAGAGAGGTAGGCAAAAAAATGAAATAAATACGAACGGTTTTGTTAGCATATGATAAGATGCATGAAGAAAATATTTTAAAGATACGGTAAGATTCTTTTCTGTAGGGAGGAAATAGTCGCGTTGTTGATTAAAAGCGGACCATTGGCTATTTACAAACGAAAAAGGATTTCCTCCAAAAACATACCCATAGCACAATATGAGTATGAATCCAGCCATAGCAAGTATAGAAAAAATAATTAGTAGAGCTTCAATTTGGTAATATCTTTTTCTTTGTGTGATTAGATTTGTTATGACAATTCCCAATGTGATTGGGATCAACAGTATCCCTTCGAAACGTGATATGGAAGAAAAGCTTACAAAAACACCAGCAAAGAGTAGATATTTTAGCTTATTTGTCTGCAACCAATTAATTACAAAATATGTTGTAATAAAGAGGTTTGCCATATAAAGGACTTCCATCATTGGAGTGGACGTATAGTACAGGATATAAGGGTTTAGTAGGAAGAGAAATGCACAAGCAATACTTACTATTTTTTGCTTTGTTAATAATAGGCATATTTTATATAAAAAAATAGCAGCTATTATGAAAAAGGGTAAAAGTGTTACAAACCCGGCTAGGCCGGTGTGGTATAGTGGATCTACTTCTACTGCAGGGACCATTATTATATGCAACAAAGGTGGCCAAAAGCCTATTTGACTTAATCCGGGAGTTAAGCTATCTATGACTTGTCTTGTGATGTTAAGATGAGAGTTTTGGTCTACAAGAACTTTTAACATTCCCAACAAATACACTCTCCAGGCTACAATGGATTCTAATAATGTACCAACAAAAAAAATGCTTAGTTCTGGTAAGTGTCTTTTAATTTTTTTATACTGAAATAGCTCCATGTTTTTATAAATGTGATCGATGTGAGGTTTTTTCCCAGTAATGTGGTTTTAATATAATTTGGATGGTTGCTCTCACAGTAGCGAGGGCAAGTAGAATCCAGTAAATAGGTGACAATAAGCAATACTTTACCATCGCGTATCTTCTTCTTTTATAAGTTCCAATGAGATTAAGAAACGTAAAAATGACATTTCCCATAACAAATGAAATGATAGATATGTAAAGGATGGGAGTTGGAAATAGATATTGGATATGATCAGACTTAGTCGCTATCCAAGCCAATAACAATACCCAATAGAATAGGTTCAGTATGTTGATTACAACTGTGCCAGGAACTGTGAAGAGGAATCCTAGAAAGTTTTGTGTCCCCCCAACCTCGTTTTTTAAACGTAATGGATGACGAAGATGTACAATGCTTGTTTGGATAAATCCCTTCATCCATCTGGTTCTTTGGTGCATCCATGATCTAAGGCCACTTGTAGCTTCTTCATGGCTTATCGAGTCTAAAATATCTGTTTTAAATCCTAAACGATACATTCTAATTCCTACATCACAATCTTCGGCAACATTATATGGATCCCACGCTCCTATGGTTTTTAGCGCTTGTGTTCTAAAATGTGTGCTATGTCCTGAAAGTGGAATGGGGTAGCCTAAAGACTGTAATCCTGGCAAAAAGAGATCATAGTAAAAAGAAAACTCAGCATTAAATAATCTTGTAATTATGTTTTGTTCTGAGTTGTAATGATCAAGACGAGTTTGAAGGCATCCAATATTTTTAAACTTTGTGAATGCTAGAAAAGCTTTTTTCAGTTGTTGCGGTTCTGGGATAATTTCTGCATCATAAATAACTAAAAACTCTCCCCGCGCTTCTCTAAAGGCTACATTTAAAGCTTTAGGTTTTGTTTTCGGTTTCACATTTGGAAGAATAAGCAAGTCAAAATGATTAGGTGGATTTAATTTTTTAATTGCTTGAATTGTATCTGTGTCATATTCCTCAAGGGTAATAATTATTTCTAATTTTTCCTTAGGGTAGTCAATTGCATTCATCGCGTTAATTATTTGTGGAACAACTTTCTCCTCTTCAAGTAAGGGTAAAACAATTGTATAGATTGGGAGTTCTTCATCTTTTATTGAAGAAAGATCACTCTCGCTAAAAGAGATTAACTGTCTTCTAAGGGATTTAACTACGACTATAAGCTTAAACAACATTAAGAATAGATATAAAAATGCAATAAGAGCTGAGATGCCAATAAGTATAGGAATATTTAAAAAAATCTTAATGACGATAAAAAATAAACTCGCTAGAATCATTAGAAAAAATAGGAGAGTTACTGTCTCCTTATACATATATTTTTTTGCGCTATGAATTTCTGGTAGGAATAAGAAGTCTTCTGTATTTTCAAACGTTATGGAAGATTTCTCAGAAGGATGAGGATGGTTTAGAAACGGTAATGTATTTTTAATTACTTTATTCATCTATGTCATCGATACATTATTTGAGTATTAAGTCCTACTTGCACCCAAGCGTTAGGAATCCTACAATAACCATTGCGAGTTATATTACGCCGTCAGTGCATAAGCATTCTTGAGCCAATTAATAACTTCACTACTCATGTCTTCTATTTTTTCAATCTTTATCTCGTTGTGAAATCGATTTTTTGATACCTGTTCTTGTTTCATTAACTTTGGACTTTTAATAGGCGTTGAGGAAACGATATTGAGTATAAAATAATTTTTTCTTGGATGTACTCCCGCAAAACTAGATTTATTCTTGATGTGAAATGAGGTTTTTTTCTCTTCAATAATAATTGGGCCGAATTTTTTTAGTTTCACTTGTAAATCAGAGAATAATTTTTTTACTTCTGGTGTTATATCCATACTTAATTATATCAAAAGTATTCAAAGCAGTCGTAATTAGAAGTAGTTGCTGCCGAGCTTGGATTCGAACCAAAATAAACGGATCCAAAGTCCGTTGTCCTACCATTAGACGACTCGGCATCGACCGGAGTCTAAGGGCAAGCTCTGCTTACCATTAGACGACTCGGCATCGTTGTGGTAGCTACATAATACCAAAATAGGCACTTAGCTTCAAGAAAGGGTTGATTCAAACCGTATCCCTACTTGACAGAGAATAAGCTCATAATTATAATTTCTCGATGACTTGCTCCTCGAATAAAACACTCCAAAGATGAAGAAATTTTTTATCTGCACATTGGCAATCTTTTTAACCTTAATTTTAACCACTAATAAGACTTATGCTATTTCTTGTTCTGCCACTCGTCCTGTTTCTCCACCCGTGCTTATTTCTGCTGTCCCTGGAAGTGAAAGTGTAACGCTTACTTGGCAAAGCGCTGGTGATCCCAAAACTTATTATTTAATTGCATATGGCCTTTCCTCTACGTCCTTTGAATACGGAGTCCCGGAAATTAGTGATGTTACAACAACGTCGTTTGAAATTGGTCACTTAATCAATGGCGTTAAGTACTATTTTAAGGTTAGAGCTGGAAACGGATGTAAGCCGGGAGAATTTTCGAATAAGTTATCTGCAACTGCAGGAGGTAGTTCATATGGGGCAAGCATTCCAAATTTATCGATGTACAAAAGAGATGAAGACGTTTCAAAGTCTGCACTTTTTAACAAGAAAAGTAACAAAAAAGTTCTTGGGACTAGTACGTATAATCCTGTAATTAAAAGCTGTACAAAAACATGTAAGGCGACCCCATTTTTAATTGTTGAAATTATTGCCCTTTTAGCATTTTTCTATTACATAAAAAAATTTCCATTTCTAAAGCCTGTTTTTTCTATTTTGATTCCGGTATCAATATACTTATTATTTCTTTATTTCACAAAGCACTGTACTTCTACAAGTCTCCTATGTAGATCATTTCTTCCTCTAGACATTCTTATCTTTATAGTTCTATTTATTTTGTACAAAAAAACTAAAAAATTATAAATGGAAATTATTTCTAACTTTTATAGAGATTTTATTTTTTACGCGGGTCAATATTTAGATCGCTACCCTCTTCTTTTTCCGCTTGGCATTGTTGGAATTTGGAGATGGGCTGTTTGGACAGGAAAAGAAGTAATCGGATCTCACTATCGTCCTGCAAAAAAAGGATATTTAGCAAAAGTCACGATTGTAACCCCTGTATACAATGAGGATCCCAAAATTTTTTCTCGAGCGCTTGAATCTTGGAGAAAGAATTTACCCGCCGAAATAATTGCTGTAATTGATTACACGGATGAGAAATGTATAGAGATTTTTAAAGATTTTTCCAAAACATTCCCGGGAGCGGTTTTGGTAATTACTAAAACACCAGGTAAAAGACCTGCTCTTGGTGAGGGTATAAGAAAAGCGACGTCAGAAATTATTGCGTTGGTTGACAGCGATACAATATGGGGTGATCATTTACTTGTAAATTCTCTTCCTCCATTTAATGACAAAAAAGTTGCAGGGGTCGCGACTTATCAAAGCGTTCTTAATCCTAAAACTTTTGCACAAAAGGTATTTGATGTTCAGCTAGACTTAAGGTATTTACACGAGTATCCATTTCTAGCAGCAGCAGGAGATGCTTTAGTATGTTTGTCCGGAAGAACAGCTCTATACAGAAGATCTGTTATAGTCCCAATGGTTAAGGATTTGATTCATGAAACTTTTTTGGGAAGACCTGTTATATCAGGAGATGATAAGAGACTAACATATTTAGTGCTTGCGGCAGGATGGAAAGTCGCATACCAATCAAACGCTCATGTTTATACTCCTGGGATGGCGAGTCTTTCTGCGTTTTTAAAGCAAAGACTGAGATGGACAAGAAACAGTCTTAGGGCAGATTTAAAAGCTCTAATTGCTGGTTGGCCATTTAAGCATCCTGCTCTTCTTTTCTATCAAGTCGATAAGTTTTTGCAGTCATTTGTTGTAGTATTAAGCCCAATTTTTTTCATCATAGCACTACTCTATCATGAGTGGTTTACAGCTGGTGTAATTCTTGTTTGGTGGTTTGTAAGTCGTGCGATTAAAATGCACCACCATCTCACAAGGCGTCCTCAAGATATAACGATCCTTCCAGGATTCATTCTAATGACTTTTGTCATGGGAGTAATGAGAATTTACGCATTATTCACTCTTAATACGCAAGGTTGGATTACACGTTGGGATAAATCAAGAATGAAGGAGTTTAAATTTTTGTTTAAAGTGCCTTCATATTTTGCAACAGGTCTTGTTTTGATAACTCTTTTTTATTTGGTGAATCTTTACAAGCAAACAACTTACTTTCGTCCTCTTGCAATTAAAAAGGCAATAATCGCGAATTCACTTTCAAAACTGAATTACCGTCCCTTGACTGCTGTTCTCGGTACAAAAGACGTAGCTATGAAGGATTTGCTTGTTAAATCTTATATTGTTAAGTCAAATGACACGATCGACTCTATAGCAGATAAATTTAAGATAGAAAAAGAAAAAATACTTCTTGCTAATGAGTCTAAGGTTTCTCCTTTTTCAGGGATTCGAGTTGGGATGAAGCTTTCAATCCCAGGTAAAGATACTCAGTTAGTTAGAAATCCCAAGCTAAATTATAAGATAGAGGATGATACGGTTGGATTTATTTATGATTCAGCGTCTAATACAATTCTTGTGAGAGGAAGAGGTCAAAAGGTTACTTTTAAACAATTAGTTGAAAGCATGGGGAATAGTAGATTTGTTAATGAAGGTAAGGGGGTTTGGTTAGCAAAGTCTTCAATATATGTTTATAACGGAGCAACGTTAGTATTTGATGCTCGTGATGTGAAATGGTTGAAGCTTAATAGTGACAAAAAGGGATTTGTGACTATACGATCAAGAGATGCGGACATAGTGTTTAACGGGGTGGAAGTTACTTCTTGGGATGACACTGCAAAAGACTTTGATAAAGATATCGAAGATGGAAGGTCATTTATTATGGCACGGGATAATGGTCGAATGGATATCTATAACTCGGAAATGTCACATCTTGGATACGCAACAAATCCGAAGCTCACCGTTTCTCCATATGGTGTTTCTTGGAAAATGAGCACTTCTTTACTAAAAAAAGAATTATTAACTGGTGAGGTAATAAATAGTAAATTCCATGACAATTATTTTGGTGCTTATACTTTCGGTGCTACGGGAATCACCTGGCGTGGAAATGAATTTTATAACAACGTTCGTTACGGACTTGATCCGCACGATGACTCCAACGGATTTTTAGTTGAAAATAATGAAGCGCACAGTAATGGGACTCATGGAATCATTTTCTCAAAGAGGTGTATGTACAACGTCATAGTCAATAATACTTCGTTTAATAATAAGCTTCATGGGATTATGTTGCATGAGAAATCTAACAACAATATTATTGAAAATAATACGCTTATCGGTAATACAAGCGGTGTTGCTTTATGGCACTCAAGTAATAACTTAGTGAAAAATAATACGATTAAAAATAATAGGCATGGAATTAGAGCAAATTCCAGATCTGACAACAATACTCTTGTTGGAAATGACATTCAAAATAATCGTCTCTATGGATTCTATTTCTATGATGAGGCAAACAATAACTTAATCGAGACAAATCAAGTGAGAAATAATGATGTTGCTATGTATATCAAATCTAGTGGTAATAGGATTACAAATAATGATCTGTATAATAATTCTGTCGGAATATATCTTGTTGGTAAAGCCGGAAAGAATTTACTATCAAATAATATAGTCAAACAAAGCTTAACTTACGGAATTTACACAAAGGTTGCTCATAATATATCAAATACTCTTGGAGTAAATACTCTCACTCACAATAGGAAAGATATAGTTGGCGAATAGTTTTATCTACTTTTACTCCGTTGACTTTACTTCTTCTTAATATCAATATGTACATGTCATAAGGTATGAAAGGAGGTGAAAAATGAAAAAAAATATTTTAGGGGTTCTATTTTTCCTTATTTGTCTTTTTATATTTACAGTTAGTTCTATAAAGGCTGTAGGAATTAATACGGTTGTGGTTACCACCAATGATTTAGCAACTAGTTTAGCAGATGTAATTGCAAAGCCGGAATCGTGGTTTTTTTACAATGACGAAACTGATGTAATAGATGGTTCATTAGGATCATTTTTGATAGGACCAGGTACTCCCCCATTGGGAGTTGGAAGTGCGCAAATTAGCGTAACAGGGTCACAAAGAAGAAATTTAGCTACCTATCAGTTTGCGGGACAAAAGTTGGCGGATATAACGGTTCTAAAATTTACTACTTATAATCCATCAGCGGGAAATGGAGGTTCTACTAACCGATCTGGATATCTTAATTTTAATGTAGATTTTACTGGTAGTAGTAGTCTTTTTCAAAGGAGGCTAGTTTATGTACCTTCAGCCAATGGGGTTGTGAGTCAAAACTCATGGAACGAGTGGGATGCCATAAATGGAGGTAATGCTATTTGGACATGGTCTGGTTTAGCATCAAATGGTAATGTATGGCCTGATGGGAATCCTAATGCGAATCGTACATGGAGCGATATAGTGACATCATTTCCCAATGCGCGTATAAATACACCGGATTCGTGGCTTGGAATTAGAGTTGGGGAACCATACTTGGATGGGTATACTGAGAATATAGATTCATTTAAGTTTGGAACTTCTGGCGGTATCACAGTTTTCAATTTTGAACCAGTTTTTGGTCCACCTACTCTTTTCTCAGAATGTTCTGGGACAAATTGGAAAACATTTAATAATCCAACTTTCTCCAAAAAATCTCAGTGCGAGAAATACGTAAAAGATCATCAGAAAACAATAAGAGGTCAAAATGTTCGCTATACAGCTTATGGACTTAAGCGAGAGGTAGACATGAAAATGACCACTGGTGAGAATGCTGGATATTTTGAATATGACGATTCCGCAAAGGCTTGGTACAATGTCAAGGTTTCATCTGTTAAAGTCGATGGTGACAATGGTTGGTTTGCCGGACGAGTCACAAAGGCAAGTAATCCATCATGGGTTGGTCTTTGGTTATTTGCAAAAGTAAACGATGGTACTCCAGACAAAATTTGGGGTAGCTTTACAGACGAATCAACAGCTCTTAATGGTGTTGCTAGTATGGGAACGCCAATCGATGGTCCGTTTGATATTACTAAAAAAGATATTAAGATTAACTAATATCTTTGTCAAAAAAAACAGGCAGTCTATTCTAGCTGTCTGTTTTTTTGTGTAAATTACTTTGATATTTGAAAAGAGTTGATAAATTTATTGTAGTCTGAAAAATCGTTTTTCTTTGCTTTTTCTCCGATTGAGTAAATAGTTCTCCCAACATAAAAAGTCCTAAATCTTGAAAAAAACTCTCCGCCCTCAGACTTGTACTCATATTCAATAGCTGGAACCCCTTGATACTCAAAGAACTTCTCAGATATTGGATTTACAGATGAATTTGGGGATTCAAGAGTTATAGCAAGTTTTGCCAATTGCTCAAGTGAATCAGGATTGTTATCAAGAGGATAATCAATGGGAGCCTCAACCGTGCTTACAACAAAAGTTTTATCTTGGCTTCTGCTTCTAAGAGCTATCCATTCTTCAATTTTTCCTGTTCCACCAAGCGCGATCTCAATATTGGTTTGTTCAGGTTTCCTTGGAAATGAAGCGCTGTAACTTGCGACTTTAGAATTATACGTTACCCACTGAGGTGTGACGACCATTTTTTTGCTTAAAATGGCGGATTTTAATGTTGAGAAAGAGAAAAAAATAATAATTATTCCACCAATAAGGAGGAGCTCCTTCTTATGTGAGGTGGTTTTATCTTCTGTATCTCTTTCTTTTAAAACTACCTTTTTCTTAGTCATGATATATTTAGATATAGTTTTTACCATTTTTAAGGCAAAAAGTCAAAAAATAGCTATAATTCTTGTTTTTTTGCAAAATATGGTATAATAGCTACAGTTGATGGTATTTGTTACAGAGAATTTTCCTCGTGACTCACACACCTATTCGCATTCACATATGTTAATTTTTCCAAAGAAAGGAGGGGTATAAATGGCTAAAAGATTATTTGTAGGAAATCTTTCATGGGATACATCCGATGAAGGACTACAAAACTTCTTTGCATCTGCTGGTACTGTTGTTTCTGCAAAAGTTATAACAGATAGATATACTGGCAAAAAGCGAGGATTTGGTTTTGTAGAATTGTCTTCCGACGAAGAGGCTGAAAAAGCAATAAAAGAGCTTAACGGTCAAACTTTAGACGGTAGACCAATTGTAGTAAATGAAGCAAGAGAAAGAGAGAATAATGGTGGAAATCGCGGAGGATTTGATAATAACAGAGGTGGAAATAGAGGCGGCTTTGATCGCGGAAATAGACGCGGAGGACAGTATTAAGCTCAAAAACTCTAGCAAATTTGCTTAAATCAAAAAAGCCGGGGTAACTCGGCTTTTTTGGTGGATAAATTATGTATTGCAAGATTGAGTCTAAAGTTTTATATTAGATATTAATGTTTGGGATAGGCTCACAAGAACTCATTCTAATTTTAGTTATTATTCTGCTTCTTTTTGGGGGAAAGAAGTTACCCGAGCTTTCAAAAGGAGTCGGAGAGGCTTTGCGCGAAATGCGAAAGGGGCTTGAAGACGGACAAGGAAAGAAAGAAAATAAAAAAAGTTAGCCTCTTAATTTAAGTGCTTGAATTCATCCTTTATATTTTTGCCCTACTCTTTTTATTATCATTAATAGCTATTCTTTTTATTCCTCTCATAAAAGGAGCACCATACGTACCTACAAGCGATAAGAGACTTAAAGCTTTAATTGATTTAGTTAGATCTCAAAAGAAAGGTGGAAATGTTGTTGATATTGGTTCGGGTGATGGAAAAATTCTTATTGCCCTAGCGCGTTTGGGATATAAGACATATGGATACGAAATAAACCCTCTACTCGTCTTGCGCTCACGTCTTAAAATTAGACAACTCCAACTTAAAGGTAAAGCGTTTGTTAGCTTGGCTAATATGTGGAGTGTGGATTATTCCGCTTTTGATATTGTAGTTATTTATGGGCTTTCAAGAATTATGAAAGATATGGAAAAAAAACTAAAGAAAGAATTAAAACCCAACTCAATTATTGTCTCGGTTGCATTTAAATTTCCTAGTTTAAAATTGGTAAAAGAGACGAATGATGTCAGACTATACAAGCTCTAACTTAAAGAAGTTGACAAGGTGCTTTAAATTGTAAGATACTTTATTCGTGAAGAAAAAGTCTAAGAAGAAAATTAAAAAAAAATTAATAGTTGAAGATGTATCTCTTATTGGAATCTACTTAATAACAATTATTTTAATTGTTGTTATCTTTTTCACTTGGACTTATCACAATAGGCAATTTAAAAACGCTATTGATAGTGAAGAGATATCTCAAAACGATATAAGTGCAAGTACCGTTGAAAAAGTGCTTCCAATACCTGCTATAAACGATTGGATTGAATATGCTCCAAAGTGTACAGAATTTAAGGATTACGTTAAGGTTTATTACCCAAAGGGATGGGAGGCAGCTGAATGGAATCATGTAACAGATGATCCTGAGGCATATGGTGAGTGTCAAATAATTTTTGGTTTTCCAATTAAACCTAAAAGTTATCAGGAACCAACTGCTGGGGACATCGCTCAAATGAGAATTGCAACTGTTGATGGGACAAATTATGGTTCTATAGAGTCGTACATTAATGATATTTATGGATCTGATTTAAAACTCCAGCATGTAACAATTAATGGCATTGATTTTGTAAAATTTTCACTTTCTGATAAATCTATCTATCTTGTCTCTAAGGTGGGTGGAAGATTTTTTATAATTCAAGAAGTATACGGTCAACCGCTTTATGATTTGGACCCAAATGGTGGAACTCTTTCTTCCTTTGACTCAAAAACTACTAATAAAATTAACTCCCAGTTTATCAACCGATTGATATTTTATTAGAAACTTCTTGGTATAATCTGATTGTGAATGATAAGAATAATATTCGCGTAGGAATTGGAGTAATGATTTTTAAAAATGGTAAAGTATTGCTTTCCAAGAGGCAAAATACTTTTGGAGATGGTGAATATCAATTTCCCGGAGGCCATTTAGAGTATTTGGAATCATTTAAAGAGTGTGCAAGACGTGAAGTAAGGGAAGAGGCAGGAATCGAGATTAAAAACATAAGACTACAATTTGCAGCAAATATCAAAAAGTATAAAAATTCGCACTACGTTCACTTGGGAATAATTTGCGACTGGAAAAGCGGAGCTCCCAAAACTCTTGAACCTCATAAGAGTACTGATTGGGAGTGGTATGAGCTTAATAACCTTCCTTCACCGATGTTTGAGGCAACAAGACTTGCATTTGAGTCATTGAAGAGCGGTAGAATACTTTACGATTCTTAAGGTAGTTTACAAAACTAGAAAAAAGGTGTAAACCTTAAGATATGGATCAGAAAATTCGCTGTCAAAGTTGTGGAATGCCTATAGGCGAAGGTTTTTATGGTACAGATAAAGACGGAAAAAATGTTTCAGATTTTTGTAAATATTGTTTCCAGATGGGTAATTTTACCGAACCGGATTTAGCTCTTGATCAAATGATAGATAACTCAGTTAAGTATATGATGGAGGAAGGAATTCCCGAAGATGAAGCAAGAGGAATGTCGAATGCTCTTATTCCAACCCTTGCACGTTGGCAGAAAAATTAACGACTTCTTTTCTTTTCTTCAGGAAAAAGAAGTACGTACATTACGGGAATAAAGAATAATTTTATTGCCGCTGAAAATAATAATCCTGCAATAATTGCCCCACCAAGTCCACGCCATAATGGGTTTGAAAGAGTTATGGGGATTAAACCAATTATTGCTGCAAGAGAAGTTAAGACAACGGGTTCAAGTCTATTTCCAGCAGCATCTACAACTGCGTCTTTGATACTCATCCCTTCTCGCCTATCATCGTTTATTTTCTCCATGACTACAATTGCGTGTCTTACTACAATTCCGAAAAGTGCCAGTATACCAATTAGTGCAGGGAAAGAAAGCGGCGTATTGGTTAGTGCAAATATGTAAAAAACTCCAGATACTGACATTGGGATAAACATAAGCGCGATAAATGTTTGCCTAAAAGATCTAAACTCAATAACCATCGTTATGAATATAAGTAAGAATGAGAGAATCATTGCTTGGAGTATTGACTCAATAGATTTTTGATTCTCTTCATTCACCCCACCAGTTTTCCAACTAAAACCTTCTTCTAATTTAAGTCCATCTTTTGCGAATTCTGCTAGTTTGTTATTTATTTCTTGTGCGTTATGCCCTGCAGTTGTTGAGGCAGTAACTGAGATTGTTCTTTTACTCTCTTCTCTTGTTATTGATGTTGGATTTGTCGTCAGAATGATTTTTCCAAGTGAAATTAAAGGTACTTGGTTGATGTTTTGGCTCACTCCACTTGTGGAGGGGATTGAAATTCTTCCTAGATCTTCAGGCGTTGCGTTTTCTGAAGTTAATCTTAAGACGATATCGTTTTCCTCATCGCCAAACTTAATCTTGTCAAGACTAAAGCCGCTAGCATAAGTTCTGAGCCAAAAAGCAACTTGGTCTATTGTTAAATTATTTTCGGCGAGCTTGTCATTATCAAGTTCAAATGCTAGCTTACTTGTTCCTGGTGTTATGGACTTATTAATATTGGTAGTTCCTGGTGTAGATTTCAAAAATTGAATAGTTTTATCTGCGTAATTATCAAGCTTTTGAGAATCATTTCCAAGAATTGTTATTTGTACATCAGCTCCAGCCGGTGGTCCTCCTTGCTGTTCTTGAACTGTCAATGTTCCACGGCTATAGTTTTTAAATTTACTTCTTATTTCTTCGGCGATCTGTTTGGACTCGGCTTTTCTTTCAGAGGGGTCTGTTAAGTGAAGTGTTAATAAAAATGTATTCTGCGTGTTAGTCCTTCCCTGCGAAGATGAGTATCCTTGCCCTGTTTCTCCAACCGCATATAATAATTCTTTTGTATTTCTGAGATTGGCAAGCAAAGATAACATTTCCAGCTTAGCAACAGAAAGACTTGTTCCCGAAGGAAGTTCAACTGACACATATAACGTATCACTGTCCTGGCCTGGAAAGAATTCATTTTTTACCAGACCTAGTGGTACCAAAATATATGCAACCAAAGTAAACGTTACAACAGCGATTAACGTATTTCTTTTACCATGTTTTGAAGAGAGTACTCTTTCAATTAGAGTCATGTATTTTTTAGCCACAACCTCTATATTCAAAATTCCCTCATCAGAAATTCGACTAAATAGGCGTGGTAAGGGCCTCAAGTACTTATTTTGTCTTATAACTTTTTGTGATTCATTAAGAATGCTTTTGCGAATTTTGAAAGTTAGATATACAAAGAATGCCGAAAGGATAAGAATTAATGGGAAGATTGTATTTTTTGGAGTTACTACCGCAATTAAAATTACGGGTACTAATAGACATAAAATGGAAAGAAAAATTTTAACCCTTCTAGGAAATCGAGGTTTTAAAAACACAATCATAAGGGGTAGGGTTATAAATATTGCAATTAAAGTTGATGATGCCATTGTAATTGTTACGACAATGGGGATTGTTTTTATGAATTCACCAATTATTCCACCAGCAAGAAGCAAGGGTACAAAGGCCCAGATAGTTGTGATAGCCGTTGAAATAAGAGGGACTATAAAGTCACGCCACACAAGTACTCCGGTTTCTTCTGGTGTAAATTTTCCTGTCGCATAATACCTGGTCATTGCTGCAACGACGACAATAGCATCATCAATAAGTACTCCCAGTGCAATAAGAAAAGAAAACATTGTTAAGAAATTAAGAGATAGTCCTAGTGCATAGATAACTGCAAATGATGCAAGAAAAGTTAGAGGGACTGTAAGACTTGAAATTAGAGCCTGTCTTAAACCTAGAAAGATCAGAAGAAGTGCAAAAACTAAGATAATTGTTGTTGTAAATTCTCGAGCTAAATTGCTAAATTCATCAGAAATTTCATTTGCAGCGTTAGTTATTGTAACAACCTTAAAACGTCCACCATATTCTTTTACTGTGTCATCTACTATTTTTTTGACATCCTTTTCTGCTTCATCAATATTTGCAGTTTTAGTTTTGAAAACAAAAAATTGAACAGTAGGCTTTTGCTTTATATTACTAGATGCAAGAATAGAAACGTTCTGATTTCTATCAGATACAAACGAGATTTTTGCGATATCACCAAGCTTAACGCTTTGTCCTCCAGTTGTGACTCTGACATTTCTTATATCATTTATGGTGGTAACATTTTTTTCAATAGAGAGAGAAAAAGAAGATGTTCCTGTTTCAACATTTCCAGCTGGGTAAGATCCAGCTGCGCTCTTTAAAGCTTGGCTAATTTGCTGAATATTTAGCCCTAGCTCCTCTACTCTTTCAGGTAAGATTTCTACTTCAACATTTTGATTATCAAATCCTGACATTGTTATTCTGTCGACCTTTGAGCTTTCATCAATTCTATCTTTAAGTACTTTTGAAAACCTCATTAGCGAGGCGGTATCTAAATCTGTTGTAACAGCAAAATTCCAAACTGGCTGATTTTCAAAATCGAGCTTTGCTACGTTTGGGGTTGTAGCATCTGATGGAAGATCGTTTACTGTATCAACAGCCGACTTAACATCGCTATTTGCTTTATCAGCGTTAACATTTGACTTAAATTGTATAGTTATTCCTGACCTTCCTTCTGTAGAAAAAGACGTCATGGTATCAATCCCACTAACATTTCCTACGGCATCTTCAAGTGGGATTGTAATAAGTTGCTCAACATCAGTTGGGGATGCACCTGGAAGTATCGTATTGACCGTGACAATTGCAATATTTATTTCTGGGTTGAGTCTTCTAGGAACTCTTGAATAACCAAATAATCCCAAAACACACACAAGAAGTATTATCATTATGACAAGTCTTATTTGGACGAGATATTTTGCCCACCAGTTATTCCAAAGACGTGGGTCAAATTTGAGGGAACCAAGATAAGATACTTTTCTTTGTGCCATGAAAGTAGAACTATTTAATAATTACGGCGTCTCCTTGGATAATATTTCGATTTAAAATAACTGCGTCTTGATTTCTTAATCCTGAAAAAACTTCAACATATTCTCCATAAACAGGGCCAAGTTGAATATTTCTTGCTTCGGCCTTATTGTTACTAACAACAAATACATAAGAATTGCCTTCGGTTTGATACACAGAATCAATAGGAATGTAGGTCGCAACCATAGATGTATCAGGATAACCAATTGGAATGTCAACCGTTATGTATCCTTCGCTAACCACAAGATTGTAGTATTCTTGAGGAATCGGATAATACACTGCATAAAGAGTCCCTTGTACCGCTTCGGTTGTAATAAATGAAGGTATTGATTGAAAAATGGCTTTATTACCGATATGAAGAGTGCTAGGCTCAAGCATTGAAACTTTTCTTGCTATTTCAGAGGATACAAAAGCGACAGCTGTAACTGGATCGTCGGCCTGTGTTTGGCTAAACACTAAAAGAGGTGTACCTGGCGTTACTTGTTGTTTTTCTTTTACATAAATTCTCTCGACTGTCCCAGCAAAAGGAGCTTTTGGATACATGAGACTTTCATTTATCTGTGCTACTCTTGTTTGAAGTCTTGATACTTCAAGGGATAGGGTTAATTGTTTTTCTTGTACCGAAAGTTGTCTAAGAGTAACTTCTTTATTTAATTCTGCGATTTCAGCCGGAGGATTATCACTCGAAGCATTGTACTCATTGGTTCTAAGTGCGGTTTTTGCTTGGTTTGTTGAGGCTAAGAATTGACTTCTTTGTTCTTTTAAAGGAAGAACTTGGGAGGCTGGTGCATTATTTTGCTCAAGATTTTTTATTTCATCACCAAGTACATTCAAGATTTCTTCATTTTGACTAATTAAATCGCGAGTCTCGCTGATTGACTGCTCGATGATTTTTCTCATTTCTTCATCATTTTCTAAATTTTTACGGGCGATTTCTTTTTGTCTGTCGATAATTTCTCTTTGTGTTTTATATGTAGATGCATTCGCTTGGTACTGTCTTTCTGTAATTTGTCTTTGAACAGAAAGAGCGTTATCTCCTTCGTAGTTTGAGCTCATCTCAATAAGAGTAGATCCCGATCCTATTACGTCACCCTCCTTCACATTTATCCTGTTAATTACCCCTCCTGAAAGCGCTGTAATTTGAATTACTCCTGACTTTTTTGTTTGAGCGGAAACTTTAATTTTAGGAGCAGCACCTATTCTGTAAATTGAAACTTCTTTAATGCTTTTCGATTCTTTGGTCTGTTCTTTTTTTAAAGAAAAAAAAGTATTACTCGCAACAATTAAAAGGATAATTATTCCAAGAAAAATAAAAAATGTAAAAAGAGGTCTTTTTTCACTTAGCACAACAAGTCTCTTATATCCTTGTTTAACATTATTAACTATAAGTCTAGGATATTTTTGTACTTGAAGGGTTGATTTTGCTCTCTTTCTTGCCATAAGAGGTATATTTTAACATATCAATAAATATCATTCAATATCAAGCATAAATAACTAATATAGGACTATTTTTTGACTATGCTAGAATTTATTTGTGCAGCGCTTATTTTTTTTCTTTTTATCTTTGTTTCTTGTGCTTATATTTCTCTGTCACTACTTTATTGTCGGGCAAGCTGTTTATGGAGATGGAATATATTACTACTCTTATGTTCGCTCACTTGTTGTAGATAAAGACTTAGACTTTAGAAATGAATTTAATCATCATTATAATTGGAAAAATAATAATAGTTTGAAAGAGGATGGAGGAGATAACTATGTTCAAAGAACAAAAACAGGGTATTTTCCAAATAAATATAATATTGGCGCTCCCCTCACTTGGATTCCTACATTTTTAATTGCATACATATTATCTTTTATTGTTAATGTCTTTTATCCTATTTCACTTTATGGATATTCAGACATATTTCAATTGTCTGTTGGCGTGTCAAATGTAATATGGATATTTTTAGGTTTACTTATTTTATATAAATTCCTTTTGTCTTCTTATGGTGCCAAAACTTCACTTTTGACTACATCATCCATAATTTTTTCAACGAGTTTACTCTATTATGGGGCAGTTGATGTTGTTAATTCCCATCCTTCGTCATTTTTATTTTCGGTGTTGTTTCTGGTTAGTTGGTATAAAAATAAGGATAATTTTTCTTGGAAGAAAGGTGTGGAGTTGGGTAGTATTTTGGGAATTTTAGCACTAATTAGAACACAGGATTTTATATTTTATTTTCCAGTCTTGGTTTATTCTTTAATAAAAAATAAAAAAAACTTGCACAAGGTAGTTATATATCTTTCAATTATTGGAACCAGTGCTTTTATAATATTTATCCCTCAGTTGTTAATCTGGAAGATCTTATATGGCTCCCCTTTTAACAATCCATACTTCTTAGGTGGTGAAGGATTTAATTTTTTAAACCCTCATTTAATGCAACTAATTTTTTCTTCTAAGGTTGGAATTTTATACACAAGTCCTATTCTTTTAATTTCGATTTACTTTTTATTTTTGAAGTGGAAAAATCTCTTTGTTTTTTCACTTCTTATGATAATATTGCTTCAGTTTTATTTGATATCTTCATGGTCGGGTTGGAGTCAGGGAGAGTCTTATGGAGTAAGGATGCTAATAAGTAGTTACCCCTTTTTATCAATTGGTCTTGCTGAGTTTTATAAGTTTTTAATTAAGAAAACGAGTTTTATGCTTGCTCTCTTGGTCGTTGCTGTCTTTTCAATTCTTAATATGGCCTTGATTTTAGTATTTCTTTTGTTTGGTCAAAATCCTACATATATTGAGGGAATTAACTCTCAAAATATCATCTTTGAAAGACTAAAAAATGTTGACAAATTACTCCACTTATGAAAAGCTAGTTAGGATGCAAGATAATCCTCAAACTCAAACTTCGCAAGGTAATAACATTGGTCTATCTCGCGCGGTAGCTATCGAGATTTTAGTGGTACTTTTTATTGGATTTGTTGGAATTGTTGGATATCTCTTAGGCTCACATAGACTTAATTTTTTGCCAAACACGATTGTTAGTCAAGTTGAGGGAAAGAGTGCAATTTCAGGCACGATCGATTTTAATGGAAATCCTCCATCAAATTCGAGCGTATCGCTTGGAGTAAGATCTACTGGCTCAAGTGAGTTTAAAATTTTTTCTAAGGGACTCTCCCCTGTTGATGGTAATATTTGGAGTTATAGTGATGGCCAAAAAGGTGTAGCGTATGAATTTCAAGCTTATTTAGTTGAAAATGGAAAAACAGTAGCAAAGTCAGATATCCATCTTGCTGTGGCACCGGCAATAGATGAATCTTTAAGAATAAATGCACCTGCTTCATCTTCTACAAATTCCAAGACAACCATCTCAGGCACGATGAACCTTAACGGATATATTCCCACAGGTTCAACAATATCTATAGCTGTAAAATCTCAAAGTGCATCAAGTTTCACCAATGTAATTACTAATTTAGCCGCGATAGATGGCGTTTCATGGAGTTATAACAGTGCAAAATCAGGTGTTACATATACTGTTCAGGCCCAATTGGTATCGGGTGGTCAAGTGATCTCCCAGTCTCAATCTGTAACTTTTACCGCTCCAGCATATAACGAAACCCTCACAATCAACTCAACAGCACAGTCTCCAATCCCTGCAACTACTGCCGTTTCAGGAACAATAAATCTTAATGGTTCTGTTCCCTCAGGTGCAACAATCTCAATTGGTTCAAGAGTTAGTGGTGTAGGTAATTTTAATACCTTTGCATCGGGGGTTGCAGCGGTAAATGGTGTTTCTTGGACTTGGAGCGGAGCCACATCTGGTACTGCCTATGATTTCCAGGCGCAAGTCATCTCTAACGGATCTGTAGTTAATACCTCGCAAATTTTGACCGTGGCAGCTCCTGCTGTTAACGAAGTATTAACAATTAATGCTCAAACGCCTCCGTCAGCTCCACCATCAAATAGCATGACCAATTCTTGTGCTTCTATGAACGGGGGAAATCAGTGGCAGGTGACGTTAGCATATAACAGTAATTCTGTAATACAAAATGCACAACAATATCAGTTAACTGTAGGAACAAGTCAGGGATCAAACAATTTAGTAAACATAACAACTTCTCCTTCGAGTCCAAATCAAGCGCAAACATATAATACTGGTTACCTATTTAACTCAGGGACAACCTATTATGCTCAGTATGCATATTCAACATGCAGTAATTGTGGAACTTTTTCTGCGTTCTCTCCCGCCTTGGCTTTTTACTGTAATCCTACACCAACTCCAACACCCACAAATAGTTCTACCCCTACTCCATCTAGTACACCAACGTTAACACCTACAACTGTTCCAACAAGTACTCCTACTTTTACTCCAACACCCACAAATCCAGCTCCTACAAATTAGAGAAGTTCTTTACTCAATTTAAATAACTATATATAATATTTCCACATTGAAGGCTAATCACATTTTTGCGATTGCAACAGTTGGTGGAATTTTTCTTTTGATCGTGGGGTTTTTTATTGTTAAAGCGAAAGAGGATACGAGTATCGCTTCTCCTGTTCAAGATGCAAACCCAACCTCTGCCTTTGTTCTTGGTGGTAACGATCAAAATCAAGGGCTTGCTTTAAATGGAAATGTAGGTAATAATAATTCGACTAAAGATAAACCTATGGATGTTACAGAGTTAAAAATCGAAGATGTAAAAGAAGGAACTGGTGCTGCAATCAAAGCTGGAGATACTGTTGTAGTTAACTATGAAGGAAAGCTTCTAAATGGGCAAGTTTTTGATAGTTCTTTTACTCGTAACCAGCCTTTTGAAACTCCGATAGGAGTTGGAAGAGTTATTCCCGGTTGGGATCAGGGAATGATAGGAATGAAAATAGGTGGAAAAAGAGTAATTACCATTCCTTCAAAACTAGCATATGGAGAAGCTGGAGCTGGAAACGGAGTCATCCCACCGAATGCAGGGCTTATATTTACGATTGAACTACTAGATATAAAGTCAGAATAAGATAACTCTCAAATGTTACTCTTCAGGTGTAACCCCCGAAATAGTAATTGGAGTGCCCTCACTATCATCTACATATGTTGTGTAGCCTGTGGCCGGAGGATTGGTCCATTCATATAATAATTTTGCATCTGCAATCTTCATATTTATACATCCATGACTCATTGGATGTCCAAAATTGTCATGCCAGTATGCCCCATGGATACTATATCCATCTATCTTGCTCACATCGTTATTGTAGAAAAACATGGTATATGGAACGTTAGGTAGGTTATAGTAAGTTCCGGTGCCCGGATTTCCCCCTTCCATTCTTGTATATCTCAACTTTACCCAAATCTTAAAATCTCCAGTTGGGGTTTTGTGCCACTTTCCTGAAGAGATAGGAAAATTGTAAACAGTTGTGTTACCTTCGGTCGCATAAAGTCTTTGGTGCGTCAAATCAACATAAATATGCTTGTCAGAAGTATTTTCTCCTAAAACTACTTTTGGATTTTTTCCTTCCGCAAGTTCTTTGGGTGGGCTAACTTTTTTTCCCTCAAAGACGCCGATAGTTCCACTTGGGTCGTAATTTCCGCTTAAATCTTTTATGCACGATACGGAATTTGCACAAAAAGGCTTATTGCTAAAAAACAAAAAAAATGACAATAGCAAGAGGAGTAAAAAACCTAGGATTATAAATAAGGGGTGAATTTTTAAAAAAGAATGAGCTTTAGCACGTTTATGCTTATTCTTGGCAGGTTTTTTCTTCACTTTATATTAACGTAATATATTATTTAAGAAAAAACAAGAGGTGCTTATTAAAATGTAATTAGACAGCTTCCTCCACACTTACTTTAAGGTTTGTTCCGTCAAATTTAAATACGAAGTTGATCGCTTTGTCTTTATTGTTTTTGATATAAAGATTTTGTGAAGCTCCTGCTTTATCATCTTTTCCATGAGAGTAAATAGACACTCCGTATTCAGATGGTACCTGTGGAATAGCAGCAAAATTGTGATTTACAGGAGCAAGAGCGTTAAGACCTGCATCCTTAGCTGCCCAATAGATAAGTGAGGCAAAGTGACATACACCGTCTCCTATAAGGTAACCGTCAGATTTAAATCCTTCTTGGGCGTTAAAATGTGCGTTTGTAGTAAGTTTTACCTTTCCTTCGTATTCAGTAAACAGACCGTCGTGAAAGGCAAATGATTCTCCAGGTTGTAAAGTAAAGCTGTAGGTAAATGGTTTTCTTATTTCTTCCCAGTTAACCTCACTTCCGCCTTTTACTATGCCTCGGAGATAAGCTGCAGTTAAGAGGATGTTATCTGAAAATACGTTACTAACATAGGAGTTAGAATACCTCTCTTTAAGAGAAAACTCTCTTGTCGAAAAAAGTTTTAAATCAGGTGTTGGAGTAAGCACGGCTTGTGCCACCATAGAAATAGCTGTTGCTGTGATAATTAAGTTGGAAAACATATTGACTATAGGCTCAAAGATTATGCCTATAGCCTCGAATTATAGCAAACTATGGGACGCTTGTCAAGTTTTGCAAGCTATGGGGTTGTGGATCCGGTATTAGGGGTTTTAGACTCCACAGTTGTTATTTTCTTCTGAATAAATTCCATTGCTTTTTTAATATCATCAAGGTCTTTTTGGATGTCTTCAACTTCTTCTTCCGCCTCTTTTATTTCTTCTTCTTCAGTCAAATCTCGGTAAGTCTCAATAAGTGCTTGTCTGTTTTGTGTGATCATAATAAAGGTTGATAGGAAAATAGCTTCAAGAGATACGATCATTGTTAAAAGTCCGTATGGGAATGGATCAAAAGGAAAAATATAGGGCTTGAGGAGGCCTTCATTTGCAGCAATCCAGAAGGAAAACCATATAATATGCACATTTACAAAGGTAATGCTTCCGGCAAAGCTTGTTATGTGTTCGGCAAGCCTTCCTTCAAACGAATGGAGCTCCTTTAGTAAATTTTCCGGCTTTGGTTCCTGGTAAAAGAGATTTGGGATTTTGACATAATTTTTAAGTATCATGTGTTAATTTTTACCCATAAACTAGCCTTTGTCAACCCGCTATTTCAATTTTGTCTCCAATCTTAAGTTTTTTTCTCAAAAAGGACTCATGTACTTCAATCACCTTTTTGTAAATTGGGTTCCAAACAAAAATCCTATTTGGTTTTACAACTGTTGCTAATACCAGCTTGTTGTTTTTATCTAAAACTAATACTTTTATAGGTTTTTTGACGAAAAACGTATGTATACCCCATCTAGTTTCAAAATAAAGAGGAAGAATCTTATCCTGAAACATTACACCAATAATCTTTTCAACTAAATTAGCCTTCTTAACTTTAATTTTCACAGTAATTAGTATATAATGAAAAAGAACCGCGGGAAGCGGTTTTTTTTAAACAATGAATGAATCTGATTTAAACCAATCTAACACTACTTTACAAATAAGAAATGTAGCTATTATAGCTCACGTTGACCACGGTAAAACAACTTTGGTTGATGCACTTCTAAGACAATCACAAACCAAACTTGCAAAAGAAGTTGATGGAAAAGATCTTATTATGGATAGTAACGATCTTGAAAGAGAGCGTGGTATCACCATCTTTTCAAAAAATGCCAGTGTTGTATATAAGGGCACTAAGATAAATATTATAGACACGCCTGGGCATGCTGATTTTGGTGGAGAGGTTGAGCGTGTTCTTAAAATGGCAGATGGATGTCTTTTGCTTGTTGATGCAAAGGAAGGGCCAATGCCCCAAACTCGCTTTGTATTAAAAAAAGCGCTTGAAATGGGTCTTAAGGTAATAGTTGTAGTCAACAAGGTGGATAAGCCAGATGCTCGAATTCACTATGTTTTAGATAAAACACTAGACCTCTTTTTAGATCTTGGAGCAAGTGATGAAATAGCTGAATTCCCAATTGTTTATGCCTCTGCAAAATTGGGTAAAGCAGGTTTGACCGACGATCTCTCTTCCATGAGTGACATCACTCCAGTTTTCGATTCTATAATTGAGCACGTTCCTTCTCCATCCGGGGAATCTGCTGCACCTTTGCAACTTCTTATTACTTCGGTTTCCTATGACAACTTTAAAGGGAGAATTGGCGTCGGAAGAGTTTATAACGGAGTGATTAAGAAGAACCAAGAAGTGGCGCACATTAATAGAGACGGAATGACAAAAAAGTACAAGGTGACAAGTTTGATGACTTTTGTGGGGCTTGATAGGGTTGAAACTGAGGAGGTAGGAACGGGAGATATTTTGGCAATGGCTGGAATTCCCGATATTAATATAGGAGAGACGATTGCGGATTCTATTAATCCTTCTCCTCTGCCACTACTCTCTATTGAACAGCCGACTGTAAAAATGACCTTCATGGTGAATAACTCTCCTTTTGCTGGAACCGAAGGAGAGTTTAAAACTTCAAGACAAATAAGGGAAAGACTTTACAAAGAACTTGAGCATGATATGGCTCTAAAAGTAGAAGATGAGGCAGGAGGAGGATGGATAGTTTCAGGAAGAGGTGAATTGCACCTTGCAATATTTATTGAAAGATTAAGAAGAGAAGGTTATGAATTTCAGGTCTCAAGACCCCAAGTAATTATGAAGGAAGAAAACGGTGAGCTCCTTGCACCTTTCGAAAAAATTTATATCGAAGTACCGGAAGAGCTGTCTGGTGTTGTTATTCAAAAAATGGGTGAGCGGCATGCGGAACTTACTCATATGGAAACAAGTAATGGAATCACTAATCTAGAGTTCACAATCTCAACTAAAGAATTTTTTGGATATAGGAGTGAGTTCCTAACCGATACGCGTGGACTCGGAATACTTAATACATCATTTTTAGAATATAGAAAAGACCCTGAAAGTTCTCATTCTCGAGAACAAGGATCTCTTGTTGCTTTTGAAAGCGGTGTAACTTCTCTTTACGGCCTTGTAAATGTACAGGAAAGAGGAACTTTATTTATTGGTCCAGGTACTAAGGTGTATAAAGGACAAATTATTGGTCAAAACTCGCGAAGTGATGATCTTCGTGTTAATGTTTGTAAGACGAAGCAACAAACGAATATGAGAAGTAAGGGAGAAGGTGTTTCGGAGCACTTTAATGCTCCAAAAATTATGGACTTAGATGCCGCACTTGAATATATAGATGATACAGAGCTTGTTGAAGTAACTCCCAAAAGCGTTAGGATTAGGAAAAAGGTTCTTGATGAAGCTGAGGAAAGACGTCTTCGATCACAGGGTCTTCTATAATTTTTGCAATTTCCATTTTCTTCTTTGTAGCTTTGTCGGTAAAAAGTTCTTTTTGCATATCTTGACGCAAGGCAAAAATAACTAGTAAAGTAATAATTATTGCCTATGCGCAAGTTTTTCTTTTACTTATTAACCTCTACTCTTTTATTTAGTGCATTCCTTTTTATCCTCTTCTTAAATGTAGGTGATTTTAAATTAACAAGTGGAAAAAATTCTAGTTTAAGTAATTTTGTTTTCTCATTTATAAATAAAGCTAATTTATCATTCTTAAAACCTGAGATAACTCAGGAGAATTATAATGATGATAACTTGTCGCTTTTAGCCTCATCTGCGATATCTTACGACATGACAGAAAAAAGGCTTCTTTACGCCAAGAATAGTAGAGAGCATCTTCCAATGGCATCGCTTACTAAAATAATGACAGCCGTTATTGCCCTTGAGTCACAACCCATAAGTCAAATTATTCAAATATCAAATAGAGCTGCAACAATTGGGGAGAACTCTATGGGACTGACAAATGGAGAAATTATGACACTTGAAGAACTTTTATATGGACTTATGCTTCCTTCAGGGAATGATGCTGCCGAAGCAATTGCTGAGGGAAGTAAAGTAGGAAGAGAAGGATTTGTTTCTCTTATGAATGGAAAGGCTAAAAAACTTGGGCTTGTAGATACTCACTTTAGTAATCCTTCTGGTCTTGAGGGAGAAGGGGTTCAATATTCAACAGCATACGATCTTATGGCCATTACTAAATATGCGCTTTTAATTCCAGAATTTGCGAAAATAGTTTCGACTTATCATTATGAAATTCCGTACTCTGAAGACCATAAATATTTTGATTTATACAACGAAACAAATCTTCTAACATCTTACCCGGGTGTAAAGGGTGTAAAAATCGGGTTTACAAATGAAGCCGGACAATGTCTTGTTACTTATCTTGAGTATAAAGGGCATAAAATAATTGCAGTAATTCTAAACAGTCCTGATAGACGTGGAGAAATGAAAGAGCTTTTGGATTTTTCCTTAAAAAGTCAAGGAATTTCTCCTCCCCCGCATTCTTGAATAAAACCAAGTCATAAGCTAAAATGTTGAAGTGCCTGAGTGGTGGAATGGCATACACGCACGCCTTAAGAGCGTGTCCCAAAAGGATGTGGGTTCGAGTCCCACCTCAGGCACAGATTTTACTCGCTGTTAAGCGAGATTTTGTTGTAAAAAAATGACAAGCACAGAAACTTTAGGAAGAACAATAGAATTACATACTTTTGGAGGTGTTGTTGGCAGAGCTGCTGTTGATGTACAAAAAGCTTTACTAGAAAGAGGTTTTGTTAATGAGGCGGTAGATTTTAATGCTCGTCTCTCTTTGGCTATAGAAAGAGGAGAAAAAAATTTATCTTCACTATTACTTTTAGTAAAAGCACATAGTAAGAGAGATTGTGGAAATCTAACCAAGGAAGAACAAATAGAGATTGCTGATAAGTTTACTGTTTTGAGAAGACGTGGAGAAATTCGCTTCCCAGACTTTAAATATAGAGCAGTTGCGGAAATACCTCTCCCTTGGGGAGAAGCTGCTAATTCCGTATCGAAAAGACTTGATTTCTCAGAAAAAACTATGGAAAAATTTACGGTAAGTCAACAAAGTTCAAATTGGAAGAGTTTCGATTTTCGTACTAAGCATGCAGGAATAATGGTTAGAATAAGACCTGCTGATGATCAACATACTGAACCAAGATTCGCGTTAGTTGTACCTTCAAAACTTTTGTTAACAATTCCGCGCAGAAGTAAGGAATACGTACACTTATAACTCAGTAATACTTACCAATCCTTCCGATAGTATTTTTTCCCTTTTAAATTTTTAGGCATGTATTCTTGTTCGATCTTCTCACCCGTATTTTTCTCAGCAAGCCAGGGGTACCGAGTATGTCCTTTTCCATATCCGGCACTCTTCATTACTTTGTTAGAGGGATTACGAAGATGTAAGGGAATTGGATCTAGGCTTTCTTCATCTATGTCTCTTAATGCCTCAGATATAGCCATAGTTGATGCAATCGACTTTTTAGCCGTTGCAAGATAAGTTGTAGTCTGAGCAAGAATTAAAGTCGCTTCTGGCATTCCTATCATGTGGCATGCTTGCATACACGAAGTAGCCACAACAAGTGCTGTGGGTTGAGCATTTCCTATATCTTCTGAAGCAAATATAACCATGCGTCTTGCTATAAATATCGGATCTTCTCCTGCCTTTATCATACGTGCTAAGTAATGAAGAGCAGCATCAGGATTTGATCCTCGCATGGATTTTATAAATGCTGAAATAGTATCGTAGTGAAAATCTCCTTTTTTATCATAATAAATTGCTTTTTTTTGAACAGCCTCCTCAGCTATTTCAAGTGTTATATTTTTAGCGATAGAGGCAGCAAGTTCAAAAGAGTTTATAGCTACACGTCCATCCCCATCTGCATGATGAATAATGTGCTCAACTGCTTCATCGCTCCACTTTTGCTTTGGATATTCTCGGATGACCTTTTTTGCTATTTGACCTATTTCCTCATCAGAAAGTTTGTTGAAAATATAGACTTGGCTTCTAGAAATTAACGGAGCATTTACACGAAAACCAGGATTTTCAGTTGTTGCACCAATCAAAATAATTGTTCCATCTTCAACGTGAGGTAAAAATGCATCCTGTTGAGATTTGTTGAAGCGATGAATCTCATCTACAAATAAAACTGTTTGTTTTCCATTGCTCTCTCTGACTTCCTTTGCTAGTTTTATCACGCGTCTCACGTCTTCTACTCCACTTGTTACTGCAGAAAAAAAGACAAAATTCGCTTTAATATAATTTGAAATCAAAGATGCAAGAGTCGTTTTACCTACTCCCGGTGGACCCCAGAGAATCATTGAGGTCACTTTTCCTTCTTCGAGCATTCTTCGAATAGGCTTTCCTTTTCCTACTAAATGTTCTTGTCCTACAAATTCATCCAGAGTTTTTGGTCTTAATTTTTCAGCAAGAGGAGTTTGCACAGTTACATTTTACCACTTAACGAAAAAAATTCGAAAGCGAAGGTAATTTGTGGACCCGAGGGGAATCGAACCCCTAGTCTCTTCCATGCCATGGAAGCGCGATAGCCGTTACGCTACGGGCCCTAATTGAGCTAAAACATTTTACCTAAATTTAATTCAAGTCGCAAACTTGACAACTTAGATTAAAGATTCCATACTTAAGTTATGGCAATTGCTCCACGATCTGTAATGCATTATTATGGTGATTTGGTAAGAAAGCTCTTTATTGCATCAGCTGTTGCGATGCTTGTTTTTCTCCCATTTTATGATTATAAAATTCCCGTCCCCTACACTGTTTCTATCTTTGTTATTGTTGTATTGGGAGTAATAGCAGGTGTTACAAATCCTCTCCAGAAATGGGTTATTGTCGTTAATAACATAATTGCTGCGTGTGGAGTGGCTGTTTTTGAATATATGGCTGTTAATAATTACGATATTAAAAGTCTTTTTTTCTGGGTAAATCAAGCTTTAGCACTTACTTTTCTTGTAGCTTTATACTTTTCGACCAAAACCTTCAGAGGAATGATATTAAAGGACTAGTGTCCATGTTCAAATAAAGACACTAGATACCAAACTATACCCACTCCTGCGAATAATAAAACTGTTTCGTAAAATGCAAAACCGTTCCTTTTTTCATTGTGAATTTCTGGAATAAGATCTGATGATGCAATATAGATAAAGAATCCTGCGGTTATTGCGAGTAAAATAGGTACAATTGACTCAATACCCTCTCCTAGGAAAAATGTTAATAAAGCTCCTAAAACTGCAGTCAATGCACTGACAAAATTATATATAAGAATTTTTTTTCTTTTCACACCTCTATGAAGAAGTATTGCAAAATCTCCTACTTCTTGTGGAATCTCATGTGCTGCAACTGCTAAAGTTGTAATCACACCCAAGGGAAAGGAAACAATAAAGGTAGCAGCAATTGCAACACCGTCTATAAAGTTGTGAACACTATCTCCAATGACGATAAGAGGGACTGTTGGTTTTGCATTTTTTTCTTCGTGTTCGTGATGGTGATGAAACCAGTGTACGAATCTTTCTAGAACAAAAAATGATAGTATTCCAATTAATGTCCATAAGAAAATATCAACTCCTCCTTTTTCACCTTCGTGAAGAGACTCTGGGAGTAAATCAAAAAACGCAGTTCCAAGAAGTGTTCCGGCGGCAAGAGAGATAAGATGATGAGAAATCTTAAGTGCAAATTTTTCCTTATATAAAAGAAGTACTCCTCCGATTAAAGAAAATACGCTCCCAATCAGTGTAAAAAATAGAATAATTCCTAAAGTCGAAAGCACAAAATGAGTATATTAAACTCAAAAATTATTGTCAAATTTGGTAAAATCGATTTGTGAAGAAGATTATATTATTTTTTATTCTGCTGTTTTTACTTC
>CAZXND010000003.1:0-2863 GCA_964641355.1 uncultured Gammaproteobacteria bacterium | reverse complement strand
TAAAATCGATTTGTGAAGAAGATTATATTATTTTTTATTCTGCTGTTTTTACTTCCGGTAAAAGTGTATGCACAAATTACTAATGAAGCACCAAGCTATGTTGCTCCAAAAGAATATTATTATCGTGGCACAGTTGTAAAAGTAGTCTCTCAAGGGGAAAGAGAAGTATTTGGACAAAAGAACAGCTATCAAAATTTAATAGTAAAAGTTTTATCAGGTCCTGAAAAAGATAGAAATTTGCCTGTCGTAAATGGAGGGGCGTTTAAACTTACAAGAGAACAAATGTTAAAAGCAGGAGATCAAGTAGTGCTTCTTAAGACAATATCCCCCAAAAATACTAATTATTCAATTATTGATAGATACAGAATTAACTTTCTCTACTATCTTGTGGCAGGATTCTTCTTATTTATAATTGGTGTCGCTTGGATAAGGGGGCTTGGATCAATCGTTGGAATGTTAATATCACTTGCCACCATTCTTTGGTTTATTATTCCATTAATCTTAAAAGGACAAGATCCTTTACTCATAACTATAATTGGTTCTCTCTTTATTATGATCGTTACAATCTATCTTGCTCATGGATTCTCTAAAAAAACATCTATTGCTGTTGTCTCTACTTTCGTCGCTTTAATTATTACTGGTGTTCTTGCTTATATTTTTGTAGTTTTGGGAAATCTTACTGGTCTTGGAAATGAGGACGCTTATATTCTTCAGTTTGGCTACAGCGAATTAAACCTGAGAGGGTTACTTCTTGGAGGAATAATAATCGGGACACTTGGAGTGCTTGATGATATTACAACAGGATTGTCAGCGACAATTTTTGAACTTCACGACGCCAATCCTAAGATGGGATTCAGTCGATTATTTGGAAAAGGACTAGTAATTGGTAGAGAACATGTTGCGTCTCTTGTAAATACTTTGGTGCTTGCCTATGCTGGTACATCACTTGGTCTTTTTATTCTTTTTGTTGTAAACCCTACAAAACAACCTCTATGGGTTATTTTAAATACTGAAGTTGTAACAGGGGAAATAGTAAGAACAATTGCTGGAAGTACGGGACTTATATTATCGGTGCCGCTTACAACAGCTATTGCCACTTGGTACGTAACTAAGAGGATGAAGTAACTTTCTATCAGTCGGGGTGGAGGGAATTGAACCCACTGCTTCTCGCTCCCAAAGCGAGCGTTCTACCGATGAACTACACCCCGCGATTTAAAATTTTAAGAATTGTTCATTGGCAAGCTATTGCTTACCGATGAACTACACCCCGCAAAATTCTAAAAACAGTTGTACCGAATCTCCATATTTTACCTTTAATTATATATAAACTCAAGCTAATCCTATGTTATAATTTTGGCAATAATATGAGTAATCCAGAAAAAAGACTTGGTCCAATTAGTATTGGTCAGATGCCCGTTCCAACTTATTTGGAAAGTAAAGGAAGGGATTCTTGGATTGGGGTTGAGACTTACGACGTCACCGTTGATTTTCGTCCTTTTATTTTTTGGAAAAATCTTAAGATCGGTGATTTAATATCTCCTGAATCTCGTGACCTCGCATCGACGATTCTTGCCATGCTTAAAATTGGAATGGACGTTGAAGCTGTAATAGGTCCGGCTATTGAGATAGATGACTGTGAGTCAAAATCACAGCACGTTCAACTATCGTTAAAGCCTGATAATTGGGGAGTGTATATAGAAGAAGAAAAGAGAGCTGGCTTTAATTTTTTATTAGAATTGAACGGAATGGAACCTAGAGAAATTATTAATCGAGGTGAATTTGATATAGCAAAAAATAAAGCTCATGCTGTTTTACCAATTCCCGATAGTGTGCGTGGGAAAATGCGACCGGGAGATACTTGATTTTGTTTACCAATTGCTTCTAAACTATACGTATGCCTGCCAAAAAGAAGAAGCGATTAAGAACTTCTGTATCAAAAAAAAGCTTTCCATTTAAAAAATTTCTCATCTCTTTTTCATTTTTAATAATTCTTCTTGTTGCTCTAGTCTTTACAGCTCTTAAAACTCTCTCAGTAAAACAGGGGCTTTATGAAAAAGTACTCTTTGAGGCACCAAATGGATATTCTGTTAAAGAAGTAAGACAAGTCAATTTCACAAAAGACCCTTTTTACACCGTACTTCTAAAACCCAATAAAAGAAGTGCGAATACTCCAACTCAAATTTGGATTTATGAATATCAGGGAAAAACTTTTAACATTTTATCAAAAATTGTCCCTACTTTTAATGCAAAGGAGGCAGAGTACCCATCTGTTCCTCTTGATTTCATGTCTGCTTCAACGATCAATTACCAAGGAAGCAGTAATCAAGCTTTATTAATAAGATGGGGAATTACTGGAGCGGATTTTTTTGGGGTTTATCCAATAATTATTACCTTTAATGGTGATAATTTTGCACTCACTAGCCCATACCCTTCTGAGTTTCGTGAAGAAAGTACTCTTAAGAGTGGATATACTTTTTTACCACTCACAATTTACAATAAAAATGATAATTCCATGAAAGCAAATACCTATGGAGTTATGGATTATATTCAAGAAGGAGATAGTCTTGTTGCAGAATTCTTGGGTAGTGTTAATTGTAGTGCTTGTGCCAATCCAAAAAGAGTTGATATCTACTCTCTCACAAAAGATGGTGTTGTTTACAATAAAAGCGTAAAGGGACTTTATTATCTAGATGAGAATTCTGATGTCAACAAATTCGTAAAAGACCTCGATCTTAAATAGTTTGAGTTGAATGATGATTTTCTGTATAATTAACAGATTCAATCCGAGCCTGCGGGATTAGTTGAACGGCTCAACAGCTGCTTTCCAAGCAGCAAAAACGGGTTCGACTCCCGTATCCCGCTC
>CAZXND010000002.1:0-207840 GCA_964641355.1 uncultured Gammaproteobacteria bacterium | reverse complement strand
TATTAATTTATCATTCATAGTAGTTGTGAATTTCGAGAGTTGCACGTCTTGGCTGCCGAGCAGGGATTCGAACCCCAATAAACGGATCCAGATTCCGTTGTCCTACCATTAGACGACTCGGCATCGACCGGAGTCTAAGGGCAAGCTCTGCTTACCATTAGACGACTCGGCATTAAGTATTGGTATTTTACTAAATATGAGCTTGACCTTCCAGCCTTAGTATGTAAAATTATAAGTAATGCCCAAGAATTTCACTCGAATTTATTTTTTAGCTTTTGGAACTTTAGATCTTATTGCTCTTGTTGTAGCTTTTATATATTCTCTTAAAGTTATTGATATTTATTTTTCTTACTTTACTGTTCTTTCTAATATTCTTGCTACCTTTGTTTTTCTGATTTATGGATTTGGTTTTAAAAGTAAACTTGTTAACAGACTTTATGGTCCCTCTGTTCTTTACATGTCAATAACAGGGGTTGTTTTTTGGACCATTCTTCGTAACCATCATTTAGTTGCTAGTGTTCCTTGGATAACCATAGTGATGCATGGCGTGATGCCTATTGTGGTATTTTTAAGTTGGGTTTTTAGTTCTACGAAGCTTAAATTAGTATATAAGGATGCTTTTATCTGGCAGGTCTTTCCTTTGTTTTTTGTTGTTTACACTTTAATACGTGGACCTTTTGTTCATTGGTATCCCTATTTTTTCTTAAATCCAGGAAGGGTAGGCGGATATCTAGGTGTGTCTAAATATGTAATCTTTATTCTTGTTGGTAGTTATTTATTATCACTTGCTTTAATCTGGATTAGGAACTCCAAAAAGAAATTTTTTTAATGATATAATAATTAAAGAATGCCAAAAAGAAAAAATCAATTAAAATTTCCTTCTAAAAATATCTTTATTTCATTCTTCCCTTTTTTTGTTGCGATAACTCTTGCCTATGCTCTTATATATGTAATAGTTCAACAGACTTATCGACAAGCGGCAAACGATCCTCAAATTCAATTAGCAGAGGACACTGCTAATTCTCTTTCAGCTGGAAACAGTATCAATCCTGGTGCTTTTGATAGTAAAGTAGATATAGATAAAAGTCTTGCAGCCTTTATCATGGTTTTTGATAAAGATGGAAAGCTTATTGCCTCAACAGCCGTTGAAAATGGCGAGGAGCCGACTTTTCCTAGGGGTGCAATTAAAGCTTCGGATGATGGGGAAAATCGAGTGACTTGGCAAACCGCAAAAGGTGCAAGAAGCGCGACAGTAACCGTACCCTTTAAAAATAAAACTATGTCGGGTTATGTTATGGTAGGAAGATCTCTGAAGGAAGTAGAGGATAGGATTCATGGATTTGCAAAAATTATCGGAATTGCCTGGATAATTACCTTAGGTGCTACATTTATCTCATTAGTTATTTCTAAATCTTTCTCAAAGTAATGATATCTTTTGGACACACAGCAATTGGAGCGGTTGTAGGAGTTGGAGCGTATTCTCTTATTCCAGACAGGCCAATCGAAGGACTATTGATAGCCGGAGCTACTGGTGTGGTTTCTCATTATGTTGCTGATTTTATACCTCATGGACATTTCTTTAAACATAAGGATTATAAAAAGAAGGTATGGGGTGTTATTGTTTTTGATCTACTTCTGAGTCTTATTATTTTTCTTGGATTAGCATTTTTCAAGCTTGGGGGTGGGTTAGAATTTCTCTATATATTATTTGCGATTGGAGGATCCCAACTTCCAGATGTAATGGATGGCCTTATATATATAAAGGTAGTTAAGCCACGAGGTGTGATAAAAGTTGAAAATGATTTTCATCAGCTTTTACATTGGCATGGTCGCTATAATAAGGCTCTTATTTGGGGAAAAGCAGATGTGTGGCAAGTGGCGGTTGTTGTTCTGGGGCTTTTTATATTGTGGAGGGCTTGACTCGTTCTTTTGTTTTCCTTATACTGTTTTTCTTCTAGCTGAATTTATTCATTTTAGCTTTAAAATTGTTACATTTTGATACCGTTGACAATTAGCAACTCTTGTGCTAGACTGCTAAATAACCTATGATCAGTAGCAAAAGTAAAATCAGACTTATACCTATTATTCCCATCCGAGACGGAATTGTTTTTCCCCACACTGAATCTATACTTACTTTTGGAAGGCCAAAAAGTCTTTCTGCACTTGAGGCAGCTTATGCTGATGATGGAATAGTTTGTCTTGTTCTACAAAAGAACCCCAGGATTAACGAACCAGCCGCTGATGATTTATACAAAATGGGTACTGTTTCCCACATTGAAAGAATGATTAGGACAGATGGGGAGGTAAATGCTCTCGTTAAAGGTCTATCTCGTGCAAAAATTCTTTCGTATGAAGAAAAAGATTCCTATTTTTTGGCAAAAGTGGAGGAGATAGATGAAGACGTTAATGAAAGTGCGGATATTAAGGCTTTGTCTAATCACTTAGTTAATGAGTTTAAAAAAGCTTTAAGCCTTGGGAAGCAAGCCGACTTTTTGGTTTATATGAATATACTTTCTGAGATTACTCCTGGAGAGCTTGCTGATCAGATTGCATCTACGCTTGACATCAAAGGATCTGAGAGACAAGAAATTCTTGAGAGCTTGGATATTAAAAAGAGGCTTGAGAAAATATCAGAATTCTTATCAAGAGAAGTAAAAGTTCTAGAGCTTGAGAGAAAAATTGCGGCAAAAACTCAAGAATCTTTTGAGAAAAACGCAAAAGAAGCAATACTTAGAGAAAGAATAAAGACTATTGAGAAAGAGCTTGGACAATCTGAGGAAGGGAATGAATTTAAAGAGCTTGCTGACAAAATTAAAAAAGCCGGAATGCCAAAAGACGTAGAGGAAAAAGCAATGAAAGAGCTTAAAAAGCTCGAATCTACTTCACCCTACAGTCCTGATCAGGGATGGCTAAGAAACTACATTGAAACTCTAATTGCTCTTCCTTGGAGCAAAAAAACGAAGTCTAGTATCAATATTAAAGATGCAGAAAAAATCCTTGATGAGGGACACTATGGTTTGAAAAAAACTAAAGAGCGAGTAGTTGAATATCTTGCAGTTCACAAGCTTGCAGGAAAAATGAAGGGTCCAATTTTATGTTTTGTTGGACCTCCAGGAGTGGGAAAAACTTCTATTGGAAAGTCTATTGCAAAATCCTTGGGTAGAAAATTTGTCAAAATATCTTTAGGTGGAATTAGAGATGAGGCTGAGATTCGTGGACATAGAAGAACATATGTTGGAGCTCTCCCAGGAAGAATAATACAAGGAATAAAAGACGCTGGTACTAAAAATCCTGTTTTTATGCTCGATGAAATTGACAAGGTAGGTGCAGATTATCGTGGAGATCCTTCTGCTGCGCTTCTTGAAGCTTTGGATCCCGAACAGAACGATAAATTCTCAGACCACTATTTAGATGTTGCATTTGATCTTTCGGATGTAATGTTTATAACCACTGCAAATGTTTTGGATACTATACCTCCAGCTCTTCGTGATAGACTCGAAATAATACATTTTGCAGGATATACAGAAGATGAAAAATTCCATATCGGAAAAGACTTCTTGCTTAAAAAACAGCTTGAGGCACATGGACTTAAAGATGAAAATGTTGAAATAAAGGACGATGCTCTCCATCACATAATTCGAAGATACACAAGAGAGGCAGGAGTTAGAAACCTCGAGCGTGAAATGACAGGAATATTTAGAAAAGTTGCAAAAGCGATAGCTGAAGGAATTAAGGATAAGGTAGTTGTTACAGAAAAAAACACGGCTAAATATCTAGGTCCTGAAAAATTCTCTTCAACTCTTGCTGAGAAGAAGGATGATGTTGGAATTTCAACAGGACTAGCTTGGACAGAAGCTGGGGGAGATATCCTCTTTATAGAAGTAGCTTTTATGTCTGGAAAGGGACAGTTAATTTTAACAGGGCAACTTGGAGATGTAATGAAGGAGAGTGCACAAGCTGCAATGTCATATATAAGATCTCGAGCTAAGAAATTGGGATTAAATGAGAATTTTTATAACAAAGTTGATGTACACATTCATGTTCCTGAAGGGGCGGTTCCAAAAGATGGACCATCAGCTGGTGCTGCTATAACAACGGCTTTGGTTTCCGCTTTCACTAAAATATCAGTTAATCATCTAGTTGGAATGACTGGAGAAATAACTCTTAGAGGAAGAGTTCTTGAAATAGGTGGAGTAAAAGAAAAAGTTATTGCAGCTCATAGAGCCGGTTTGAAAACAATAATTCTTCCAAAAGAGAATAGAAAAGATCTTGAAGAGATTCCACAAGAAGTTACTAAGGATTTGCGTTTTGTTTTTGCTGAGCACATGGATGATGTACTAAGAGTTGCTCTTACAAAGCCTATTCCAGGATTTCAAGAAATGAAAGGGGAGTTACATACAAAGGAAAACCTCACTTCTCTTCGTCCAACTCCCGCAGAATAATTATATTTATTGTGCCCCCGACCGGATTTGAACCGGTGATCTTCTGGATGAGAACCAGATATCCTAGGCCACTAGACGACGAGGGCAATTGTTCTCCATTTTACTCAAAATTACCTTGAATTACAATTTTCCCCAATTTATAAGCTAAAATCTTTTTATAATTTAAAGATTTACCTATAGCTTGCTTTCGGTTATAATGTCGAGCATGATTATCGAAGTTAAATCTCGATCGATTGCTGAAGGCATAAGCGCTCCTTTAAGCAAAGCAAGAGATTTTAGAAGAGAATTTGCAAAGGGGGAATTGGGGAGAAGGGCTTTTGAGAGAGTTGCCAGGAAAGAGGAATGTGAAATAGAAAGATGTTCGAACAACGGAACTCAAACATTGGATTTTGACATTCTGGGTGTACCAGAACAACTTCTTGTTTGTGGGATTGAACATAGAGCTAGTGCAGCGAAGATGATTGAAGAAGATCTTGTAAAAAGGAAAAGTTCTACAGTTTTTGGAAAAAATGGATTTGGTAGAACTTGCTCTACCCAATAAAATAAGAAGTTTTAGGTTTCATTGATTGCCTATTTCTTTCGGGAGTATTTTTTTCTTCCAATTTGAGTCTTCTCATTAGTTCTTCAGTTGCTTCTTGTAAGTTGAGATTTTGTGTGTCAATAACGATGTCGTATACGCGCTTTCCATCAAGTGTTTTTAATTCTGGATCGAATGGGTTTTGTATGTTTAATTCTCTAAGTTCTGGATGAGCCTCCATCCAAAGAGATAAATCTTGTTTTTCTCTTTCACGGGTAAGATGTTTTATTTCTTCAAACGGTAATATCGATCCACTTTCTGCTGAATATCTTTTTTCAAGTCTTTTAAATCTCGTATTTTCATCACTCGCTATTATACAAACAGTGACTATACCGGGATTTTGAGGAATTTCTATAATTTGCCCATCTTCATCTTCAATTTTAATTACGCCTTTTGCTATAAGTCCTCCAAGTCTTGACTCAATTACTGAAGGATGATTATAGGAAGATCTTTTTATGAGTTTTGCTAATTCTCTATCGAGGTTAATATCTTCTCGCACTTTTCTATTTGTGGGTCCTACAATATCTTTTTTTGTTCGCTCTCTATGACGTAGTCTTATTAACTCTCCACCTTTAAAATAACGCATTCCAAGACGCATTGCTATAGCTTCCCCAGTTTTTGTTTTACCAACTCCGGAGTATCCAGATATTGTTATAAGATATGGATACTCTTTAAGTCTTTCTTGATTTTCTGGTCTGAAAAGGCTTTCATGATTTGCCATCCGATCATTATAGGTCTTTGCTCTTATTTTGGCAAGCAGAGTGTTGTGTATTTGATATTAGTTATTTTGTATAATATTTGTATTGTGAAAGACGTTGTAGTTTCAGTGGTTATCCCGTCATATAACGAGATGGCCAATCTTCAGAAGGGACCTCTTGAAAAAGTAAAAAGTTATTTGGAAAAACAGATATATAACTATGAGGTTATAGTCGTTGATGATGGTTCAACAGATGGGAGTCGAGAGTTTGTGAGTAAGTTTGCTTCAGAAAATAAAAAATTTAAACTGATAAAAAACGAACATATGGGTAAGGCTGGAGCAGTAACTACAGGAGTTCTAGAAGCAAAAGGTGATTATATTTTGTTTTCAGATATGGATCAGGCAACACCGATTGAGGAAATAGGAAAACTTTTTCCTTATTTTTCAGAAGGATTTGATATTGTAATCGGATCTCGTGCGGGGACAAGACGAGGAGCTCCAATATCAAGAAAAATAATGGCTGAAGGGATGATAATTCTAAGATCTTTTCTTGTAGGTATCGGAGAAGTAAAAGATACTCAATGTGGATTTAAAATGTTTACAAGAAAAGCGGGAAGAGATGTGTTTGAAAAAGTTAAAAAAATTCATAACGGTTTTAGATCTATTAGTGGATCGTCGGTAACTGCTGGGTTTGATATTGAAATACTGTATGTAGCAAAACAAAAGAAGTACAAAATAAAAGAGGTTCCTGTTGAGTGGTTATATGTGGAGACTAGAAGGGTAAGCCCAATAAGAGATTCTATAGAAGGTGTTCTAGATTTATTAAGGATTAGAAAGAATATAATGTCCGGAGTTTACTCAAATAAAAATGCTTAACCGATTATTTTTTCCTCTTTGGGTTCTATTTGCAATCTTGCTAACCTTATACTCGTTTACTCAGGTTGACCTATCTCTTACCCTCTCTCAGGCTTCTATTTATCAAACCATAGAAAAATATTTTCAATATGTTGGTTATTTTGAAAGACCTCTGTCGTCTGCTATTTATCTGATAATTTTATTTTTTGGTTTTATACTATTTCTAAAGACTCTTTATTTAGTTAATCAGGGAAAAATAAGTAGAAAAAGTTTTTGGACAATAATTGTTCTAATTTCCACCATTCTATTTTTTTCATACAACGCTTTTTCATATGATTTGTTTAATTATATTTTCGATGCGAAAGTATTTACGTATTATCACGATAATCCTTACTTCAAGAAGGCGTTGGACTATCCTTTGGATCCAATGCTCTCTTTTATGAGATGGACTCATAGAACTTATCCGTATGGTCCTACCTGGCTTGGTATGACAATTCCAATTTCTTTTGCTGGGTTTAATATCTTTCTTATTACCTTTTATCTGTTTAAATTTTTATCATTAATTTGTTATTTGGGTAGCGTTTATTTTATAGAAAAGATACTCAAGTATACAAAAGAGAAAAATCCATTATTGGGAGCAGCTTTTTTTGCTCTAAATCCTCTTGTGCTAATTGAAGCTTTGGTTTCTTCTCATAACGATATAGTTATGATGTTTTTCGCAATGGCTTCGTTTTATTTTCTTATCAGAGAAGAGTGGATGAAGACTTTTATCCTTTTCTTAATATCAGGTGGTGTTAAATTCGTTACTTTTTTTCTTGCGCCGATATATCTAGTATTTATTTTAAGAAAAAAGTTTTTAGGTGATAGGCTAAAAACCGAAACAGTTATTTATGCTAGTTTAATTCTTATGACATTTACAATTATTATTGCAACCATTAGAACAAATTTCCAGCCATGGTATTTGCTTTTCTCTCTTCCCTTCGCATCTCTTCTTGTTAAAAAGTATTTTATATTTATCCCTGTTGTTGTTATTTCTATTTCATCTCTTTTGAATTATTATCCATATTTAAGATACGGAAACTGGAATGATCCAATTCCGTATTACCTTGCTTGTATCAATATTGGTGGAGTTGTTGTCTCATTGTTAATTATAGGTTTGATGTTTGTTAAATACAGGCGATAATATATAATCAAAATATGACTTCAGATCTTCTTGCTTTTTGGAAAAAAAACAAAATCTCGTTTTTTGTTTTATTGTCTTTTGCCGTAGTATATTTTATTCTTCGATTGATAAATATAATGTCTCTTCCTTTATTTACAGATGAGGCAATTTATACAAGGTGGTCGCAGATTGCAAGGTTTGATGCCGCATGGAGGTTTATCTCTCTAACAGATGGAAAACAACCCTCCTTTGTATGGCTGGACATGATTTTTATGAGATTTATCTCAGATCCTTTACTTGCTGGAAGATTGGTTTCTGTTGTATCGGGCTTTGTAAGTCTTTTAGGTCTCTATCTTCTTACTTCGGAACTTTTTAATAATAAAAAAATAGGTTTGTTTGCAAGCTTCCTATATCTAATTTTCCCATTTGCCCTTGTTTACGATAGAATGGCTCTTTACGACTCAATTGTTGCCGCAAGTGCGATATGGGCACTTTATTTAGAGATTCTTTTAGTAAGAAAACTTAGATTGGATTTAGCAATTATTTTAGGAATGGTTATCGGATTCGGAGTTCTTACTAAAACAAGCGCTTTTTTCTTTATTTACCTTTTACCTTTTTCGATTCTACTTTTTAATTTCAAAGAAAAGAATATTGTTGAAAAAATAATAAAGTGGATCTTTTTATCATCTGTGTCTGTAGTCTTAGCATATGCTATTTACTCTATTTTAAGATTGTCTCCCTTTTACCATATAATCAACGATAAAAACGCGATTTTTGTATACACTTTTCGTGAGTGGTTAGAGCATCCAACAAGATTTTTAATAGGAAATTTAAGAGGGCAATTTGATTGGCTTATAACTTACTTCACAATTCCAGGAATCATTCTTGTTTTGATGCCATTTTTCAGTAGAAAATTTATTTTCGAAAAATTACTTATGATTATCTGGTTTGCAGCACCTTTTTTTGCTTTAGCTCTGTTTGGAAGAGTTCTTTATCCTCGTTTTATTTTCTTTATGACTATGCCGCTTTTAGTTCTTGCTGCATATGGACTTTTTGATTTATGCATAAGAGTAAGAGGGTATTATCTAAAGGGTTTGGTGATTTTGGTTTTTGTTTTTCTAATGCTTAAATCAGATTATTTTATAATTAGTAATATCTCTTATGCCCCAATTCCTTATGCAGATTTAGAACAATATATTAATGGTTGGCCAGCTGGTGGTGGTACTAAAGAAATAATCGCATATCTTGAGAAACAAGCAATGAATGAAAAAATTTATGTTGCCTCTGAGGGCACTTTCGGCTCTCTTCCTACTTATGCAGTTGAGATATATCTTGGAGATAATAAAAAGGTAGAGAAAAGAGGAATATATCCAATTCCACCAGAAATCCCTATTGACTTAGTTGATAGGGCCAAAAAAATGCCTGTGTATTTCATTTTCAATCAAACAACAATGCCCCCTACTTCTTGGCCGTTAGAATTAGTTGCTAAATACAGAAAGGGTGTTTCAGATTCTTATATGAGTCTTTATGAAGTCGTTCCAAAATAGTTGGATTAAAAAAAATATAGATCTTATTTTTATTGTTTTAATATCAACGATTCCTTTACTATCTTTTTTTTCCACTTCGAATCTTCCACATACGCATGATGGACTCGTACATCTACCTAGAATGGCCGCTTTTTATAAGGCTCTTTTAGACTTTCAAATACCAGTTAGGTGGGCTGGTGATTTAAATTATGGATATGGTCTTCCTCTCTTTAATTTTATTTACCATTTTCCATATTTAGTTTCTTCTGTGTTTATTTTTTTAGGATTTGGTTTGGTTAATTCCTTTAAATTAACTCTTGGAATCTCATTTATACTTTCAGGTGTTTTTATGTATTATTTTACTAAAGAATTTTTCCAAGATAATAAAAGGGCAGTTCTCGTAAGTGTTTTTTATCAGTTTTTTCCATTTAGATTTGTTGAGATTTTAATGCGTGGAAGTTTTGGTGAAGTATATGCATACGTTTTTTTACCCTTGATTCTTTACGGTTCAGTAAGGATTTCGAAAAAAATAAATTTTTTAAACATTTTGATAATTTCTAGTGGAGTGTACTTTCTTATAATTTCTCATAATTCTGTAAGTTTGTTATTTTTTGGGATTTCACTTTTATTCAATCTATTTTTTCTTTCAGGAAAATATCGATTTTGGGCAATTGCTAGTTTGTTTTTTGGTTTATGTCTCGCTTCTTATTATTGGATTCCCGCTATTGTTGATCATAAATACACATATGGTGACTTATTTATGAAAAACATTTATATGTCACACTTTCCACCTCTTTTCAACTTTTTTATTCCCAATTTAACCAATCAAATTACTCTTTCAACTGAAGGAATTCCTGTTCAAATAGGAGCTTTTCATGTATTGGGTATACTTCTTTCTATTGTAGTTCTTTTTAAAAGAGGAACAAAAATAAAAAAAATCATATACTTTTCTCTTTTTCTAACATTTGTTTCATTATTCCTTATGCAGCCAGTTTCTAAATTTTTTTGGGAAAAGATCTCTCTTTTAAGACAATTTCAATTTCCATGGAGGATTCTTTCTGTCATTTCTTTTTCATCATCGCTTTCGGCAATTTCTTATTTAGAATTTAGAATTTTTAATAGAAGAAGTATTTTTTACTTGCTAATTTTGTTTGTTATTGTCTTAAATTGTTATTATTTTAGACCTCTGCTGGGAGAGGATAAAATAAGTGAAAAATATTACTGGAATTTTCCTTTAAATACTACTTACTATGGTGAGACTGATGTAATATGGTCGGCAGGTCCGGCAAAATCATATCCTAAAAGCAGGGTGGAGGTTATTTCGGGAAAAGGAAATATTACTAGTTTAGTTAAGAAGTCTAATCTTCATTATTTTGTAGTTAAATCAAAAAATGGAATAAAGGTTGTGGATCATACCGAGTATTTTCCTGGATGGAAGGTGTTTGTAAATAAAAAGGAGGTACCGGTACAATTTCAAGACCCAAATCATAGAGGGGAATTAACTTTTTTTGTACCCCGAGGAATTAATTCTGTTGAGGTAAAATTTACCGAAACCAAAGTAAGGTTAATAGCTGATATTCTTAGCACTTTATCATTTTTAACATTTATTCCTTTATTTATATTCAAAAAAACAATTAAATGAAATTAAAAGAATTAATTATAAGTAAGACATTTTTTGTTCTTATAATTGTATTATTCTTTCATAAATTTTTTTTCTTTGGCTTTGTTCCATTTCCTGGAGATTTACTTATTTCATCCTACAATCCTTGGAAAACCTATTCCTATTTAGGGTTTAATCCTGGAACATATCCGTCAAAAGATCAATATTTTGATACTGCAAGACAGATTTTTCCCTGGAAGACTTATTCAATAAACTCGATTAAAAATGGACAAATCCCTTTGTGGAATCCGTATAACTTTTCGGGAGCTCCACTATTGGCAAATTTTCAGTCCTCTATCTTTTACCCATTTAACATCTTCTATTTCTTTTTGCCTCAAACCTTAGCTTGGACTATCCAGGTTCTATTGCAGCCGTTACTAGCACTTTTATTTACTTATCTGTATTTAAGGGAGATAAAGAGAAGTAAAGAAGCTTCGCTTTTTGCATCGATTGCTTTTTCTTTCTCTCTATATTTCACTGTTTTTCTTGAGTACAATACTATTCTTCATTCAGTTCTTTATCTTCCTCTTGTACTATATTTTCTTGAGAAATTGATTAAAAAAATAAAATTATCTTACCTTATTGGCGTTTTTCTAGCACTTTTATTTTCTTTTTTCGCTGGGCATATTCAGGTTTTTTTCTTAGTATTTTCATTCATATTTTTTTATTTTTTATTTATTTCTCTTTCCTTTAAGAAAAAAAATACAGGTAAAATAATATTGATATTTTTCGCAATAATCCTCCCATTATTAGTTGGAGGAGTACAACTTCTCCCGACGTTAGAGTTAATTTCGAATTCTGCAAGGAGTAATCAGCCCTATAATTATTTAGTTAATACTTTATTATTACAACCTAAAGAAATAATTTTATTTCTCTCTCCAGATTTCTTTGGTAACCCAGTTACTAAAAATTTCCTCTTGTCAAAATCTTATCCTGGATCGGCATTATATTTTGGAATTATCCCTTTTTTCTTTTCGATTTTAGGTATTGTGAGTTATAAAAAAGATAAGATCGTTAGATTTTATTTATTGGCTTTAACTCTTCTGCTTCTGATTACTTTCAAAAACCCATTATCTGAATTATTCTTTAAAATACCAATTCCCCTATTATCTACAAGCTCACCGGCAAATGCGATTTTTCTAATATCATTCTCCTTTGCGACTCTTTCTTCGTTTGGAATTGATAGTGTTTGGAACAAGCGGAGAAACTTTTTTTATGCATCGGTTCCAGTTTTTTTTCTTATATTTTATGGATGGATTTTATTTATTACAAAATCTCCAATGAATATGAAGAGCTTTTTATTATCAAATCTAATACTTACTCTTATGTTAGGTTTCGTTTTACTCTCGTCTAGAATAGTTGCTAAAAAATACTATGTATATCTTTTTATTTTTATCACCATTTTTGATCTTTTTTATTTTTTTAATAAATTTAATCCTTTTGTGCCTTCACTATTGGTATATCCACCAACAGAAATCTCTTCCTTTTTAAAAAATAAGTCGAATATATACAGATTTTGGGGTTATGGAACTGCAAATATAGAAGCTAATTTTGCAACGCAACTGTTCATGTATTCTCCTGATGGTTACGATCCGCTTTACCCAAAAGACTACGGAGAGTTTATAGAATTATCAAAAAATGGGGAATTTCCCTCGCTATTTAACAATGAAACCCGGTCTGATGCAAGAATTTTCCAAGGATTTGGGGAAAACGATTTCGCCGAAAATAAATATAGACAAAAAGTGTTGAACTTGCTAGGTGTGAGGTATATCTTAGACAGATATCAGAACGGAACATCGGAAAAAACTTTTCCCACAAAAGATTTTAATAAAATATATGATAGAAATGATTGGAGAATATTCGAAAACTTAAAAGTTGTACCAAGATTCTTTTTGACTAACTCTTATAAGGTTGTAAGATCCAAAGAGGAGTTTGAAAAAATCTTCTTTTCGAAAGAATTTAACCCAAATCTAAGTTTAATATTAGAAGAAAGAGTAGAATCTGAGTTAGGTGGTTCTATTGGAAAAGTTAAACTCGTTTCTTATAAGTCAGAGGGCATCTTATTTACAACTGAATCCAAGTCAAATAATCTTCTTTTTTTATCAGACACATATTATCCAGGTTGGAAGGCATTTGTCGACAATCAAGAAACTAAGATCTTTAAAGCTAACTATGCTTTCAGAGCAATTTTGATCCCTTCCGGAAATCATTCGGTAAAGTTTGTTTTTAGTTCTGATTCATTTAAATTAGGATTAAAAATCACTATAATATCATTGTTTATAGTTATTTTAGGATCGACAATTGTTTTGTGGAAATATGAACTTTAGGAAATATATTTTTATTGGAATTATTCTTCTTGCATTTATTCTACGGTTTTATCAGCTTGGAGAAGTACCAACTGGTTTGTATCAAGATGAAACTGCAATAGGATATAACGCCTATTCAATTCTTAAAACTGGAAAGGATGAGTATGGTAAAAATTCCCCTTTGTATTTTAAGTCATTTGGAGACTGGAAGCATCCAATCTATATCTATGCAACCGTTTTTTCTGAAGCTGTATTTGGAATAACTGCCTTTGCAGTAAGATTTCCTTCTGCTTTTTGCGGATTTTTATCAGTAATCATTCTATATTTTTTTGTTAAACAACTCACAAAAAATGAAAATTTATCTCTTGTATCATCTTTTCTTTTCGCAGTTAATCCGTGGACTCTACATTATAACCGGGCGACGTTCGAAGTAAGTGTGGCTTTATTTCTGTATCTATTTGGTGGGCTGTTATTTTTATATTCTATAGAGAAAAAAAAGTTTGTCCTTTTTATTTTAGGAGTAATTTTGTTTTTAATAAACTTGTATACCTACAATCTTACAAGACTTCTTTCTCCTTTATTGTTAGTTATTTTTTTGTTTTATAAAAAAGATGATATAGCGAAAATTCCTAAAGAATGGAAGACTGTGACAGTTATTTCTTCTTTTTTGTTAATTCTACCTTTTATTTTTACCTTTTTTTCGGGTGGAGGTGTTAATTCTGCTTCTGGAACATTAATTACAACTAGCGCTTCAATAAAAGCGCCTTTATTAGAATTTAAAAGTTATCTTGCTACATATCCTGTTTGGTTTTCAAAACTTTTTTTTAGTATTGATGTTTCCATCGTTTGGAAGTATCTGAACAATATTGCATCTTACTTTTCTGCTCAATTTTTCTTTATTTCTGGATCTAATCATGGTAATCACGGTATTGGAAATGTGGGTCAGTTCTATTTAATTGAGTTTTTGTTTATACCTTGGGGAATTATTCATCTTATCAAAGTAAAAGCAAAATGGATAAAGTTACTTATATCATGGGCGGTGTTGGTGGTTTTAGTCGCAGCGTTAACTCGTGAGACTCCACATGCAACTAGAAGTTTTTTTCTAGTTATTCCGCTTGCTATATTTTCGGCTGCAGGGATTCTTTCGATTTGGAATTATCTCCTTAATCTGAAACTTTTGGGAAAAATTTCTATTGTCGTTATTTCTTTAATATTTACTTACAATTTAATTTATTATTTCACTTCCTATTATGTAAGATTTCCAATAGCTTACGCAAAGGCCTGGAGGGAAGAAGATAAAAATCTTTCTGAGTTTATAAAAAACAATCAAAGCAGTTATGAAAAAATAATTTTTGACAAGAAATCAGGATTCATTTATAGCTCATTACTCTTTTACAATAAATACGATCCAAAAAATTTTCAAACCGCCTCTGTAAGAGCTTCTGATGATTCTGAAGGTTTTTCTGAGATAAAATCATTCGGAAAATATGAGTTTAAGGATATTGATTGGACAAAAGACCTTAAAAAGGGAGTACTCATTGTAACGAATCAAGAAAACAAACCTCGTGAGATTAACACTCTTGCTACATTTGATTTTCCACAAAGACCTGTTGTCATCTCTGATAAAGAGAAGATTTTTGAATATCCAGTTACGGATAATGCATATGTGGTGGTTGAATCTAATTAAAAAACAAAGATTATTTCTTCTTTTGATTTTATTAACTGTTCCATCAGTTCTATTTTTAATAAAACCCGGGTACTTTTTAAGTGACGATGGTGAGTGGATGGTTATTCGTTTCTCTGCATTTTTCCAAGTTCTTCGTGACGGTCAATTTCCGGTCAGATTTTTGTCAAGACTCAACTATGGTTATGGTTATCCCGTCGCAAATTTTCTCTATCCAGGATTCATGTATATTGCTACACCATTACACCTTTTAGGATTCAATTTCGTTGATTCAGTAAAAATTATATTTATTTCTTCGATGTTCGGATCAGGAGTTTTTTCTTTTTTATGGTTAAGAAGAAAGTTTCAGGATATCCCAGCATTTTTTGGAAGCTTATATTATATCTACGCACCATATCATTTATATGATTTGACAAAACGCGGGTCGATAGGTGAGTGTTTTGCTTTTGCAGTGATTCCATTTATTCTCTGGCAAGTAGAAAGAAGAAGTGTTTTTTGGATTAGTTTGGGAATATTCTTCTTGATTCTTTCACACAATACGTTGTCGATCATATTTTTATTTCTTTTATTTTTCTACCTTTTATTATCTGTTTTACATAGCAACGAGAGGAGACCGTTAATAATTAAGTTTGCAGGATCTCTTATTTTAGGGTTTGGCCTATCGTGTTTTTTTATTCTTCCAGCAATTTATGATTTAAAATATACGATTTTTTATCAGACTTCAGTTTCTGATTGGAAGAGTTATTTTGCGGGATTAGATATTATTGGTATTTCAACTCTTTTTATTTTGTTAATCGCGGCACTTCAAGTTTTTTGGAGCAGAAACTTATTAGGTAAAAATAAAATGACAATCTTGTTTTTGGCTTTTAGCATTATCTCTTTATTCCTATCGATAAAAATGAGCTCATTTTTGTGGAATGTGATTCCTGTTGAATTTGTTCAATTTCCCTTTAGGTTTTTGTCTCTAACAATTATATCTATGGCATTTCTAACTTCTTTTGTGATTTCTCGTTTTCAAAAAAAATATTTATTAATTCTGGGAATATTTTTAATTATTTTAACTTTAATTTCATCAATTAGATACGTATTTCCAAAAGAGTTTTTTGGTAAAGAGGAAGGATTCTATTCAACGAATGAAGGGACAACAACAGTAAGAGATGAATATATGCCAATTTGGTCAAAGCGTAGGGTGAATAGTCATTATAAAGATAAAATAGAAATTTTAAATGGCGATTCACATATATCAAATTTATTTATAAATCAAAACCTAATAAGTTTTAGAAGTTCTTCTGAGACCCCTGTAAGCATTAGAATAAATATAATCTATTTTCCAGGGTGGATAGTTCGAGTAAATGATAAGAATACTAAGATTAATTACCAAAATGATTTAGGATTAATTGAGTTTAAAATACCTCCAGGAATAAACAGTATTGTGATAAAATTTATTGAAACTCCGGTCAGGTTAATAAGCGATTTGATTACTCTATTATCTTTTCTTTTTTTGATCGGTCTAAGCTTAAAAAGCAATTTTGGGAAAAAATGAGATTTATCAATAATACGTACAAGTTATATTTGGCTTTTTTTCTTATTTTAATAATAAGTGTTATCACTTTTTTACCCTTTTTTCAAAAAGGTTTTTTTTCAATCCATGATGATACGCAGGTAGCAAGAGTTTATGAAATGGGGAAAGAGTTAAAAAGGGGTGTATTCCCTGTAAGATGGGTTGAGGATTTGGGATATGGTTATGGTTACCCAATTTTTAATTTCTATTCTCCCTTCCCATACTATATTGGTGGAATACTAAATATTTTAGGATTTAATGCGCTTATTTCTACCAAGCTAGTTTTTATTTTAGCAATTATATTGTCTGGAATGTCGATGTTTATTCTAGTAAAAGACTTATTCGGCACTCTTTCTGGAATAGTATCATCCGTTGTGTATCTATATTTCCCATATCATGCCCTTAATATTTATGTTAGAGGGGATTTGGATGAGCTTTGGGCATATTCGTTTATTCCGCTTGTATTTTTCGGAATGATGAAGATTTTTAAAACCCACAATGTGAGATGGAGTTTGATTACTTCAATCTTCCTTTTTTTGGTAATAATATCTCATAATCTCACGTCTTTTATGCTTTTATTCTTTTTGTTAATCTTTGTAGCTATTTCTGTATTCTATACGAAAAAGAAGAAGAAATATCTAGTTCTTGTCTCTGCTGCATGTATTGGGGGACTTTTGGCATCATCCTTTTATTCTTTACCTGCGGTTTTTGAGTCGTCCAGTACTAACCTCAGTTCTCAAATAGGTGGAGGAGCAAATTTTAAAGACCATTTTGTATGCTTGAGTCAATTTTGGGAAAGTACTTGGGGTTTTGGAGGTTCTGCGCCAGGTTGCATTGATGGAATGAGCTTTAGGCTTGGAAAATTGAATATTGCACTAGTAATTCTTTCTCTAGTCATATCGTTAATAAAGTTCAACGAAACTCGAAAAAATATGTTCGTTGTTTTTTCTATATTTTCTCTGTTCATTTCTATTTTTATGATGTCCTCTGTTTCGGAAATAATATGGCGAACAATTCCATTTGCTTCTTTTCTTCAGTATCCTTGGAGATTCTTAAATTTCACTTCTTTATTCGTCTCAGTAATTGTAGGTTTTATATTTGTAGAGGCTTTCTGGTTTATTAAAAGTAGATTTTTGATCTTTGCCTTAACGGTTTTAGTCATTGGGTTAACTATCTATAATAATAGTAAATTATTTACGCCTCAATTTTTGTATTTAAAGGATGTAAACTATTACACAAATAACTCTTATCTTCTTTGGAATGTTTCAAAAATATCTGATGAATATTTACCAAAAAATTTTATAAAACCTAATTCAGAGCATCAAATACCGAAAAACCCTATAGAAATTGTTTCTGGAGAAGCTCAGCTTAAAATTAAGCAAGAGGACAAGATAGGTGTAAGTGGGGTAATTAATTTGGAAGATAATGCAACTATACGAATAAATAGAACTCCTTCTCATTCTTGGGATTTGAAGGTTAATGATAGAAACACAACTTTTAAAATAAAAAATGATGGACTTTATGTTGATTTAACGAATGGAAGTTATAATATCTCTTTAAAGATTAGACAAACGCTTTTGGAAAATATATCTAATTTAATTTCTTTAGTTACTATTTTAACAATTATTATTGGTATAATTAGATGGCCTTTTTTAAGGAGAATAAGCTAATGCCGGGAAAATTATCTGAACTATCCATCTTTTTTCCATTTTGGAATGAGGAAAAAAATATAGATGAAGTTGTTGGAAAGGCGATCGTAGTTGCCGATAAAATCGCAAATAAGTGGGAGATAGTCCTGATAGACGATGGTTCAAGCGACGGGACGCTTAAAAAGGCAATTGAATGGGAGAAAAAGAACAAAAATCTAAAGGTGATTTCACATAGTCCAAACAGAGGTTACGGGGCTGCTCTAAAAGAAGGTTTTAATAATTCTTCCTATAAATACATAGTCTTTAATGATGGTGATGGTCAATTCGATTTCTCAGAAGTCATAAAGTTTATTGATAAAATAAAAACCAACGATATGGTAATAGGTTTTAGAAGTAGTAGAAAAGACAATCTTGTTCGGCACCTATTAATGAACATGTTGAAGGTGTGGGATTTTATATTTTTCGGTTTTTATTTTAAAGATATCGATTGTGGTTTTAAGATGTTTACTCAACACGCAGTAAAAGAGATAATGCCATTAAGATCTGAAGGGGCAATGATTACAACAGAAATTTTAGCTAAAGCAAAGAGAAAAAAACTTAAGATCGCTCAAGTCGAGGTAAATCACTTGCCTCGTAAGTTTGGCAATCAAAGCGGAGGAAATATCCCTGTAATTATTAGGGCGGTACTTGAAAGTTTTATTCTCTGGTGGGACTTGAAGAATAAAAGATTTTAAAGGTACACACTAAGCGTTGGATATTCATGGAAGAAGAATTAGAATTAGAGCTAATTGCAAAAAAGTCGGTTAAGGGTGTATTTGCTTTGGTTTCAAGGACCTTTTTAATACAAATTCTTTCTGTAATTGCTAGCCTGGTTTTAACAATTTTTCTTGACCCTAAGAGTTTTGGAATCTTTTTTGTTGTTTCTTCAATAGTTGTATTTCTTAACTATTTTCAAGATATTGGTTTGGCGGCGTCTCTTATTCAGATGAAAGAAGAGCCAACAGTAAAAGACTTAAGAACAACTTTTACAATCCAACAAATATTAGTATTATCATTGATTGTTCCAGCAGCAGTTTTTTCGTCTAAAATTGGTCATTTTTATCATTTGAATAATTCTGGAATAATTTTGTTCAATGCATTATTAATTTCATTTTTTGCTTCATCGCTAAAGACTATTCCCACAATAATTCTTGAAAGAAAACTAGATTTTAATAAACTTGTTGTACCCGAAATTGCCGAAAATTTAATTTACAATCTTTGTCTTATATTTTTTGCGGTGACGGGTTTTGGTATAACAAGTTTTACAATAGCAGTGCTTGCTAGAAGTTTTCTTGGTTTAGTTGTAATTTATTGGATCCAACCTTGGGAAATTGGAGTCTCGTTTGATAGAGGCGTCTTGAAGAGATTGCTTACATTTGGAATTCCATTTCAAACCAATAGTATTCTGGCATTGTTTAAAGATGATTTGCTTAATGTATATATTGGAAAGGTCCTACCGCTTTCTCAGGTGGGATTTATAGGATTTTCTCAAAAATGGGCATTCATGCCACTTAGGCTTGTGATGGATAACGTAATTAGGATAACATTCCCTTCTTATAGTAGACTTCAGCATGATAAGAGCGCTCTTAGACTTGCAATTGAGAAGTCTCTTTTTCTAGTTTCTTCTGTTATTTTTCCCGCTGCAGTTGGAATAATATTGCTTTCTCCGTATTTTATTGAATATATCCCGAGGTATCAAAAATGGGAGCCTGCTCTTTTATCTTTGACATTTTTTGCTTTAAACACAGTTTTTTCTTCCATTTCAACCCCTCTCACAAATTTCCTTAATGCTATAGGAAAGGTAAAAACAACTTTAAATTTTATGATTTTTTGGACGATATCAACTTGGATAGCAACCTTCTTTTTTATACAAAAAATAGGATATAACGGCGTAGCATTTGCTTCATTTTTAATTTCTCTCTCTTCAGTCTTTGTTATTCTAATTGCTAGGAAACATGTAGAATTTTCATTGATAAAACCTGTGGGTAGGCAGTTTTTTGCTGCTCTTCTTATGGGTATCTTTATTTTGCTTACTAGAGGGATTCTAACTAATATTTATATTCTTCTTTTATGGGTAGTTGTTGCTGGTACTTTTTACGGTATAATTTTATTTGCGATAGCAAAAGATGATTTACTAAAAACTCTTACCTTTGTGAAACGGTCAATTAAAGAATGAGAACTCTATCTGTAGTAATATCGGCTTTTAACGAAGAAAAGAAAATTAAAGACTGTCTTGAGTCAGTTAAGTTTGCAGACGAGGTTATTGTAATTGATAATTCTTCGAGTGATAAAACTTATGAAATCGCCTCTGAGTATACAAAGAATATATTTAAAAGAGATAATAATTTAATGTTAAATGTAAATAAAAATTTTGGTTTTTCAAAAGCAAAAGGAGATTTTATTCTATCGTTAGATGCAGATGAAAGGGTGACAGAGGAGTTGAGGCAAGAAATCAAAAACATACTGAGACATAAGATGGATTTTAACGCGTACAATATCCCAAGAAAAAACATAATATTTGGAAAATGGATAGAGCATACGGGTTGGTATCCTGATTATCAACTTAGACTGTTTAAAAATGGATCTGGAAAATTTCCCGAAAAACATGTACATGAAATGATTGAGGTAAGCGGAGAGACAGGCACACTAAATGAAAATATATTACACTTGAATTATGAAACAATTACCCAATTTCTTGATAAGCTCAATAGGATCTATACACCATCTGAATCGGAAAATTTAATTCGCTCCGGTTATAAATTAAACCGTTCGGACTTTATAAGAAATCCAGCGTCAGAGTTCGTCAGAAGATTTTTTTATCAACATGGATATAAAGATGGTATTCACGGTTTGGTTCTGTCATTATTCATGGCTTTTTACCACTTAATTGTTTTATCAAGAGTTTGGGAAAGTCAAGGATTTGAATCTACCAATGATTCTCTTTATGACTTTGAATTAGGGAGTAGAGATTCAGCAAAAGAAATCAGATTTTGGATTTATGAAGAAAAGAGAAAAAGAGAGAAGAATAGAATTAAAAAAGTTTTCTGGAATGTAAAAAAGAAATTGCCTCTCTAATTTAAATGAATTTATATATTTCATTAATAAATTATAATAGCCTTTTAGCTACGAAAAAATGTCTTGATTCTATTCAGAATCTCAAGCTTAACAAAGATGTAAGCTTGTTTGTTTATCTTCTAGATAATGCTTCAGATGAATTTGAATTGAAAGAGCAGGAATATTCCTTGAATTTGGAAGTTATAAAGAGCGAAAAAAATCTTGGTTTTGCTAGTGGGCATAATTTAATTATAAAAAAAATTTTAAATAAAGCGGATTATATTTTAGTTCTTAACAATGACACAATCTTGGAGTCAAGCTCTATTAATTATCTTCTTTCATCATTTCAAAATGAAGATACAGGGATTGCTTCTCCAAAGATTTACTTTTCTGAAGGAAGTGAATTCCATAAATCTCGATACCAAAAAAACCAATTAGGGAAAGTTATTTGGTACGCAGGAGGAATAATGAATTGGAACACTGTAATGGGCGAGCATAGAGGAGTTGATGAAGTTGATATAGATCAATACAGTGGTGGAGAAACTGATTTTGCATCAGGATGTTGCATGTTAATAAAAAAAAGCGCACTCAAAAGGGTAGGCTTATTTGATGAAAAGTATTTTCTTTATTATGAAGATACTGATTTATCAATGAGATTTAAAAATTTAGGTTATAAAATTATTTTTGTACCTCGTGCAATAATTTGGCATAGTAATGCATCGTCTTCTGGTGGCTCTGGTTCATCTCTTCAAGATTATTATATTACTCGAAATAGACTGCTTTTTGGAATTAAATTTGCACCGATCAAAAGCAAGCTTTTTCTGATAAAAGAGGGAATTAGTTTGATTATATCTGGTAGGAAATGGCAGCGAGTAGGTGCAATAGATTTTTTCATAAGAAAGTTTGGAAAAGGAAGTTATAGTTGAATATGTCACGCACGAATTTTGTAGAAGTTATTGTGCTCTTAATTTTTTCAATTTTTGTTCTATTACCATTATTGAATCAAGGGATTCCTCTAACCCACGACGGAAAAGACCATTTGGCAAGAATCGCTAATTTTTATCAAAGCTTGTCGGACGGAAATATAATCCCACGGTGGGCAGGAAATTTAAACTGGGGATATGGGCATCCAATCTTAATGTTTCTTTATCCTCTACCGTCATATATAGCTTCGTTATTTATTTTTCTAGGATTTTCTATCCCTGACTCGTATAAACTTGTATTTTTCTCTTCTTACATTATGAGTGGGATAGGGATGTACTTATGGACTAAAAATGTTTTTGGAAATAGATTTGCTGGTTTAGTATCAGGAGTTCTCTATTTATCTGCACCATACAGATTCGTAGATATATATGTGAGAGGAGCTATTGGTGAACACGTATCTTTTGTCTTCTTACCTTTTTTGCTCTATTTTTTATTTAAAATTCAAAAAAATGAAAAATTGGATTTATTGAATAGAAAAATTTATTTTTTAATACTTCTATCTTCTTTTTCTTTTGCTTCTCTTATTTTATCTCATAACGCTTTAACTATAATGTTTTTACCAATAGTATTATTTAGTGTGTTTTTTTTAGTTTTAATATCTGATCATAAAGTAAAAATATTTTTCATAAGTACTTTTTCTATCTTCTCTGGATTTATTCTTTCATCGTTTTTTTTAATTCCAGCTTTTTTTGAAGGAAAATATACACTCAGAGATATTGTTACTGGAAAAGATTATCTTAATCATTTTATAACTTGGAATAGGTTTTTTATAACAGATTGGAGTTTTTCAGGAAGTCCAAACTTTAGTTTTCAATTAGGTTGGATTCATGTATTACTTGTTTTTCTGGGAGTTTGCCTTATTACAAAAAATAGAACTAAGTATAAAAACCTTTTTATACTCTCTCTATTTATGTTCATTTACTGTATTTTTTCTCTATTTTTAATGACGAAGGAGTCTGTTCTAATATGGAAAACTTTAACGGTTTTGCAAAAATTTCAGTTTCCATGGAGATTTCTATCAGTAACAATATTTACAACATCTTTCCTAGGAGCAATCCCATTCGTATTTATTAAGAGTGCAAAAAGAACCATTTTTCTTATCATGATTATATTCGTTTCAATTTTAGTATTTGATTCTTATCAATGGAAAGCTAATGGATATTTATTAGAAAATGATTCTGTTTATAAGAATATATATTTTGGAACGACAGACACTGGAGAAAGTGCTCCCATTTGGTCGATTAGATTTATGGAGAAAAAGGCAAAAGCCAATATAGAATTTGTTAGTGGTTCTGGAGAATTGGTACAGAAAAAAAGAACGAGCACAGATCATACCTATAAAATAAATGCAAAAGAAAATTCCAGGATTAGAGAGAATACGTTATTTTTTCCAGGTTGGAAAGTCTTTTTAGATAATCAGATGATTAATCCCCAATTCCAAGATCCGAATAGTAGAGGTCTTATTACTTTTGATGTGAATAAAGGAACCCACAGTTTAAAGCTGCTATTTACGGAAACAAAATTAAGATTGTTATCAAATATTGTAAGCGCTATAGGCATTGTAATTTTTTTAATTTATGGAGTTTTAGTTTTTTTAAAGAGTTATGTTAAAAGTAATTAAAAAATTTTGGCCATATTTCTATATTATTTTTTTATGGTTAATTTTTATCTTACCTTATTACATTGGAGGGAAGACCTCTTTTCCTTCAACTTATCAGGTTAACAACTTTCCTCTTTGGAGTTATTTTCAAGAATATTGGGGTCCAGTAAAAAACGGAGCGATGCCAGATATTATTGTTCAGATTTTTCCATGGAAACATTTTACTATTGAATCGTTGAAGAACGGATTGATTCCCTTCTGGAACCCCTACAGTTTTTCTGGAAGTCCACATCTAGCTAATTTCCAGACTGCCGTGTTCTCACCCTTTAATATTATATTCTTTATCTTACCATTTATTGATGCGTGGGATATATTAATTTTTCTCCAACCCCTACTGGCTGGAATTTTTATGTTTTTGTTTTTAAGAACCCTCAAAATAAGCACTGTTGGTGGTTTATTTGGAAGTATTGCTTTCATGTTCTGTGGGTTTATTGTTGTTTGGATGGCATACGGTACTCTCTCTTATGCGATTTTATTTCTTCCTTTAGTGTTGTATGGAATAAACTTGTACAATCAAGATAAGACTACTCTGGGAAGTTTTATCACTGCATTGGGAATAGTTCTTTCAATTTTTTCAGGACATTTCCAAACCACCCTTTATTTATTATCTTTCTCCTTTTTGTATTTGGTATTCGTCATTATTTTTGATAAAAAGAGTTATAAATTATTTATTCCATTTTTTGCAGGTATTTTAATAGGTTCTGTTCAGATTCTTCCCTCTATTGAGTTCTATTTAAATTCGGTCCGTAGTTCAGTTTTTAACATAGGTGGAGGAATTCCTGTTTATTATTTAATAACAATTTTTTCCCCAGACTTTTTCGGTAACCCGGTCACGCGAAATGACTGGTTAGGACAATATGCAGAGTGGGCAAGTTATGTCGGAGTTATAACGGTTCTCTTTGGTTTGTACTCTTTTTCTAGGAAAAATAAATATACTATTTTTTTCATAGTCGCATCTTTAATTTCATTGATTTTTGCATTAGATTCGTCGATCCAAGAGTTAATTGGAGCATTCAGAATTCCAGTTCTATCTACAAGTAATCCTTCAAGGGCAGTTATTATGCTCAGTTTCTCTATTTGTGTATTGTCTGGGTTTGGGTACGACAGAATAGCTATTCTAATTAATGAAAAGAAGAAAAATATTGTTATTCAAATATTTCTATCTTTAGCGTTTTTACTTTCAATTTGGATATATTTATTTTCTGGCCATTTAGAGCCGGGCAAAAGCCAGATTGCTATGCGAAATATGGTTATTCCAACTATTTTTACGGTGTTTTTCATTTTATTTATATTTGTTAACTATTTAAAAAAGAGCAAAAAGTTTTTTATTGTTACATCTTTGGTTTTGTTAATTTTTTCATCTTATGATTCTCTGAGGTTTGTTAAGAAATGGATGCCTTTTGATCAGAAGGAGTCCGTTTTTATAGATCTGCCAATCATCAGTAAGATTAAAAAGACCGTTGACAATCAAAGAGTTTTCGGAAATCTAGAGGCTCAAGTGGGTACTTATTATCATATCTCTTTAATAGAAGGGTACGATCCTCTCTATATAGAAAGTTATGGGGAGTTGATCAGCTCTTCCTCGACGGGTAATCGCGAAAAGGCTGAAAGATCAGTTGTTAAGCTTAATCGAATTTCACAAAATACAAATAGAGTTCTTGATACTCTTGGAGTAGAAAATATTTTTACTCCAATTTCTGATATTAATCAATCATGGGCGTATCCTGTATGGAATTATCCCAATAGATATGAAACACGGCTCAGGGATGACAAATTCGTACTCTATAAAAATAAAGAGGCCCTAAAGCGTCCGACTTTATTTTTTGACTACGAGTTGATAAAGGATAAAACAAAAGCGATCAAACGATTTTATGATAAGAATTTTGATTTTAGGAATAAGCTTATTTTAGATATGATGCCTTTGAATTTTATTAGATCAAAAGGTCAAGGTGTTGCAACAATTGTCAAAGAAAATCCTAATTATATAAAAATAACCGTAAAAGTTACTAATCCGGCATTACTTTTTCTCTCAGATAATTATTATCCGGGTTGGAAGGTTAAGGTAAACGGTAAAGATAGTCCCCTATTAAAGGCAAATTACGCTTTTAGAGCTGTGGTCGTTCCAAAAGGTAGTAGTACTGTAGAATTTTATTATGATCCAAAGATTTTTTTCGTGGGTATTATAATGTCGGTTGTGGGAGTTTCAATAGTTATTGTATTCACGATGTTAGTAAGAAGTAAAAATGTATAATTAAATTATGCTTTCAATAATCATTTTAACGAAGAACTCTCAAGACACGATTAAAAGAACTCTTAAAAGTATTGAAGGGTTTGGCGATGAAGTGCTTGTAATCGACTCTGATTCGAATGATGATACAAAAAAAATTGTTAAAGGATTTGATATTAGGATGGTTGAAAAGAAATTTATTGATTTTTCAGATCAAAGAAATTATGGAATAGATAGAACATCTGGTGAGTGGGTGTTATATGTAGATTCCGATGAAGAATTAACAGAAGATTTTAAAAATGAAGTCAAAGAGATTATTTCAAAAACTGATGTTATGTCGGGATATTATTTGCAAAGAAAAACTTACTATTTTGGAAAAGATTGGGGGCTTATTGATAAAGTTCAAAGATTATTTTTAAGAAAAAAATTTATAGGATGGTATGGTCTTGTTCATGAGACGCCTAAAATAGAAGGAGAGTTTGGGGTGATTAGTTCTCCTATAAACCATTTTACACATTCCAACCTTTTTCAGATGGTTAATAAAACAAACGATTGGTCAAATTTTGAAGCAGAATTAAGACTTAAATCAAAACACCCTCGAATGACCATTTTGAGATTTTGCAGAATAATATTGACCGGTTTCATTAGCTCTTATCTTAATGATAAAGGCTATAAGAATGGTACTAAAGGAATGATAGAGTCAATTTATCAATCGTTCTCAATGTTTATTACTTACGCTAAACTTTGGGAAAAACAAAATAACTAAATATCATTTGGAGAACCATGATCTAAGTTCTTTGAGGGTCAGTTTCTTTTTTGCGAATTTAAATAAATATATTATCTCTAGAATCCCAAAAATATTAACAAGAAGCATTACTATAAACCAATTTCTTTGGTCTAATCTAGCTGCTCTCCACAAAGCTACACCTTTTACCCCTGTTGACCAAATTAGTAGAAGGAAGATTAAGATATTTGTATCTGGCGAAAGATTCATAACTTATTGAATTTAACATAACTTTTATTGCTATTCAATAGTTGTTAAAATAAACGTATGAAGATAGGTATTTACGACCCATACTTAGGTGTTTTGGAAGGTGGAGAAAGGTATATGTTAACTTTAGCTTCTTGCTTATCCCACGAAGACGTCCACCTATTTTGGGATGATCCAGAAGTTCTTTCCAAAGGAGAAAATAAATTCGCAATAGACTTAAATAATGTTAAAGTTGATAAAAATCCTTTCGGAACTGTAAAAAACACCTTACAAAGAATTAGCGAATTGAATAAATTTGATTTAATTTTTTTTCTCAGCGATGGTAGTCTTCCTTTTATTCCATCTAAAAAGCTGATCGTCCATTTTCAGTTTCCTGTAGAGTGGGTTGGAAATTCCATTAAAACAAAAATAAAGCTCACTAGGATTAAGAAAATTATTTGTAATTCAAAATTTACAAAAAAATATATAGACAAAAAATTTGGCGTTGATAGTCTTGTGGTATATCCTCCAGTAGAGATTAAAGCAGATAAGAGTAAGCGAAAGAAAAAGACAATACTTAGTGTGGGTAGGATCGGTTTCACTTTAAATGGTCAGCTATACAAGAAGCAAGATGTTATGATATCTGAATTTAAGAAGATGATTGATGAAGGAGTTGAGGGGTGGAGATTTAAACTTGTTTTGGGGTCTAGGGTAGAATTTGGCGATCAAGTCAAAAAGCTTCAAGATACGGTCTTAGGTTATCCGATAGACATTATCGTTAATCCCAGTAATCAAGATTTGTGGAATCTTTATTCTGAAGCTAAAATATATTGGCATGCAACTGGCGTCGGAGAAAATTTAGATGCACATCCAGAAAATGCAGAGCATTTTGGCATCTCCACCGTTGAAGCTATGGGGGCTGGAGTAGTACCAGTAGTTATTAATGCTGGAGGTCAAAGCGAAATTATTGAAAATGGTTTAGATGGATTTTTATGGAATACTCTAATTGAGATGAAGGAAAAAACTCTACATCTAATGAACAATACAGAACTGCTTAATAAAATGTCAAAAAGAGCAGTGACAAAGTCTGAGAAATTTAGCAAGGAAAACTTTTGTGAGCAAATACAAAAGCTTATAATCTCGAGATGAAATTAGGAAATTATTTTGTTTTTTTTATTTGTGTGCTGGTGGTAGCTTTTTTTAACCCTTTTTTCATAAAAGGATTATTACCTATTCCATCAGATACTATAGTAGGATTGTACTATCCTTACAGAGACTTTTACATAAAAGAGTTTCCCAGGGGAGTGCCATTCAAAAATTTCCTTATCACGGATCCTGTAAGACAAATTTATCCTTGGAAGAATTTGGCGATCGATAGTTTTTCAAAAGGACAATTACCCTTGTGGAATCCTTACGAAATGGGTGGAAAGCCTTTGCTTGCAAACTTTCAAACAGGTGCACTTTATCCTCTTAACATATTATTCTTTATTAAACCCTTTCATTTATCTTGGACATTATTTATTTTGTTACAACTCATTTTAGGAGGAATATTCATGTACTTGTATTTATCTAACTTAAAGATTGACCATAAAGCTTCGGCATTTGGTGCAATAGCTTTTATCTTTTCTGGATTCTCAGTTGCTTGGCTTGAGTGGGGAAATGTTTTACATACCGGGATTTGGTTACCATTGATTCTTTTATCAGTCGATAAAATCTTTGGAAGATTTGAAAAAAAATGGGTTTTAATTTTAGCCTTTAGTTTGGTTAGTTCTTTTCTTTCAGGTCATCTACAAATCTTTTTTTACGTTTTCGCACTTTTCCTAGCGTATGTTATTTTTAAGTTTATTCAGTCAGGGAATAGAAAAGCCATTGTATCGGTTTTCTTGGTAATTTTGTTTTTTGTGCTTGCAACGTTAATTCAATGGTTTTCAACTTTAAGATTTATTTTACTTTCTTCAAGAGCGTACGATTTAAATTGGAAAGTAGAAGGCTGGTTTATTCCTTTAAAGCACTTAGTGCAATTTATAGTTCCAGATTTTTTTGGTAATCCTGCAACGATGAATTATTTTGGAGCGTGGAACTATGCAGAACTAATTGGATACATCGGAATAGCGGGAATTATTTTTGCAGCATATTCTCTATTTTTTGTAAAAAGGAATATATTATTTTTTGCTATAGTAGTCGTCATGTCTCTAGTTTTCTCAATTGATAGTCCATTGTCTAGTCTTCCATTTAGGTTAAATCTTCCTTTTATAGCCACTGCTCAACCTACAAGACTTCTTTTTGTTATTTGTTTTTCTTTATCAGTTTTATCAGCCTATGGCTTTAATGAGTTTATTGAAAAGCCGAGCAAAAAAGTGTTTCTAGTTTTGGGACTAATTATGTTTTTACTATCTCTTCTTTGGTTGTTTAATTTAAGCAATACATTATCATTTGATCAAGTAAATATCTTGGTATCAAGAAGAAATCTTGTTTTTCCCACCCTATTAACAATAACGCTTTTTGTAGTGATATTGGTAATCATGTTTCTAAAAAAGTACAAAAAATATTTAATGTTCTTAATTTTATTTGTTCTCGTGTTTGACCTTTTCAGGTTCGCATATAAGTTTGAACCATTTGAAAGAAAAGAATATCTCTATCCGAAGACTAAAATAATAGATTTTTTGCAAAGTAAAAGTAAAAACGGTCTTTTTAGAATTGCCTCAACGGATAGAAGGATTTTTCCTCCTAATTTCTCAGTAATTTACAAATTAGAATCTATTGAAGGATATGACCCTCTTTATCTTTTATCTTACGCAAAATATATAGCAGCTCTTGAGAGAAATTCCTCAGATATTGACCCACCCTATGGATATAATAGAATTATTACTCCTCATAACGTAAGTTCTAAATTATTAGATTTATTAAATGTTAAGTATGTTCTTTCACTATCAGAAATTAAGCAATCAAAATTTAAAGAGGTTTTCAGGGAAGGACAGACAATCGTTTACGAAAATTTAAATGTTATTGATCGTGCATTTTTTGTTGAAGAAGTTAAAAAAGTAGAAGATGAAAAACAAATGATGTCAGAGATGCTTTCCTCTGATTTATCGAAACTAGCTTTTAGTCAGAATTCACCTGGGGGAAACTTTAAAAAGGGAAAAGTAAGAATTCTTGAAACTAAAGAAAATAGTATGACAATTGAAACACAAAATGTTGGTAAAGGTTTTTTAGTTCTTACCGATGTATATTATCCAAATTGGATTGCTAAGATTGACGGAAAAGAGGTTGATGTGTACAGAATTGATTTAACTTTTAGAGGTGTAATTGTGCCAGAAGGAAAGCATCTAATTGTTTTTGATATGAAGTTGTTTTAAAGATGAAAATAAGTGTTGTCATACCTAATTATAATGGTTTTAATCTCATTAAGAATAATTTACCTCATGTTATATCCTCTCTTAAAAATTATGGTGAAAATGAAGTAATAGTAGTTGATGATGGTTCTAGTAAGATCGAGTTAGATAGATTAGAGAAGTTTGTCGAAAATTACTCAGTGATATTAGTAAAAAATAAAAAAAATGAAGGATTTTCTTCAGCCGTAAATAAGGGGGTTGAAGTAGCAACGGGGGAATATGTAGTTCTTTTAAATACAGATGTCAAACCCTATCAAAATTTTTTAGATCCAATATTAAATGATTTTAAAGAAGATCCAAAACTATTTGGCGTAGGTTGTCTAGATGAAAGTGAAGAAAAAGGGGGGGTTGTATTTCGTGGAAGAGGATTAGCATATTGGAAAAACGGAATGTTTTTTCATAAGAGGGGAGACGTAGACGAGTTAGATACATTTTGGATTTCTGGTGGAAGTAGTATTGTTAAAAGAAGTATTTTTATTGCTCTTGGAGGTTTTGATTCTTTATATAATCCTTTTTACTGGGAAGATATAGACATTTCTTTTAGAGCAGTTAAATCTGGTTACAACTTAAAATTTAATCCGAAAAGTAGAGTAATTCATAGACATGACGAAGGGTCTATAAGAAAAAACAATCAAGACTTTAGAATAAAGGTGATTTCTTTTAGAAATCAATTCATATTTATTTGGAAAAACATTTCGGATTTTGAAAAAATAATTTCACATATTTTATTTTTGCCATACTATTTTATCAGAGCATTATTCAAACTGGATTTTGCATTTTATCTTGGATTTTTGCTTGCGCTGTTCAAAATTCCTGATATAATCTTTAAACGATTTAAGCAAAAAAAACTTTATAAAAGAACTGATCGTCAAATTTTTTCAGACTACCCTTGATGAAGTTATCCATAATAATACCTGTTTTTAATGAAGAGAAGACACTTCCAATTATCTTGAAAAAGATAATCTATTTAACTATTCCTAAGGTCAAAAAAGAAATAATTGTCGTAAATGATGGTTCATCAGATAAAACACCAAATATACTTCTAAAAATTTCATCAAAAAATAAGTCAATTAAGGTTATTACTCATAAGAAGAATATGGGAAAAGGGTCGGCTGTAAATTCAGGATTTAAACAAGCATCGGGTGATATTATAATAATTCAAGATGCAGATCTTGAATATAACCCTAACGATATTCCAAAAATAATAAAGCCAATTCTAGAGAAAAAAAATAAAGTTGTTTATGGCACAAGATTAAAAGTAAAGCCAGTTTTTTTTGGAAAAAATCGAACACCGCTCTTGCTTCACTTTTTTGGTAACAAATTTTTAAGCTACATAACAACTATCATATACGGTAGTTATATTTCTGACATGGAAACATGTTATAAGGCATTTGACTCTATGGTGATAAAGAGTGTTCATTTGAAGGCAAGGTCGTTTGATTTTGAACCTGAAATAACAGCAAAGATACTCAAAAAGGGAATTAAAATTAAGGAGATTGACATAAAAACAACTCCTAGAGGTTATGATGAGGGTAAGAAGATACATACATTCAGAGACGGGTTTCTTGCTTTATGGACATTATTAAAATACAGGTTCGTAAATTAAATTATAAAAACAAGGACTTTCTTGTCTTTTTATTCTTTATTTTTTTATCTGTTTTTATTTTTAGAGACTACTTTTTTAAAAATCTTGTTCCTTTTCCGTCTAATCTTCTTGTTGCTAATTATCAACCATGGACGACATATAAAGATCCAGAGTTTCCTAACGGTCCACCAAATAAACCTATTGGATTCGATAATTTAAGAATATTTTACCCATATAGGAAAATAACAACTGATGAAATAAAAATGGGAGAAGTACCACTTTGGAATCCTTATAGTTTTTCTGGTAATACACATTTGGCTACCTATCAATCTGCGATTTTTCATCCTTTAAGTTTTTTATTTTTGATATTCCCATTAATTGATGCATGGTCATTGATTATAATAGTTGGTCCTATTTTGGGACTTTCTTTTACATACTTATATCTAAAACAGATAGGCTTTAATCGTAAGTCTTCGATTTTTGGGTCTGTGGTTTTTGGTCTATCTTCCTTCTCGATTGTCTGGTGGGAAGAATCATTGATGAGTTATTATTCAGCGTTGTTTTTACCTTTAAGTCTTTTTGCAATCGAGAAAATCTATTTAAGGCTTGGGAAGATTAATTTATTGATTCTCATTTTATCACTTTGTTTTTCAGTTCTTTCAGGTTGGTTTCAAATGAGTTTATATCTTTATTCTGTCTCGTTTATTTACTCCGTTTTTCTTCTATTCAAAACAAAAAAATATAAAAGATTTTTGGTTATTTGTTTTGGATTTATTTTTTCTATTTTGGTTTCTGCAATTCATCTTCTTCCTTCATTTGAGGCACTTTTATATGCTCCAAGAGGATCCACAGATGCGAGATATCTTTTTGAATCATATCTCTTAAAAGCTAAGGATTTAGCTACATTTTTTGTTCCTGACGTGTTCGGTAACCCTGGTGTTTATAACTATTTTGGTGAAGGATTTTATTATGAAAAGGTAATGTTTGTAGGAATTCCGGCTTTATTATTTGTTTTTTTTGCGTTTATTAGTCCATCGAAGGATTCAAGGGAGAAGTTTTTTAAATTTTTGTTCGTGTTAACCATGTCTTTAGGTTTTTCTCTTCCTACCACGTGGCTAATACTTTATCATCTAAACATTCCCTTTATTTCAAAAATTATTCCTTCAAGAATCTTTTATTTATCTACTTTTTCACTCGCGATAATAAGTGCTTATGGAGTTAGGGAATATCTCAATAAATTTAATATTAAAAAAATATTAATAATAATAGTATTTTTAGTCGTGATCTATCTTCTAATAGGGGCTATTGTAAGCTTTGATCTATTAAGGTTTGTCGGGATAAAAAATGCCATCTTGAATATAAGTGTTTCATTTAAAAATATCATTTTCCAAATTTTTATACTAATTGTTTCATCGACTATATTTATTGTTGGAGGTATTAAAAGATATAGAGTATTTTCACTTTTTGCACTTCTAGGAATATCTATCTTGGCCTCTCTGTATATGGCAAATAAATATCTATATTTTTCACAAAGAAAATTTGTATTTCCTACGACACCAGTTATATCTAAAGTGAAAGAACTAAGTGGTATTAATAGGGTTTTATCCATCGGTAATGGATATATTGAAAAAAATTTACTTTCCTATTATGGTATTTATTCACCAGAAGGTTACGACTCAATTTATATAAGTAGGTATGGAGAATTAGTAAACTCCCTATCTCTAAAAGGTAAATATGATAAAGAAATTCCAAGGGCAGATGCTCAAATCCCTTTTCTCAAAAGTCTAAGTGAATATGATAACAACGTTTACCGATCTAGATTTTTGAATCTTGTTGGAGTTAGATATTTTTTGCTTTCAAGTGAAGAATCTAACACTACCAAATCCTTTAAAAAGATTTGGAGCGATGGAAAATATAATATTTACGAAAATTTGAATTCCATGTCTCGAGTGTTTATTGCAAAGAAATATCTTGTTAAAAAGGAGCAACAATCAATTCTAAACAATATTTTTAATTCTAAAATCAATCTTAAAGACACTGTGATCTTGGAAGAGACTCCAGAAATTGACGATAAAATTTTTAAAAAGGGTGAGATAAAAAAGATAAGCTACACCCCCAATAAAATAGAAATACAATTATATACAGACGGTAGTGGTTTCCTTTTTATATCGGATAACTATTTTCCAGGATGGAGAGCTTATATTAATGGGGTAAATAGTAAGATTTATAGAGCTGATTATACTTTTAGATCTGTAGTGGTCCCTAAAGGAGAAAGTAAGGTTGTGTTCATTTATGACCCGTTAACTTTTAAAATCGGAGCTGTTGTGTCTTTTGTTTCTGTATTACTATTAGTGATTCTTGCATTTTTAAATATAAAACCGATAAAATTTAAATTGTTTTAGCTATGGATTTTCTTAAAAATAATTGGATTCTCGTATTAATATTTATTTTTGCTTTAGTTTTAAGATTCTATGATTTATCTAAGATTCCAAATGGAGTTCAGCTTGATGAGGTTAATGTTGGCTATCAAGGATATCAGATAATTACTACCGGAAAAAACATTTTTGGAGAGTATCTTCCTATATATATAAATAGGTTTGGAGATTATAGGCCAGCAGGAATTTTTTATTTGACTGGGTTATCAACGTTAATATTTGGTCTTGGTAACTTTGCAATACGATTTCCTGTAGCATTCATATCTTCGTTATCTATTTTTTTGGTTTACTTTCTCACTTATTTAATAAGTAAGAATAAGGTTGCGTCTTTATCTTCAGCTCTGCTTTTGGCTATTTCGCCTTGGCATATTGTTGCAAGTAGGGCCACCTCTGAGTCTATAGTTGCTATCTTTCTTATTTTACTTGGTATAAATTTTTTACTGCTGAATTTGCAAAAGAACAAAAGAGTTTACTTCTTAATATCAATCTTATTACTTTCTCTTTCTTATTTTTTCTACCATACCCCTAGATTATTTGTTCCTTTGCTACTTTTCTGGTTTTTATTTTTTAACCTTGAGTCTTATGACAAACACAAGATTAAATTGGTTTTCAAAAAAAATAAAAACCTATTTTTTATAACCGTATTTTTTGTTTTTTTAACTATCTCATTATCTTTTACCAAGTTTGGAACAGGAAGATTTTCTCAAACTTCAGTTTTTTCCAACAGAGACATAATATCGAGAACAAAAGTTCTCTCAGATGTTGATCAGGGAAATATTCTAACTGCACGAATATTCCACAATAAGGTGGTGCTTTTTACAAAAGAAGTGGTAGATCAATATCTAAGTTACTTCTCAACTCAATTTCTTTATATAAAAGGCGGTCTTCCTAATCGATATGTAATCCCTGATATGGGGCTTTTTTACTATTTTGAAGCGCCCTTACTGCTTTTAGGATTTTATGTATTATTACGAAGAAGAGATAAATATTCCTTTATGATTCTGATTTGGCTTTTTTCTGCTCCAGTAGCCGCCTCTCTTACGCTTGAAGATAGCCCTAATATACAAAGGGCGATTTTCATGATTCCAGCGTTTCAAATAATTGAAGGGTTTGGATTATTTTATATGGTTAAGAGAAGTTATCCATTCAAGAAAACTTTGATTACGATTTTACTTTTAGGTTTAATTTTAAATCTTGTCTACTTTCTTCACCAATATTTTGTTCATTCACCTTCTTTTATTTCTTATTCCAGGAATGATGGAAACGAAAAACTTTTTTCACTATTAAAGCGAAAAGAGGCTGAGTATTCAAAGATTATAATATCAAACTATGAAGATCTTCCAATTTACTATTTTTATTACAATCGACAAACTAAAATACCCTCTTTTTCTAGGGGAAAGCTAAAAAATGACTTTAATATTGGAAAATATTATTTTGTTTCAGATGATTGTCCTAAAAAAAAGATTTCTTCAGTGGGTGTAATAAAGGGAGAGAAGATTTTGATTGTAGATTCTCCTAATTGTGGGACAGAGGATGTTGTTAAGGTTGGAGATATCGTAAGGGAAGATAGTACTCAAGCTTATATTATTAATGAATTGAGTGTTAAAAAGTAAATTTAAATGAAGCTTAAATTATCTACTGTTTTATTGTTGCCACTTGTTATATTTTTTATAACCCAATATAGACTTTCTTGGGAAAATACTCCATTTTGGTTGTTCACGTTAATCTTCTCTCTTCTGATCTCCTATATAGTCATTGATTTGTTTAAAATGAATGAAAAATATTACGACAGGATAAAAAGCTATTTATTATTGGTGATTATTGTCTTGGTTATAGCAAGTGGTTTTATCTCTTCTGTTATTGTTAGACATAGAACTGCGCCGATATATGGGGTGCATGATATTATTTTGCAGCAGGAGGCAGCGATTCGATATGTAATTCACGGTAAAAATCCATATAAAGAAACATACTTTGGAACTCCACTTGAGGCCTGGCATTATTCTGATACAGAAACAAACCCTGCATTATACCACTTTGTGATGGAGCCATTTTATCTTTTATTTGCCATCCCATTCTATTTTAGTAGTAACTTCTTTTTCGGTTTTTTTGACGCTAGAGTTCCACTCTATTTATTATTTCTCAGTACACTCTTAATGGCTTGGAGCATTAAAAAAAATAATGAAGAAAAAAGACAATTTATTACTCTTCTTGCTTTAAATCCCGTAATGCTTCCTTATATTCTTGAAGGTAGATCAGATATGTTCATGTATGCTTTTTTGTTCTTTTCATTACTTCTTTTAACAGAGAAAAGATTGAGTTGGTCAGGAGTCTTTATGGGATTAGCCTTTGCTATAAAACAATCTACTTGGCCAATATTTCCATTTTATTTAACCTACATTTATCTTAAAAAAAGAAATATTAAAAAAACATTATTTGTTCTATTACCATTTTTAATAATTTTTACTTTAATTAATCTACCTTTTATGTTTTGGGATATTAATGCTTTTCTTGATAGTACTGTTTTTTATCTCTCAGGTTCAGGAACACACAGTTATCCGATTTCTGGCTATGGTGTAGGGATGTTATTAAATGAATTCGGTTTAATACGTGATCTTAAAATGTATTTCCCATTTATTTTGTTGCAACTTATAATATGCATCCCTCTCGTTTTTATATTGATTCGCTATCAAATAAAGCATAATACAACTCAAAGGTTAATTATAGTTTATGGTATATTTCTTTTTGTTTATTGGTATCTTTCGCGATATTTCAATAATAGTCACATGGGATATTTATCTATGATTTTTGTCACGGCGTATTTTTGGCCGGATGAAAAAAATGGATAACTTTATCTGCCCGTTACTTTATGCATCAAAAACATAGCGCTACTCGGGGTTTCGGTTTTTTAGAGATATTTCTTGCTAAGAAAAGAGCTTCAACTGCGAATTTATTGCTTCAATCAAAGGTTAAAAAAAGAGGTGATAGGGTGCTTGATATAGGTTGTGGATCATTTCCTTATTTCCTTGCTTCCTGCGGTTTTGTCGAAAAACACGGAGTAGATGGTTATATCAACGAAGTAGGCTTTAAAATCAAAGGAATAAAGCTAAAAAAAATCGATATAGAAAAAAACTCTCTTCCATACAGAAATAATTATTTTGATGTAGTGACTATGCTCGCAGTCTTTGAGCACATTCATCCAATGAAATTAAAAAATGTGTTGTCAGAAATTAAAAGAGTACTGAAAAAGGATGGTGTTCTTATTATTACTACTCCTGCCCCCTGGTCTGTTCCTATACTATGGTTATTTTCCAAAATAGGCTTAATAAGCAAAGTCGAAATAGAGGACCATAAACCTCTTTCGAATCCAAAAAAAATAATTAATTTTCTAAAAAATGCAGGATTAGAAAAGAGAAGAATAGAATATGGGTATTTTGAATTAGGATTCAATATTTGGGTTATTGCAAGAAAATAGTATACTTTCTTAGGTTTTATAAAATGATTAAAAAATATTATTGGGTACTATTTGTTATTTTTATTTTAGCTTTATTTTTAAGATTCTATAAATTAGATAGTTATCCAAACGGTTTCCATAGGGATGAAGCTTTTTTTGGTTATAACTCTTATTCTTTGCTCAAAACAGGTAGGGATATGACTGGAGCATTTTTCCCTCTTCACTTAAGATCTTTCTTATATACTCCTGCGGGTTACTCATATCTATCTGTCCCCTTTATTTACTTATTTGGTTTAAGTGAATATTCTGTAAGATTTGCCTCTGCTCTTTTTGGATCATTGACGATCATTAGTAGTTATTTATTGGCAGTTAAAATTTATAAACACGGTAAGTTCAAAGAGCTTTTTGGATTTAACTCTTATATTTTTGGATTGCTCACTGCAATTTTTATTTCAGTTTCACCTTGGAGTATAAATCTTGCCAGAACAGCTAGCTCTATTACTCCAGTTGTTTTCTTTATTTCTTTTGGTGTTTATCTTTTTTTTGAATGGTTAGATAGAAAAAAAATAATATTTATAATTCTTTCACTTCTATCTATTGAAGCCAGTTTGTCCTTTTATATTGCTCCTTACGCTTTTCTACCTTTACTAATTCCTGTTATGTTTTTAACTTTTGACGGGAAATATAATTTTAAGAACAATACAATAAAGCTTATATACTTATTTGCGATCATAGCTCCCGTTGTAATTTCTTTGTTATCTCCAACTTTATCTATCAGAGCAAGAAGTTTAAGTATTACAAATAACGATGAAGTGGGGTTGATTTTAGAAGAAAAGATAAGAGAAGATGGAGTTGAAAATATAGATAATTTTAATACTAGAGTTTTCCACAATAAGCTTATTGGACTATCTTTTAAGTTTTTAGAAAATTATTCTGATCATTTTTCATATAGATTCCTTTTTTCTGATAAAGGTTATCCGGACAGATACAGAGTGCCACTTACGGGACTCTTGTATATAACTGATTTTATTTTAGTTATTTTGGGTACATTTACTTTATTTAAAAAATTTTCTTGGTCTAGGGTTTTTATTATCTTTTGGGTTTTGTTATCTCCTATTGGCAGTTCTCTTAGTCAAGACGATGTGCCAAATTTACAAAGAACTCTTTTTATTTTTCCTGCATTATCGATGATTATGTCAGTGGGGTTATTAAAATTTATTTCCTTAATAAGACATAAAGATTATTACAAATTTATAATTGTTGGGATATTTATTATTTTTACATATCAATTTCTTTTCTACTTACATGAGTACTATGTACACGGGCCAATATATAGGCCATGGTATAGACACCAAGGTTATAAAGAGCTTGTTGCTAATGTTTCGAGACTTCTTCCTGTTTATAAAAAATCTATTATTACAAATCGCGAGTCGGCTCCTGCAATTTTTTTTCTTTTCTACAATAGATACGATCCGTTAAAGTATTTAGAAGAAACAAAGAGGAAAAGTATAAAGGATTATGATAGGGAAAACTTCGGAAAGTTTGAATTTAGTCAAGAAGAGTGTCCTTTAAAAAGTAATGATACAGTAAGTTCAGGTAAGCAAGGAGTGCTTTATGTTAATAGTGGTCTTTGTCGAGAAAATGATAAGAGATTTAACACTTTAAAAAAAATTAATAGGAAGGATAATTCACCTGTATTTGATATACTATCGTTGTAATCTTTATAGATGAGAAGTTATTTCTTAAAAACTATCAAATCATTGTGGTCTTGGCAATTTTTGTCAGGAATTATACTAATTATATTGTTTGTTTCAAACGCCTTTCATGAAACTTATCCTGACGAATTCGACAATATTCTTGGAGGATGGTTTACCTTGCATGGTCATTTTCTTTATAGTGGTTATTTTACTCATCATGGCCCTGTTCCTTATTTAATTGCTGCTTTAGTTGAATTGTTTAGTGGTCAATCTTTTGTAGTCTTTAGATTATTTTACTCGCTAATTGTACTACTGATGCTCGTAGTCCCCTACTTTTATATTCGAAAAAGTTACTCTAAAAACATATCTTTCTATCCTTGGTTGATCGGATTCATCGGTCTTGCGTCCACTTACTATTGGTCGCATATGCTTCTTGCAGACAATATTGCAGCATTTTGTTTCTTGGCAGTTTACGGATTGATAATTCTAAAAGCATTTTCTTCTAAAAATTTAACAAATTCTGATATTCTTTTTATCTCAATATTATCTGCTTTAGGAGTTTATTCTTCCTTGACCTACCTTTATTTATATCTAATAACCATTTTCTACACTATGTTTCTCTTTTATTCGAAAGTAAAAGATCTAAACTTTAAAAAAAGCAACCTTAAACCTATTTTTTATATTTTACTGCCTCATGTGATTTTTGCTCTGTATCTTACGCTAACGGGTAGTATTGGAGATTATTTATATCAAAATATAGTTTTTAATGCGAAATACTATATTTATAATTACCCACGTTCATCTGATTCTACTTTTATCAATCCGGTTAGATACGCAATCGTTATTCTGAATAATTTTATGGGGAGTTTCTATATTTTAGCACTCGGTATAAGAAACTTTTCATTTGATTTTCCTCTTAACACAACTATGGCAACTTTAAACTTTTCTTTAGTGTTATACCTGCTTTTTAGAAGGAAATATTCCTTAGTATTTTTTATTTTTTTGACTTTGGTTTATGCAAATGCAAGAAGTAACCCGCTTAATTCAAAAGAAACAGATTATCAATCAGCAGTGTATATACTGCTTTCTTTCTTTAATTCCTTTTTTGCTTTGAATGAAATATATCGATCGATAAATTTAACAAGAAAAAATGGTAAGAGGTTGATTTTCTCAACTCTTTTCTTAATATCTTTTGCGTACATGGTGATGAGTTTAATTTTTCTTGTTAAAAGCTTTTCTGATAAATATTTTGCAAAATATATGGGTAAAGCACCTTTGATTTATGATCGACCAAGTATTGCCCCAGTAGTTAATACAGCTCTGAGTTCACAAGATTATGTTTGGATTGGTCCCTTTGAATTTGAAGAACTTTTTTATACTAACGCAAGACCAGCCTCTGGTATTCAGATATTGATCCCTGGTATAGGAAAATCAAAACGACTTCAAGACAAGTTGATTAGTGATCTACAAAAGACTAAGCCTAAAATTGTAGTTTTTGACAAAAATTTCTTTATTCTTGGCACGAAGGTTGAAAGTTATACGTCATTTTTTCAATCTTATCTCGACAAACATTACACAAATTTATTAAATTATAGAAATGGAAGTTTCACATATCACTCTAGATTACCTATCAGCGTTGAGAATAAGCTAGATTTAGATGCAAAAACATACATTCGTAAAGACGTTGTGGAAGAAGTAGCAAAGAAACTAGTTGAAAAAGGGTATCTTGAAAAAATTGAAGTAAATGAGTAGGAGTTTCAAGCATTCTCTTTTGCTATCGTTAATATTATTAATTGCATTTTTTTTCAGATTTCACAAGCTTGAACATACTCCTGTTTCTTTGTCGCATGATGAGGTAGCCATAGGATATAATGCCTATTCTATTCTTCAAACTGGAAGAGATGAATACGGCAGAAAACTTCCTATCTTGTTTAGGTCGTTCGAAGATTATAAGCTTCCTGGATATATATATTCCACATCTGTAAGTGAGTATTTTTTTGGACTCACTCCCTTTGCGGTGAGATTTACTTCAGCATTTTTAGGGTCTCTGACTATAGTAAGCTTTTATTTTTTACTTAAGGCCGTTGTTAAAAATTCTATTGATAATACTGAATTATTCTCTTTAATTGGGGCTCTAATTCTTTCAATTTCTCCCTGGCATATTAATTTTTCGAGGGGGGCTTTTGAAGCAAATGGAAGCCTATTTTTTATAGTTTTAGGTTTTGCTTTATTATTCTATGCACAAAAAAGGAGACACTTATACGTCTTATCTGTCCTCTTTTTATCTATATCAGTTTATTTTTATTATACAGCTAGGATTTTAGTTCCTTTGTTGACTGTGCTTTATTTCTTTATAAATAAAGATTTAGTTTTAAAACATAAAAGACAAATAATTTCAAGTTTAATTTTAGGAATTATAATAACATCCCCTATCCTGTATACGGGAACGAGAGAGGGTTTATCTAGAGTGAGTCAAGTAAGTATTTTTAACGATAAATCCTTAACTAATCCTTATTCGCAAGAAATTGTTAATGAAAAAAATACCTACATTGCTAAAGCTATATACAATAGAAGGATTGCATTTTTTCAGGAATTTTCTGAAAATTACTTAAAGAATTTTGCTCCAGATTTCTTGTTTACAAATGGAACTGGACCCATTGGATTAGCGTATATTTGGGAGTTACCTTTTTTTATATTTGGATTTATAAAATCTTTTTCTTTGAAGAGTAAAAATAAATGGTTTATGCTTGGTTGGTTTTTGATTGCTCCTTTGGCAGCAGGACTAACTACTGGTCAACCAAATGCTTTAAGAACTCTTGCTAACGTTCCAGCCCTCATATTTTACTCAACTCTTGGACTATCTATTTTTTTAACTTATAAGCAGATTAAAAAACCTTTAACTATCGCTATGATTATAGTTGTAGTTATTTTTTTTAATATGAGGTTTTATAGTTTATATTTTAACTACAATCCGAAATTTGTGGCACAAGATTGGGGAGATGGTAATATGCAACTCGTGGATTATGTTAATTCGATTAAAAAGAGATATGATGTTATTTATATTACTGGTGCTAATTGGAGACCATATATTCATTACTTGTTTTATTCAAAATATGACCCAATAAAATATCAGAAAGATGGAAGTGTTTTAAAAGTAGAAAATATAAGATTTGGTATCGCTTCTTGGGACAAAAGTGATGGAGTCAATTTAGGATTAGCAGATCTGGAAACACTTTTGTACGGAAAAACTTTATTTGTTCTCACAAAAGATGACTTGGAAAGTCACAGAATCAAGGGTTCTAAGCTTAAAATTATTAAAACAATAAATGGTAGATATATTAAAAGCGCTTTTATTGCAACGGAAACTTATTAGTATTCTTTTAATGATTTAATAATTTCCGAAATTACCTTGGTACCTTTCTTATATGTAAAATAAATATCTTGGCCATTTATTTTCTTAGACTTTGTGCTAACAGGAGTTGTTGATATTTTAAGATAATTATCATCCCCGTAAACTGATATATATTTTTCATCTTCTTTGACATTCCAATGTTCGGGGTAAGCAAAAGAAATTCCTAGATTTTTACTTCTAAGTTCCTTTTTATGACCCCTGAGAAGATAACTACCATAGTAGAGTTCATTGTAAATTTGATAATATCCTGGAATAAATTTAGACCTACCCCTTAAGAAAATAATTTTATCTATAGTTGGGATATTTGGTGAATAGTAAGAAATTAATTCTGTGATTATTCTGTTGTCTTCGGGAATTTTCATCAGTCTATTTTCCAGATTTGAAAGATTATTTTTTGTTTTTTCTCTATCATAAAAAACCTTGGCCATGGGATAATCTCCTTGAAAAATAAAACGGGGAACGTATGAAAACAAAAACATTTCTTCAAAGTGTATATCCTTTCTGTATTTTGACAGTATCTTAAGGTTTTGAGCTTTGGTGTAAGAGAATATTGATCCGTAGTCACCTTCTATATTTGTATTACGGGATAAATAAACGAATAACTGTATATTAAGAGCCGTGTAACAAATTATGACTACAAAAAATAGCGAATAACCCAGAGATCTAACATATTTGATTTTATGAGTAGTTAAAAATGAGAATAAATAACCGACTATTAGATAGATTATAGGAAGAAGAATAATAAAATAATGCATTAAATTCTCTATTCTTAATAAAAAATAGAATATGGGAGTTAGAAAAGTTGCATATACGAATACTCTATATTTTTTATTTTCTTTATAGAATAGGAATACTCCAGAAATTAGCAACGGATAGAAAAGCAATAAGATTTTTGAAATAAGATTAATTTTTGTTAAATTTGTGAATTTATTTCCGATCAAAAAATCAAAGCCACTAATTCCAGTAATCTGAAAAGGTTTAAGTAAAAGTTGAGGACTAAAATTAGTTGTAAGTCTAGCTCTAGACTCAATAAATGATTTACAATCTGGGCAATTGTTATTAATTTCAAAAATAATATAAGGAATTATCGGGAGTAGTCCTACAAATAATCCTAGAATAATATTTCTTGCTTTAGGTCTATTGTCTTTTAATATTAAGAGGGTGAGGAAGAATATAAAGATTAAGTTTATAAGGTGAATCTGAACGAGAAAAAGAGAAAAAACTATATATACTATCCAATAATCGTTTCTTTTTTCTTTAACGATTTTATGAACGCTAAAAAATAATATCACGAATAGCGGTAGAATAAAATCAGGATTCCATATTTTTCTAGAATATATGATTGCCCATGGAGAAAGACAAAGAAGTATGGTAGAAAATACGGCTGTTCTTTCTTTATGGTATTTTTTGATAGTAAAAAAGAAAAGAACAATTGCAAGAGAATTTATAACTCCTATAAAAAATGAAACTGTATCTGGATTTCGGGAAAATGTGACGAAAGGGAAAAGAAGGTAATTAATAAGTGGTGGGTTGGCTATAGCAACGCTTGAAACAGTTCCTGTTTGTGCAAAGAAGTTTGAATACATAGGTCTTGTTGAGAGGAGTAAGAGTAGTGCCTCGTCTCCCTTAAATTCAATAAGATTTGTGAAGGTGACTCTGAACAGCATGGCTAAAAAGAGGACTCCTAAAAATAAAAATACTGACCTTGTCGAGATCTTTATTTTTTTGAGAGAGGTGTATTTAATTTTCACGAGGATTTAACTATAATTCAATTATATCGGATATTAACATAAATGTCGTTTTTTAAAAAATACATATTAATTCTTGTTTTGATTGCGGCTTTTTTTCTTCGATTCCAGGATTTGGATAAAAACCCTCCCTCTTTAACGTGGGATGAAGTAGCCTGGGGATATAACGCGTACAGTTTAGGAATCGACTTTAAGGATGAATTTGGTAAATTTCTTCCCATATCATATCTTGAATCTTTTGGAGACTTTAAGCCCCCTCTTTATGCATATCTTTCAATAATTCCCATTAGGTTATTCGGGCTTAACGGATTTTCAGTAAGATTTATCTCGGCATTTTTTGGAGTACTCACTGTTCTAATAACATACTTATTAATAAAGAAGATATTTGAGAATAAAGATATTGCCTTGCTTTCGTCATTTTTACTTGCCATTTCACCTTGGCACATCATGCTCTCAAGAGCAGCGTTTGAAGCTAATTTAGCATCCTTTTTTATTGTGTTTGGCGTATATCTTTTTTTAGCTGGTATGGAAAGAAAGGGATATCTATTTTTTTCTTTAACCTCTTTTGTTTTGTCAATGTATACATTTAACACTTCAAGAATAGTTTCTCCTCTTCTTGTTTTAGGTTTATTTTTTTTCTATAGAAAAAATTTAATTAATCGTAAAACAGAGACTACTATTTCAGCTTTTCTTGCGTTTTTATTATTTATACCTTTAGCCATGTTTCTTTTAACCCCTCAGGCACAGCTTAGATTTACCGAAGTGAATATATTTTCTGACCCAAATGTAGTAGAGAGAGCTAATAGGGAAATTGAAAATGATAAAAATTCCTTGTGGTCTAAGATGATCCACAACAGAAGATTTGCTTATGGGGTGGAGTTCCTCCATCACTATTTCGATAATTTAAATCCTCAGTTCTTATTCATTAAGGGAGATGGTAATCCAAAGTTTTCAATTCAGGATGTTGGAGAGATGTACATCTGGGAAATTCCGTTTTTTGTATCAGGTGTTCTTTTCCTCTTCAGAAGGAGAGAGGGAAAGTGGTTAATTATTCCTTATTGGTTAGTTATTGGATTGATTCCTGCAGGAACTGCTAGGGAAACTCCCCATGCTCTTCGTATCGAAGCGGCCCTTCCAACATTCCAAGTTTTATCTGCGTATGGAATTTATCAATTAACAAAATTACTTAACAATATAAATTTAGGTACCTTCCAGATTAAAAAAGTTTTTATTTTTTTGGTTTCGAGTGTAATCTTGATCAATTTTACTTATTTTTACCATAACCTTATGGATCATTATCCCAATGAGTTTGCCGGAGAATGGCAGTTTGGGTATAAAGAGGTAATTGATTATGTTAATAACGTAGAAAAAAAATATGATAGAGTTTACATTACAACAGAGTTGGGTAGACCTTATATCTACGTTCTTTTTTATAAAAAATACGATCCAAGTATGTTCAGATCAGAGGCCAGAGTAGAAAGAGAAGCTGCTGGTTTTGTCCATATCGAAAGTTTTGGAAAATACGTTTTCTTTGACAAGGGTAAACTTGTGTTAGATAGGAAAGGAATGGGAAAAATTTTAGTAATTGATAGTCCTTCAAGAGTTCCAAATGGGTCAGAGAAGGTGAAATCATTCTTTTTACCTAATGGACAGGAGATTTTATCTGCTTATATAAGATGAAGAAGATTTGGTTAATCCTTATAGGTATAATTATAATTGCCTCTATTCTGAGACTTTGGAACATTGGGAGTGTTCCTCCCTCTCCTGATTGGGACGAAGCGGCTCTTGGATACAACGCTTATTCACTACTTCTTACTGGTAAGGATGAATATGGAAAGATTTTTCCTGTCGCCCTTAGATCTTTTGATGATTACAAGCCTGCACTTTATGCATATTTCGCAATCCCTTTTATAAAAGTGTTTGGATTGAATATCGTTTCTGTTAGATTGGTTTCTGCAATTTTTGGAATAATTACAGTCATTGCAGTCTTTTTTCTCATCAAAGAGCTTTTTGGGAAGGAAATAGAGATTTCAAAAAAAACAGTAAAAGCAGATTATTTAGCACTTATAGCTTCGTTTATATTGGCGATTTCTCCTTGGAGTATTAATTTTTCCAGAATTGCTTTTGAATCAAATGTTGGCGCCGCACTAAATGTTCTTGCTTTGCTCTTTTTTTTAAAAGGACTAAAGGTTCCAAAGATCTTACCTATTTCTTTTTTCTTTGCGTCCATAAATATCTATATGTATCAAAGCGAGAAAGTATTTACTGTTATTTTGTTTTTAATTCTTTTGCTTCTGTACTGGAAGACTATATTATCAATTCCTAAAAAATATTTGCTTATATCATTTGTGTTAATATCCATAATTGTTTTTCCAATGGTTCATTATACGATTACGGATAAAAATGCACTTTTAAGAGCAAAAGGGGTTAGTGTTTTTTCAGATCAAACCCAATTTCTTAAAAGAAACGTTATTAAATCAGCAGAGGATAAGAAAACGGAAAATCTTTTAGGTTTAGTTCTGGACAATAGAAGAATTGAATACGGTAGGGCTATAGTTTCAGGTTATATTTCTCATTTCGATATTAATTGGTTGTTTATCACGGGAGATATATCCAGACATCACGCTCCATTTATGGGTTTACTATATTTAATTGAACTCCCGTTTCTATTATTGGGAATTTATATCTTGATTTTCGGGAGATTTAATCTAAAAATAAAAACTGTAATTTTTTCATATTTTTTAATAGCACCTCTTCCGGCGTCTATTACTAGTGGAGTCCCTCATGCTGTAAGAACTCTTAATTTTTTACCTGTTATTCAAATCTTTATTGCATTAGGAATTCTATCTAGTTTTATTTGGGCTTTGAAGCAAAAAGTTGTATATAGGTACACATTTATAAGTATATTTTCTATTTTATTTCTCTTTAATTTTGTTTATTTTCTCAATCAGTACTTTATTCAGTTGAATTATTTTAATTCTTCAGATTGGCAATACGGGTATGAAAAAGTAGTCTCTTTTGTGTATCCTATTCAAAATAGATATAGAGAAGTAGTTGTCAGCAATGTTAGGCCACTTGACCAGTCGTATATGTTTTTCCTGTTTTATTTAAAATATCCACCTGATATATATCAAAAAAATGGAGGAACGGTTAGTGGAGGATTTGCGGAAGATCATAAAGGGTTTGCAAACTATGTTTTTAGAAATATTGATTGGAATAATGAGAATAAAGAGAATAAGCTTTTTATCGGTAGGCCTGGCGATTTTCCAGATGGTGTAAAAATACTAAAAACCGTAAATTATTTAGATGGGAAACCTGCAATTATTATTGTAGAGGGATAGGATAGCTCACATATATTAAATATTAATGAAAAAGATTAACAAGATTTTTAAATTTTTTGGTATAAATTTTAATAGTAAAAAAGAGTTAATTGTTTTTTTGACAATACTTCTTGTGTTTATTTTCTTTCGTGTGTATAAATTTGAATCAAATCACTCTTTTGGATGGGATCAAGTTGATAATGCATGGGTGTCAAAGAATATTTTAGTTAATAAAGAATACCCTCTTGTTGGTATGCAAGCTAGGCAGGGAACGGGAATATTTATTGGACCTCTATATTATTACTTCATTGCCTTTTTCTATCTGGTTACAAATTTAGACCCAATTGCGTCTCCAATCGCAGCACTAGTAACGGCATTGTTCTCGCTTCTTGTTTTATTCTCTATAACGAAAAAGTTATTCGATTCTAAAGTAGCTTTAACTGCTTTATTAATTCAAAGTATATCGTTTTACAATATAAGCTTTGAACGAACACAATGGCCAGTCGGATTTATTGCATCGATATCATTACTAATCTTTTATTTTATATATAGAATATTACTTGGAGATGTAAGTAAGATTTTGGTTTTAGCTGTTTTACTTGGAGTTTCTCTGCATATCCATACTACATCTGTTTTTTATTTTGTAATATTATTATTCTGTTTACCACTTATTCCATTTAAAGTTAAAACGCTTAAATATATACTATTAGCAATTCCCATTTTTTTTGTTTTTTTAATTCCAAATATAATTTCATCACTTAATTCTAAAAGTGGTGTCAATGTTTTTTCTTTTTTATCCAGTAATTATCACGGATTACACTTAAGAAGGATGATTCAATTATCGGGTGATGCATTTATTGAATTTTCAGGTTTAACTCGTTTTAATATACCTCAGATTGTTTCAATATTGGTGGTTCCGTTTTTCTCGCTAACATATCTTAGAGAAAAATTTAATAGAGATAGATTAATTTTTGTTTTTTTAGTTGTGCTTTGGTTTGTAGTCCCTTGGGTGGTAATCGCAACTTATAAGGGAGATATTTCTAATTACTTCTTTTCAAGTACTAGGTTTATAGCTATATTTGTATTGTCTTATTTTTTAATGAAGCTATGGAGGTTAAAAAACATCTTGCCAAAAGTTATTTTTATTTTGGTTATTAGTTACTTTTTAGCGATAAATATTTCGGCTTTTTTTTCCTACAAAACAAAGGGTTTGTCTGAATATAGGAAGGAAGTGAGGATAGAGGTAAATAGAGGTATTAAAAATGATTTCCTTTATGGAGCGCCTGAATCTTATATTCATTATATTTATGAAAAGAGGTGGAAAAAGTGAAAAAAATTATTTTTTTAACAATCCTCTCGATTGCAATTTTTTTTAGATTTTATGAATTGGGCAATATTCCGTCACATCCAAGCCTTGATGAGGTTTCGATTGGTTACAATGCATATTCAATATTATTAACAGGGAAAGATGAGTATCTTAGTTCTTTTCCAGTGTTGCTAAGGGCGTATGATGATTATAGACCTGCCTTATATGTCTACTTAGTTATTCCATTCGTTAAGTTTTTAGGTTTAAGTGCTTTAGCCGTAAGACTACCGTCGGTAATTTTATCGATAATAAGTGTAATTTCTGTTTACTTTCTCGTTGATTGTTTTATTTCAAAGTTATCGTTACGTTTTATCTCAGCTCTACCGTTTTTAGTAATGTTCTTGTTGGCGATTTCCCCTTGGCATATTTATATTTCTAGGTTAGGACACGAAGTAAATGCATTTCTCTCTTTTTTTATTCTAGGTCTTACATTTTTTTTCAAATTTATTTTAGGGTCAAAGAGAGGGTCAATTATATTTTTACCACTTTCTGCTGCTTTTATGGCTCTTTCTTTCGATTCTTATCAAAGTGGAAAAATCTTTATCCCTCTTATTTCGCTTATTATTGCGTCAATATTTATTAAGTCTTTAACCAGAAATAAAAAAAATTTAACCTTAAGCATTTTTTTGGGATTAATTATAGTGTTGCCAGTGATTGTTGAAACATTAAAACCAGGAGCGCTTATTAGATTTTCAGGTACAAATATATTATCTTCAAATCCTCAGCTTTTAAGTAATAGTGCCGTTAAGGTTTTAGAGGCGAAAAGTAAAAATGATTTTTTTGGCCAAGTGATGTACAACAGGAGGGTTATGTATGGAGGTCTAATCTTCTCAGCGTATATGTCACATTTTAACCCATTCTGGTTATTTACAAATACCGGAGATGAGATCTTTAAAGTTCCAAACTTTGGATTGTTTTATCCATTTGAATTAGTGATAATTCTCTTTGGTGCATTTTTTTTGATAACAAGAAAAGATTTCGATAATAAAATAAAACTTTTCTTTTTGTTCTGGTTGCTTTCATCGTTGGTTCCTGGGGCTATAACAAACGGTTATCCTCATGCCATGAGGGTAATTCAGATTTTACCTTTGCCTCAAATAGTTGAATCATATGGAATAATCGTAGCTGTTTCTTATTTGTTAAAAATGAGCATGTTAATAAGAAATCTGATTATAGGGGTTTTCGCATTGGTAATTTGTTCATATGTTCTATTTTTTTCATACAGTTATTTTAATATTTTTAGAAATAATTCTGCTCATCAGTTTCAATATGGACTGTTGCAGGCGATTGCCTTTGCTAAAAAAAATGAAGATAAATACAATAAAATTGTAGTTTCTAACAGAGAAAGCCTACTAGAGAGTTATATGTTTTATTTATTTTCAAGAAAAGTAGATCCAATGAACTATCAAATGTCAGGAGGAACAAGGTCAGGTGGATTTGCAGAAACACATAAAATTGGAAAATATTATTTTGAAAAACCGATAAAATTCGAAAAAGAGGTTCTTTATGTTTTAAACCCGTCTGAATTTAAAAGTCCTTTAGTTCTTGTTAAAAGTGTTGAATTTCCTACAAACAAACAAGCTATAATAATAGGAGAGGTTAAGCCTTGAAGAAAACAATAAGTGTTGTTTTAGCAACATACAACGAAGAGGCAAGTATTGGCAGAACACTCGATTCTGTTGAGGGATGGGTGTCTGAAATAGTTTTAGTTGATGGAGAATCGAATGACAAGACTGTAGAAATTGCGAGGAGCTATGGGGCAATAGTTAGTATATTACCCAATCAAGAGATATTTCACATCAATAAACAAAAAGCTATTGATAAAGCTACCTCTGATTGGATATTGCAGCTTGATGCAGACGAGAGAGTTTCTAAAGAGCTGAAAGACGAAATTATTCGAGTAATTAATGATGAGGTAAGAGAAGAGAGTGGATATTGGATTCCGAGAAAAAACTTTTTCCTTGGTAGATTCCTTATGAAAGGTGGTCAATATCCTGACTATACACTCCGTTTATATAAAAATGGCAAAGGAAAACTCCCGCAAAAAGATGTTCATGAGCAAGCTGTGGTAGATGGTGTCGTTGGCTATTTATCCCACCCTCTTCTCCATTATCCCTATAAAAACTTTTCTGTTTATTTGCAAAAATGGGAGAGATACAATAATATTTATGCACATCAGATACAGAAAATGATGAGGAAGAGAATTTTTCCTTTGAAATTGTACTCTGTTCCTGAGTTTTTGTTAATAAGGCCATTATACTGGTTTTTTTTGACATATTTAAGACATAAAGGATTCATGGATTCATGGCAAGGATTCGTGTTTTCTTTCTTTTCTTCACTTAGATATCCGGTATCGTATATAATATCTTTAAATAAGAATAGAATAGAAATATGAAAATACTTGTAACAGGAGGAGCAGGATATATTGGAGGATTTATGGTAAGGGGCTTATTAAATAGAGGTGATGAGGTTTCTGTTCTAGATAATTTTTCGAGGAGTACGGAGGTAGATTTAGATTCATCCGTGAAAGTTCTAAATGGTGATCTTCTTGATAAAAAATTTCTTGAGAAGGTTTTTAGAGATAAATTCGATTGTGTAATTCATTTTGCTGGACTAATATCTATGGGTGAATCTATGCAAAATCCATACATATACTTTGAAAATAATACATATGGCACACTTAACCTAATAGAGGCTATGATCAAGGGAAATGTTGGGAATATTATTTTTTCATCAACAGCTGGGGTTTACGGAAATCCACAAGAAACTCCAATAAAAGAAGAACACCCGAAACTTCCTACTAATCCCTATGGTGAGAGTAAATTAATGGTAGAAACGGTTTTAAAATGGTATGGAGAAATTTTCGATTTAAATTTTATCAGTCTTAGATATTTTAATGCTGCTGGAGCATCGCTCGATGGGAAATATGGAGAATCCCATCAACCAGAATCTCATCTTATTCCAAATGTGATTAACGCGATCTTAAAAGATAAAGAATTCGAATTATATGGGGATAGTTATAATACTTCTGACGGAAGTTGTGTTAGAGATTATATTCATGTTCTTGACTTAATCGATGCTCATCTTCTTGCACTCGATAAGGTGGTTAGTGATGGTGGAATGTACTTCTATAATGTAGGAACTGGAAACGGTTACTCAAATAAGGAAGTTGTTTCTGAAATTGAGAAGGTTTCAGGAAAAAAAGTAAAAACTATTACTTCTCCTCCAAGACCAGGAGACGCGGATGTCTTAATAGCGGATGTGGGAAATATTAAAAAAGACCTAAATTTCCATCCAAGATTTTCTGATCTTTCAACGATAGTAAAAAGCGCATGGAAATGGCATAGTGAAAATAACTATTGATGTGGCGTTATCTACTGTTCTTCTTTTTTCTTTTATTTTTTAACGTAAAAATAGTTTTAGCGAACTCTGACTCTTCTTACGTGCTTCCATACCCATCAGTTCTTCCAGGAAGTAAATTCTACAACCTAAACCAATTTTATTACTATATTTCTAAATTTTGGTATTTCGGTGATTATGGAAATTTCGTTTATTATCTTAAGCTTTCAGATAAGTATCTTGTTGAGGCGAAGGTACTTTTTGAATACAAGCAGTATTTACTTGGTTATAACGCACTTAGAAAATCAGATGTATATTTTATTGAAGCATCTAAAATCTTAAATGTGAGAAAGAATGGTAGTGAAGAAAAAAAACATACTTTAAAACTAGCTGCAAAAAAACATTATCAAACTCTTATTAAAGTAAGTGAGGAATTGCCTGAAAAGTTTAATTGGAACGAAGAAAAAAAAGAAGTTAAAAAACTAGAATTAAAAAGAAATGTAGGTGAATCTTTACTGTTAAGACAAAAGTATGAGTAAGTATTTGATAATATCGTACGTAATTTTTTTGATTTTGCTAAATTTTTTTAGTTATATATTTATCGATGCAAATTTATCTTACTTTAATTTCCTATACTCAGGGCTATATCTAAAAAGAGAACTTGTCTCTGTTATCTATTTTGGGATGATCATTCTCTTTTACATCTTCTATTTAAAATTTGTTTCTACTTTTAAAGAAAATCTAATTAACTTAAAAAGTTTTTTACTGGTAATTTTTATAACATTTTTTATTTTGTTATTTTCATATCCGGCTATGCTTTCGTATGATATTTTTAACTATATTATGACAGCTAAAGTAGTGTCTAGTTATCAAGAAAATCCGTATATAATTATGCCTATTGAATTTACGAACGAACCATACCTTTTCTTTACGAGAGCTACTAATAAGGTAGCTTTATATGGACCTGTTTGGCTATTATTATCTTTAATTCCTTTTATTCTTGGGTTTGGAAATTTTTTACTAATTCTTATTAATTTTAAACTCTTAGTTATCCTCTTTTATTTACTTGCAGTATTACTATTGTATGAAATGACAAAATCGATTTATAAAACCTCGCTTTTTGCCATTAACCCATTAGTTGTTATTGAAACCTTTGTTGGAAATCATAATGATATAGTTATGATGAGTTTAGCTTTGCTCTCATATTATTTCTTATTTAAAAAAAGATACTTATTTTTTACAATATTTATAATTTTTTCTATATTAATAAAATATGGAACAATCGTCTTATTACCAATCGCTTTATATGTAATTTACAAACATATTGTTAAAGAGAAGGTTAACCAAAGATCAGTATATATGCTTTCTTTTTGGGCGATGGTAGCAATTTTTTTTCTTTCCGTACTTAGAGAAGAAATATATCCATGGTATGCAATATGGTTTTTGATTTTCACGCCCTTAATAGATAGTAAAAAGTTAATTAATTTGTCTGTGGCTTTAAGTCTTGGAATGCTTTTAAGTTACACTCCTTACATGTTGACTGGTTCTTATTTTGGATATACTCCACTATTTAAGTATTTAATAATAGTCTTACCTGTGGTAGCTACTGCAATTTTTGAATATAAATATTTAATTAAGTGAAAAAAATAATCAAAAACGATTTTATAATACAGATCCTGCTATTTGTCGTACTTCTACCATCGGTTCTTTCTCTCTTTCATCCAGGTTTTCCTCCCACTCATGATGGAGAATATCATTTAATCCGATTCTATGAGTTTTGGAGAGAATTTTCCTTTGGATCTTTATATCCAAGATGGGCTCCTGATTTGAATTTTACTTTTGGGATACCTTTATTTAACTTTGTTTACCCATTACCTAACTATATTGCGCTTTTACTTCACCAACTTGGATTTAGTTTTGTCTCTTCATTTAAGTTATCAATGATATTGGCTAGTTTTATAGGAGGGTTTTCTATGTATTTTTGGTCTAAATGTTTTTGGGGAAAAGGGGGAGGTTTTTTGTCGGCCGTGGTTTATACTTATACGCCTTATCATTTTGTTGATGTATACGTGAGGGGTTCAATAGGGGAGGTTTGGGCTTTAGCATTTGCACCTTTCTTATTATATACATCCACTAAGGCCATTTTTAATAAATCATTTTTTTGGCAAGGAGTCTCTGCGTTGTCTCTGGCTGCGGTTATTTTTTCACATAACATATTAGGTCTAGCATTTTTTATTTTTTATCTACTATATTCAGTCTTTTTAATCAAAGTTTACAATAAGGGGCTAAATGGAATTAAAAAAGTATTAATTATTTCTATTTTTGGTTTGGGAATAGCATCCATTTTTTGGATACCCGCACTTTCAGAAAAAAACATAGTTAAGGGGTTGGAGCTTTACAGTGTAGAATCGAATTTTCCTGAATTAGCAGAGCTTATATTTCCATCTTGGGGCACCGGTTTTGTTAGCTCTACATTTAATAATAAGATGTCGTTGCAGTTGGGAGTAATTAATATTTTTTTTGTGTTGTTATCATTATTTATTCTGTTAAAAGTTGCTAATAGTAGAAGATCTGCGAATATCTTCTATATATTACTTTTTTTCCTAGTATCATATTTTTTTACTTTTTTCTTAATGACCGCGTATTCTAAGATTTTTTGGAGACTTCCACTTATTTCATATTTTCAATTTCCCTGGCGGCTTCTAAGTATTGAAATGCTTATTTCAGCATTTTTATCTGGGGCAGTATTTTTTAATGGATTAATATCTGTAAACAAAAAATATTTAGTACTTCCCTTATTCGTCCTACTGTCAATAATTTTAACATATGGCTATACTGTTCCAGCGTATTATCATGATAGAACTGATTCATATTATATAAATAAATCTAATTTTATTGATGGCACTAATAGTCCAGGTGACTTATTCAACACGATATGGTTTAAGACCGTGTCCTTGCGTCCCGAAAAGAAATTTATTTTAGAAGAAGGGTTGGGTAATATAGCTAGTGTAAAGCAATTAGGATCGAAGTACCTTGTGAGTGTTGTTTCAAAAAATAAGGTAAAAGTTTTGGGAAATATATCTTATTTTCCTGGATGGTCGTATGTTTCTGATGGAAAAACTAAAAGCGTTAACAATGAAAAAGGAATTATATCTTTTACCCTTCCTAAGGGTAGAAATAGTGTAATAGTTGTTTTTAAAAATACTCAAGTTAGAAGTTTTGCAACAATCATTACCCTTCTTTCTTTTTTTCTGGTCTTGGGCCTCACCATTTTATCAACTGTTAAAAGTTGGGATCGAAGGATCTAATTATGATAAGATTTATAGGCATCTTTTCTAAGTAGCTAATATGAAAATAGTTTTTGATACATCTAGAAGTAAAAAACGTTTTGACCAACATGGGGTGAGGGGGAGTGGTTTTTACTATAGTCACTTGTTTAATTCTTTACTTGAGAATTTTCCTGAGGATCACTTTTATGAATTTAAAGGAGGTAAATTAACAATTAAGCCTGATGCTATACATATTCCATTTTTTGAGCCGTTTTTTTTAAGTTTACCTTTGAAAAAAAAGGCTAAAACTGTTGTAACCGTACATGATCTAATTCCAATTCTTTATCCCGACCATTTCCCATCAGGGTTGGCAGGATCAACTAAATGGTTTTTCCAAAAAAATTTATTGTTAAAAATGGATAAGATAATAACTGATTCGGATAGTTCTAAAAAGGACATTGTTAATTTAATAGGGGTAAATCCGGAGAAAGTTTCTGTTGTATATTTGGCAGCTGATAAAATATTTAAAAGAGAGATTATATCCGACAAAGTAAAATTTGATTTTATTAAAAGGCACAATCTTCCTAGAAAGTTTTTTGTTTATGTAGGTGATGTTACTTGGAATAAAAATTTAATAAATATCACAGAGGCTGTAAAATTATCTGGCGTTAACTGTGTATTTGTTGGAAAGTCATTGGTTGATAACGATTTTGATAAAGGCAATAAATGGAATAGAGATAGGGTATTAATTAAAGACGCTCTGGCTACTAGTAAAAATTGTTTCCTCACAGGTTTTTTGTCAAACGAGGATTTATCGTTGATCTACAATTTAGCGACTGCTTTGATTATGCCTTCATTCTATGAAGGTTTTGGATTACCGGTTCTTGAGGCTATGCAATCTGGATGCCCCGTGATTACTTCTAAAGAAGGTTCTCTTCCTGAAATTACACAAAACGCGGCATTCTATGTTAATCCGATTGATGTTGGTGATTTAAAAAAAGCAATTCAAGTACTTGAAAAAAATAACGATGTAAGAAATTCTTTGATTGAAAAGGGATTTAGGGTGTCTAAGAAATTTTCTTGGGCTAGTACTGCTGATAAAATGATGAGTATTTATAGATCATTATATGAAGCATAAAATTATTAGTTATGGAAGACTGATCTTGAACAACGAGTTAATTAGTGGAAGTGCTTATATTTTTGTTGGATTCTTTGCATCAAGTTTTTTGTCTTTTCTTTTGAATTTATTTCTTGTTAGAAATTTTTCCGCTCATGAGTATGGAATATATGCTTCGTTGTTATCGCTTTTTGTGTTATTAGGAATTCCTTCTCAATCTTTAACGACCATTATAGTGAGGTTTGCTACGGATTATTTTGCTCAAGAAAAGCTAAGCGAAGCCAAAGCTTTTTATTTAAAAGTTTTGTTACTTTCTATAATAATCTTTGCCATTTTATTTACATTTTTTGTTATCTTTTCTCCTTTTTTGAAACTCTTTTTACATCTTGAGAATCAATGGTACATATTAATAACTGGTTTTATTGTGAGTTTTGGATATATTAGTATCGTAAACTTTGCTTTCCTTCAAAGTCTGACAAGATTTAGATTTATATCCCTATCTTCTGCTCTAGGAGGTTTAATTAAAGTTCTTTTTGGAATAATACTCGTGACTTTGGGGTTAAAAGTCTTTGGGGCTTTGTGGGCGATCTTCCTATCAATATTAATTCCTTTTGTGTTTACTTTCTTTCCTTTAAGATTTTTAATTACTCATAAAGGAAAAATGAATGTTAGGTTTCCAATGAGGGATGTTTTAAGATACGCGCTTCCAACGTCAATTTCTATTTTGGCTTTAAATTCTCTTGTTTCTACTGATGTTGTTTTGGTTAAGCATTTTTTTAATTCATATGAAGCGGGGTTATATGGAGGATTATCTTTAGTAGGCAAAACAATTTTTTATCTCACCGGTCCTATTACTTCTGTAATGTTTCCCTTGTTAATAAAAAGACATAATTTAGGACAAAATTTTAATAGACTTTTTTATTTAGCGATGCTTTTGGTGTCATTTCCATCTTTTTGCATTATTGTTTTTTTTAGTATTTTTCCTTTATTTAGTATTAATTTCTTTTTAGGAGGGGAGGAGTATGTAAGTGTTGCTCCATACCTAGGACTATATGGATTATTTATTGGTGTGTTTAGCCTGCTTAATGTTTTTGTAAATTTTTTTCTTTCACTTAAAAAAACGATTGTATTTTTAATAACGGCATTTGGAGCCGTAGCCCAATGTGTATTAATTTTTTATTTGCACGATTCATTCTACCAAGTTATTGGGGTATCAATTTTCTCCTCTCTTTGTGTCCTATTTTTACTATTAATTTTTTATGTAAAGGAGTTCTTAAATTTTGAAAAGTTAAAAAATGCAATAGGGGTTGTAAACAATCCGAGGAATTAATTATAAATTATTGCATCAGGTCTTCTTGTTTGTTATTATCTTCAAATAATAATCTCGCAATGTAATGGAAAAAGCCAGTTTTTTTTCTTTAATCGTCCCCGCATATAAACAAGAAAAGACTATTGTTAAAGATATAAGAAGTTTGAATAAGATTTTATCATCAATGTTCAAAAGATACGAGATATTAGTCGTTGTGGATGGATTTTTTGATAAAACTTATGAAAAAATAAAACCCTTAAAAGACAAGTCGATAAAAGTTTTTGGATATAAAAAAAATAAAGGAAAGGGATTTGCTATTAGGCAGGGAATTATAAGGGCGAAAGGAGATATTATCGGCTTTATTGACGCGGGAATGGATTTGGATCCTACGGAAATATCTATAATGATTGATATCATGAATTGGAATGATGCTGATATTGTAATCGGTAGTAAACTGCACCCTGAGTCAAAAGTCACCTATCCTTTGATTAGAAAGATTTTATCTTGGGGTTATCGGAAGTTAACACATGTTCTTTTTGGATTTAAAGTTAAAGACACCCAAGTTGGACTTAAAATATTTAAAAATAAAGTAGCCAAAAAAGTTTTTTCAAAAATAGTTGTCAAGAGATTTGCATTCGATATCGAAGTCTTGGCAGTTGCGCATAAACTTGGGTATGTAAGAATTTTTGAAGCTCCCGTTAAATTAAATTTTAAAGGCGAGAATACTATAAATTCCAAAAATTTTTGGAATATTGTTTTTTGGATGCTTTGGGATACAGCTGCCGTTTTTTATAGATTAAAGTTTTTAAGATATTACGATAAAAAAAGAAAGAAAAAGTGAATATTCTAATTTTAAACTGGAGAGATCCTTATAATCCTAAGTCTGGGGGTGCCGAGATAGTAACTCTAGAGCATGCTAAAGCCTGGATTAAAAAGGGACATGATGTAACATGGTTTACATCAAGATTTTCTGGTTCTTTGTTTAAAGAAAGAAAAAAAGGTATCTATTTTGTTAGGTTGGGTAATTCTTTTTTGGTTTATTTTTTTGCGCCATTTTATTATTTTTTATCCAGAAAAAAATTTGATGTGGTAATCGATGAGATTCATGGAATACCATTCTTTACACCATTGTATGTCCGAGTTCCTAAGATAGCTTTTATTCATGAAGTAGCTAGTAATATTTGGGACTATATGTACCCTTTTCCTCTGAATTTAATCGGGAAAATCAGTGAAAGAGTATACTTTCTTTTTTATAGGAATACTATTTTTTGGACAGATGCAGAGTCAACCATTAAGGATTTAATTAAACTCGGCATTAAAAGAGAAAATTGTACAGCCATTTATTGTCCGGCACAGAATAAAACGATAAAATCGCTCCCAAAGAAAGAAAAAGTGGCAACTTTTATATTTGTTAGTAGGGTTGTGAGGATGAAAGGGATCGAAGATGTAATTAAATCTTTTTTTTATATACTAAAAGAGCTTAAGGAGGGAAATTTATGGATTATTGGCAGCGGGGACGAAAAATATTTTAATTACCTAAAAAAAATTATTAGTAACTATTCAATTGAATCTAAGGTAAAGTTTTTTGGCAAAATCTCTGAGAGGAGAAAGTTGGCATTAATGAAGAAAGCACATCTTTTACTTCATGCTTCAATTCGGGAAGGGTGGGGGCTTGTTGTAATAGAGGCTGCAAGTCAAGGAACGCCTTCTATTGTTTATGGTGCTTCAGGGCTTAAGGATTCAGTATTAGATAAAAAAACAGGAATTGTTTTAAAGAGAAATACGCCAATTGATATGGCTAAATACGGTTTAAAGGTTTTCAAAAATAAAAAAGAGTATTTAAAATTACAAAAAAATGGGATCCAATGGGCAAAAAGTTTGACATGGAAAGATGCATCAAAAAAAAGCCTGGAGTTGATAGAAAATGTTAAAAAAAAATAAGTTTCCCTTAATTTCAGTGATAATTCCTACATACGATTCAGGTAGGACTATTCGTAGATGCTTGTCTTCTCTAAAAAAGCAGACATACAAAAATCTTGAGATTATAGTGGTAGACAGTCCTTATTATAGTGGTGCTAATAGAGAAAAATGTAAAAAAATAATTAAGAAATATGCAAAATATATAGTTGATGGTCCAGAGAGAAGTATTCAAAGAAATAGAGGAATTGAAGAGGCGAGAGGTAAATTTATTCTTACAATTGACCAAGACATGTATCTAACAAAGAATGTAATAAGAGAATGTTTTAATGTGTATAAAAAAGAAAAAGTTATTGCATTAACAATACCTGAAATTTCTATTGGAAAGGGTTATTGGACAAAGTGCGTTGCGCTAGAAAGATATGTAAATGACGTATTAGAAAATGGTATGAATGAATGTTGTAGATTTTTTAAAAAGAAGGATGCATTAAAAATCGGAGGATATGATAAGAGTATTGTTGGAGTTGAGGACTCTGATTTCCATTATAAAATGCTTAAGATGGGAAAGATTGGTAAAGTTAAAAGCATAATTTATCATGATGAAGGAAAAACAAGCTTTTTCTTACGTGTAAGAAAAAAATTTTATTATAGTAAGGCATTCAGAAAATATTTGAAAAGATACCCGGGAATTGCAACAAAGCAGTTCTTTCCTATCAAAAAATCATATTTTAAACACTGGAAAATATTTGTTAGAAGGCCACATATTACCGTTGGAATTATTATTCTTAGATCTTCAGAAGTCATTGCTGGTGGATTGGGACTATTTCTAAAAAGAAGTGAATAATAAATATTTAAAAAATAAAAGGATTTTAATTACGGGGATAAGTGGATTTATTGGAAAATCATTAAATAGTCGTTTATCTTCCTTCGGAGTTGAAGTTTTTGGGATTTCTCGAACAAGCGGTGATGGTAAAAAAATTTTAAATGCAGATATACAAAACTTTGAGTTAGTTAATAATTTTATTAAAAGAAATAAGATTAATATCTGTTTTCATCTTGCCTCAGAAGCACTTGTTGAGAGTGGTCAGGATTACCCATTTCAGACATTTAAAACTAATACCAATGGAACGTTAAATATTCTTGAAAGTGGTAGAGTTAACAAACTTGAAAAAATAATAATTGCATCTTCAGCCCACGTTTATGGAAAAAATAGAATTCCCTATAAGGAAGACTACATGCCTTTCCCAACAAGACCTTATGAAACTTCTAAAGCATGTACCGATTTGATTGCTCAATCTTATGCAAAAAGTTTTGACATACCAATTCTCATTCCTCGATTTGTAAATATATATGGCGGGGGTGATCTTAATTTTCAAAGACTTATTCCAAAGACAATTAAACACGTTCTTAAAAATAGTCACCCAAAAATGTGGGGAGGTAAGATAATGAGAGATTATCTTTTTATCGATGATGCAATAGATGCATACATTTTATTAGCATCTCTTAATGTTAAGAGGAATTATGAGAACCAAATATTTAATTTTGGTAGTGGAAATATTATTAGCGTGGAAAAATTGGTAAAGAAAATAATATCAATTAGTGGTAAGAAGCTTGTGGTAAAAAAAATTAAAAATGGAAGAAGCGGAGAAATTCCGCTGCAATATGTATCTTCGATAAAGGCAAAAAAAATATTAGGATGGAGTCCAAAAGTGAATTTAGAAGAAGGGCTGAAAAAAACCATTGATTGGTATTCTGAATTCTTATATACTAGTGAATAATTTTCATGATAAAACTTATTAAGTCCACTTTCTATAAAGAAAAATTGGTAAAGAAACAGTTGTCGAAATTTATATTAGAATCCTCACAATTAAGCATCGGTGTGGAGTGCAAAAAATTCGAAAATAATTTTTCTAAATGGCAAAAAAGAAAGTTTTGTGTAATGATGAATAGTGGTAGTTCTGCGAATCTTGCGATAATTCAGGCTCTTTTAAACTTAAACAGAATCAAAAGAGGAGATACTGTGGGATTTTCTGCGATTACTTGGTCGACAAACATAATGCCTCTTATCCAATTGGGATTAAAAGTAATACCTGTTGATGTTGAAATGGATACTCTAAACATTTCAAGTAAAAAATTATTAAATGTAATTAATAAAAATCCTATAAAAGTGTTGTTTCTCACGAATCTATTAGGATTTTGTGACGATATAGATGAGATTAAGAAGATTTGTAACAAGAAAAATATAATTCTAATAGAAGATAATTGTGAATCTTTAGGCAGCGTTTATAAAAAAAATAAATTAGGTAATTTTGGTTTGGCTTCAACATTTTCATTCTACGTTGGTCATCATCTTTCGACTATTGAAGGAGGTGCGGTGTGCACAGACGATGAAGATCTTCAAACTATGTTACAACTTGTTAGAGCCCATGGATGGGATAGGAATTTAACAGAAAAAAGACAGTTAATGATTAGATTGGCTCATAATGTAAATTCTACTTTCTACTCGAGATACACATTCTATGACTTAGGGTACAATTTGAGAACAACAGAAATAAATGGATTTATTGGAAATACACAGATGAAATATATAGGAGAAATTTTGAAAAAAAGAAACAAAAATTTTTTAAAATTAGCAAAAAATATATACAAAAGAATTGATTTATATTATCCTATAAAATATAGTCATATGGATTTTATTTCTAATTTCGCTTTCCCAGTAGTTTGTAGAAGTAAAGCAATAAGAGATGAATTGGTTGAAAAGTGTAGAGATCTAATAGAGATAAGGCCAATTGTTGGAGGTGACATGTCTTCCCAACCTTTCTATAGAAAATATGTTAAAAAAAATAATGATTTTAATTCAAATGCAAGATTAATTCATGATCAAGGTTTATATTTTGGAAATAATCCTGAGTTAACAGATGGGGAAATAAAAAAAATTTTAAAAGTTTTTGCATAGTATGAAAAGTTTTTGGAAGAATAAAAAAGTACTTGTTACTGGAGGAGCTGGATTTATTGGGAGCCATGTGGTGGAAAAGCTGATAGACAGGGGAGCTTTAGTAACGGTACTCGATAATTTGCAAAATGGAAAGATTTCCAATCTCTCAAGCGTAAAAGGTAAATACACTTTTATTAAAGGAGATGCTTTAGATGTTAAGACTATAGAAAAAGCGTGTAGTGGTATGAGTGTTGTTATGAATCTCGCAGCTCGAGTAGGTGGAATTGAATATAATAAGATTCATCAAGCAACTATGATGAGGGATAACCTTCTTGTAGAAACTCTAGTAATTGAGGCAGCAAGAAAAGCAAAAGTTGAAAGATTTTTGATTGTTTCATCTGCATGTATCTATCCAAGAAATTGCTCCGTTCCAACTCCCGAAACTGAAGGATTTTTAGATGAGCCAGAGCCTACCAATAGCGGGTATGGATGGGCAAAGCGTATGGCTGAGCTTTTGGGAAAATTTTATGCTGAGGAATTTGGTATGAAAGTTGCGATTGTCAGACCATATAATTGTTACGGGCCGCGCGATCATTTTAATCCAGAAACCTCCCATGTTATACCAGCCCTAATAAAGAGAATTTTTGACTCGGAAGATCCCTTAATCGTTTGGGGTAGCGGAAAGCAAACAAGAGCATTTTTATACGTAGAAGATATGGCCGAGGGAATGATCAACGCAGTAGAAAAACTTTCAAGGCCAGATGGGATAAATTTAGGTACCGACGAGGAGATTTCAGTTAAAGACTTGGTAACGAAAATTATTGATATTTCAATGAGATCGGGTTTTTTGAATCACAGACCAAATGTAAAATTCGACAAAACAAAGGCCGACGGAAGTCCTAGAAGAAATAGTGATAACAAAAAGGCCAAAAGATTGATCAACTTTGAACCTAGAATAAAGCTAGATGAGGGTCTTCTTAGAACTTTAAAATGGTACATAGGAAAAAATGAAAGTAATAAAAAAAATTAAACCATTCTTTATTGACGATAGAGGTGAGATGAGTCTTCTTATCGATGAAAAAACGAAGATTACAAGTGTACTGTTTATCACATGTAAAAAAGGCTCGATCAGAGCAAATCATTATCACAAAAAAGACTCGCATTATTCATACTTAGTAAGTGGAAAAATGGAGTATACCTATAAAAGTCTCTCAAAGCTGTCTAAAGAAAAAAAACTAATCATAAATCCTGGAGACATGGTTTATTCTCCACCCAAGACGATTCACGCAATGAGATTTTTAAAAGAGTCTATATTCATCGCTTTTGCAACAAAACCGAGAAAGAGAAAAGGATATGAAGACGATACTGTAAGAGTTAATCTTATAAAGTAAAATGAATTCAATTATTAAAAAAATTAAGTCCTGTAGGGTTTGTAAAAAAAATAATTTCACTAAAATTTTTACTTTTGGTCCTACACCATTGGCAAACGCTTTTCTAGACTCTAAGCGAATAGATTCGGGAGAGTTATTCTATCCTCTTGACGTTTATTTCTGCAATGAATGTTCCTTTGTTGAGTTGGGTCACGTGGTGTCGCCTGAAGTTCTTTTTGGTAATTATATATATGTCTCTTCAACTTCTCCTGTTTTTATTAAGCACTTTGAGAATTTTGCAAGTTCCGTTTCTGAACGTTTTAATTTAAATACAGATTCTATGGTCATAGATGTTGGAAGTAACGATGGAATATTGCTTGAACCGTTCAAGAAAAGAGGTATAAGAGTGTTGGGAGTAGAACCGGCAAAAAAAATTGCCTCTGTTGCTAAAAAAAAGGGTATAGAGACAAAGTGTGATTTTTTTGATACTAAACTTGCTAATAAGATTCTTAAAGAAAAGGGAAGCGTTGATATAATCACAGCCACAAATGTTTTCGCACACATAGATGATTTAGATGAAATAATTAGAGGTTTAAAAATTCTTCTTAAAAAAAACGGAGTATTTATTATTGAGGCTCCATATCTAGTAGATTTTATAACAAAAAAATATTTTGATTTAGTCTATCACGAGCACTTGTCTTATTGGTCAATAAACTCTTTAATTAGAATCTTTAAAAGATTTGATATGAAAATTTTTGATGTAGAAAAGGTACAAGTGCATGGCGGGAGCGTAAGAGTTTTTATATCTAAAAATGCTTCAACTCATAAAACCAGTAACAATGTTAGCAAGTTTCTTCACAAAGAAAAAGAGATGGAGTTATCAAATCCGAATACGTATTTGGAATACAATAAAAAAATTTTGAAAAACAAAGTAGATTTGTTATCTCTTTTAGTAACGCTTAAGAATAATAATAAAAAGATTGCAGCATATGGAGCGCCTGCAAAGGGAAATACTCTTCTGAATTATTTTGGAATAGGATCAGATTTGATTGAATATATTATTGATGATAGTAGTTGGAAGCAGGGTACATATTCTCCTGGTAAAAGGATTCCTGTAGTTGATAAGTCGTTTGTCGATGTAGAAAAAGTTGATTATATTTTAATATTAGCTTGGAATTTTGCTGATGATATTATAGAGAAAAATATTTTACTGAGAAAAAAGGGTATTAAATTTATAATTCCTGCTCCAAAACCAAAAATAGTAATTTAATGGCTAAAACAGTAATTCAAGGAGATATTGACTATATTATTAAGGGTTTAAAAAGAGACGTAAAGAAACTCGAGGGTAAGACGCTTCTTATCTCAGGGGGAGCAGGTTTTCTTGGCAGCTACATCGTAGCAACTATATATAAGCTAAATAAAAAAGTCTTGAAAAGGCCATGCAAGGTTATATCCATTGACAACTTCATAACAGGAAAGAAAAGACGGATTTTAGAGAACATAAAGGATAAGAATTTTATCTTCTTAGAAGCAGATGTCACAAAACCTATCGAGATAAAAGAAAAAATTAACTTTGTTATTCATGCTGCAGGTCTTGCATCACCAGTTTACTATCAAAAATATCCCATGGAAACAATTGACAGCGCAATTCTTGGGGTAAGGAACATGTTAGAATTGGCCAAAAAAAAGAAGTCGCAAAGTTTTCTTTATTTTTCTTCAAGCGAGATATATGGTGACCCAGATCCTAATTTTATTCCTACGCCAGAAACTTATAAAGGAAATGTTTCTCCAATTGGTCCAAGAGCCTGTTATGATGAGTCAAAAAGACTTGGTGAGACAATTTGTATGATTTATGAAGAAAAATACAAAGTTCCAGTTAAAGTAGTAAGACCATTTAATGTTTATGGGCCAGGAATGTTGCCAAATGATTATAGAGTCGTTCCAATGTTTATTTCTAGCGCTCTAGCAAAAAAATCTTTACCCGTTCATGACGAAGGTAATCAAACAAGGACTTTTTGTTATATTAGTGACGCAATAATAGGATTTATGAAGGTTTTATTGTCCTCTAAAAATGGAGAAGTTTTTAATGTTGGAAATGATGGTGAAGAAATTAGCATGTTAGGGTTAGCAACAATAGTGAAAAAAATCTTTAAAGGTAGAATTGAAATAAAAACAATTTCTTACCCTAAATCCTACCCACAAGATGAACCGAAAAGAAGAAGCCCTGATTTAAACAAAATTAGATTAGCATTAGGATACAAGCCACAGATTGATCTTGAGACAGGTCTTGAAAGGGTAGTTAAATGGTATAAGGAAGAGTATAAGATATGATTCTTGCTCTTGTTGGGGTTGGAAAATGGGGAAGTAACTTTCTAGAAACGGCGAAGAATATTAAAGAAGTTAATTTAAAATATATTTGTTCGAGTAATTTTAATCAATCAAATTCCTCCTATACAGTAGTAAAAGAACTAAGTGGACTCTTGAAATATAAGGATATAGATGGCGTGATAGTTGCAACTCCCGCATCTACTCATTTTGAGATAGGGAAGATCATTTTAGATAGTGGTTTTAATTTACTTTTAGAAAAACCGATGACCCTTTCCTATAAGGAAGCACAAGTTTTGGCGAAGATTGCTAAAAGGAAAAAGAGAGTTTTGATGGTTGGCCATATTTACTTATATAATCCGGCTTTTTCTCTGATTAAAAAATATCTTAAAGACTTAGGTGATATTAGATATTTTTTTTCAGAAGGTATGGGTAATGGGCCTATTAGAGTTGATACAACAGCGTTGTGGGATTGGGCTCCTCATGATCTTTCTATGATTTTAGAGATAATTAGACAAAAACCCTTGTTTGTATCAGCATTTGCATATGACAAAAATTCAAAAATTTTGAATTCTTATAATTTTTATCATTTAGAGCTAGAGTTTAAAAAAAACATTAAAGCCTTTATTAATGTAAGTTGCTCATCACAAGTTAAAAAAAGGAGTTTTACTATATTTGGAAGTAAAGCAATAATAAATTTTAACGATATTGATGTGAAAAAAAAGCTAACTCTTATTAAGAATAATAAAATCTCTTTTCCGCATGTTTCAAATAGAACTCCTCTTGAGATGGAACTCCGTTCTTTTTGTGAATTAATCAAAGAAAAAAAATCAAATTCAGTAAATATTGATCAATCTTCCCTTATAATAAAAATAATTGAGCTCTGTGAGAAATCTATTATGAAAGGAAATGTAAAATTAAAAGTAAGCTAATGAATTTAGACCAAAAGTACATAATTGTAACACACGAATTAGTGTATGGAGTTCCTCAAGCGCTACGCGACTATTTAAACCAGAAAAAAGCAAAGCAATTAATCTATATTGGACTACCATTTCACTTTTCTCGAAAATTCTCAAAAGTCTTATTCAAGAGAGGAATAAAGACAAAAGAAAAGAAAAATTTGAGAAAATACAATCTTGGTGTAGTTGATTATATTTTGGATATCTTACAAACGATAATATGGGTTTTTATAGAAAAAGAGAAATACGACGTCTTTATTGGAGTAAATAATCTCAATACTCTTTCTGGATTAGTTCTAAAAAAGATGGGTAAGGTAAATAGGGTAGTTTTTTACACGATGGACTTTTCCCCAATAAGGTTTGAAAATAAATTACTCAATTTTATTTATCATCAAATTGAAATTATTTCGGTTAAATATTCAGACGAAGTGTGGAATGTTTCTCCAAGAATGGCTTTGGGAAGACAAAAATTTTTAAAGCTTTCTAAGAATAAATACAGGCAAAAATTTATACCAGTAGGTATTTGGAATTCTAAAATAAAAAAAAGACCTTTCAGTAAAATTAAACAGAACCAAATATTGTTTATCGGACATTTAATAGAAAAGCAGGGTGTTCAATTGGTAATTGAATCTATGGTTGAGGTAACCAAAAGATTTAAGGATGCAAAGCTTTTAATAATAGGTGGTGGTGAGTATGAGCAAGTGTTAAAAACTTTAGTTAGGAATTTAAAACTTAATAAAAATGTAATCTTTACCGGTTGGATTAGAGATAGAAATAGATTAGATCGCCTAATTGGAGAAAGTTCTTTAGCTGTAGCAACATATAAGCCAGAAAAAGAAGTTTTGAGAAATTTTTCTTACTTTGCTGATCCCAATAAATTAAAAGATTATCTTGGTGCTGGTTTGCCAATTGTTCTAACAAATATTTCATATAATGCAAAAGACGTGGTTAGAAGAAAATGTGGGATTTTAGTTAAGTACGATAAAGAAGATGTTTCAAAGGCCATATTAAAACTTCTCTCAAATAAAGATTACTTATTAAAATTTCGTAAAAATGCTTTAAAACTTGCTGATGAGTTAGATTGGAATAATGTTTATGGAAAAGTGTTCAAAAGTTATGAAAGGTAATAAATTTTATTACAAAAATATTTTTATGTATTCAAGTCTTCAATTTATTGGGAATATTGAGGAATATTTTTCTAGACACACAGAAAAATTAGTCGTATTTGTGCTTATGCCAAGAACCCAATATGATTCAAGCTTCATAAGAGTTTACAAAATGGGTAATTTAGTGGAGGAAAATAAACTTGTATTATCAAAAAATATTTTTGTATATTATTTGCTTTGGTACTCTATTTATTTGAAATTGATATTTTCCAAATTTTCATTTAATGAGGAGTTTGTAGTAATAAGTTTTCATCCGATATCATTTTTTGGCGGAAGCGTTCAAAGAATTTTTAGAAAGGTAAAGTTTGTTTTTTGGGACGGAGATTTTTTTCCACCAGTAAATATTTCATTAAAACTATTTGAAGTGCTAAAGAAATACTACAATGGTAAAGTTGACTATGCATGTTATCTTGGCGATGAAATTAATAAGAAAATGAACGGTAGAGTGATAAATTCACCAAAAAAGAAAACAATAATGTGGGGAGTTCTTCCTAAAGGTATTAGGCGAAGTGCAAAGGGAAAATTTTCTGCTTTATTTGTAGGGGTAATCAAAGAATCTCAAGGTCTTGAATTTATTTTTGATTTTTTAAAGAACAACAAAGATTTTTCCGTAAGTATTATTGGTTCATGCGATAAAGCGCTCTATAAGCGTTATAAAAAAATTATTAAAAAAAACAATATTTCAAAACAAGTTTTTTTTCCTAACAAATTCTTTTCAGATGAAGAGCTGGAAAGGATCTCAAAGAAATGTCATGTAGGAATCGCTTTGTACGATACTGATACTTCAAGCGCAACCTATTATACAGATCCTGGAAAAGTTAAAACATATGCATCTTTAGGTTTGCCATTAATAATGACAGATGTATCCGCTGTAGCTCCATATGTTAAAAAAATGAGAAATGGGATTGTGATTAATAAAAATGAAAAAGAATTTGCACATGCCTTGTTTAAAATTAAAAATGAATATCCAAAGTATATAAAGGGAGTTAAGAAATTCAATGAGCATTTTAATTATGAAAAATATTATAAGAAGTCATTTGTTTTTTTGGAACGACCATGAAATTATCTCTCCCTGTAAGTGTCATCATTCCTACAAAAAACTCTGAAACAACTATCGAAAAATCTATTTATAGTTTATTAAAACAAAGCTATCCTATAAAAGAAGTATTGATCATTGATAATCACTCTACTGATAGAACAAAAAAAATTATACTAGAAATAAAAAAAAACTCAAAAGTACCTATTAAAACCTTTTTCAGAAATAGAAATTTTGGACTGGGATCAAGTTTAAATTTTGGTGCAAAGAAAGCTAAGTCACCGCTATTAATTTTTTTTCATTCAGATTGTTATTTGTCAACGACAAAAGAACTAAAAAAATTATTGACACCAGTTAATAGATCTTTTTGTATTGCCTCTTATCCTTCGATTATACTATCTCATAATGTATGGAATAAATATACTTTCTGGGAAAAAGCATTTTTTTGTAGAGAGGTGGGAAGATCTATATCGGGTTTTACTACAAAATTCGATTGTGTGAAAAAGAATGAATTTGATAATCTTAACGGTTTCGATACATCAAATTTTGGAGTTGGTGGAGAAGATTATGATTTATTTTACCGTTTGAAAAAAAGAGGAAAAGTTGCTAAAAGTTCGGCGAAAGTTTTTCATCTTCATTATTTAGGTGACTATGACTTAGGTAAATTTTTAATAAAGCGCAAAATTTACGCAAGAACATATGGTAGGATAATCAAGAAAAGAGGAATCTCTTTGTTTCCACAAGGTTTTGTATTATTTTTAAAACCTTTGCTTGTTCTTATTCCATTTATCCCAGATTTATTTATGATTGGAATAATGATGATTATAGTTTATTCGTTTTTATCAACAAGGAAAATGTTTATTACCTCTTCAACGTTAAGCAATCCAAGGATTTTTATTCTCCCATTTATTAATATTTTTACTGTTTATTATGAAACTTTTTGGATGTTTGAGTCTTTATTCTTCGGAAAAAATAAGATAGAATAGCACAGTGAAAAAGAAAATTTTAATCACAGGAATAAGTGGTTTTGTTGGTTCGCACCTTGCAGATTATGCTTTAGAAAATGGAGACAAAGTATATGGGCTTAAGAGATGGCATTTATCAAAACTAAGAAATATCCGTCATATATTAAACAATATCGAACTTCATGATGCAGATTTAACAGATCCAATTGGAATCAAAAAAGTAATAAAGGATATTAAGCCAGATTGGATATTTCATCTTGCCGCAATGAGCTTTGTAAGTCCATCTTGGGATCACCCAACTCATTACATGAATGTAAATTACAATGGAACAGTGAATTTGCTTGAGGCAGTAAGGACTGAGAGCCCATCAACTAGAATTCTACTTTCTGGTTCCGCCGAGGAATATGGTGAAGTATCAAAAAGTGATATTCCAATTATAGAAAAAACTCTTTTACAACCGGTAAATCCTTACGCTGTCTCAAAAGTTGCACAGGATTTAATCGGGTATGTATATTTCAAGTCTTATGGATTAAATGTTGTTAGAACAAGAGCTTTTAATCATGAAGGCCCAAGGAGAGATAATGTTTTTGGAATCTCTTGGTATGCATATCAAATAGCAAGAATTGAGAGAGGAATGCAAGCTCCTATTATAAAAACAGGCCTTAGAAATGATAAAAGAAATTTTATGCACATTACTGACCTTGTGAAGGCGTATTATTTGGCTATCGAAAAATGTAAGCCTGGAAAGCTGTATTTAATTGGTGCTGATGAAAAAGACCACATTTACAGTTTTGACACTGCATTGAAAAAGTTAATAAAAATATCTACTTTTAAAGGAAAAATAAAAATTGAGATTGATCCAAAATTCGTTAGACCGACAGGCGTTCCAAGATTAATTGCAAATACTCGGGAATTTAGAAAATTAACAGATTGGAAGCCTTCGATTAATTTTGACTCTATTCTTCAGGACACACTTAATTATTGGCGAGACTTTCTTGACAAAGAATTGTATTGATAGACCCGGTGCATAATGGGAAATTATTCAATAAGGCAAGCAGTAATTCTTGCAGGAGGACAAGGAACAAGGCTTAGACCGCTTACACTTACGACTCCAAAGCCGATGGTGCTTATCGATGGAAAACCGTTTCTTGAATATCTTATTAGACTTCTTAAGAAAAATAAAATACAAAAAATATTAATACTTACGGGGTACTTGCATGAACAGATTGAAAATTACTTTGGAGATGGAAAAAAATTTGATCTTTCCATTTCATACTCTAAAACTTCAATAAAAGATGATACGGGAACCAGAATTAAAAAGGCGAAAAGAATGCTTGATGATCAATTTTTGTTATTATATGGCGACAATTATTGGCCTTTAAGATTAAAACAATTAGAAAAATTTTATAGAAAAATGAAGACTGATGCTTTAGTTACTGTATATTCAAATATTGATAATTACACAAAAAATAACACTTATGTTAATTTGGACGGATTCGTTGAGGTTTATGATAAGACAAGACAGAATAAGCATGTTAACGGAGTAGATATAGGCTTTTTTATCCTTAGAAAGGAGATCGTTAATTTGCTTCCAAAATATAATTGTTCTTTTGAGAGAGAAGTTTTACCAAAACTAATTAAAGATAAGCAATTAGCTGGATACGTTACATATCATAAGTATTACGGGCTTTCAAATCTAGATAGAATATCAACTATTGAAGATTTTTTTAAACCCAAAAAAGTAGTTTTTTTAGATCGAGATGGAGTTATAAATAAGAAGCCTGCAAAGGCCCAATATATTATTAACCCAGAAGAGTTTATTTTCCTTCCCCGGGTAAAAAAAGCATTAAAACTTTTAAAGAGTAAGGGTTATAAAATCTTTATAGTTACAAATCAACCGGGAATTGCAAGGAAAATGCTTACCGAATCACAGTTGAAAAAAATACATGATCTTTTAATAAAAAGTCTTAGAGAATGCAACGTTGAAATTGAAGATATATTAATATGTAAACATGGTTGGGATGAAAATTGTTTTTGTAGAAAACCAAATCCTGGTATGTTTTTCCAGGCGGCGCAAAAATATAACATCGATTTATATAAAAGTTGTTGTATAGGTGATGACGAACGTGATATTATTTCCGGGAAAAAAGCTGGATGTAAAACATTTTTGGTGAATAAAAAAAACGACTTATATTCGATTGTTTCCAAATACTTATGATCATATCAAGAACTCCCCTGAGGGTAAGTTTTGTTGGAGGTGGAAGTGATATTTCCTCTTTTTATAAACATTCTTCTGGATGCGTTGTAACAACAGCAATTGATAAGTATATTTATATATTTGTTGAAAAACAGTTTGATGGAAGAATTTTTATTCATTATTCAAAAACAGAGTTGGTTACAAAGGTCTCAGAGATTCAAAACGACTTAGTACGAGAAGCTTTAAAGTTAACGGGAATAAGAAAAGGTATTCATATTAGTTCTATTGCTGATGTTCCGTCGGAGGGAACAGGTATGGGATCGTCAAGTTCTTATGTTGTCGGGCTATTAAATGCTCTTTATGCCTTTAAAGGTGAGTATGTGAGTGCTGAAAGACTTGCCCGTGAGGCGTGTAAAATAGAGATAGATATATTAAAAAAGCCCATAGGAAAGCAAGATCAGTACATTGCTGCATACGGAGGAATGCAATACTTACAATTTAATAAAAATGGTAGTGTTTTTGTAGATCCAATTATATGTACCGATGAAACAAGAGAAAAATTAGAAAAAAGACTACTCCTTTTCTATACGGGAATAACAAGATCTTCAGATCCTATTTTAAGTAAACAATCAAAAGAGATGGCATCTTTTGAAAAAAAAAGAAAAACTATGTTAAGAATGGTAGGTATTGCAAAAAAAATGCAAAAAGCGTTAAATACTAACAACCTAGACACTTTTGGTAAAATGCTTGATGAAAATTGGTTTTTAAAAGTAAAAATGGCAGACGGAATCACAAGTGAACAAATTAATAGTTGGTATAGTAGAGCAATAAGAAGTGGTGCGATTGGTGGGAAGTTGTTAGGTGCAGGTGGTGGTGGATTTCTTTTATTTTATGCCCCAGAAGATAAGCATAAAAAAATTATTAAAGCTTTACCAGAATTAATTTATCAAAAGTTTTCCTTTGAACCCCAGGGAAGTAAAATAGTATTTATTGATTAATGAAGAATAGAAACGTAGAAAATAAAAAAAATATTAGTTTAGACCCCTCTGACTTTATTAATTCATATATTTTCGAAATTGTAAGGTGTCTTTTATCTATAGATAAAAGTATAATTGCAGAGATAATGAATGTGCTTGTTACGGCTTATAAAAAAGATAAAAAGGTATTTATAATAGGTAATGGAGGAAGTGCGTCTACAGCTTCTCACATGGCATGCGATTTAGGAAAAGGAACCCTTAGGAGAATTTATGATAATTCTGAAAGAAGATTTCAAGTTATTTCCCTTACAGATAATGTTGCTATTATGACAGCTTTTGGAAACGATTTAAGCTTCGACGATATATTTGTACAGCAACTTAGAAATTTGGTAAAAAGGGATGATGTTGTTATTGCTCTTTCTGGGAGTGGAAATAGTCCTAATGTTGTTAAGGCGATTGAGTATGCAAAATCATGCAATGCAATAACTGTTGGTATCTTAGGATTTAAAACTGGTGGTAAGCTTGGGGGAATAGTAGATTACCCTTTAATTGCAGACAGTAATCATTATGGACCAGTTGAAGATATACAGCTTATACTGAATCATATAATCGCTGCATGGATTGCTAAAACAAAGCACTTACACGATGAGATGGAAAATGACATTAATGAAAACAAAGCGGTTCCATTTCGTTAACTCCCACCATGAAATTTAGTAAAACTGTAATTGATGGAGTATTTTTAATTGAGATAGAAAGTAAAAGCGATAAGAGAGGTTACTTTGAAAGAGTTTATGATGTTGAAGAGCTTAAAAAGTTTGGAATTAATTTTGAAATAGTTCAAATTAACAGATCTATGTCTATTAAGGCAGGAACAATCAGAGGGCTTCATATGCAGGTTCCACCTAAATCAGAAGATAAATTAGTACAGTGTGTAAAAGGTTCTATTTTTGATGTTGCGTTAGATGTTAGACCTAAGTCTAAAACTTTTGGTAAATGGGTAGGAAACGTTTTATCCGCTAAAAGTAAAACTATGGTTTTAGTTCCAAAAGGTGTTGCTCATGGGGCTCAAGCGCTTGAGGATAACTCAATAGTTGAGTATCCTGTTTCAGCATTTTATTCTCCAAAACATGAAAGAGGTTTTAAATGGAATGATCCATTTTTTAACATAGATTGGCCTATTAAGAAAAACGTAGTTGTTTCAGAGAAAGATTCAAATTGGCCATTATTCCAGTATGAGAAATAAATATTTTATTACCGGAGCAACTGGTTTTGTGGGAAGTAATATTACTCACCAATTGGTAAATAGGGGAGAAGACGTGAGTATCTTTGTTAGAGATAGAAATCTCAATTGGAGATTGAATGGAGTTAAATCGAAAGTTAGAATTTTTGAAGGTAACCTTTTGGATAAATCAATTTTTCTTGCGTTAAAAAAAAGTAATCCTGATTATATTTTTCACTTAGCATCATATGGGATCCCACCTCATGAAGATGATATCTATAAAATGATAGATGTAAACTTAAAAGGGACTATCAATATAATTGAAGCGGCAAAAAAAATTGATTTTAAACTATTTATTAATACTGGAAGTTGTTTTGAATATGGAAGTAAAAAAAATAAAATGAGGGAGACAGATTATCTCGAACCAACAAATAATTATTCTGTTGTGAAGTCAGCTGTTTCACTTTATTGCAAAAAGGAAGCAATTAGAAGCAATCTGCCGATTATCACTTTACGTCTTTTTACCCCTTATGGGAATTATGAAAGTGGGTATAGACTTATTCCATCAATAATATTAGACGTTCTTCAAGATAGGCCGATAAAAGTTTCAACGCCTCAAAGTGTTAGGGATTTTATTTTTATTGAGGATGTGATTAATGCTTATATCCAAGCTACAATGATTAAAGTGCCTAATGGTTCAATTTTTAATATTGGGTCAGGAAAGCAAAATACTATAAAGGATATCGTCGAGACTATTCTTAAAACTACTAACAGTAAGTCAAAGGTTGTATGGGGTGGCGTGAAGAGGCAGGCAAGGTATCTAGAACCTCAAATGCTCGAAGCAGATTTATCTCATACTAAAAAAATTCTGAAATGGAAACCGAATTATTCATTGGAGGAGGGGATTAAAAGAACAGTTGATTGGTTTTATGCCAATAAAACTAACTACTCTTAACTCCTTTGCTTTTCAAAAAGAGCGAGAATACCTCAGTAAGCCTGTCTATGTGTTTATTTTCAAGACCATGGTGACATCCTATTACAAATCCTCTCTCCATTACTTCTTGAGTTGCCGGATATCCGGATGAATTTTTTCTGTGATTGATATCTTTAAAACCTGGTTGTTTTAATATATTTCCCGTAAAAATTGGACGAGTTTGAATGTTATTATTTTCTAGGAAAGTAACCAATTCAATTCGTGTGAAAGGGGAGGTGTTTCTGATAGTTAAAGGAAAAGTAATCCACTGTGTTGAAACTTTTTTATCTTGCTTGGGGAGCATAAATACGGATTCATATTTTTGAAAAAATTTATAAAGTGTATTAAAATTCTTTTCCCTTATCTTTCTAAATTTAGGAAGTTTCAGTAACTGCATATTCCCAAACGCTGAACACATTTCATTTGGAAGAAGATTGTATCCTACTTCTTCAAATAGAAATTTTGCATCATAAGGTATATTTTCTAGCTTTACACTAAAACGCTTTTTAATATCTTCGGTCTCACCAAATAAAGACGAACTTCTCCCCCAGCCTCTTAGTACTTTTGCCCTATCTGCCCACTTTCTACTGTTTACCATTATCATTCCTCCATTGCCTCCCGCAGTGATAATATGAGATCCAAAAAAACTAGTTATAGATATGTCTGAATATGATCCTGATTCTTTTCCATTGTATTTAGCTCCTAAGGTATCACAAGAATCTTCAACAAAATAAAGCTTATGTTTTTTTGCAATTTTTCTAAGTCTATCCAAGGCAGGAACATTTCCGAGTAGTAAAGGAATAAATAGTGCTTTAGTTTTTGGTGTAATAAGAGACTCAACCTGATCAACGTTAATGGTGTATTTTTGTGGCTCAACGTCTGCAAAAACAGGAATTAATCCTTTTTGAACAATGGGTGCAACCGTAGTTGAGAAAGTCAAAATCGGCGTAATGATTTCAGAACCTTTAGGGAGATTTAATAGTTCTAATGCAATAAGTATTGCTGAAGACCCAGAATTAACCATTATTCCATATTTTTTATTAAAAAGTTTTGCAACTCCCTTCTCAAACTTCTGAGTCTCAATACCCATGTTAGATCTGTGTTCTTTAAGTACAGAAACAACCGCTTGTATTTCTTTGTTATCGTAAACAGAAAGTGCGTATGGAACTCGAAGCATATTTGCGATAGTATAGCATATCAAGAAAATTAATTTTAAATGAATTTACATATGTTATTCGACAATCTTAGCTATTGAGATATATTGTGTAAACAATGAAAGAAAGACCATTTTTTTCAATCGTAATTCCTACTTTTAATAGGGTAAAAGATTTAAGATTCGCGATTTACTGCCTTCGCAGGCAAAATTTTAAAGACTTTGAAATAATTATTTCAGATAACTTTTCCACAGATGAAACGAAAAAGATGGTGCTCAGCATAAAAGATAATAGGATAAGATATTTTAGAAATAAATCGAATATAGATTTCAGTCTGAACGTTAAGGAAGTCATGGGGCATGCAAGTGGAAAATATATTCTTCTCCATTCAGATGACGACTTTTTTTTAGATGCAGGAGCTCTTTATAAAATACATAAAAAAATCATTAAAAATAGTCCAGGCTTTGTAAGAGTAAATTACACATGTCTGTCTCCTGATGAAAAAAAGATTTTCAATTTCAAAGTAAATAAACCATTTGAAAATGATTATTATTTTAATGCGAATAGGAGTTCAGAGGATGTATTCTCTTTTATACTTAATTCTGATCCTTTTTTTATGACGGGTCTTATTATAAAAAATGATTTATCAAAAAATGTACAAGTGGTATATGCTGATCCAGCTCCATGGATAGATCTTCTGTATTATTCAACAAAAAAGTTTGGAGGACTATTCCTAAAAAATCAATTTATTATTGCTCATTGGTCTCAGTGGAGGAATGATAGCGTGGGTCATCACCCACTATATTCACTTAAAAAAGGAAAACTTAAGTCGGAAAACTTTTTTGAAATTGTAAAGAGTAAAGTGGAAGATGAATATTATCAGGAATTTCTTCGCAATCAATTAATGTTTCACTTTGTAACTCTCTTTCCGGTGATAAAAATAATGGTTGGAAATGAGAATATACATCAAATTGCGAAAAGAGTTATGGTACTCGATCCTAAAATTAAATTTAGTATGAAATTTTGCATTTATTATTTTTTAACGATTTTTACACCAACGACTGTTTTGAGGTTTTTAAGAAAATGTATTTTAAATATTTATATTACGATGTATGAATTAAAAGATGCTAGAACGATCATTAAAAAAATAAAAATTCTGAGAAGTAATGTTGATATCTAACTTTTTTTTCTACAAGATACAAGGAAAGTAGACGCGATTGGAGTAAACTTTGACATAATTTGATCAACTTTATCTATTGGTTTTGGGAAACCCAAAAATTCTGCTCCGGAAAATTTAATAATTTTGAATCCATGAAGATCTAAAATATCACTTAGCGCTCCCTGCGTAAATAGCCTTAAATGTCCTAGCGGCTCTCTTTTTTTGGTTAATCTTCTTGTAAACTTTATACCCAATGTTTTATCAATAGTGCTTACTTCAGTAAAGAAGGGTTGATAACCCAACAATAATAATATTCTATTAAACCATGCGGCGAGATTTGGAGTTGCAATTATCAGAATTCCGTCTTTCTTTAATACTCTTTTTGCCTCCGAGATTAGATGATCTGGATTAACAACATGCTCGATTATATGAGATGCTATTACAATGTTGAAGTGATTGTCTGGAAAGTCCCATTTCTTTTCGACATCACCCTTTTTTACTTTTATACCCGATTTTCTAAGCACTTTTACTGCTTCGGGATTTATTTCTAGGCCTGAAATGTTACTCCCAAATATCATTCCCAACGTGCTTACACCGCATGCTATATCTAAAATTCTTCTTTTCGAAGAATATTGAATACTTAAGCGTTTTTTTACAACTTCCTGCCACTTTTTGTCTAATAAAAATGTATTTTTGTTTTGATATACTTTAGAATAAAAATTTTGGTAAGGAGTTTTCATTTTATTTACAGAGGATAGCATAATAGGATGTAAAATTAAACACTAATTTGAGGAATCTAATTACTCGTGGTAAACTTGTTGCTGTAGATTTAATATGTATTTTATTGACGATTTAATAATTTATCACACAGGAATTTTTTTTACTTTTCAGTTACTAATTTTCCTAATTCTATTCTATTATTTATTAAAGCTAGTAAAAAAGAGTGTAAATAAAAATTTTATAGTGGACTTAACTTTTTTATTTAAGTTTAAAAAAAGAAATTCAAAAAATCCAATTATTCTTATTTTATTGTTTTTGAATGAAATTTGTCTAAATTTAGAAAAAAAAACTTTCAAAATCTTGAAAATAATAGGAAAGGAAATTTTAATTGAAAAAAAATAAAGGTTTAGTTTTTTTATCAATTTTAGAAAAAATTTTATTATGGTCTATACTTCTTGTTTTATTTATATTATTAATTCAGATCCTTTATCTTAAATCTAATTCTATTGATTCGACGAATTTTATCACAGACCCTCTTAATAAGTTTGTTATACTTCGAGATAAGATCGCGCAAAGAATGATAAGTTCAAAAATCAAGAAGGTTGAATTTGATTTGGAAATGTCTAATAAATTAATTAATTACGGTAAAATTCTTAGAAGTAAAAATGATTTATCGGGTTCTAAAAAAGCAGTTTTGAGAGGAGAAGATTATTATAGTAAGCTGGTTCAAGATTATAATAGCGCTTTGCTATCTGGATACGCTTTTCCTAAAAACTTAGATGCTCGGATAGACTTGGCGGCTAGACAACATCAAAAATTATTTAGCGACTTAGCGAATAGTGTAGAAAAAAAAGAAGACAAAGAAATATTCGATGCAGTAAAAAACTTCTCAAAGATTAACTACAATTTTATTACTAGTTTAAGAAAAAATGACAAATAGAAATTCAGAGATTATAAACAGTAGTTCATCTATCTTTATAGCAACATTTTCTCACTACTCAAAAGGAGAGAGGCAGGCAAAAAATGGAATGGTAAATCCGCTTATAAGTTTTTTTTCACCAAAAGTAAGGGAGATTATTTTACTTGATGAGCCTCATGTAATAAGCGATACTATTGACCCCGTCGTAGAAAGATTTTATAGAAGAAAATTGAAAGAAAGATTTGTGATCTCCTCTCTTTTTTATTTGCCGATTTATTTACTCTGCAAGATTAAAACCACTAGTAAAACAAGAGTGTCTTATAAATTAAGGGATTTTTATTCAATTTTTTTATTAGCTACTATATATAGAAAGAAATACGATTTATTTATTGGTCTTGAGTCTATAAATACTTTAGGAGGAATAATTTTAAAAAAACTAGGAATTGTTAAAAGTGTTGTTTATTACGTATCCGATTACTCACCAACAAGATTTGGCGACACTTTTTTTAACAAGGTCTATATATGGTTAGACAAATTCTGCGTAAGAAATGCAGATTTTACATGGGATGTATCAACAGCGATGAGAGAGGGAAGAAAATTAACAGGTTTAACAGATTTAGATATGAATCGTGTATTACACGTTCCAAATGGATTATTCCCTTTTCAGATGAAGATAAAAGACGTGAAAGATAGAAAAATTAATAGTCTTGTATACGTGGGGACTTTGGATGAGGAGTTTGGTGTGGAATTGGCAGTAAGGTCTTTTGTTGTTGTAAGAAAGACTTTTCCCAACTCGTTGTTAAACATTATAGGTACGGGAGCGAATGAAGAGAGTCTAAAAAGGTTGGTAAAGCGATTAAACTTAGAGAGCAGTGTTTTTTTTCATGGTTATATTAAGAGCGATGAGGAAGTAGCGAATATTGTTAGCGAGTGCTATGTGGGACTTGCACCTTATCGTTCTTTTCGAGAATCTTTTAGGTGGTTCGCCGATGCTGGAAAGATCAGACAATATCTTGCATCAGGACTTCCAGTTATTTCTACTAATGTTCCACCTTTGGGGCGTGCTATAGTAAAGAAGGGAGCGGGAATTCTTGTTAATGATAATATTGATGATTTTTCAAGAGGTATTATCAGGGTCTTAAAGGATAAAAAATTATATAAAACTCTTTCAGCAAAGGCGGAAAAAATTAGCAAAAATAATACTTGGAATAACGTATACTTGAATGCATTATATGAGATGAAAAAAAATACTTCCAACTCTTCATCTCGTTGACTTGTATAATTCTATACTTTATCATATAAAATCAAATTTATGAGTTATCTGGACTATTTTGATAACAAGAAAGTAGTAATTGCGGGTGGAGGAGGTTTCTTCGGCTCACACATCGCAAGTCTTCTCTCTAAGTCTTCTGCAAAAATATATATTCCTAAAACCAGTGAGGGAATAGACTTTAGAAAAAAAAGTAATTGTTTAAGATATTTAAAAACTATAAAGCCGGATATATTGATAAATTGTGCAGCAAATCAAGGAGGGATTGGTTATCACGATGGAAGGCAAGCTGATCTATTTATGGATAATATTTCAATGGGATTGAACTTGATGGATGCATCTCGGAAGGTAGGGGTAAAAAAATTTGTAAACATAGTTGCTGGCTGTTCTTATCCTGGATATGTTGATTTCCCAGAGTTAAATGAGGATGAGTATTGGAGTGGAAGAATTCATGACAGTATTTTTAGTTATGGTTTTTCTCGCAAAGCTTCCGTTGTTTATGGATTAGCGCTTAAAAAGCAATTCGACTTCAACTCTATCCATCTTATAATGGCGAATATGTACGGACCGGGAGAACATTTCAACCCAGAGCAAAGTAAGGCATTGGCAGGCCTAATTAAAAAGATCTACGAAGCTAAAAAATTTAAATTACCTCATGTAGAAGTGTGGGGGAGTGGGAAACCAATAAGAGATTGGCTTTTTGTTAAAGATGGAGCTGAGGCTATTTTGAGAGCGACTGCTGTAGTTAATGATGTTGAACCATTAAATATCGCTACTGGAGTAGGGATTTCGGTTGCAGATCTTGCAAAAAAGATAAAAAAAGCAATAGGATATGATGGGGAATTGGTTTTTGATAAATCTAAGCCAGATGGTGCGCTTCACAAAACGTTTGGGATAAGAAAAATGAAAAAGGAATTAAAATGGATGCCTAAAACATCTATAGACAAGGGAATTAAGGAAACGGTTGTTTGGTTCTCAAAGAACTACAAAAAAGCTATAAAATATTAACTATCTTGAAGAAGATTGCTGTTATTGGTGGAGATGGGATGTTGGGGAGGGATCTAGTTGCATACCTAAGTAAAAAATTTGAAGTTACATCCATATCTAAAACTAATTATAAAAAATTTGTTAATAAGTCGTTTGAAATTATAATTAATGCTAACGGGAATAGTAAACGGTTCTGGGCAAACGAAAATATAATTGGAGACTTTGAAGCTTCAACAATTTCAGTCTATAAATCTTTATTTGATTTTAACTATAACCTTTATATTTATATTTCCTCAAGCGATGTATATATGAATCATGAAGATAACGCGGTCAATAGTGAAGATAGTATCCCCTCTAATATAAAGCTTTCTCCATACGGATTCCACAAGTTTTTAAGTGAAAAAATTGTTATAAATAACTGTCCTAGTTATCTAATACTTAGGTCGTCTTTAATATTGGGGACTGGTCTTAAAAAAGGTCCAATTTTTGATATTTTTAATAAACTTCCATTACGTATTTCTGAAGAATCTAAACTCCAGATGATTACCGCTCACGATATTGCAAGAATTATTATATCTTTATTAAATAAAAAAATAACAAATGAAGTTTTTAATATTGGTGGAAGAGGAGTTGTAAATTTTTCAATGTTAAACAAATATTTTAAAGATAAAATTAATTTTTCGAAAAATGCCGAAACACAAATTTATGAAATGAACGTAGAAAAGATAAATAAAATATTTCCAATTTTATCCTCAAGTGAATATTTGGAGAAATATCTTAATTTAATCGATGAAAAAAAAGTTTCATAACATCCTTGTAACTGGAGGAGCTGGTTTTGTAGGCAGCTTAGTTGTCGATCTTCTACTTAAGAAAAAATTTAACGTTACTGTTCTTGACTCATTAGTCTTTGGTGGCAATAGTCTTATTCCGTTTTTTTCTGAAAAAAATTTTAAATTTATAAAGGGAGATATTAGGGATAAAAAAAGTGTTCGTGAGGCATTAAGAGATATTGATTTGGTAATCCACCTCGCGGCTGTAGTTGGATTCCCGGCTTGTAGAAAATATCCTGAGTTATCAAGAGATGTAAATATAAATGGTACTAAAAACTTACTTTCCTGTATGGATGGGAAAGTGCCTATTTTTTTTGCTTCGACCGGAAGTGTTTACGGGAAAATGCTAGATGAAATATGCACCGAGACTACGCCATTAAACCCCTTGACAAACTATGGATTACAAAAAGCTAAAGCTGAAGAACTAATTATGAGAAGAAATAACTTTATTATTTATAGGTTCGCTACCGCTTTTGGAACTTCTCCTAGACTAAGATTGGATTTGATGCCAAATGATTTTACCTATAAGGCTGTTAAGGATAAAAGTCTTATTGTTTATGAAAAGAAATTTATGAGGACTTTCATACATGTTAGAGATATGGCAAGGGCTTTTATGTTTGCAATTAATAATTTTAAAAAAATGAATGGGCAGATATACAATGTGGGTGATAATTCAATGAACTACAGTAAAGAAGATATCTGTTTAATGATAAAGAAAAAGGTTGACTACTACCTACATTTCGCAGAGATTGGGAAGGATTTAGATCAAAGAGACTATGTAGTTTCTTACGAAAAACTAGAAAAATTGGGATTTAAAAAATCTATTTCTATGGAAGCTGGAATAGACGAATTGGTTAGAGTTGCGGAGGTTTTGGATGTTCAAGATCAGTACAGAAATATATAAATGAAAAAAAATTGTTCGATTATGAAAAATCTTTTATGGGTGTAAGAAGTTTTAAGCCCAATGATTATAAGATATCTTTCAATAAAGATTATAGACTCAGATTTTTAGTAAATAACATTAAGGCAAAAAGGGGAAACTTTTTGGATGTGGGATGTGGCGGAGGAATCTTTACAGAAGCGGTGGCTTGCTATTATCCGAAGCTTTCAATCTTTGGGTATGATGTAAGTCACAGTGCAATAAGTTATGCTAAAAAGTTTGGTAGTGGAAGTATAAAATATGCACCGATCAAAAATAAAAAGTTGCCATATAAAAACAGCTTTTTTAATTATTGTATTTGTTTCGATGTTTTAGAACATGTTCCAGATATCGAGTTTTTTCTAAAAGAAATTAAAAGAGTTACGGTTAACAAAGGTAAAGTTTATTTTATAATCCCTTGTGAGGGACAAGCTTTTACCTATACATGGATTTTTAATAGAATTAAGCGAGGAGAAGATCTTACATATAAATACATGGGTTATATACATCCAGAATTTACGTACAGATATGTTGTAGATGCTTTAGAGAGAAGTGGTTTCAAAGTTATTAATAAGTGGTATAGCGAACATTGGTTTTATCAAATATCTCATCTGGTCATATACTTTTTACCCAAGTTTGTGTTAGAGACGGTTTTAGGAAAGAGGATATCTGAAGAATACACAAACAGTAATATAATTGCAAAACCAAACAATAAAAATAAATTGCTTATGGCGATTCGCTCTATATGGTTTTATTTTTTTGATTTTATGATGATGTATCCAATGTATCTTGAAACTATAATATTTAACAAAATTCCCTTCGGTGCTTGGAAGATTCACTTGGTTGTAGAGGTCAGAAAATGAAAAAAAATAAAAAAATCAGTAATACTCTCCTTGTTACAGGAGGCAAAGGTTTTATAGGTTCAAACTTTATTAAGCATTATACAAAAAAGAAAAATTTTAAAATAATTTCCTTTAGTCATAAGAAGTTGGACATTCTTAATAAAACAAGTTTAAAAAATGTAATATTAAAGTATCGCCCCGATTTCATTATCAACTTTGCCGCTCATAGAGATGCTAATACAGCAGAGTTTCAAAGAGGTGATGTTAGTGGCTCTGCTTGGAAAACAAATTACATAGGCGTTAAGAACCTACTAGAAATGAGTCAAAAATATGGGATTTTTTTGATCCATATATCTACCGATATGGTTTTTCCGGGTATAAAAGAATACAAAGGACCTTATCGAGAAAAGGACGTTCCAGAATTAAATCTTTTTAATCTTTCATGGTATGGTTGGACAAAGGCTAACGCAGAACAACTTTTAATGGGAAAAAAATTAACCGCTATTATCAGAATAGGAAATGTTACTCAACCAATTTATGATCCTAAATTAGACTATATAGGAAAGATTAAATTTTTATTTGATAAAAACATGTTGTATCCAATGTTTAAAAACCAGTTTTTAACCTTAACATACGTTCCTGAGATTTTTAATACAATAGACAAAATAATTGAAAAAAAAGTTGAGGGAGTATTTCATGTTGCAAGTAAAGATCTTTTTACACCGAAAAAATTGGCGGCGTATCTGCTTAAAAAGTTAAATAAAAAGTCAAATGTTGTAGGAATAGATATCGTAAAATATTTGGAAAATGTTCCAAATAGGTACCCTCAGTATGGAGGTCTTCGAGCTAGAGAGACAGAAAAAAAATTGGGGATTGAGTTTATGACTTGGAAGGAGATAGTAAACAAATATATCTCTAAGACTTCAACTAGAAAAAAGTGAATAAATAACACCAGCCAAACCAGCTGCTGACTCTGCGGACTTCATTATTATAAAATAAAAACTAACTTTCGGATTTTTTACAAACATGCCTAAGTTTTTAATGTGTGACTTTCTGACAGGAAAAAAACTCAATACACCATTTGCTATCCCCCTTTTTCTGACATACTTCAGTACCTCTCTTTTATACATGAATTGTTTTTTCATTAAATAAAACAATTTTAACTTTCCTTCGTTATGCATTACGAAATTTTTTGTTCTATCAACTTTAAACTTCATTTTTAATGCTCTTTGATATATGTCTCTATCATCTCCTCCACCAGCAATTTTAATATCATATCCTTTGAGTACATTCCAGATCTCGGTCAGAAAAAATCTTGGGGATTCAACTGTGTTGTCGCCCCAAAAAAATCTCCTTTCAAGTATTTTTGCTTGAGCCCACCGCCCTTCACCAAAAGATTCTTCGGTCATAATTATGGCATCTGCTCCTTTTTTACATTTATCCACCGCTTCTGCGATAACTTTACTAGTCATTTCCATATCTGCATCTACATGGTAAATATACTCACCAGATATTTTTTTAGCAGCATAATTTCTTTTTTTTGTTGCGTCAAATAATCCATGTTTAACCTTAGGATCGTAAATCAATAAAGTACATTTATATTTCTTGGTCAAAACTTTAATTTGGTTAATATCTCTGGATTTACCATCATCAACAATAATTATTTCAATTTTTTTATATTTTTGGTTTCTAATACTTTTTAGACAGTTACCGAGAAGATATGAAGAATTTTTAGTAGGTATTATTATTGATACTAGATTCTTAGTCATGTTTTTTTTGTGCGAGCACAGCTATACCAAGTCCATGCCTATTTTTAACTAATATATCAAAAGAAGCAATAGTATAGAGTAGTGGGAAAGCTATTGCAGCTATAACAACATTTTTTGATAAGCTCATATGGTTTAGTTCCCATGCTATTTTTCCAAAAAAGCCAAAAGTTTCCTTTGTTGAAATAATTTTGAATCCGGATTCCATTAAAAATTTGATTAGCTCTTGTTTGGAAATGCCTTCTCTAACATGATCATCATGATGCCAGTTTTTAAGTTGTTTAAAGATTCTTCTTTGATTGGTTTGTGGAACGTGGATGAATAAATATCCACCTGTCTTCATCAATCTTCTAATTGATCTAATTGCTTGTTTGTAATTTTTAATGTGTTCTAATACGTCAATATTGAGGATTAAATCGTAGTTATTTTTTTTGCTAGGTTTACTCAAATCCATATATTCAAAACTAACATTTTTAATTCTTAATTCTCTTTTTATTTTCTTACAACAGGAGAGTTTAAATTGATCGATGTCTGCTCCAGTAACGTTTGCTGTAGGAAAAAACTTTGAAAGAAAGAAGGTATGCAAACCTATTCCACAACCAGCATCTAGGATCCTACTGATAGATGGGTTAGTTTTTTTTGACAAACACATTTGTTTGAAATACATGCTTCTTATTTGAAATCCGATTTCAGGAATGCCAAAAATCTTTACATATAATTTTTTTGACAAAGAATCATTTGGTAATTGTTTCTTTCTATCAGGATTCAAGTCCTTGTAAGAGTTGATAAGAAGGTCAAGTTTATTATGATATTCTTTTCCAAACATTATTTTTTAGCTAATTTATCAATTAATAGTAGTGTTTTATTTGCTGAGGTGTTCCAGTCAAAACCTACCGCAAACTCACGGGCGTTATAGCTCAATCTATTTCTGATTTTCTTATCTTTTAAGATGCTGCAAATTTTTTCAATTAAGTCACTTTCATTTTTTGCAAGTAAGCCTGTTTTTAAATGTTTTATAGATTCTGATAGACCAGGGACTTTAAATGAAATTGCAGGTGTTCCATGCAGGTTGGCTTCAATTACAGCAATGCTCCAACCCTCTCCAATGGAAGGGTTAACAAATATCCATGATTTTGATAGTAGATATTTTTTCTCTCTTTCACCAACAGGTCCCAATAATTTTATTTTTTTTCTTAAAGAATTTCTCATTATATTATCTGTTAGATTTGCTGCCTCTGTTCCCCATCCGGCAATTATTAAGTTCGCATTGGGAATTTTTTTAACAATATCTGGAAAAATTTTTACCAATAATCCAACTCTTTTGTATTTCTTAATTCTTCCGAGATAAAGAATGGTTGGAGAAGCAAATTTTTTTGAGTATTTACTCTTATCCTTTTTTGAGTCTGTAATGCCTGAATATATAATTCTAATATTTTTCCTGTTAAAACCTAATTTGATAAGCTCCTTTTCAGTAGTCTTCGATATCGCTATAATGTTGACCTTTCTATATAAGAGTGGAAAAATATATTTTTCTATTATGTATCCAACATGACTAATTACTGGTGGAAGCTCATAGAAAAATTGTTTTCCATGAACGTGGTAAACGATACAGAGTTTGGGTAATCTAGTAAAGAGTGGGGTAAAAAAAGGTATTCCATTTTCCACGTCTATAACTATATCTGCATTTTTTCTTAATTTCTTAAAGTAGTACCAAATTGCCCATAAGTACAAACTATATCTTCCCCCTTTTCTATGTATGGTTATTCCATTTGATATTTCGAATTCTGGAAGTTTATTGTCTATATCTTCTCCACAGAAAACTGTAACTTTATGTCCTGTTTTTGCCCATCTTTTAGCTTGCTCAAAAACATACATTTCTCCTCCGCCTGCCCACCTGTGTTTGGGATCTCTCCAATTGAATATCAATATGTTCATCTCTGAATTGATGCCTAGTATACTATAGCGATTTTTTGTTATCAATAGAATCTAATGTATAATTATTCAAAAATGATTGGTAAAAAAATAACAAAATTAATTCTGCAAAATAAAGTCTTTATTTCGATCGCAATTATTTTTTTTGTGGTGCCTCTCTTTTGGTTAAAGCCTGGAGAATTAAATTTGGGAGGCGATGCTAATAGACTATATTTTTATGACCCTATAAGTTTCTTAAAATATACTGCAGTTTTTGATATTTCAGGACAAGGGAAGGGAATAGTGGAACCAAAGTACTTTTACATCCCCTACGTAATCGTTATCAGTATTTTGAGAAATTTTTTATCGACAACATCTACTATAAATTTATTTAACTCTATAAAGCTTTCAGGTGGGTTTATATTTGTTTACTTTATTTCATTTACGTTAATTTCTCAGCTAACGAAGTTTGATAAATGGAAAGCAAAATATTCAAGCATCATTTCAGGAATTTTCTATACCGTCTCTTTTACTTCTCTAAATATGGCATTTTTTTGGGATAGACCTCTTTTTACACATGATCAAATTTTCCTAAACCCAGCAGTTTTTTTCTTTTTACTTAAGTTTTTCACTACAAAAAAATATATCTATTTATGGATTGCAATATTAATTTCATTTGTTTTCTCAACAAATTTCAGTCTTCTTGGTTCAGCTCCGCCGTTATTCTCTTTTTACCCCATATCAATATTTTTCTTAATTCTATATTTCTTATTTTTTGGTAAGTACCCTTTTCCCTGGAAAGGGCTCGTAGTAGGAACTGTTTTCTTTATTTTATTACACGCATTTCACTTATTGGGGGAAATTTTTTCATTTTTCGAAAAAGGGAGTATTGGGAACACATTGGTAGTAGATAAAAGATCAATTTTAGCCGAGGGAGTTGGTTATTTTGAAGCAATTCATCAACATGGAAAGGCTGCAATAAGTTTATTTCTCCCGCCCGAAAAAAGAGAGTTCTCGATTGTAGGTGTTGTAGTCTTTCCTTTAATAGTAACAGTTGGATTGTTTATTAATAAGAGAAAAGAGTTTTTACTAATTTTTATATTCCTTATTGTTACTTTTTTTCTTGTTACAGCCAATATTACTGATTTGGGATATGAAATTTATAAAAAACTATTTTATCTTCCAGGTTTTGCTATGTTTCGCAACTTTTATACTCAGTGGATGTACGTATATATCTTTTTTTACTCAATTGTATTGAGTTTCTCAGTCTATTATATTTTTGAAAAGTTAAAAGTGGTTTATGTCAAACTTTTCTTCTTTGGTTTAATTATTATACTCATAGTTATTGGACATTCTCTTTTGTTTGGTGATGTCATCAATAATGTTTATATTCGGGGATCCAATTCTGTAAGAACTGTTTTTGAAATGGATACTAATTATATAGAAACTCTTTCATTTATAGATAAATTACCAAAAGATGGAAAGATCATAGTATTTCCATTAACAGATTTTTTTAGACAGGTTATTAGCGGTAAAAATGGAGGGGCGTATGAAGGGCCATCAACAATATTGCATTTAACTAGCAAATATAGTTTCGTGGGATATCAAGATTTAGGTTATAAAAACAACTCTCCCTACGCAGAAGAGTTTTTAAAGTACACGAGAGAAAAAAATTATGCAAAGCTTATTCAAATTCTAAATACGTTAAATGTCAGATACGTGCTTTATAATAATGACCCTATGGCTTATGAAAAAGGGTTTAACCCCGGTTCTTATGGGTATATGATGACTTCTATGCCTAAGACGCAAAAAGAGTATAAAAAATACTTAAGTAACTTTCCATTAAAATTTTTATTTAAAAAGGGACACTACACAATTTATGAATTAAGAAGTGAATTTTACAACCCTACAATCTTTATTCCGAACGATGTTTACACAAGTGACAGATTAAAATACGGAAAAAGTATGGCAAGTGTGTTTGTTAACAAAAAAAATTGCAGTTTTATCGGAAGTCTATGTAGGAATTATCACAAGTCTAAGATAAATTTAGAATTTATAGAAGTTAACCCTGTGAGTTATAAGTTTATAATTTCCGGTAATCTCACCAATGATATGCTAATCGTCTTACAGCACTCCTATCACAACGGATGGAAGGTTAAGATTGGAAATGATCAGATCGAAAAACACATGATTATTAATGGATATGCAAATGGTTGGGTTATCCCTGCTCAAAACAATGCAAATAAAAAAATAGAAGGCTCGATTTATCTAGAAGATCAAAAATACTTTTGGTTCGGTTGGATAATAACCTTGGTTGTCTTGGGTAGTTTAATATCATTAATAATAATATCTTTTTTAAATACAAATGAAAAATAAAAAATTAAAAAGGTTTAAATATAAACGTTTAGTTATTATTTTTATTTTTTTAACTCTCTTTTTTATCCCCTTTTTATGGCTTCGAGAGGGTGAGTTAGAACTAGGAGGAGATAGTCATAGGTTGTTTTTTTATGATCCTATCTCAAATCTTAAGTCTTTTGCTATATATAGCGTTGTTCCATGGGGGACTGGGACGGTTTCCTACAATCAGTATTTTTTACCTTATATTTTATTTGTGTTTTTAATCAAGTCTATATTTGTATCATCAACAATAGTTATTAATATCTTTAATGGAATAAAACTCGCATTCGGTTTTGTATTTATTTTTTTAATAATTAAGGAGTTTTTACAACGTAAGTCGGTGGAAGAGATGACTTTGGGGGAATGGTCTGGGTCGATAGTAGCGTCTTTCTTTTATGTTCTATCTCCGGCGATTCTTAATAACATGAAATATGCGCTCGTGACACATGATCAAGTTTTTTTAAATCCACTATTCTTTTATCTTTTGCTTAAGTACGTTCAGGAAAATAAATTTAAATATCTATGGGTTATTCTTGTTGTGTCATTCATATTTTCATCTAATTTTGCTATTTACAACCCTCCTATATATGCCTTTTACCCAATAATTTTATCTTTTTTGTTTTTTTACACAAAACTCGTACTTAAAAAGAAGTTCCCTATGAAAGGGCTTCTAGTTAGTGGTATTATTTTCGTCTTTTTGCACTTGTTTCATGTTATACCTTTACTTTCTACGCTTTTTAGTAAAGGTACAGAGCTAAATTCTAGAACTTTTGAAAGCATATCTGGGACCAATATAGGTCTAAGTTATTTTGATTCAATTGTTCAGTTCTCTAAGGTTAGTGCGAGTATTCTTCTTGTTCCGGAGTTTTACTTACCTGCTTTAAGTTTATTTATTGCTCCTTTTATAATCATTTTTGGGTTAATTTTCTCAAAAAAAAATAATTTGTATATCTTATTATGTATTTTCTTCCTTATGACACTTTTTTTAGTATCAGCAAATATAACAAGATTAGGTAGAGAGTTTTATAGGGTATTTTTTTTGATTCCTGGATTTGGAATGTTTAGAAATTTTTCTGGTCAGTGGCAATGGGTTTACACCTTTTTCTACTCGCTTCTCTTTGGTCTATCAATAATAAAAATTCTTAGCGCTCTCAAAAAAAAATATATGATCTCGTTAATATTAATAATTTTTATTCTCATACTCTTAAGAAGCATACCTATTTTAGATAGTAGTGTGATTCGCGTAAGTCAAAGAGGATCGAAAGGTTTGAGTTCGATAATCGTAATGGATGCTCATTATAAAAAATTACTTAAATACATATATGAGTTACCTAGTGACGGTAAAATGTTGCATGTTCCTTTTACTGATTTTGCATACAATTTAGTAGGAGGATCAAATAATGGTGTATATGTAGGTCAATCGATGACTTCGTTGTTGGTTGGTAGAAACGATTTTGCTGGCTATCAACATATGGACCCTTATTCTCAGGTCTTTAAAATTTTAGTTGAAAAGAAAAACTTTTCTCTTATGAAGAGGATGCTTGAATTGCTTCAAGTTAGGTATATTCTTCTTAATCAAGATAATAATATATCTGATAAATATTTTCCTGAATTTCCATATGGTTATACAAATGTACCCGCTTCAAGTAAATCAATAAGTTTTGTAGAAAAAATTGCTGAGAAAAAAATATTTAGTTCAGGCGATTATCATTTGTATGAGCTAGATAATTCTGACTATTTACCTCATTTTTATCCCGCGTCTAATATCTTAACCTACGACGCAAATAAAAAATATAGTAAGCCGTATTATGGTGCATTGTCGTTTTTTCCTTTAGAAAACGGAGAGAAAACTGAAAACATAAGAAGTGTTTATATTGAAAATTCTATTTGTAAATCCCTAACCATTAAAAATATTTGTGGAAAGAAAGGGAAGAGAGGGAAACACATGATAAAAATATTTTATAAAAAAATCAACCCTACTAAATATAAGTTAAGTATTTTGGGTGTTAAGGAGCCTGTTATTATTGTTTTTCAAGAAGCATACAACAGCCACTGGAAAATATTTGAAGACAAACCAAAAGCATATCTTATAGACAAAAATAATATTTATTTAAACGGAATAGTAAATGAAGAAAAACCAGCAAATCAATTTGTTGACGATAAGCCATTTGAAACTTTTGGAATGAAGTCTATTTTTGATGATTCCCATTTCATGGTTAACGGATATTCTAATGCGTGGTATATTGATGGTAAAAAAGAAAATTATAATTTGATCATCGAGATGATGGGCCAGCAAACGTTTTATATTACTTTTATGGTGTCTATCCTCACTCTATTATGTCTTTTTCTCTACGGACTACTGTTATTTAAAAATGAGTAAATTATTTTATATTTTATCGACTTTTATAATTATCGTACTTGAAGTGCTAATTTTCAGAGAAAGTTCTGATTTAAGAATTTTTACCATACTAACACTATATTTATTCTTAATATCTATTAAAAAAATTACTGCTAATATGACAATAGTTCTTTCAATGATGCTTATTTTTTATTCTTTTGTTTTATTTATTTTTACAAATTTAGTTGAGTTTATTAATCCTGGACAGATAGTGCCATTCAGTGAAAGAGTTGCTGTTTTTGTGTATCTTTTTTTAGTTATTGCGGTCTTTCAGAAATTTAAAGAGCTCTAGGCGGGATGGATATATGTATAGGTTAGAAAAATTGTCCCAATAATTAGCAGATAAAACCAAAAAAAACTTATTTGAGTAAATATTCTCTTAGACTTAAACGCCTGAGCTAAAAGTAAAGGTCCTAACATTATAAGCATAATTATTCTAAATTGATTTTGTGTTAATCCAAAGTTAGCTTCATACAGATATTTGATTTGAAAAAGCCCAACAAAAATTATTATCAAAAAAATGTACCAATTTGCATTTTTAAGTCCATCAGTTGTCATTTTAGAAATGATAATCGACATAAATGGAAACATAGGAATCATATACCATCCCATTTCTCCTTCTTTGGCGAGAGAGAAGACCATAAGTAAAAAATAAAGGAATGCAGGTATTACAATTAGGCCATATTTTTTAATGTCAGTGAGTCCAATGAAAAGAGAGACAAATCCGAGAAAATACCACCCATCAAAATACAACTTATTTACAATTATAGGTTTTGATAATAGGAGCAATATTGTTTCTGGACCGATTTTTCTTGCTGATTGGATTGAGATTATTTTCCAGAATAAGTCCCAATCGTATATGTTTCCGTAAAAAAAATATCCTAGAAAAAAAATCAAAAATATCATAACAAAAATCAAAATAGGTTTAATTTTTTTAACATCTTTTAACATCAAAAATAATAAGGTGATAAAAACGATTATTCCTACTTCTTTTGTCCAAAAAGCTAATCCTGATAGAATTCCCAAGGTCACACCTTTTTTTAGAGTTAAATTACTAGTGCGAATATATAAATACATAGCTCCGAGAAATATAGGAGTTAATAGGTTTTCAGCGAATACAACTCTCTGATTCATTGCAAACACTGTTGATGCTGAAAATATTAGAAGAGACGTTGATGCTACGCGATAACCATATAACCTGAAAGCTATTAAGAAAACTAATATCGCGGATATTAGATATAAAAAAATTGGGATAAGTCTTATTGTCTTAAGATCAATCTCTCTATAGTTATTTTGTCCGTTTATTATTGACCATGCTCCCACAAGCAGACCATTCAAAGGGGGGTGATCAAAATAAGGGTATACCATTGGAAAATACAAATGATCGATGGTCAAATCGTAAAGGTTGGGATATGCGTTTAAATTGGACCATGACTCTGGATAATGTTTATTGATTAAGCTTATGCCTAGAAATGAATATGTATATTCATCACTTGAGGCGCCTCTCTGGGGATAGATATAGTAGTTGTTAAGTCTTAAAATTAATCCAACTACTAAGATAAATAAAACGATAAAAACTTTAATTTTGGTCATCTAATTTTTTTTAGAATAGCACAATCCTTGATTGTTTTAAATATTTGGTTTGTTATAATTAACGCAATAAATTTGATGGAATCAATACAAAAATACTACAGAGTAAAAAATAATAAAGATCTTTTTAAATCGATAGTGGGCGATCTGCTTGTGACTTTGTTTTTATCAGGAGGAACGGGTCTTTTTTTAAGTATAGTAAAGGGATTTATCTCACACGTGTTTATTAAATCTGGAAAGCGAGTTTTGATAGGTAAAAGGTTTAAGGTTAAACACCCATCAAATATAAGAATGGGGAGCAATATTAATATAAAGGATGATGTGTCTATTTTGGCTGATGGTCCTATTGTAATTGGGGATAATTTTATAATTGGAGAGAGATCTACTCTCGCATCTACTAACCATGGACTCAAGATAGGTAATAATGTTGTTATTGGTAAGGACTGTTATTTAGCACAAAATGGAGGTAGTTTAAAGATTGGTAATAATGTTCTTATTGCAGATGGAGTTAGATTTTACACGTTGAATCACATGTTTGAGGATACTAAGACTCCAATAATAAGACAAAAGGTGCAGTATGTGAACATAGAGATTAAGGATAATGTTTGGATAGGTGCAGGTGCTGTTATATTCAATAATGTTATTATTGAGAGCGGTTCGGTAATTGGAGCAAATACTATTGTGAGAAAAAATGTTCCCAGATTTTCTGTTTTCGGCGGTAATCCGGGTAAAGTATTGAGATATATTAAAAAAAAGAATGAAACGAATTAATAAATTTTATAAAAAACTTAAAAAAATAACTAAGGAATTTCGTAGTTTTTTGCTTTTTTTAATATTACTAGCACTCTTATTTGATTCAATCTTTATTAAGATTAATTCAGATTTGATAATTTTTGGGATTTTAGCAATCTATATTTTTATTTACATCGCTACCCCGTCAAATAGTAAGATAACTTTTATTTACAGTTTTGTTATGTTGTTTACGATGTTTCTTAGCTACATTGTTTCTGGTACATCTTTCTCTACTGAAAAGGCGGCAGTGTGGTGCTTCCTTTTCCTTTTATTAGGTGTTATTCAGCAATGGAAAGAGTAAAATGCAAAAAAAAATTGTTGTTTTACTAATAACCGTAATATTTTTAATAATTCCTTTTCTTTGGCTAAAACCAGGCGAGATGGATATTGGAGGCGATTCTAGTAGGTTGTATTTTTATGATCCAGTTTCTTATCTTAAAAGTGCATCCTTATTCAGTATTTCAGCATCTTCATTTGGCCTTGAGAATATCTACTATTTCTCACTTCCCTTTATTGCGTTACTGGCTATTTTTAGATTTTTTCTCTCTCCTTTTTTACTAATATCTATCTTTCATGGAGTAACACTTAGCGCTTCTTTTCTTTTCACATTTCTTTCAGCTAAAGAGATATTAACAGGTGAAAAGAGAAATAAATTAAATGATATTTTTCTAATTTCTTTATTCTGTGGAATAGCCTACGCATTTTTTCCCGCATTGATTGACGGATGGGAGCACGTTTTATTAAGTAGAAATCAAATTTTTTTAAATCCTCTAGTTTTTTATTTATTTGTTAGGTATTTTAAAACATCTAGATTTTTATATCTCTTAATCATAATTATCATTTCATTTTTCTTTTCTCCTAATTTTAGCATTGTTTCAGCCCCTGCGATCGTAGCTTTTTACCCCATATCTTTTCTTTTTTTAATAATATATGCAAAAGTTATTCTTAGAAAAAAAATAAAAATTAAGCCTCTATTAGTTGGACTTGTTCTTTTTCTTGGCGTCCATATTTTTCATTATTTCCCACAAATTTTAGATATATTTACTTCTGGAAGTGTAGTAAATAAAACAATTTTCTCTTCAGAAGGAAAATTCAATAGAGGGTTAAGTTATTTTGTTGCAATTGCACCAAATATTAAATTAAGTAAAAACTTATTAGGACTTCCTCAGTGGGTTGAAATTAAATATTATCATGATTTATTAATTATTTATCCAATAATAATTCTAATCTCTTTTTTCTTTAACAAAGGTAGGCTTCTACTCATCCTTTCTTTTATTTTTCTTGTTCTTTTATTTTTTTCTTCTGCAAATATTACTAATCTTGGATTTAAATTTTACTCAGAACTCTTTAGTATCCCGGGCTTTTCCATGTTTAGGAATTTTTATGCACAGTGGCAATACTCTTTAGCATTTTATTATGCTTTAGTTCTTGGTGCTTCTCTCGCTTTAATACGTAGAAGAATTACGAGTTCTGAGAAAAGTATTTTTTTAAAAAAAGGTTTTGATTTATTCGTTTTAGTGCTCATTATTTATCTTTTTTTGCTTTCTACACCTTTTATTAAAGGTGAAATCATTAATCGTCCTCTTTGGCAGTCAAAGAATATTAGATCAGTAATGAAAATGGATCCCAAATATGAAAGATTTATAGCTAAAATTAGAAAGTTATCTATCGATGGGAAAATTGTTACGCTTCCGTTTACAGACCCAGCGTACCAAGTTATCAGGGGAGTTAATGACGGAGTTTATATGGGTCCATCTACGATAGCCTATTTAACAGGAAAAAAAGATTTTGCTGGTTACGAAGATTTTTTATCTTATAAAGACGTCTTTATTAAACTTGTTGTTAATAAAGAGTATGAGGACATTAAAAATTTATTTTCTATACTAAATATTAGATATCTAGTCTTTAATTCTGATAAGTACATTTATTCCAATTTTCCTAATTTCCCTTTTGCATATATAAACGATTTTTTTCCGAATGCTCAGACATATAAAAGTTTAATATCAAAACTTAATGCGAAATTACTCTTTAAAAATGGTGACTATTCAGTTTTTTCTTTAAATAAAGAAAATTATCTTCCTCACTTTTACATTTCCAGTAAAACTATAAGCTCTCTGGATCCAGTTTTGGATTGGGAAGTCATTTCCCCTTTTTATTCATTTTCAAATGATCGTATTGCAATAGACTCCAGCACAAATAAAGACATTTCTGTCAGTCAACTTTCAAAAGTTGATATCTACAGTAGGATAATTAAAGATTATCCAATTTCTGTAAATTATCCTTTTGCCAAATGGAAGCTAAATTCAATTTTTTATCCAGTGGTTTTTTATAAAGAGAAATATTATTTGAATAAAATTAAATCAGATACAGATTCATATATAGATTATCTTTTATTCTACAGTGCGAAAAGAATTTCAGAACTTGAAAGGTGGGAAGGGGAGATCCCTGTTCAAAGAAATATAAGCTCTAATCAAGAGTTAATAAATTTTTGGACAGACCCAAAAACTATAAATGGTTTAGGAGGAAGGAAATTTAATAGCTGGGAGGCAAGTTTATCAAGATATTCAAGAGGAGTTAGTGCAGCTATAGAGAGCATCGAAAAATCAGAAAAAGATCTTGGCTGGAAGATTCAAAAAAAGGATAAAATTAGACAGTTTTTGTTGAATAGTAAAATTAAGGTAATGATTGTAATTCAAAAGAGTATGAAGTCATCCCACGACAGAGCATATTTGAGCAAGATTTTTGAGAAATTGAACTCATATTATTTAAAAAAAACAATAACAAAAGAATATGATCCATCAATACTTGAGTACATTTCAAAAAATGGAGGAAAAGCAAAATTATTCGTTAGAGATGAAGGTAAGTTCGATATAAGCAGAATTAAATTGGTATACAACGGTAGCAATATTTACTCTAATAATCCTCAGAAAGTTAAAGGGATGGTTGATTTAGGTGACCTTAACTTAGAAAGCGACAAATATATCCAACTTATTATTGACAGTGAAGATGTAATTACTGATGACATTTTATTTACCCCAAAAAGCGATGATGAAATTATCGGTGATACAAATCTGGCGATTAAGAGTCTTAATATTAAAAAAAGAAATATTATTAAGGGGCTTAAGTACATAAATGGATTTAAAAATAATTCCTACTATTTAATTTCCTTTGAGTATCAAAGTTACGGTAAGGTTTTTGATGTTGGAATGTATTCTCAAAAAAGACAGGATAAAAATAAATTGGCCGATCCTAAGTTTCATTACATTTTTAACGAAAAAAGAATTTCTAAGGATTGGACAAAATTCAATATAGTCCTATCCTTGAAGGATTACAAAAATGCCTTATTAGTTATGAGCTCGGAAGATGAAAAAGCTCAACCTATCTTCCGTAATTTTTATGCAAAAGTACTTCCGTATCATCCCGATATTGTAGTGAAAAAGAAAAGTGATTATAAATTATTCTCCAAAACTCCTAAAATCACATTTGTGAAAATAAATCCTACAAAATATAAAATAAAAGTTGAGGGGGTTGACTCAGAATATCTTCTAATTTTTTCTGATGCATTTAGTGAGAAGTGGAAGATCTATATCGATCCAAAAAAGAAAGTTAGAGGTAAGGTGGTTGAGTCTTATTATAATGGTAAGATTAAACAGGAAAAGTCGAATGATTCATTATTAGACCAAAATATGTTTGAAACATTGGGTCGTGATTCGCTTCTTGAAAAGAATCACTTTGTGGCTAATGGTTACTCTAATGGATGGTTGATACCAAAAGGCTTTGCTGATGGTAAAAAATCCTACAACTTAATTATTGAATTTGAAACTCAAAAAGTATTTTATATTACCGTGGTTGTTTCTTTGATCTCTCTTTTAGCTACGGTAATATTGTTAATCTTAACTCTGTGTAAAAAATATGAAATTAAATAAAGACACTTTCTTAAAAAACTTCACCAACTCATTAGTGCTAATTATCTCAATTATAATTTTTGGAATTATCTATATTCATTGGTTTGATCACGAGTTTATTATTGGGGGAGATTGGCCATATTTTTATAACGAAACTATAAAAGAATTCAGTCTAATAGTTCCGTCATGGAATGCTTGGCAATCAAATGGATTGGGGGGGATAAATCAAACTTATTTTCTCCAAATTTATCAGAATTTTTCACATTTTCCTGTCAATTTACTAGGTGTACCTTGGACAGTAACATACAAGTTTTTTTGGTTTGGTTTATTTATAATTCTTTCAATTTTGTCTAGCTATTTTCTCTCTAATATCGTTCTTATTAAAAATAAATTATGGACGAGAGTCATTGGCATATTAATTTTTTCCACAAATACTTATGTATTAATGATAGCGGATGGAGGGCAAATGGGTTACCTTTTAGCTTATTCGATAACTCCCTTAGTTGTGGGGTGCATCTTAAATGTTATAAATTCAGAAAATAAAAGAATTAGGATAAAGTTATCATTACTTTTATCTCTTGCTCTGGCACTGCAAGTAATATTTGATCCAAGAGTCGCGTATATTAGTTTGATTGCGGGTATTGTTTACTTCTTATTATATTCCTTTTTTAATACCTTCAATTTTTTAAGGTTTTTTTGGGCGTTTTTTATTCCTCTTTTTTTAACATGCATGTTTCATATGAGTTGGCTGCTTCCTTACTTCTTATCAAGGCAAAGTTTTAGTGGAAATTTTGGAGAATCGTATACGGGAATTGGAATAGTGAAATTTTTAAGTTTTGCTGGTCTTCCTCAGACTATTTCGTTATTACACCCAAATTGGCCTGAAAATATTTTTGGAAAAGTCTCATTTATGAAGGGTGAATTTCTAATTCTTCCAGCTCTTGCACTTTTAGGCTTAATACTCTCGCCTCTTAAAAAGAAAAATGAGTTCATCATGATTATGTATTTTGGATTGTTATTTCTAATAGGTGCTTTTTTTTCGAAGGGTTCAAATTTTCCCTTAGGGGAATCTTATATTTTCCTTTTTTCTAAGGTGCCAGGATTTGTTTTTTTTAGAGACTCATCTAAGTTCTACATATTGGTAATTATTTCCACTACTATTTTGATCCCATACTCTTTACAAAGAATTATGGATTTAAGAGTAAATAATCTAAAAAATTTTGTTCCAATACTATTTATTCTTATTTGGAGCTTTTTGATCCTTCCAGGGGTATTCAATGGACTCTCTGGAACATTTAAAAAAAAGGAGATTCCTCAAGAATATATTAAACTAAAAAGCTTTTTGTATAATCAGCATGATTTTTTTAGAACTCTTTGGATTCCAAGACAACAAAGATTTTCCTACTACTCTAATATTCACCCCTCAGTAGAAGCCTCTCCGCTTTTTCATGAGACTGATCCGCAGAAAATAGTAAAAATTCTTTCAAGCTCTTCATCGCAAAAAAAACTTCAAGAATTAGGTATTGAATATGTAATTGTTCCTTACGATTCTTTGGGAGAGATTTTTATGAAGGATAGAAAATATGATGAAAAGTTATACGAGTCTTTGATTAAGAGACTAGAAAAGAACGTTTATCTTAAAAGAATTTATGGATATGGCAAAATAGCTGTATTTCAAACATCCAAAAGAAAAAATCATTTTTATATTTTAGATGATATTAACAGTAAGGAACCATCTTATAAAATGATCTCCCCTTATTTATATCAAGTAAACTTAAATTTAAATAAGTCAGATAAATTAATTTTTTCCGAATCCTTCAGCCCTTATTGGATAGCTGTGGAGAATAATAAGACTTACTATTCAAAGAACTTCAATAATCTTAATAGTTTTGATGTTGATCAAGGTAGTCATCAGTTAAAAATCTATTTCGTACTAGAAGACTACTATTTTTATGGGAGAATAATCTCGCTAATTTCTATAATTAGTGTTATCTTTACATTGATTTATCTAAATAAGAAAAATTTGTTGCACAAAAAATAAACGTCAGATATAATCACTTATTAATTAAACATGAAAATTCTTGTTACTGGTGCTGCAGGATTTATGGGTAGTCATTTAGTTGATTATCTAGTAAAGGATAAAGCAAGTATAGTCTATGCTGTTGACGATCTTTCGGGTGGATATCTAGAAAATCTAAACAAGAAAGCTAAATTTACAAAATTGGACCTTAGAGATAGAAAAAAAACTAACGAGTATATTAAAAGAATAAAACCGGATTTAATTTACCACCTTGCTGCCGATGCATCAGAGGGAAGAAGTCAGTTTACTCCTCTTAATTCTACGGAGCGAAATTATTTGGCATATATGTATCTTATAATACCAGCAATAAAGTATGGTCTTAAAAAAATTGTATTGACTAGTTCAATGAGTGTTTATGGTGGACAGGGCGCACCTTTCTCAGAAGATATGTTAAAACTGCCTGAAGACATATACGGGATCGCAAAGTCCGCTATGGAAGATGCAACTCAAATACTAGCCAAAGTTCACGGATTTAAATATGTTATTATTAGACCCCATAATGTTTACGGTCCTAAGCAGAATCTAGCTGATCCTTATAGAAATGTCATAGCAATCTTTATTAATTGCCTCCTAAATAACAAAAACTATTATATTTATGGAGATGGGAAGCAGAAGAGGGCATTTACATATATTGACGACTTTACCCCTTATATCGCAAAAGCGGGTTTTGATAAAAATTGTGATGGAGAAGTTATCAACATAGGTCCTACTGAAGAGTATACTATTAATGAACTATCATCAATAATATTAAAAAAATTTTTTAGAGATGGATCCGTTCCTGCAAGATTGAAGCCAAAATTTCTTCCTCTTAGACCTCAAGAGGTAAAAGATGCTTTTTGTACCAACCATAAAGCCGTAAAGTTTTTAAAGTATAAAACATCAGTTAACTTTGAAGAGGGGATAGAAAAAATGGTCGAATGGGCAAGAGAAAAAGGGCCACAAAAATTCAAATATCTTAAAGAAGGATTAGAGCTTGAGACGAAAGATCTTCCCAAAAGTTGGAGCAAGAAATTGATATAAGTCCACAATGCCAAAAGTTTCTATAGTAATTTTAAATTGGAATGGAAAAAAATTCCTGAAAAATTGCTTAACTTCCCTCAGTAAAATTAATTATCCAAATTATGAAATAATCGTTGTCGACAATGCATCAACAGATGGTTCTGTACCTTATATCAAAAATAATTTTCCTAAAGTCCGTTTGTTGGAAAATAAAAAAAATCAGGGGTTTGCTCAGGGAAATAATTCAGGATTTAAATTAGCAAAGGGAGAATATATTCTTTTCTTAAATAATGATACTAAAGTGACTCCTAATTTTTTGACGGAGATGATTAGTGATTTTAAAGGAGATCCTAAAATTGGTTGTATACAGCCACAAATTAGGGTAATGAGAGAGTCAAATTTAATTGATGAAGTTGGATCTTATATCAGTTTTACTGGGTTTCTTTATCATTTTGGTTATAGAAAACCTTATGATCTAAAAAAATATAATGTAAAACGTGAAATCTTTTCCGCTAAAGGAGCATGTATTATATTCCCAAGAAAAGTGCTCAATAAAATTGGAGTTTTTGATAGAGATTTTTTCATTTTTTTTGAGGAAAGTGATTTATGTTTTAGGGTATGGCTCTCTGGTTATAAAGTTATTTATGAACCAAGGTCATTGATTTACCATGTGGTGGGGGGGGATACTATTTCATCTGATAAATACAAATATGAAAGAAGAATCTATCTAACTTTTAAAAACATGAATTGTTCATATATTAAAAACTTTGGAACAAGAAACCTGATAACAGTGTTCCCCATTTTCTTGTTGGTACAATTTGTAATTATTATAAATTTTGCAATACGGTTAAAATTTGGTTTGGTGAAATCGGCACTAGCTGCTTATTTATGGAATATGGTTAATATTAGACATAGTTTTTTAAAAAGAAAAATAATACAAAAAAAGATCAGAAAGGTAAGTGATAAAGAGATAAATAAATTTATTAAAAAAAGTCCAAATTTTAATTACTATTACTATTCTTTATTTAAAACGACACAAGAGTATAAAGACTAACATGAAAATTCAAAAATGTATTGTTTGTAAGTCAAATAATCTAAAAAAGATCTACAACTCAGAGGATCGGATGCATGGAATTAAAGGCAGATTTTCTATATTAAAATGTGAAAAATGTGGTCTGCTTCTACTATCTCCTCAGCCTGGTTCTTCCGAACTTAAAAAATATTACCCGAGTAAAAATTATTATGCATATAATATAAATAAATCTCAAGGTGTAGCACAAAAACTTAGAAGTTATTTGTTTAGTCAATATTATTCACAGAATTTTTTTGCGTTTATTATTTCAAAATTTATTCAGAACGTTCCAGCGATTCCTAACTCAGTTATTAATGGAAAGGTATTAGATTTAGGTTGTGGTGCTGGGGATACTCTGTTGTCTCTTAAAAAACTTGGGTGGAAAGCTTATGGTCTTGATGTAGATAAGTGGGCGGTAGATAATGCAAAAAAAAGGGGACTTAAAAATGTTAACTTAGGAAGTTATAAAGATATTAGAAAATTTCCAGATAGATTTTTTGATTCAGTAAGACTTTATCATGTAATTGAACATATAGATAATCCTGAATTATGTTTGAAGTTAATAAGAAAAAAACTGAAAAAGGAAGGACAATTATTAATTGGAACTCCTAATTCTGAAAGTTTTTTGTGCAAATTGTTCGGGTCTTATTGGTACAACTTGGATTCTCCGAGGCATTTATACATTTTTTCACCTAAAACATTGAAGACTCTTCTTGTAAAAAGTGGATTTAAAAATCTCAAAGTTGAATATTGTGCCGCAGGTGGTATTCCGGGGAGTATCCAATATTTTATTAATGATCTTATGGGAGTAAAAATTGATTTAATACATAATCTTTTCTTTTTCTTATTATTTTATCCCTTTGAGTGGTTATCAAATAAAATAAGATTAGGCGACGTTTTCGTAGTAAGAGCAGAATAAAGTATATGAAGATTCAAGATTTATTTTTCATTTTATATTTATTTTTTTTAATATGGAAAAATAATTCTAAGCTTTTTATTGGTTCCGGTCTTATTTTGATAATTCTTTCTATTCCATTATTTTACTTTTGGATCTTTTTTACTGCACAAAGGATGATTGTTTACTCCTTCATCCTATTGTTGACAGGGCTAATTAGATTGATATTTGAATATAAAGGACGTCGCTATTAATCAGAAAGATCTTTTAAGATAATGACTTTTGAATTTTTAACTCCATTTTTAAATTTTTCTTCTTCCACTAAGCTTTTTTCCTTCAAAAGTCCTTTATAATGTATTGGAGCAGTAAATTTAGCCGAAATAGCATTAGCTGCTTCGATGGCTTCAACAGTGTCCATGGTGTACGTTCCGCCAATTGGTAATAGCGCTAGATCAATATTTTCTTTTTCTAAATTTTCCATCTCAGGAATGAAATCAGTATCCCCTGCGTGATAGATTTTTTTACCATTTACATTAAAAATATATCCTACCCAACCATTTTCTTTTGGATGAAATGAAAGCCTTTCAGAATGTAAATTGTAAGCAGGCAAGGTCGAGAATTGTATCCTATTAATTTCATATTTTTTGTTTGGAGCAACTTCAAATCTCTTTTGTACTATGTTTGGAGTACAATCTTTTGGACCAACAATAACTGTGTCCTCTTTTAAGAGGTTCTTTATATCATTTACTGAAAAATGATCATAATGGGTGTGAGTAATAAATATTGCGTCTGCTGGATCGTACATTATTTTAGGTAATTGAAAAGGATCGATATAATAAAAAACTGAATTTGTCTCAATGTCTTCGATCTTAAAACTGGCATGGCCGAGCCAAGTTAGAAAGTTAAATTCTTCCATTACTTATATTATATAGTAATAAGATAATTATAGTTTTTTGCTACTTAGGTAAAAATTGAGTAAAATTTGGTTATATGGTAATTGGTATCGATATGAGTCAAGCTATTTATAATGGGGGAGTGAGTAATCTTCTTATTGAGTTGGTTTCAAATCTTGTTAAGAGTGATGGTAGAAACGAATATATCTTGATGTTTTCAAGTCTTAGAAAAAAACCTAGCTATGAAATATTGGAAAGATTGAAGGGTATAAATGTTAAATTTAAGTTCTTAAAATTTCCTCCAGTATTACTGGATTTTTTGTGGAATAGACTTCATGTTCTTCCAATAGAAATTTTTTTAGGGGATTTAGATATTTATATTTCTTCGGATTGGACAGAACCTCCTGTAAAGAATGCGAAAAAAGTGACCATCCTATATGATCTTGTTGTTCTAAAAGTACCGAATGAGACAAATAAAAGAATTATTTCAGTTCAAAAAAGAAAGCTTGAGTGGGTAAAAAAAGAGTCAAAAGCGATAATTTGTATATCAAATTCTACAAAAAAGGATGCTGAAGAGTTACTGGGAATAGCTTCGGATAGACTCGAAGTTGTTTACCCTGGTATTTTTTAATATGAAAATAGGTATAAATGGTTTTGAAGCTGTTGTTCCAAGGTTTGGATTCGATTATCAAGGCTTACCGAATAGGGTGGGAAGCTCAGAATTTTGTTTTCGTATTCTTTTAGAACTTGAGAAGCTAGATAAGAAAAATGAATACATAATATATTTACCAGGTTATCCAAGTTCGGATTTCCCTGCAGAAAGAAGTGGATGGACGTATAAAATAATACCCTCTAAGCCTCTTTGGACCATTTCAGGTTTGACATGGGAATTTATTAGAAGAAAACCTAATTTAGATGTTTTCTTTTCTCCGACGCATTATTCTCCTCCATTTATTTCAGTTCCTCAAGTAATATCTATTCTCGATGTTTCTTATAGGTACTATCCCGAATTATTTAAAAAAATTGACTTATATAAGCTTGCCGTTTGGGGAGAGTATTCTGTAAAACATGCAAAAAGAATAGTTACAATTAGTAATTCAAGTAAAGATGATATAATTAAAATGTATAAAGTAGATTCGAAAAGAGTTAATGTGGTTTATCCTGGGATAAAAGAATTTAATCTTGAATCAATGACAAAAGAAGAGTTGCACAATAAATATAATTTCACCAGTCCTTATTTGCTTTTTGTTGGTACGCTTCAGCCTAGAAAAAATATAAAAAGACTCGTTGAAGCCTTTTCGGTAGTGAAAAAGAAGAATAGATCCGATCTGAAGCTTGTGATTGTTGGGAAAAGGGGATGGAGTTATGATGAAGATCTTTCTTCCCCTGCAAAATACGGAGTCGAGGATAGCGTAATTATTCTAGAATCTGTTTCCAATTTAGATCTTCCCGCTTTTTACAAATATGCAGAATGTCTTGTTTTGCCCAGTCTTTACGAAGGCTTCGGGCTCCCCATTCTCGAGGCTATGAAGTATGGATGTCCTGTTATAACTAGTAATATATCTAGTATGCCTGAGGCGGGGGGAGAAGCAGCATTGTATGTAAACCCTGAAAAAGTTGATGATATAGTGGATAAGATAGAGAAGGTCTTACAGGATTCAGATCTTAGGAATAAAATGGTAGAGAAAGGATACGAACAGATCAAAAATTTTTCATGGAGTATTGCTGCGGAAAAAACTCTTTCGATTCTGGAGGCTGTAGGAGGTAAAAATGAATAGGGTGTCTCATAGAATTGAAACTATTATGCTTGAATTTGAAGTTTTTATAGTAAATTTAATTGGTCACTTTCCTTCACACCATCTTAGAAGAGCCTTTTATCGACTTGCAGGAATGAAAATTGGTCGTGGATCTTCAATTCACACTAGAGCGATTTTTTACAATCCATCGGGGATTTCTATCGGAAAGGATACTATTATTGGAGAAGGTGCTACTCTTGATGGTAGAGATGTTTTGAAAATAGGTGATCATGTTGACATCGCTTCTGAAGTCATGATCTATAATGGTGAACATGACGTTAATGATGAAAATTTTAAAGCTGTTTTTTCACCTGTTATCATAGAGGATTATGTTTTTATTGGGCCAAGATCGATAATCCTTCCAGGAGTTACCCTTGGAAAGGGTTCAGTTATAGGTGCAGGTGCAGTAGTAACTAAAGATGTCAAACCAAAAGAGGTAGTTGGTGGAGTTCCGGCAAAAGTTATAGGTGAGCGAAAATTAGAAGATTTAAATTATAGACTTGGACGTTCCGCGTGGTTCCGTTAAAATGGCTCAAGTATCAATTATTATTCTCACTTATAATTCTCAAAGCTATATTTCATCTTGTCTTGAAAGTCTCTTTTATTTTCATAAAAAGCACATTGAGGATGAAAAAATAGAGTTGATTATTGTTGATAATGGTTCTACAGACAATACGGTAGAAGTTCTCTTTGATTTTTTTGCAGAGAAAAAAAACAAAGAAGAGATGATAAAAATAAAAGAAAATATAACTTTAGTTTTGAATAAGAAAAATGTTGGGTACGCTGCAGGTGTAAATTTAGGAGCGAAGGAAGCTAAAGGAAATAATATATTACTGCTTAACCCTGATTCAAAGTTTGTAAATGAATATTTACTTGAAATTGTAGAAGATTTAAAAGGAGATGTGGCTATTGTAGGTGGTAAAATGTTCTCCGGAAGTGTTGTCGAAAAGTCCACGGGAAAATTTTATGATGTTTCTAATATCTTTTGGCTTGCATTAGGACTAGAGAATTTTTTTGGTTTGAGATCGTCTCCTCCAATTAAAAAATTTGTTGACTATGTAAGTGGTGGATTTTTATTTGCACAAAGAAGTATTTTTGAAAAACTAAATGGATATGATGAAAATTATTTTATGTATGTAGAGGATATGGATCTTTGTTACAGGGCGAAAAAGAGTGGTTATAAAGTCCTTTTTAATCCCAAATTTGAAATTGAACATTTTAAACATGGAAGTTCTAATCGTTCATTTGCCATCGTAAATATTTATACGGGAATTTTTTATTTTTTCAAAAAGAATAAAGGAGAAATTCAATATCTTGCGGTTAGAGGTATACTTTCTATAAAATCAATTATAGTAATTATTTTGGGATTATTAACTGGTAATAGATATTACATAAATACATATAAGCAAACCTTATTGCTATGAAAAAATTATCTAGCTTCTTTTCAAAAAAGCTTTTATTTCCAATAACAATATCTCTTCTTGTTTTTATCCCTCTTTATCCAAAGCTTCCTCTTCTAGATATAAAAAATACGTGGGTTTACATCAGATTAGAGGACTTAGTTATCGCACTCGTGCTATTGTTTTGGACTTTTTTAGTACTTACCAAAAAAGTTACTCTTAAAACCCCCTTAACTCTAACCATTTTTGTTTTTTGGATAATAGGTGCACTTGCAACTTTTCATGGTGTTATTTTAATTTTTCCAACACTGTCAAACGTATTCTCTAATGTAGCTCTCTTAAACTTTTTGAGAAGATTAGAATATCTCTCTTTGTTCTTTATAGCCTACCAAGGTATAACAAGTAAGAAATATGTGATTTATGCCATTTGGGCACTTTTTGTAACTCTTCTATCGGTTATTTTTTATGGATTTGGTCAGAAATTCCTAGGATTTCCCGCTTATCTAACAATGAATGAGGAATTTGCAAAAGGTATCCCGATTCAACTTTCTCAACTTTCTCGTGTGCCATCAACTTTTGCAGGTCATTATGATCTGGCTGCATACCTTGTTCTAATATTGCCAATATTTGCAAGTTTATTTTTTGGTTTCAAAAAGTTCTCTGTGAAAGCGTTAATAGTTGTATCCCTATTTTTAGGTTTTGTTTTGCTTTTTATGACCGTATCGCGAATATCATTTTTTGTTCTTCTTTTAGCCTTTATTCTTGTTTTAATCCTTCAAAAAAAGAAATTTATTATTCTTACATTTTTTGTTTTAATTCTTGTAACTTTACCTTTTGCTCAAAGTCTTACATCTCGTTTCGGAAATACAGTAAAAGAGATTGATGTGCTCGTAGACACTAATTCGGGAAAAGCTATTGGGAATCCTCAGCTTGTTGATAGACCTTTCTTCAACGATAAAATGATATATACATATGTTCCTTCATTGCATGATACTAGAATTACGGCAAGTCCTGCGGCTTTTTTCCCAGATACTTTTTATCCTAATCCGGCTCCTCTTATTCAGGCAGAAGTTTCTCCTACAGGTGAGAGCCTTCCACAGGGTACGGGTTATATAAATTTACCTCTGTCTCCTATAACTGAAAGAACAAATAAATATTTTTATCAAAGCACAAATTTAGCTAATGGATCAGACTCTGCAAAGGTCACGGTGATTTTTGGTGATTTCGTAATTAAGAAGGCACTTGCTTACGATCTTTCATTTACAACTAGATTTCAAGGTGAATGGCCAAAAACAATCCTTGCTTTTCAGAGAAATATACTTTTTGGAAGCGGGTATTCGTCTGTGACTTTGGCTGTTGATAATGACTATTTAAGAATTTTAGGAGAAACAGGAATTTTAGGACTTTTATCTTTTATATCCATTTTCATAGTAGCAGGGATTTATATACGCAAACTTTTGCCCAAGGTTGAATCTCATATTACAAGGAGTTTTGTTATAGGATTTATTGCTGGAGCATTTGGCCTTGCTCTCAATGCTATTTTTATAGATGTTTTTGAGGCATCTAAGGTTGCATTTTCGTTCTGGATTCTTGTCGGAATTGTACTTGGAACATTGAATCTTTACAAAGAAAGTGAGATTGATCTGAAAAAAGAATTTATTTCTACAGTTACTTCCCCTCTTGCAGTAATTATATATTTATTTTTTATAACTATTGCTTTCTATGTATCCTCGACTTCTGATTACTTCGTAGGTGATGATTTTACATGGCTTAGGTGGGCAGCAGACTGTGGAAATCTTTGCCCGACAAGTATTCAGGGTTTTGTGAAAAATTTCACCGAAGCGAATAATTTCTTCTATAGACCCGGAACAAAAATTTATTTTTATATAATGTATTCTATATTCTGGCTCAATCAAAACGCTTATCACTTTGTGTCTGTTTTTCTTCATTTTGGTGTTGCCGTTCTTTTATATTTACTCGCAAGGAAGGTATTCAAAAACAATTTTTTGGCTGCTTCTTCTGCTTTTATCTTTATCATATTGAGCGGTGGTTCTGAGGCTGTACTTTGGATATCTTCAACTGGATATTTATTTACTTCATTTTTTACTATTTTAAGTATTTTACTTTTTGATAAATTTGTTGATGTAGGAAAAAAATTATACTTAGGTTTATCAGTTCTTTCTATTGTTCTTGGTCTTATGTTTCATGAGCTTGGGGTTGTCGCTCCATTATTAGTTCTTATTTATATTTATTTTAAAGAAGGAAAATCGGCGATAAATAAATTAATTAAAGAAAGGATTTATATTTGGTTAGCGCTTCCTTTAGTTTTTTATTTCATTTTAAGGTTAATTGCGAACAGTCATTGGTCAGGAGGAGATTATAGTTATAACTTGATAAAATTACCATTCAACTTCATAGGAAATTTAATTGGATATTCAATGATATCTATTTTAGGCCCTCAAGTGAACCCAGTTTATATGAACCTAAGAAGTATTTTAAGAGAAAATATTTTTGTTTCAGTGGTCTTGGTGATGTTGGTAATAGGTATTTTTGTATCAGTTTATAAATTTTTCAACAAAAAAATAGAAACCTCTGAAAAGAAGATGATTATTTTTGCATTCTCGTTTTTTGTTATATCTTTGTTGCCTTTTCTTGGATTTGGAAATATTGCATCAAGATATGTATATCTCGCATCATTTGGAATCGTGATAGTATTTATTCTATCGCTAAGATCGGTTTATGATCATCTTGTTTCAAATGGAAAAGTCTTATCAGCTCTGAGTATTTTTATACTTAGTCTAGTTTTTCTTATGATACAAACTTTCCAATTGCAAAAGATAGAAAGAGATTGGTTTGGTGCCGGAGAAATAACAAGAAAACTTCTTGTTTCACTTAACAAAATTTATACAGATAGACTTTTACATCAAAGTATGCAATTTTATTTCACAGGTGTTCCTATAAGACAAGGCGAGGCTTGGGTATTTCCAGTTGGTCTTCCTGATGCCGTTTGGTTCACCTTTAAAGGTGCACGTGTTGATGTTCACGTTACAGACAATAGATTAATATTGGAGGGAGCAGTTAGAGAGTCTCAGACTTCACAGAACGTTAAAGTTTTTAAGTTTAATAGTGATGCGGATGTCTCTGTGGTGACTGATAATAAGGATCTTCCTTAGGGTCAGTGGCTTTGGTATTGGGGCTTCTAGTGTTAAAATGATTTCATGAGGAGAATTTATTGGCTTGTCCTTCTCGCTATTCTTATTTTAGGGTTTTTTGTTCGTCTCTACAGATTCGATAATCCTATTGCCGATTGGCATTCATGGAGACAGGTAGATACGTCTGCAGTTTCAAGAAATTTTGTAAAAAATGGTTATGATGTCCTTCATCCAAAGTTTGACGATCTATCAAATGTTCCATCTGGTATTGACAATCCCCAAGGTTTGCGATTTGTTGAATTTCCTCTCCTTAACATAAAGCAAGCATTCTTATATAAAACTTTTGGAATTATTACTCTTGAAGAATGGGGGAGGCTTGTTATTATTTTTGAATCGATTCTATCAATCGTCTTTATCTTTTTTATCGTTAAGAAGCATTCAACAATAGCTGAAGCACTTTTATCTTCTTTTTTCTTCGCATTCTTGCCATTTTCTATTTATTATAGTCGAGCTATTTTACCAGATGAGCTAATGGTGACATTTATTCTCGGAGGAATATTATTTTTTGACTTATGGAGTGAGGGGTATAAAGAGAAAAAAAGTAATCAATGGATTTATTTCATTTTGTCGATCTTGTTTACCTCGGGAGCATTTCTTGCTAAGCCTTATGCTTTAATTTTTACTTTACCAATTATCTATTTAACAATATCTCGCTTTGGATATTCTTTTATTAAAAAATGGCAGTTATGGGTTTTTCTATTTATAACAGTCACTCCACTCCTTTTATGGAGAAATTGGATGCAACAATTTCCAGAGGGAGTACCGGTATCTAATTGGCTTTTTAACGGTGGTAATATTCGTTTTAAGGGTGCTTTCTTTTACTGGATTTTTGCTGAGAGAATTTCTAAATTAATACTAGGATATTTTGGAGTGGTATTTTTAATTGTCGGAGTTATTAAAAGAGAAACAGAAAAGTCTTACTTTTTCTTCATTTCATTTCTTGTATCATCTCTTTTATATCTAACTATAATTGCCAGGGGAAATGTTCAACATGATTATTATCAGATACTTATAATTCCAACTATCGCAATATTTTTGTCTCGTGGTGTTTACTACTTTATATCTAATGCACGTGGGGTTAATAAATATATCTCATATGTAATCATTTTCACTGTTTCTGTTTTTATGTTTTCTTTTTCATGGTTTCAAGTAAGAGATTATTTCAATATAAATAATTGGGGAATAATCGAAGCTGGAAAAGAAGCTGATAAAATTTTGCCGAAAGATGCTTTGGTTATCGCCCCTTACGATGGTGACACGACATTCCTTTATCAAACAAATAGAAGAGGTTGGGCAGCCTTTGAGAAGTCAATAGATGAGATGATAAAAATGGGAGCTTCCTATCTTGTAATTGCTAATCCTACGCCAAATGATTTTAGTGGTTTCGGGACTATGTACGAATCTGTTGCTTCATCTTCTTCATACTTAATACTTAAATTAAAATGAAAAAAATTCTTTTTATAACTTATGATTTTCCATACCCTACTAACTCAGGAGGAAAAAATAGAGCTTACAACTTAATAAAATTTGGGGGAAAGGATTTGGAAATTCATTTAGTTTCTTTTACTCGCGAGGGATTTAGAAAAGAGGATCATGAAAAAATGAAAGAGATTGGAGTAAAAGATGTGCTAACTTTTAAGAGGAAAAGAGCAAAAAGTCCAAAAAGTTTTGTTTCTTCATTTAGTCCATCAAGTTCAATCTTTAAGCACCTTTATTATGAAGATGAGATAGAGAAAGAAATTATTGAAAAAATAAAAAGAGATAAAATAGACGTAGTACACTTTGAGTCTTTTTATACAGGTTTTTATATATCTAAAAAAATAAAAGAGCTTTCTGTTAAACAAATTTTTGGTACAGAAAACATAGAATACAAATTGTACGAGGACTATTCCAGAAATGCTTCATCTTTTGTTTCTAGATTTTTTTATGCTAAACAAGCAAAGACAATAAAAACAGAAGAGGAAAAATTTATAAAATTAGCTGACACATGTATTGCAGTGACCAACGAAGAGGCTGATTACATTTATAAAAGGAATAAGTCGTGTTATGTTATCGAAAATGGAATCGATGTTAATAATTTCCCTTTAAAACAGAATAACGAAGAGTATACTGGAAAAAATCTTCTCTTTGTTGGTAATTTTTCCTACTTTCCCAATGTTGATGCAATGAAGTTTTTTTATGATAATGTTTTTTCTAAAATAAGTGATAGAGATGTAACACTAACTATTATAGGAAAAAACTCTAGGAAGCTCTCAATCCCATATGATCCACGAATAAATATAATTGAATTTATTGACGACATAAGGACAGTATATGAAAGATCAGAGATATTTGTTTTTCCCGTGAGGTACGGCGGTGGTACTAATTTTAAAGTTATTGAAGCAATGGCAATGGGGGTACCGATCGTAGCTTTTGCCGAAAGGTTGGCAGGTCTTTCCGTCATAGACGGAAGGGATTTTCTTGCAGCACGCAGCGGGCGAGAATTCAGAGAAAAAATAAATGAGTTATTTAACAGTAAAGATCTTGGTAATAGAATTACTAAAAATGCAAGAAAAGTTGTTGAGGAAAATTATTCGTGGGAAAAAATTGGTTTAAAAATGAATAAGGTGTGGAAGGAAATCTAAGGAGGTTAAATACTTTGGATCTATCTATTATTATCGTTTCATTTAATACTAAGGACTTTACGATAAATTGTCTTAAGTCTATTTGTGAAACAGTTAAGAAAATAAAAGCTGAAATAATTGTTGTTGACAACAATTCATCGGATGGAAGCGTAGAAGCTCTTGAGGAGTTTGCAAAGAAAAGTAAAGAAATCGGTTTGACCATTATAAAAAATGCAGAAAATTATGGGTTTTCTAAAGCTAATAATATTGGAGTATTAAAATCAAAAGGTAAATATGTTTTATTTCTTAATTCTGACACGGTTGTTTATGAAGATGCGATTAATGGAGTGGTTAGTTTTATGGAAAGTAATGAAAAAGCAGGCGCATCTACTTGTTATATTGAGCTTCCTAACGGAATGATTGATGACGCATCTCATCGAGGATTTCCTACTCCTTGGCGAGCGTTTTCTCACTTCTCTGGTCTTGAAAGAGTATTTCCTAAAGTCAAGATATTCTCTGGTTATAGTTTCTCATTTTTAAGCTTAAACGAAATTCATGAAATAGATTCACTAGCAGGCGCATTCATGATGGTAAGAAGAACAGCTGGTGAAGAGGTTGGATGGTGGGATGAAGATTTTTTTTGGTACGGTGATGACATAGACTTTTGTTATAGATTGAAAGAAAGTGGTTGGAAAATCTTTTTTGTTCCGGATTTCAAAATTTTACACTATAAAGGAGTGTCTGGAGGGATAAAAGACGTATCAAAACATATAACAAATGCGACAGAAGAGACAAGGAAGAAAGCTATGGAGGCAAGATTTTCAGCAATGAGAGTTTTTTATAATAAGCACTATAAGGATAAATATCCGAGTTTAATTAATTGGTTGGTTTTATTTGGGATTGATCTTAAATATAAGATAGAAAGAATGAGAAATTAATATGCGCTTGGGTATAGATGTTAGACTTTGGAGAGAAACTGGAGTTGGTAGATATATTCGAAATCTTGTCGAAAATCTTTATGATGTTGATGACCAGAATGACTATATTTTATTCGCCCTAAAAAAAGACGTAGATTATCTCAGAGCTAATTTTTTTAAATGGAAAACAGTAGAAGCTAATATTCGTTGGCATTCGATTGATGAGCAGAGACTTCTCCCAGGAATAATTGAGAAGGAAAGTCTTGACCTTGTACACTTTCCATATTTCTCAGTGCCCATAAAATATCAGCGTCCATTTATTGTTACCATGCATGATTTGATAATCTACTCAAGCTATACTGGTCAGGCTTCAACTCTTCCATTCCCTTTTTTCATAGCAAAAAAATTTGCTTATAAATATGTAATTTCAAAAGCGTTGAAAAACTCGACTGCCGTAATAGTCCCCTCAAACTCAGTTAAAGACGAGGTTTTGAAATTAAATAAAGTGGATCAGAAAAAGATTCATGTTATTAAAGAAGGCGTAACCTTGCTTAAAGGAAGTAATACAGAGGTTCTAAGTGAATTAGGAATCGAATCTAAAAAGTATTTTCTATATGTAGGCAACGCATATCCACATAAAAATTTAGAATGTTTAATTAATTCTTTTTTAAGATTATCGTCTCAAAATCCGAGCGTAAAATTAGTTTTAGCGGGAAAAAAAGATTTTTTCTATTCACGTCTTGAAGAGTCTCCTGTTGCAAAAGCTCTTAGTTCTTCTTTGGTTTTTGCAAAGGATGTTAGTGATGAAGAGTTATCAATATTGTATAAAAAGTGTATTGCTTTCATTTCTCCATCTTTATCTGAAGGCTTTGCGCTTCCAGCACTTGAGGCGATGGGTAGTGGAGCGCCAATTATCTTATCTGATATTCCGACATTCAGAGAAATATGTCGTGATATTCCCCTCGTTTATTTTGATCCTCACGATGAGCTTAGTGTGAGGAATGCGATGGAAAAAGTTTTGGAACTCTCTAGTATTGAAATAAGAAATCATATACAATTAGGCAAAATTTTGGCCAAGTCTTATTCATGGAGAAAAATGGCTCAGCAGACTTTAGAAATCTATGAAAGTAGCACTAGTTTACGATCGAGTGAACAAATGGGGGGGAGCGGAGAGAGTCCTTTTGGCTCTCCATAAAATTTTTCCCGAAGCGCCACTTTTTACTTCTGTTTACAATAAGAAAAGTGCACCTTGGGCAAACGTATTTAACGTAAAGACATCTTTTTTACAAAGAATTCCTGGTGCACCTGGAAAACATGAATTCTTTGCTCCGCTTATGCCTCTTGCTTTTGAGTCGTTAGACTTTTCAGAATATGACCTTGTAATTTCGGTTACAAGTGAGTATGCAAAAGGAATAATTACAAAACCTTCAACGAAACATATTTGTTACTGTCTTACTCCTACACGTTATTTGTGGAGCGGATATAAAGAATATTTTTCAAACAATTTACTTGCTTATTCTTCTTACCCTCTTGTTTCATATCTTCGTGAATGGGACAGAGTTGCTTCTTCACGTCCAGATAAAATCATTTCAATCTCAAATGAGGTGAAGAAGAGGGTTAAAAAATATTATGGGAGAGATTCAGAAGTTATATATCCTCCACTTACCATAGATAGAAAAAAAAGTTCCCCTACCACAAAGGGTGATTATTTTTTGTTGGTTTCTCGGCTCTCGAGGCTAACCCCGTACAAAAAGGTTGAATTGGCGATTGAAGCATTCAATAAACTAGGTTATAAACTTAAAGTTGTGGGAAGTGGTAGAGATGTTGACTATTTTAAATCAAAAGCAAAAAAAAACATAGAGTTTTTAGGTGCTGTAAGCGATGAGTCTCTTTCAGAGTTATATCGAAGAAGCAAAGCTCTTATTTTTCCAGGAGAAGAAGACTTTGGACTTGCGATAGCCGAGTCTCAATATTTCGGTACTCCGGTGATTGCATATAAGGCAGGTGGAGCGCTTGAAATAGTGAAAGAGGGAGTAACAGGAGAGTTTTTTAGGAAACAGGATGTACTATCATTAATATCAAAATTGGAAAAATTTGATCACAGGCGATATAATAGTCAGGAATCGATAACAAATTCTGAAAGATTTTCTTTTGAGTCATTCAAAAAAAAATTACTCAAAGTAATTGGAGAAGAATTATAAGTTTTAGAAAATATTCAAAACTGTTATTATTTTATAAAGTTTTAAAGTATTTATTTTGAAAGAAAACGTATGAAAGTAGTTATTTTTGCCGGCGGAGTTGGTACACGTCTCTGGCCGTTATCAAGAAAAAATACTCCGAAACAATTCGGAAAGATAATTGGAGATAAGTCCACTCTACAGGAAGCAGTAGATAGGCTTAAAGGTGCTTTTTCTCCCTCTGATATTTATGTGGCAACAGGGAAAAGGTATAAAGATATTGTTGCTGAGCAACTCCCAGAAATTCCTCAAGAAAATTTCATTTTTGAACCAGAAATGAGAGACGTTGGACCTGCGATTGGACTTGCGACTTCGATTCTTGCAAAAAGAAGTCCAAATGAGCCCATGGCAATTATTTGGAGTGATCATATGGTTAGAAATGTTGAAACGTTTCAGAATGTTCTTCTTGCTGCTGAAAAATCAATTAAGAATGGCGAATCGGACTTTGTTTTTATTGGTCAAAAACCAAGATTTGCAAATCAAAACGTGGGTTGGATTGAATGTGGTGATAAGCTTAGAGATGAAAATGGAATGACTCTTTTTAAATTTAAAAAGTTGAAGTATCGTCCCAAGCTTTCCCAAGCAGAAGATTTCTTTGGCGATGAGCATTATGTCTGGAACTTAGGTTATTTTGTAACTACACCCTCTTACCTACTTGATAAGTTTGAAAAATTTGCTCCGCAAATGCATCAAGATCTACAATCAATTGTTAATGCAGATAACTTTGAAGAGACTCTTGATGCTGTTTACCCAGCCCTAGAAAAAATAAGTTTCGACGATGCTATTCTTGAGAAATTTACCCCTGATAACATATCAGTCATAGCTGTTGATATTGGATGGAGCGATATAGGCGCATGGGAAGCGCTTAAAGAAGCATTGAGTAATACAGCCGATGAGAATGTAACTAAAGGGAAAGTACTTATTGAAGACTCTCGAGACTCCCTGGTTTTCAATTTCACGAATCAATTAATTGTTGGAATCGATCTTAATGAGTCAATAATAATTAATACAGAAGATGTAATTTTGGTTTGTCCCAAGAATTCTGTTCCAAAGATTAAAAAACTCGTAGAAAACTTAAGCGGTACTGAACACGAGAATATTACCTAAACTCTTTCTGTTACAATATTCATATGCTATACATTCTTGCAAAAAGATTGCTTGATATTATTTTATCTATTACCCTTATAACCTTCTTTTCTCCAATATTTATTCTTACAATTATAGCTATTAAATTAAATTCCTCCGGTCCTATCTTAGCGGATACTCCTTCTCGAGTTGGTAAGAATGGAAAACTTTTTAGGATGTATAAGTTTCGTTCTATGGTGAAGAATGCTCATGAACTTTTAACGACTGATCCTGAATTTGCTAAGTTATATGAACAATACAAAAAAAGTGGTTATAAATTAAGGCGAGACCCGAGAATTACTGGAGTGGGAAAATTTATCAGGAAGTATTCGCTTGATGAACTACCTCAATTCTTCAATGTCCTTAGGGGGGAGATGAGCATTGTGGGTCCTAGGGCCTATTATCTTGATGAGCTTCGAGAACAACAGGTAAAGTACCCAAATACGAAAGATGCAGTTAAGATTGTACTTTCGATAAAACCAGGTATTACAGGTGTATGGCAAGTTACCGGAAGAAGTGAAATAAATTTTGATAAGAGGATTCAGCTTGATGCTTCATATGCAAAGAAGCGTTCAATTTTTTACGATCTATGGATAATAGCTCGTACCCCATTTGCTATGCTCTCAGGTAAGGGAGCGATGTAGTATTTATTTGACTTTATATTTTATTTTGTGTTTAAATTATTAATATCAGGCAAAGAATCCTTTGTGTTTTTTTGTTTGATACATGCCCAATGGACGACACCGGATTTAAAAAAATTGAGATTAAAGATACACAACCTAGTAATAGTAAAATGGATGCGGTTCCATCTCATTCACCCATGAATTCAAAATCTTTCAAAAATAGATTTAAGTTTGTTAAAAATAAAAGGTTTCTTACTGGTTTTGGAGTATTTTTGTTTTTTGCTTTAGTTATTGGAATCTTTTTAGGAATAAAGGTAAGAAGAATTTATGTTGATGCACAATCAAGTTATAAACAAGCAAAGGCCGCATATTCTTCTGCAAAGGGGCAAAATGTCCTAACTCTAAAGGAAGAATTAAATAAAACCAAAACGAGCCTTGAGAACTTAGATGATGACCTTTCGACTATCTCTTTTGTTAGATTTGTTCCACTTGCTGGGTCTTACTATGGCGATGCGGTTCATCTAGTAAGAGCTTCTTCTTATGGAGTTGATAGTGCAATAGTTGCGACTGAGTCACTCATCCCTTACGCAGATGTACTCGGACTTAAAGGAGGACACAGTTTTGTTATGGGTTCGGCTCAAGATAGGATTAAGCTTGCTGTTAAAACAATGGGAAAAGTTGTTCCTGCGATCGATAAGATCGAAGTAGAACTAAAGAAAGCAAAAACAGAAGTAGATCAAGTAGACCCTAATCGCTATCCCAATTTTTGGGTTTTTAAAAGGATTAGAAATCAAATCCAAAACATAAAAGATGCAACGGATCAAGGAGTACTTGCTGTTGATCAGGGAAAGCCTCTTATTAAGGTTTTACCTGAGCTTTTGGGTGAATCAAAAGAAAAAAAGTATCTTGTTATATTCCAAAACGACAAAGAGCTTCGGCCTACCGGTGGATTTATAACATTTTATTCTATTTTTAGAGTCGATCAGGGAATAGTGAGCGCTGATAGTTCATCTGATATTTATACTTTGGATGCAAGTATTAGAAGTCATCCCAAAGCAGATCCGATAATACTTAAATATCTTCCTAAGGTTTATACATCCAATATCCGTGATAGCAACTTATCTCCTGACTTCAAATCTTCTATGAAGAATTTCGAGGCCTTATATGCTGATTCTAATGGTGAGAAAAAATATGATGGAATTATTGCGATAGATACTCAGGTTCTTGTAAACATACTTAAGATATTAGGTCCAGTTGAAGCAGGGGGAGTTACTTTTAAATCAGATATAGATCCTCGTTGTAACTGTCCTCAGGTTGTTTATGAACTTGAGTCTTATGTTGATAAGCCTGTTCAGGGAGTACGAGAGAATAGAAAGGGAATTTTAGGAGAGCTTCTTTACGCAATTATGCAAAAATCTCTTTCTTCATCGCCAAAACTTTATTGGGGGAGACTTTTCCAAAGTGGAATTAAGGATATCCAAGAAAAGCATATTCTTTTCTATCTTAAAGATTCGGAGGCTCAAAAGGGAATAGAAGCTCTAAATTGGGGAGGTAGAGTTCTTCCATTTGATGGTGACTATATTCATATTAACGATGCTAATTTCGCTGGAGCAAAAGCAAATATGTTTGTTACGCAAGCTGTAAAAATGGATTATAATGTTTCATCAAACGGAGAAATTACAAAAACAGTTACTATTACATACCGCAATCCTCAACCTCACTCAGACTGTAATTTAGAAAGGGGAGGACTTTGTCTTAATGCAACACTTCGTGACTTTCAAAGAGTTTATGTTCCGCAGGGATCTTCTCTTACAACTTCAAAAGGTTCGGAAGTGAAAGTTGAGACAAAGAAAGAGCTTGGTAAAACAATGTTTGAATCGTTCTTTACTGTTAATCCTCTCGGAAAGAGTGAAATCACGTATACCTACAAGCTCCCATTCAAGCTAAAATCAGGTTCGCCTCTTCCTGTATATATTCAAAAACAACCTGGAACAGAGAAGTCCTCATATGAGATTTATGTAAATGGAAAATTAAAAGAGACTTTTGAGCTAAGATCTGATAAAGAGCTTAAATTAAGTCTCTAACTTCAATATGATTTACCTCAAAGATACGGGGTTTGTAATTAAAAGAGTCAATCTTGGAGAATCTGATCGTTATCTTACTCTTTTTACTCAAGATCATGGAAAGATAGAAGTTTTGGCAAAAGGGGTAAGAAGGATTAACTCAAGACGTGCTCCTCACATAGAACTGCTTAATCTTATACGTTTTCAAACAACAAAAACAAAAAGAAACCATATTCTCACAGAAGTAGAAGTGGTAAATACGTTTTCTAACATCAGAAATGAGATGAAGCACATCGGTAAAATGTTTCTTATTTGCGAACTTATAAATTCGCTTTGTGCAAGCGAACAGAAAAACTTTGAAGTATTTTCCCTTGTAGAGGCAACTTTAAATAATTTTAATAGAGATGATAGAGATGAGGAAATGCTTGATTTTCAAACTAAAATGTTAGCAAGTCTTGGGTTTTGGGATAGTCGGGATAAATTTAGAAGTAATGAAGAGCTTTCAATTTTTATAGAAAGAATAATTGAAAAGAAAATAAAGACTACGTCTTTTTTTAAATTTTAAGTTTTTAAAATAAAGACTACGTCTTTTTTAAGGTCTAACATCAAAGTTTAGTTAAACAGCTTAAATCCTATTTTCTCTTCAAAATTGGTTATAAAACTCTCAGATTTCTCTTGTATGGTTTCTTCTTCTGACAAGACTTTGATGGGCTCATCAAAGTGAACGAGCCAATTATATAAGGGAGTTTTATAAAGAGAATTTCCGATATCACTGTCTCTTATATTGCCTCGAGGAGATCCGGATGGAGTAGCTCCCGAACTTGATCCCAATATCGCTGAGTAAGCATAGCGTAGTTTTTCTACTTTTGCTTTAGGAAGTTTATCTAGTTTTATCTCTATTTTAGTTGGAGAAATTATCTTAACACTTTTTATTCCTATTTCGAGATTTGGACTAAAAAACTCAAACCCAAAATTTTTTTGTTTTTTTACTCTTTCAAAATCAATTACGATTGGTGGTTTTGGAACAAAAAGATCTAAGGTGATTGTTCTTCCTTTCCGCGTTATAGAGCTGGGGGATAGAGGTGTCCACTTTTTTTTGTCTATAATAACTTTTTTATAAACCTTGCCATAATATTCTCCAAGCAGTCGATAGCCATAATTGTTTAGATGTGGACTGTCACCTTGATAAGTGAGGAAATATTTGGGACCAACGAGTATAATTTTTTTTGGTTCTACCTTAGAAGCTATGAGTTGTGCAAGAGTTACACATGGAGACTTCGCTCGAGAGGAATACGAGCTTAGCTGATCTGTAAAAAGAGGGATATTTTCACTTTGACCAGTAATTTTTTTGATTTCGCTATTATAATCTTTCTGCAATTCTAAAAGATTCTTTTGATAGTTCGGGCATGTGTCCCCAACTCTATAAAGATCATCATCGGCTTCTCCATGTATTAGTGTTATTGCGGTAACTTTGTATTTTTTTCCTTCATTTTCAGCAAGATACTTAGATCTTTCTACCTCCTTTATATTATATGTAAAAGGCTCTGTGCCTATTTTTATAAGTGAGTAGCTTCTTCCACCCCACCCGTTAGCATTTATTTCAATTTGAAATTTTCTGTCTTTACTATTTTTAGCTACATAGTTGGCTAGTCCTGAGCTTATTGACTCCTCCCCTCCCTCAATAAGAGGTGTGAAGTTGGCATTTTCTATATCTTTAAGATTTGAGAGTGGTTTTCCACCACTTAGCATTATATTGTCGTATTTTTGAGTTTTGGATAGTGATGGATATCCTGCCGCCCCCTGCGCAAGACTTTGTCCCGTAGAAATAACATGTTGGATTTCCTGTATCTGGGCATAAGCTTTTTGGGGGAATAGTAGATAGAGGAGGAAGAAAAAAAATAACACGCAGAAATTATATCACTTATAAGTTGTTATTGAAGATATAAATATTATGAAAATATTTGACTCCAGGCAATAAATGCAAGAAGTGCGATAATAAATCCGATTACTAACTGCCAGATTTTTGCATCGACCCTTTTATTTATTCTCCAACTTTCAAAATCTTCCTTTGGCTTTTCTTCTTTATATTCTTCCATCTCCTCTTCTTCTTTTTTTTCTATCATGACTTCCCGTGTTTGGTCCTGCGATCTTGATCCTTCATTATTGGGCGCGACTGCTGCATTAGTATTTAATGCCTGATTAGTTGGGCTTGATATGTCTTGTTTGTTTTTTTGATCCATAGATAATTTGTAAACTTTTTTTTAGAAAAACGCAAACCTGATAAGTGATTAATGTAAAATAACTATCACATAATTTTTTATTTTTTTACAGAGCTAAACGGTAGGTTATAGGATCGTTGACAAATAACAAGAAAAGTGGTTCGCTATATGGGTGCGTTTCTTTCGAAGGGAGGTGAAATAACTTGAAAAATTTAGTAGTAGTCGCTCAATGGGCACTTATACTTGGTGGATTAGTTATTGCTTACGAAGAGTTTTCCGGAGTTAATTTGGTAAATCAATTTTTTGGAACATTAGCAACAGCCGTTAACGTAGTTGTATTCGGAGGGGCAGCAGTAATACTTGCTTACCACCTTCTAGCTGGGAAAAAGAGAAGATAAATTTTTCTGAAGTGTTAGCGCCTGGCCAGGCTTTAAGTTTTAGTTTTTTATATAGATAAAATTTAATAGATATTATTGTGGTTAAATCGAAAAAGAATGACTCAAAACTTCAATTTCTTCAAAGGAAGTTAATATTTATTTTACTTGCGATAATTTTTCTTCTGATAGTTTTCACATTTTCTAACTACGGAACAACATTTGATGAGCAAGATGTTTTAGCTCTTGGGAAAAATACTTTATTGTTTTATGCATCATTTGGTAGAGATACTTCTTTTCTAAAACTATCTATTGAGCCGGAATTTTTTCTAACTCACGGTTCAATTCTTGAGATAACTCGAACAAGTCTCTTGCAATCACTAAGTCTAAACAGTATTGAATACTATCATCTTTTTTTAGCACTATTTTCTCTACTTGGGTTTTACTTTATTTATAAACTAGTGTTACTTATTACAAAAAGCTATACGGCATCAACAGTATCTTTTTTCTTCCTTCTTTTTATGCCTCGTTTTTATGGAGATATTTTCACAAATAGCAAAGATATCGGGGCTGCAGTTTTGTTACTTCCAACAATCTATTTTTCTATTAAATATTTTTCCGAGCAAAAGATTTCAACTTCTATAGTCATTGGAATGCTTTTTGCGCTTGTTGTATCGCTACGTCCTGCACTCTTATATATTTATTTGATCTTTTTAGTGATTTCGCTTATTCAATCAGTCCTTACGCAATCTTTTAAAAAATATTTAAAATTTCAAGCTGTCACCTTTTCTACTTTTGTTGTATTATTTTATCTTTCTTCGCCTTATCTTTTATTAAAACCATTAGAAATTTTGAATATCATCTCAGCATCTGAGAAGTATCCATATCCCGGTGCAATTTTATTTCAAGGAATTATGTACAATCCAGAATCGATTCCTTGGTATTATTTACCTACGTGGATTACTATAACCACCCCACTTGTAACATTGCTTTTTTTTGCCATCGGGGTTGTCTATTTGATTTATTCAATATTTAAAGAGAACCTTTCTTTAAAGCTTTTGTATAGCTATTTACTGCTCATTTTCTTTGTCCCTCTTATTTTAATTTTCTTCAAAAAACCCGTGATTTATGATGCTTGGAGACAGTTTCTATTTTTATCAGGTCCAATTGTAATAATTTCTGCTCTTGGTGTTTTTTCTCTGATTAAGTCTGGAAAAATTATTAGATATATGTCTTTTTTAATTCTATTACTTGGTGCGATTTTTATAGCAAGAGAAATGGTGTTTCTTCATCCTTATCAATACATATACTTTAATTCGCTTGTTGGGGGACTAGAGAATGCGCATAACAAATTTGAGACTGACTATTGGGGAGCAACTTTTAAAGAAGCAACTGATTGGATAAAAGACAATAAAACTAAGAAGGATAAAAAATTATACGTCTTCCCATGTATACCCCATTTGGCCATACCATATCTTGGATCTCAAATGGAGATAAATAATGAAAAAGCAAAAATTAGATATTGTTTTACTCGTTGGGGAAAGAATAATGAACAAGATGGGAAAGTGGTGTATGAAGTTAAGCGTAAGGGTGTAGTTTTGAATATAGTAAAACAAAAATAATTTCGTGACTTTTAAAATTCATAAAGTATAATTGTTGTATGAAAAAGATAATTTTTGGACTTTTTGCCTTGATCTTATTTATTTCTTTTTTCCTTCTTTTTTCTCTTAGCACGATGCCTGATTCACCTCTTTTTTTGGTAAAAAGACTTGAAGAAAAAGTTATTCTGGGGATTCAGCCTGGAGTAAAAAGTAGTATTTTATACAGACTCTCTCTTTTAGATAGTAGGCTAAAGGAGCTTAGATATATTACCGAGAATAAAAAGTATGACCTTTTTTATTCTTCTGCTCTTCGTTACTCAACTCTTGTTGGAGAAATAGCGAGTGTTAGCATTTCAAATGATAAAGTGCTTTCAGGGAAAATTTTATCTAAATTTAAGAGTCACGAAAGACATGTTAAAACCTTACTCTCTAAAAAGGGTAAAAAAGAAGAGTGGAAATTTATAGAAGATCCCCTCAACTCTCTAGTTATTTTTGAAAAGAGATTGATGAAGAAATTCCCGCATTTCTAAGACAGAAGAATTAACGTTAATTTTCATAATCCCCACAATACTAGCGCGCAACAAAAATTTTAACAATAGACAAAATTTATTGTGGTAAATACGTGGATTAATCGCTGGTTGACCATGACTGAATCTTCTCAATAGCTTCACGAATGTCCTGCGGAATTGTCTCTTTAGAAGTAATACTTTCTATATGCTTCAATACTTCTGACCCTTTATGAGTGTCTGGATTTATACCAAGCGAGTTTTCGAAAGAATTTTCAAATTTTGCAGAAGCATCGTTTTCCACCCAGTCAATTAACGATTTATTTTCAGTATCCGTTTCAGCTTTAGTGTCTAAGTCTATAAGGGTGAAGTAGGGAATTCCAAACGCTTTGCAAAGTAGTTGGTAATAGGGAATTTTACTTTTACCGTTGCAGCTTATGATTGTTGAGTCAGTAATCCGTATACCCATTAAACCTTCAAATCTGCGTATGCCAAATTTATCGATTGGTCCCTCAGTTAAGATAACCTTTCTTGCAAAAAATATTTCATTGTTTTCTTTATTATAAATTGTTTTATCTTGATGCCAGGTTTTTATTTCATCAAGATGGTCTTGCATAGTCTGACCATTAATTGTTTCTTCTAGAGTTTCAGGCAGTGGAAATGTGTTATTTTTTTCGTCAATTCTTAATACGCCTTTCCAATTTGTTAAATCAACAAAAAATTCAGAATGTGTTGTATAAACAATTTGATTACTTGAGTTCAAGAACTCTTCAAAAAGTGCAGTTCTTGCCTGAGAGTGAAGATGCATTTCTGGCTCGTCAATCAAAAATACTACTTCCTGTTTTGATAAATTACTTATTGTTTTTAGGAGAAGATATGCAATGAGCGTACACACTCCTGAGCCCATTTTTGAAAATTCTATTTGTGTTATCTCGCCTGGATTTCTAAGTGAAAAGAAAGACTGTTTAAATGGTTGCTTGAGATGATGTAGACCAATTTCAAAATTCGAAAAATCCTTACCTAGAATGCGTTGCGCATCATTTCTTATTGGGTCAAGAATGTTGCTTCGTTTTTCGCTTTTAACAGACTCAACAACAGGATTGTAGTAGGTTTCCCAATCTGTGGAAGTTTGCGTTGAGTTGACCGATTTTAAATATCTCCAATCGAGTTCTTTAGATATTTTTTGGAACAAAGAATTGTATCCCATCTTAGCTTCAGACTCTCTGTATCTGTCGAAGTAAAAAATTGAAGGAAACCCAACAAGGTCGCCACCATTAAATGATAGTGTCTGTGCGGATATTTGCCATGGATTACTGCTGGACGCTCTTGGAGCTTCAAATCCCTGTTCTGTTCGTTCTAGTTTGGTGGGCAATGAATCTCTCGTAACTCCTTCAGGCAATAATTCTTCTTTAATCTCAGATTGATTAGAGTATGTGACGGGAATAACTAAATGTTCAATGGTAACGCCATCAGAGAGTGCTCTTCCTGGTGATGCCTTTTCTCTTCGTTTAACCCTCAGGAATACACCATTACAGAGAATATTCTTTGTAGCATAACCGTCCTTTGTTTGAAGGGAAAAATATTTATCAAAATAAACTTTAATTTGAATTGGCTCATCGGAGTGGAAATCTTGTTCGTCAATTTTTCTTGATGCATACTCTCTAGAGGTGACGTAGTTAATAGCCTCAAGAATAGATGTTTTTCCTGTGCCATTTTCTCCAACAATCGCATGAAGTAAGATTAAGTCTATCTCGACCTTCTTTAATGAACGAAAATTTTCAATTGATACTTTATTAATCATTTTTGATTTGCTTCAATTACGCAAGACAATATTACTCTTCCGTTGTGGCTATTTCAACAGACATGTCGTATTTTGTATAATGTTGGACATTGATAGGATTTCATTTTAAGATAGGTTATTAACCTTCAATTCTTCTTTTGGTATACTACCCTCATGGATGATTTAGTAGCAAAGGTTGCAGCTCTAGCAAAAAGAAGAGGCTTTATCTATCAAGGATCAGAAATCTATGGAGGTCTTGCTGGTACTTGGGATTATGGACCTGTAGGAGTCGAGCTCAAAAATAATATCAAGCGAGAATTTTGGAAGTCGGTAGTATATGAGCGTGAGGATGTGGTAGGAGTAGACGCTGCAATTATGATGAATCCTCGTGCATGGGAAGCTTCAGGACATCTTGAAGCGTTCACAGATCCTCTAATTGAGTGTAAGGTATGTCACAAGAGATTTCGTGCCGACAAGAAAGAAGAAATAACTCAACATGCCCAAGAGCACAAAGATGAGATAGTTGAATGGACAAGTCCTCGTGAATTTAATCTTTTGGTAAAATCTTATCTTGGGGTAATTGAAGGAGAGCAATCTGAAATTTTTCTTCGTGGGGAAATTACCAATGGAGTTCATGTTAATTTTAAAAACGTTGTTGATTCTAATCGAGTAAAAATTCCTTTCGGAATTGCGCAAATCGGAAAAGCCTTTAGAAACGAAATTACTCCTGGTAATTTTACTTTCAGGTCACGGGAATTCGAGCAAATGGAATTGCAATTTTATATAAAACCGGAGGAGAAAGAAGGGGAAAAGTGGTTTGATTATTGGAAAAAGATGAGAATGGACTGGTTTTTAGCCCTTGGGTTTAAAGAGGAAAGTCTTAGATTTAGAGATCACGAAGAAGATGAGCGCGCACACTATGCAAAGGCTGCAACAGATATAGAATATAATTCTCCTTGGGGTTGGTCGGAGCTTGCCGGAATTCATAATAGAAGTGACTGGGATTTAAGACGTCATCAGGAATACTCTGGAGTTGACCTTACTTATCGTGATCAGGATTTAGGTGAGTCATATATTCCATGGGACATCGAGACTTCTTGTGGAGTTGATAGAACATTGCTATTCCTCTTATTCGATTCATATAGAGAAGATGCGGGTCGTGTTTTTCTTCAATTATCTCCAAAAGTGGCTCCGTATAAGGCCGCCGTTTTCCCTCTTGTAGCTAATAAAGAAGAAATTATGGGAAAGGCGAAAGAAGTATATTCCATGCTTAAGCATGACAATATTCTTCCTGTTGTATTCGATGGTCGAGGAAATATTGGAAAGCGTTATTTTGCTCAAGACGAAATTGGTACGCCGTACTGTATAACAATAGATTATGAGACTTTGGAAAATGAGACAGTTACAGTTAGGGATCGCGATACAGCTACTCAAGAGAGAATGAAGATAAGTGAACTCTCTAAATATATTCAAGAAAAAATCTCTTGATATATTGACATTCTCAATTTGGTTATTATATTCTTATTTCATAAATGAATTTCTTTAAAAATAAGACAGTCCTCATTCTAGTAGTAGTTTTAATTCTTATAGTTGGTGGTGGAGCATATTTTATTCTTGGAAGAAACTCTGGCACTGAGCAACCAACTCAAGAAGAAGAACAACAGGTAAAGGAGATTTCAGCAAGCGACATAGGATTATCACTCAAGCCTCGCGCGGATAATAGAGCGGTTATTATGACAATCAACAAGCTTTCAGGTATTTCTACGATTGAGTACGAAGTTAATTACAATGCAGAAAATACCGATCCGGAAGCTGGCGGTGAAGGTGATGTTCCTCGCGGAGTTGTTGCAAGTCCAATTCAAGTAAAGTCAGGTGAGTCAAGCGTGACTCGAGAAATCCTACTTGGAACATGTAGTGCAAATGTTTGTAAGTACGACAAAGTTACTTCAGATATAACTGTTGTTCTTAAGGTCACCTATACAAATGGAGAAATCGGAACCGTAACTGAAAAAATCTCTCTTGAATAATTTCCTCTGATTCTTTTTTTCTAATCATTTTTACTACATTTAGTGTATTGTAAAATCTCAATCCATAAAGTTGTTAAATGCTTGGTTTTTTCTGCATCTTACCCCTTGACAACAGATTCAAAATGAATCAAAATAATTAAATATTGGTGAAAAGTGGTGAATTATGGTGAATATGGTTTATAATTATTTAAATAGAAATGTTCACTTGTTAGTTTGTAGAAATACTTCTTATGTTAATTGGTCAATTCAAAGTAAAAGTTGGAGAAAAAGCACGAATTGCATTTCCGAAAAGATTTCGTGAGGAATTAGGCGATAAACTCGTCGTAACTTACGGATTCGAAGGCTCTTTGATAGTTGTGTCCGAGAAAAATTGGAGGTCGCTACTCACAGGGACTGAGGGTAAACCATTTTTATTAAGTGAAACACGAGATATCAGACGATTTTTACTTGGAGGAGCGACGCTTGCCGAGCTTGATAGACAGGGAAGATTTGTATTACCTGAGTATCTAAGAGACTATTCACGCGTGGGAGAAGAGGTTGTATTTGTAGGTCAAGAAACTTATGTTGAAGTTTGGAATTTAGAAGCGTGGAGGAAGTATGAAGAAGAAAATAGAAAAAACATCGCAGAAGTTGCAGAAAAATTGATTGAAAAGCTCGATGACTCAAAGTAATCTCTCTCAAATGAATCAAAATGACTTTTCTCACATAAGTGTTCTTAAAAATGAGGCAATAGAAGCACTCAAAATAAAGCCTGGGGGAAAATACATAGATGCAACCATCGGAGGAGGAGGTCATACAAAGGAAATAATTGAGCGGGGTGGAATAGTGCTTGGTATTGATCAAGATGAAGACGCGATAAGTTTTGTACAGAAAAAGTTTTTCGGGGAAAAGAATTTAACTTTGGCTCTTGGAAACTTCTCGGACATAAAAGGGCTTGCGGCAAGATTTGGATTTGAGAAAGTAGACGGGATTTTATTTGATCTTGGACTTTCTTCTTATCAAATTGACCAATCGGGACGTGGATTCAGTTTTAAAAAGGACGAGATTCTTGATATGAGAATGAATAAAAAATCAGACCTTTCAGCATTATCAATTGTGAATAATTGGACAAAAGACGAGCTTTCGATTCTCTTCGCTAAATATGGGGAAGATAGAAATGCAGTTAAAATCGCAGAAGTAATTGATGCTGCAAGAAAAATAAAGCCAATAGAGAGGACAACTGAGCTCGCATCGTTAATAGAGGAAAATGTGAGACGTGAGGGTAAGATACATCCGGCGACAAAAGTATTTATGGCATTAAGAATTGCAGTAAATAATGAATTGTCTAATCTGAAAGAAGCATTAACAGATTCAGTGTCTTTGCTTTCTGAGAAAGGAATCTTGTGCGTTATATCATTCCATTCTCTTGAGGATCGTATTGTTAAAAACACCATGAGAGAGTCTGGATATGTGTTTTTAAAAAAGCCAGTTGTAGCAAGTGATAGTGAAATTTACGAAAACCCAAGATCAAGAAGTGCAAAAATGAGGATTTTAGAAAAGATTAAGGCGTAGTTTATGAAAATTTATAAGATGTCTAATAATAAATTGCCAGGAGGAAAAAAAGCGAAGTTGTTTTTGGCATTTTTAGTAGTGCTTTTTGCCGTTCTTCAAATTGTGAATATACATTTATCAAATAGTATATCTACAAATAGTATTTATGCAGCAAATGTTAAAGCAAAAGTGGAAGATCTATCTGAAAAAAATACATTACTTAAAACAGAAGTGTTAAAATACACATCCTATGATTATGTTGCTTCAAAGGCAGGAGAGATAGGATTTGTAGAAAATAATAAAAATACAATTTCCTTATCCGGTCCCAAGAGTTTTGCTCAGAGGTAAAAATGTCAATCCGGTGGGATAATTTCAGGTTTACAATAGTCTTAGTTTTTTTCCTCTTTCTGTATCTCTTTGTGCTTTTAAAACTTTTCTATTGGCAGGTATTGCGAGGAGCCGATCTTAAAAAGATAGGTGAAGCGCAAAGCACAGAGTCACTAATCCAAAAATCTTCAAGGGGAGATATTCTAACAAGCGATAATTTCCCCTTAGCAACAAATAAGATAAGTTATTTAGTATACGCTAATCCGAAGTTAATAAACAACAAAGATGAGTATGCAAAAAAACTATCCGAACTTTTATCTCTCCCCGAGTCCTCAATCTCTGCAAAACTTTCTCAAAATCTTTTTTGGGTAAGACTTGCTTCAAAGGTTGATGATGCTACAAGGAAAAATATTGAACATGAAAAACTTTCAGGAATCGGATTTCAACAGGAGACTGATAGGTATTATCCAGAAGGGTCAATGGCTGCGCACTTAATAGGCTTTGTAGGAAAAGATGAGAACGGAGAGGACAAGGGATATTTTGGTCTTGAGGGATTTTATAATGAGCAGCTTAAAGGCCGAGATGGGAAGCTTTATGTAGTAAAAGATGCTCTTGGAAATACGATAATTAATGATATTAGGCAATTGCCAAAAATAGACGGGAGAAATATCGTTCTTAATATAGATAGAACAATACAGTATTATGCACAGAAAGAGCTTTCTCGCGGAATAAATACTTATGATGCTGATGGCGGAACTGTAATTATTATGGAGCCTGCTAGCGGAAAAGTTTTGGCCATGGCTTCATTTCCAAACTTCAATCCGCAAGATTATTACGACTTTGACTCTTCCTCTTATAAAAATCCCGCCATTTCAAGTCTTTACGAACCAGGATCCACTTTTAAAGTCCTCGTAATGTCTTCTGGAATGGATCTGGATCTGGTAAAGCCTGATACGAAATGTGATATATGCTCTGCTGCCATAAAAATCGGTGAATACTCAATTAAGACGTGGAATGAAAAATACTATCCAAATACGACGATGACCGAAGTAATTCAACATTCTGATAATACAGGTATGGTCTTTGTAGCTAAAAAATTGGGAATTGACAAGATGATAAAGTATTTAACCGATTTTGGAATAAATGATAATACAGAAATTGACCTTCAGGGTGAAATTAGTGGATCGATACGCGATAGAGATTTATGGTATCCGATAGATCTTGCTACTTCGAGTTTTGGCCAAGGAATTTCAATTACTCCTATGCAGCTAATCGTTGCAGTGAATACTATTGCCAATGGGGGCAATTTGATGAAGCCTTATGTGGTTTCAAAAATAATCAAAGAAGATGGAAAAGAAGTGTTAATAAAGCCTGAATCCAAAGGGCGCGTAATAAAAGAGTCTACTGCTAAGGTGATGACATGGGTTATGGTTAATGCTGTTGAAAAGGGTGAGGCCAAATGGGCAAAAATACCTGATTATAAATTCGCCGGAAAAACAGGAACGGCTCAAATTCCAGTCGCTGGACATTATGATCCCACTAAAACAATAGCCTCATTTGTCGGTTTTTTTCCAGCCAACGATCCAAAAATATCGATGCTTGTTCTTGTAGATAGGCCTAAAAAATCAATTTATGGAGCCGAAACGGCAGCTCCAATATTTTTTTCAATCGCAAGACAAATTTTGAATTATTATAATATCCGACCGACATACTAGGTTAATTGGATGATAATTGCTAAACTAAAGTATAAATTGAGTTTATATCTATCTTATAGTATAATAATAAACCTATAAATTTAGGCATAAATATGTATCAGGAAGTTAAAAATGTCTATCATTTGCTCGTAGCGATACTGGCTACAGTCATATATGGATTTCCAGCCTCAAGACTAAAAGTAATAGGAGTCACAGGAACAGATGGAAAAACTACAACTTCAAGCCTTATTTACCATATACTAAAGCACGCAGGGAAGAAAGTAGCTCTAATTTCAACGGTTGGAGCATATATAGATAACACTTCATATGATACTGGTTTTCACGTTACAACTCCAAGCTCAATCCAGATTCAAAGATATCTTTCTGAAGCTAGATCGCGTGGGGTCGAATTTGTTGTGCTTGAGACTACTTCTCACGCCTTGGATCAAAATAGAGTAGCTTTAATTTCCTTTGAAGTAGGAGTAATTACAAATATTAGTCATGAACACCTCGACTACCATAAAACATATGATAAGTATCTAAGAGCTAAATTGAAGCTTTTTGAAGATTCAAAGAATTGCATTTTAAATAGAGATGACAAATCTTATAAGCAAATAATTAACCTTAAAAATAAAATACTAAATATCAGAAATAAAAAATTTATGACTTACGGCTTTGGTCAGAACTCTACTATTAATCCTGATAATTTTAAGTTCAGGTCAAAATTAATAGGTGATTTTAATAAGTATAATATTTTAGCCGCTGTTGCAGCTTCAAAAGTGCTGGGTGTAGAGAGTAAGAAGATAAGAGAAGCGGTGTTAAATTTTGACCTTCCTTCAGGTAGACAAGAAATTGTGTATCAGAAAGAATTTACCGTGATGGTCGATTTTGCTCACACGCCTAATGCTTTTGCCAAGCTTCTTTCAGAAATTTCAAGAGAAAAAAAAGGCAGACTCATACACGTTTTTGGTTCGGCAGGAGAGCGAGATGCCACTAAAAGACCTATGATGGGAGAGGAATCGAGTAAATGGTCTGATTTAATAATCTTAACTTCTGAAGATCCAAGAAAAGAAAAAATTGAAAATATAAATCGTGATATTCAATCAGGAATTCCGAGTAATTTTTCGTCTCTCGTGCAAATTAATAATAGGAGAGAAGCTATTTTTAAGGCGATAAATATGGCAAAAAGAGGAGATTTTATTCTTCTGACAGGAAAGAGTCATGAAAAATCTATAAATTTAGGAAATGGTGAAGAACCCTGGGATGAATTTAAAGTGATCAATGATGCATTAAAGGAAAGAGGATTAATTAAATGATGTACTCAAAAGTTTATTTTGTAGGGATTAAAGGTGTTGGAGTGGCGCCTTTGGCAATTATTGCTTCACAAGCAAAGATGGAAGTCAGAGGGTCTGACATAGATGAAAAGTTTATAACAGATAAAGAGCTTTTGGAGGCGAAAATAAAAATAGATGAAGGATTTGAAGCAAAAAACATTGAAGACTTCTTTAGGGGCGAAGCGATCGATAAGTGTCTTGTGATAACAACAGGTGCCCATAGAGGTTTTGATAATCCTCAAGTTATTGCGGCTCGAAATCTTGGAATAAAGGTTTTGACTCAAGGACAAGCATTGGGAGAATTTATGGAAGGCGCTATTTTGTCGAAGAAGAATTTAAAAGGGATTGCAATTGCTGGCTCTCATGGAAAAACTACTATTTCTGCCATGGCTGCAACTGTTTTGTCTGAGCTTGGCGCAGAACCTTCTTATAGTGTTGGTTGTGGAGAGATATTCCCATTGGGAGCTTCAGGACATTTGGGAAAGGGTAATTACTTCATTGCTGAAGGAGATGAATATGTCTCAGAGATAAATTATGACAAAACTCCAAAAATCCTGTACTTATTACCTTATGCTGTCATAATTAACAATATAGACTTTGACCATCCGGATTTTTACGGGAGCATTGACGAAGTTGAAAAAGTTTTTGAAAAGTTTGTGGAAAGAATTAAGGAGAATGGATTGCTTTTTCTTAATGGTGACGATCAAAGGTTACAGTCTCTCAGAAATAAAGTAAGAAGCGATATAACAGTTATAACATACGGTGCCAGCTCTACAAACGACTATTACTTCACCAATTTTAGAGAAAGTGGGCTTAACTCCTTTTTTGCAGTAGAGGGTCGTGAAATAAAATTCGGTGATTTTACTCTTTCTGTTCCTGGGGTTCATAATGCGCAAAATGCTCTTTCTATTATTGCTCTCGGAATTGAACTTGGCTATCATCCAGACAAACTTCAGACTGCTTTGTCTAAGTTTTCGGGTACAAAAAGAAGGCTTGAAATGATAGGGAAAACTAAATACGACACCCTTGTTTTTGATGATTATGCGCATCATCCTCAAGAGATTAAGGCTACACTCGATGCTGTAAAAAGAGCATATCCGGAGAAGAAAATAGTTGTGATTTTCCAGCCTCACAGTATCTCTCGTACGGAAGCACTTTTAAGCGATTTTGCCCAAGCTTTTGGAAGGGCGGATAGTACAATAATTGCACCAGTCTATATTACTCAAAGAGAAGAGGTAAAGGATTATTCTTATGCTAAGCTTATGGATGAATTCAGAAAGCTTGGTCGTGACGTGACTTTTTCGAAAAATGATGATTTTATGGTAGAATACTTGATCGAGAATTTTAGAGGTAGTAATACCCTCATTTTGACCATGGGTGCAGGCGATATTTACACCTTAGCATATAAGCTTGTAGTAGATAAAAATTCCGATAACATTTAGCTATGAAAAGATACGTAATTAATGGTGGAAAAGAGCTTTCAGGACATATCACTTTGTCTGGGTCTAAAAATGTGGTTTTAAAGGCTCTAGTTGCTGCTTGTTTAACAAGTGAGGAAGTTACTCTTACGAACGTGCCTTTAATAAGTGATTTTTATGAAATGACCGCTCTTATTAAAGAGATCGGCGGAGAAGTCGATTTATATGATCATACAGTAAAGATAAGAGTTAAGAATGTTACAAGCCACAGAATTCCCCTTGAGATAGGAGCAAAGATGAGGACTTCCTCTATTTTTATCGCCCCTCTATTGGTTAGATCGCATGAAGCACTTATTCCAAATCCTGGGGGTTGCCGAATTGGTGCAAGACCTATTGATAGACATATCCAAGGTCTTGAGGCTATGGGAGCCACTATAAATTATATGAGTGCTGATGGGTATTTTCATGCTAAAACCGATGGACTAAAAGGTACAAATTTTAAATTCGAAAAGAATACGCATACTGGTACGGAAACGCTAATTATTGCAGCAGTAATGGCTGAGGGTATAACTAGGCTTGAAAATGCTGCACTTGAACCAGAAGTTGATGATTTAATAAAACTTTTGAATTCTATGGGTGCAAAGATTAGACGCGAAGAAGGAAAAGTAATCGTAATTGAAGGGGTGAGGGAACTCCATGGAACTACTTTTGAAATTCCACCCGATAGAAACGAACTCGTAACTTTTGCAATAGCATCGGCATTAACTGGTGGGAAAATTCTCCTTAAAAAGACCAAAATGAGTGATATTAAAGAGTTTCTTGAAAAATTTGAGGAGGCTGGGGGAGCCTGGGAGGAGCAAAATGGCGATGTAAGATTCTTTATTAAAGATAATCTTAAAGCTATTGATATTATGACTGCTCCTTATCCGGGATTTATGACTGATTGGCAGGGTCCTTGGGCAGTTCTTATGACTCAAGCTGAAGGTTCCTCTATTATTCATGAAACAGTTTATGAATATAGATTCAATTACGTATCGGAGCTTGAAAAGATGGGTGCAGAAATTCAGTTTTTCAATCCTAAAGTTGATAGTAAAGAAGAATTTTATAACTTTAACTATGACGAAAGTGATCCTAATTATCGTCATGCAATAAAAATATTTGGTAGAACTCCATTTCATAACGCAGTTGTTGATATTGCAGATCTTCGAGCAGGTGCAACACTCGTTATAGCAGCTCTTATTGCCAAAGGAGAGAGTGTAATTTATGGGGTGGAATTTCTAGAAAGGGGTTATGAGAGATTTGATGAGCGACTTCGTGAAGTTGGAGCAGACATAAAACTTGAAGAGGAGGAATATGAAGAGCACTAAATTTGAACAAGTTTGGGCAGTAATACTTGCAGCTGGTAAGGGTAAAAGAATGCAGGCAAACAAGGGTAAAAATAAAGTTACATTTGAAGTGGCAGGCGTTCCCATGATTGTTAGAAGTATGAGAATTCTGAGAAAAACAGGAGTAAGAAATATTGTTGTCGTAGTGGGATTTGCTAAAGAATCAGTGATGAAGCTTCTTAGAAAGGATGTTCATTTTGCATATCAACGATATGGACTTGGAACAGGAAATGCGCTAAACGTTGCGCTCACAAAAATTCCTAAAGAAGCTGAGGACGTGCTTGTCGTAAACGGCGATGACTCATTTTTTTACTCATCAAAAGTTTTAAGGGAACTTTTTGAAAGACATAGAAAAACAGAATCTAAAGTGTCTTTTATCACTGTTGAAGTGGAAGATCCTTCTGGACTTGGAAGAATTCTTAGAGACGTTGATGGAGAAGTAAGCGGAATAATTGAAGAAAAAGATGCAACTATTGATCAAAGGAAAATAAAGGAAATAAATCCTGCTTGTTACATATTCGATGCTAAATTTCTTAGAAAGTACATTAAAAAAATTCCTAAAAGCTCAGTTACTGGTGAGTATTATTTAACAAGTCTTGTCCACATTGCAGTTGAAAAGAAAGAAAAAACAGAAACTCTAAGGCTTAAAAATTTTCATTGGAGAGGGGTTAACACTCCTTCTGAACTTGTTGAGGCAGAAAGAATGATTAAAGAGGTGGAAAGGGAATGAGCGATATTCTTTTTCAGATAACCTCTTTATTATTTTTTATCTTTTTGCTTAGAAATACTATTTTCTGGCTTGGTCTTTGGCAGGTTAAAGAATATAGGCTCGATAGGCTAGTTGTTCACTTAAGAGAAACAAGTCAAGGAAGGAATCTTATTTTTGGTTTTAATAATCTTTTTAAGATCTTTCTTCTAGCTCTTTATGTTTTTAGTATTTTTATTCCCAATCTTTATAGTTTTTATCCCTTAATTGTATTCATTTTATACTTAGTTCTTTCTATTCAAATTTTAGTTGAACTCTTTAATCGAAAGTTAAAATTTCCGGTTTTTACTCCTAAAATATTAATAATTGGACTTTTAGCTTTTATTTTTGAAGTTACTCTCTTTTTGATCCCATTATTAGATAAGTATTTTTGGATTGTTTTTCTTGACAAGCTTCTTCCATTTTTCATCTCCGCTCTAATCGGAGTTTTTTCATATCCCTCAGACTTTTACAAAGATTTTATTATTGATAAGGCGATTGATAAGCTAAATGAACGTAAGGATCTACTAATTATTGGAATTACTGGAAGCTACGGAAAAGGTTCAACAAAAGAATTCGCACACAAAATTTTATCGTACAAATTTAATGTTCTTGCAACAATGGGGACTTTCAATACTCCAATTGGGATAGCGAAAACCATCTTGTCCGGTTTGACTGCTAAAAATGAAATATTTTTGATTGAAATGGGGGCATATAAAGTAGGAGAAATAAGAGAGATGTGTTCTTTTTTCAAACCAAAAATAGGAATACTCACAGCCGTAAACGAACAACACGCATCGCTTTTCGGGGGAATCTCTAATATTAAAAAGGCAAAATATGAACTTATTGAGTCGTTGCCAAAGGATGGTTTTGGACTTTTTAATGGAAACAATGAAAATGTTTTGAAACTTTATAACGCAACAAAAAAGAAAAAGGTTTTATATAAGGCCGATTATTTTGGAGAGTCAAAAGAAAAAGCTGATATTAAGGCTATTAATATAAAAGTTGGAAGGTTTGAGATAGAATTTGACGTCATTTATAAGGAGAAAAAAGTAGGAAAATTTACAGTAAAACTTGTGGGACCGCATCATATTGAAAATATACTTCCAGGGCTCTATCTTGGTTTGAGCTTGGGAATGAATAGCGCAGATTTAGTTCGTTCTGTCAAAAGTATTCTACCGTCTAAAAAGACAATGGAGCCTTATCTTGCTAAAAATGGAGCAGCGTATATAGATGATACTTACAATGCAAATCCAGCAGCTGTTAAAGCAGCAGTCGAATATATGAAGGTATATAAAGGGAAAAAGGTTTTAGTGCTTCAACCTATGATAGAGCTTGGGAATAAGGCAGCAATAGAGCACGAAAAAGTGGCAAAGGAAGTGGGTGCTACATGTGACCTACTTATTGCAACAAATAAAAACTTTTATAAAAATATAAAAAAAGGAATCGATGATGCTGGTGGAAGATGCCAATTTATCGTCAAAAATCCTAAGTCTATTGCTGATTTTATTAAGCGTAATGTTGGGAAGGGGGATGTTGTGTTGTTTGAAGGTAAGGAGTCTGAACCTTCGTTTAAACTTCTTGAATCAACACCAGTGTATTCCTAGTATTTTTGATATATTATGTTAAAGGGTAATTTCTAAAGATAACAATGAATAAGATTTTCGGTTTTGCCATATTGTCACTTTTTATAACTGCTACATTAATAATTCCTTTCATTGATTTTTTATATAAGGTTAAGTTTCAAAGAAAAAATCAAAAAACCCGAGACCCTTTCAATAGAAAAACCCCCACTTTTGATAAGTATAATAAATGGAAAGTTGGTACTCCTTTTGGAGGAGGAATCCTTATTATTTTTGTGGTTTCGTCACTTACTCTTTGGGCTTATGCACTGCTTGGGGTAGACGTTAATATTTGGGAGCTTTTTGTTCTTCTCTTTTCATTTGTAGGATTTGGAGCGCTAGGTTTTTATGATGATGTAAAGAAAATTTTAGGTGATGATTTTCCTGGATTAAGACTTAGATATAAATTACTCCTAGAACTTATATTAGCGCTTATTATTGGTTCGATATTTTACTACAAACTTGGATATTCCTTTATCTATCTTCATTTCTTAGGTCCTGTTACTGTTGGATTTTTATTTATCATAATTGCTGCCTTCGTAATTGTTTCTTTTGTTAATGCATTTAATATTACAGATGGACTTGACGGTATGGCTAGCGGTCTTTTTATTATTTGCTTAATTGCCTTTCTTACAATCTCGCATAGTTTACTTGATAGTTTTTTGGCAATATTTATAGCTATTACTGTTGGGTCTGTTGCTGCTTTTTTGTACTTTAATATTTTTCGTGCAAGAATTTGGCTTGGTGATGTCGGTTCTCTTTCTCTTGGTGCAGTACTTGCCGTAACGGGGCTTCTTACCGGTAAAATGGCTGCCCTTGCGGTTATCGGAGGAGTTTTTGTGATAGAGGTAGGTTCTTCACTGATTCAGCTTCTTGGAAAAAGATTCTTAGGTAGAAAGATTCTTCCTGTTGCTCCGATTCATCTTTATTTTTTGAAAAAAGGTTGGGAAGAGCCTAAAATTGTAATGAGGGCTTGGCTACTTGGGCTTATTTTTGCACTACTTGGATTATATATAGCTTTTTCAAGCTAAGCCTCTTATTATAAGTGATGAATAGACTTGGTTGGTTACTCTTCCTTAATACTATTGTGCTTTCTGTAATGGGAATATTTATTCTCTATGAAAGCTCTACATACACTGCTTTGCTTAATATTGGAGATAAGTATTTTTATGTTAAATATCAGATAGTATGGGCAGGACTGGGGTTGATTGCAGCACTTATTGTTTCTAGGATAAATTATAAATCTCTATATAATCTTGCTCTTCCCCTGCTTCTTGTTTCTGTAGCGCTTCTTATTTTGGTTTTTTTTCCTGGAATTGGTCTTGAACTCAAAGGTTCCCATAGATGGATAAATTTAGGTTTTTTTGTTTTTCAGCCATCGGAAATTTTAAAAATTACCCTTGCCATCTATCTTGCTGCTTGGCTTTCAAACAAAGAAAGTGGGAGGCTTCTTGCGTTTTTGATATTGTTTTTCGTTTGTATTTTCTTAGTTGCTATGGAGCCTGATATGGGAACAGCGTTTATTATTGCGGTGAGTTCTATTGTTGTTTATTTTTTGTCTGGATCATCAATTAAAGATATGGGATTAATACTCTTAATTTGTGTTGTTGGATCAATTCTACTAATAAAGATCGAGCCTTATCGAGTTGCTCGATTTACCTCTTTTCAAAATTTTGACAATCGTGATTTACACAATGCAACATATCACATTAAGCAAATACTCATAGCTCTTGGGTCAGGTGGTTCATTTGGTGTAGGGCCTGGAAAATCCATACAAAAATATGCGTATTTGCCTGAAAACACTTCTGATTCTATTTTTGCTATTTATGCCGAAGAGACGGGATTTTTTGGATCTTTTGTTTTGATCTTAATGTTTGTATCTCAATTCCTTTTGGGAGGACTTGTTGCAGCAAGAGCTAAAAGCAAGTTTGGAAAATTGCTTGCAGCAGGTATAATTACATTTATAGCAACACAAACTTTTGTAAATCTTGCATCGCAAGCAGTAATAATGCCTCTTACGGGGGTTCCTCTTCCTTTTATTTCGGCCGGGGGATCTTCTCTTATAATTAATTTTATATCGATCGGAGTTCTTTTGAGTATTTCTAGAGACATTTAATGCTTAATTAAGTTATGAAAATTGTTTTTACAGGAGGACATTTTTCTCCCGCTCTATCATTAATTGAAAATTTAACAGAAGATAATATTCTTGTAATTGGAAGGAAATATAACTTTGAAGGAGATGATTCTACGTCTCTTGAATATAGGGTTTGTTCTAAAAAAAATATTCCGTTTAGAGCTATAAGAGCTGGAAGATTTCAAAGAAATTTCTCAAGATATACGATACCTTCTATGCTTAAAATACCTCTTGGAATCGTAGATTCTTATAATATTTTAAAGAGATTTAGGCCGGATGTGGTAGTTGTTTTTGGAGGATATATAGCACTTGCAGTTGCAGTTTCTGCATTTGTTCTTGGGATTCCTGTTGTTATTCATGAACAAACACAAAAAGCTGGAATTGCCAATAGAATTATTTCATTTTTTGCAAAAAGAGTTTGCATTTCTTTTCCATCTTCCGCCAAATTTTTTCCCGAATCCAAAACAATTCTTTCTGGAAATCCTTTAAGAAAAGAAGTTTTTGAAATTAAGGATAAAATCGATACTCAATCAACTTTTAAAATTATTTATATTACCGGAGGAAGTTCTGGTTCGCATTTCATAAATGAAATGGTTAGAAGTAATATTAATAAATTACTTTCAGAATTTACAATAATTCATCAGACTGGCGATTCAGACGTTTTTCATGACTATGAGGATTTGGAAAAAATACGCAATGATCTTCCCGATAATCTACAGAAGCGATATGTACTTAGAAAATTTATTGATTTATCTGAAATCGGTTGGGTTATGCAAAATGCGGATTTAATAGTGGGTCGATCTGGTATCAACACAATTTGTGAGATTATAGTACTTAAAAAAGTTGCATTTCTAATACCTCTTCCACACGGACAAAGTGGAGAGCAACTGGATAATGCCCGACTTATCAAAAAAATAGGACTGGGTGAGTATGAGCTTCAGAAAAATTTGACTTCAGAAACCTTTCTTTCAAAAATTACGGAAATAATTAAAAATAAAAAAAATTATTTGATAAATCTTCAAGGTTTGGAGTTTATAGATAAAAATGCACAAAATAAAATTATAGAAGTAATAAAGGAGGTTGTGAGTGCGAAGAATACTTAAGAAGCGCACTAAAAGCACTTTTTTTTACATATCGCTTGTCTTTTTTATTTTTATATTTATTTTCGCCTCCTTATTTATTTCAAAAGCCTTTTTTCCAGATTTTCTTTCTCAAGATGAAAAAATTATAAGCCCGGAAGTTAAAATGGGAAAAATTTTTGATTTTGAGAGTAAGCTAAACGTAGCAGGAATAGAGGTAAAAGATATTTCTATCGCATCAAGTGGTGCATATATTGTGGTTTTCTTAAAAAATGGTCCAAAAGTTTATTTCTCAAATGAAAAACAAGTATCGACTCAAGTCAGGTCTTTACATGAAGTATTAACAAGACTTACAATAGACGGGCCAACAAAAACTGGCAAAAGTGATCCTAAATTAATTGACTTTAGGTATGAAAAACCTGTGGTCAAGTTTTGAGTTGGCCTTGCTTTTTTAAAGAGGATTGTTCAATATAAGAGTAGGATCAATCATAAATATATGCCTGAATCAAATATTGTAGTTGGAATAGACATAGGTACTTCCAAGATTGCCACTGTTATAGGAAAAGTTGAAGAAAGTGGAATGCATGTTCTTGGGGTTTCCGAAACCTCTTCTCGTGGAATCAGAAAAGGACAAATTGTTGATATAGAAGAAGCAGCTTCATGTATTAATGCTTCGCTTGATTCTGCAGAAAGAATGGCTGGTTACTCCGTGGATAAAGTTTTTGTATCAATTTCAGGAACTCATATTGAAAGCCAAAACTCAAAAGGAATTGTAGCCATTTCACAGCCCGATGGTGAAATTAATGAAATGGATGTAAATAGAGTTCTTGAAGCAGCTGGTGCGATCTCTATGCCATCAACGAGAAATATAGTTCATGTTCTTCCTAAAGCTTTTACCGTTGACGGTGAATCAGGGATAAAAGACCCAATTGGAATGACCGGAGTGAGACTTGAAGTCGATACTCATATAATATCTGCAAACTCTACTTCGGTTAAAAATATTCAAAGAGTTTTGGAGTCAGAGGCCGGTGTAGGAGTAAATGCTCTTGTTTTTTCTGGCTTTGCTTCCTCACTCTCAGTTCTTTCCGAAACAGAAAAAGAACTCGGAGTAATAATGGTAGATATTGGTGCTGGGATAACAAATATTTGTATATTTGTTGATGGTGCTATTTCTTATACTTCAGTTATTCCAATTGGTGCAAGACATATTACAAACGATCTTGCGATAGGTTTGAGAATTTCACTTGAAAGTGCTGAGAAAATAAAACTTTTCCTTTCCCATAAGTTAGATAAAAAAGCAAGAGTAGATGAGGATATGACTTCGGATGAAATAGACCTTTCTTCTCTATCACTTCCTGAAGAGGTTAGAAAAGTTTCTAAAAAAACGTTGGTTGAAGGGATTATCCGACCAAGACTCAATGAGCTTTTTACCATGGTGGGATTAGATCTTAAAAAATCTGGCCTTGCATCGCTTACACCAGCAGGAATCGTAATAACCGGAGGAGGGTCTAAGACAGTTGGAGCAGAGGAGTCAGCGAAAAGAATGCTTTCTATGCCCGTTAGGATTGGAATTCCAACAAATATTACCGGACTCATAGACGATGTAGAGAATCCCTCGTTTTCGACATCCGTAGGTCTTCTTTTTTACGGTAAAAACTTTAGAAGTGACAATTCTTCTAAGGGGTCAATGCTTGATGGTATGATTCCATCTTTTGGTAGTTTTAAGATACCAGGCGGCATGATGGATAAAGTCAAAAAAGTTTTTAAAAACTTCATTCCTTAAACTCCTCTAGGTCTAAAGATAGCCCGTTGCAAAAAGACCTCTTGAGTGCTACTATCTAGGGTACGAAAATTTCTTGAAATATGTTAATACGTCCACAGACTGCGAGTTTCGCAAAAATCAGAGTAATTGGAGTAGGTGGAGCTGGTGGTAATGCTACTAACTCAATGATTAGAGAGTCTCAAATTAAAAATGTAGACTTTCTTGCGATAAACACTGATGCTCAAGCACTTCTTGCATCTCAGGCCCCGACTAAAGTTCAGATTGGCGAAAACCTAACTCGCGGACTTGGATCTGGAGGGAATCCTGAAATTGGAAAAAAGGCAGCAGAAGAAAGTGCTGAAAAAATCAAAGACATGCTTGAGGGATCTGATATGGTTTTCTTAACTGCTGGGATGGGAGGAGGAACGGGAACTGGTGCGACTTCAGTTATTGCGCAAATTGCAAAAGATATCGGTGCGCTTACAGTAGCGGTCGTTACAAAACCATTTATATTCGAAGGAACAAGGAGAATGGTTGCAGCCGAAGCTGGTATAGATGAGTTAAAAGATAAAGTAGACACTCTCATTGTTATTCCAAATCAAAGAATTCTTGAGGTTGTAGATAAAAAACTTACTTTGCTTGAGGCGTTTAGAGTAGCGGATTCTGTTCTGACTCATGGAGTTCAAGGAATATCTGACTTAATAACTGTTCCAGGTCTTGTTAATGTTGATTTCGCTGATGTAAAGAGCATTATGAGCAATGCAGGAAGTGCTCTTATGGGAATTGGGATAGGCGTTGGAGAAAATAGAGCCCAGCTTGCTGCAAGACAAGCAACATCCTCGCCTCTTCTGGAGGTTTCTATGGAAGGTGCACGTGGAGTATTATTTAACATTGCAGGGGGACCAGATCTTACAATGTATGAGGTTGATGAAGCGTCAAAAATTATTTCTGCCGCTGCTGATCCTGATGCTAATATAATTTTTGGAGCAACTATTGATGAAAATATTCACGATCAAGTAAAAATTACTGTTATTGCAACAGGTTTCGATCAGGACACACGCGCACTCCAAAATTTTATAAATACCTCTCCTGAAGAAAAAGTTGAAGATCCAGCACCCTATCGAAGTAATCCTTTTTTTCAACCAGTAGTAGAACAAGTTCAACAATCAACAACTCCTCCAGAAACACCCGTTGATGATGACCCTGATTCCCTTTTTGATATCCCCGCATTTTTAAGAAATAAAAATTAATCTCTTTCGCTATAATATGAAAAAAGAGGCTATAGTAGCGAGTTTGCCAATTAGTAAAGCTGATAAAGTTATTGTGGGTATAAATTTTGCTGAATACAAACGAGCTGTAAGACAAAACCTTATGGGAGTTAATAGTTCATTCGATGTAAAAGTGCACCCTGAAGTGTCTATTTTAATAAAAACAGAAGATTGTCCAATGCCACATTTACCTGTAGTTTATGCTTTTGATCGCATTCGAAGACTTGCTTGGGATGGTTTTGATTTTTCAGAAGCCACAATTCTTTACCCCGATCAAGTTCATGTTTTAAATAAAAAGTCTTAATTCTTAGCTAAGTAATAAGGTTTAGAACTTTAAGGTTGAACAAATCCTCTTTTTAGGCTAAAATTGAACCTAATTGATTAAATCGTGATTTATGTTTAAAAAAGTTGATCCTCAAGTAATTCCCAATTTTTCTTAATTCTAGAATAAAAAACATTGAAGCTGAGTATAAGTTGGATTATAATGTCTCCGTGCATGTCTCCATATGATCAAAAAAGAAAGAAAAGAAATTAATTCCGTCTACCCATTCGTTTCTGGTTATTCATATACCGAAGATGATTCAATAAGCTTTCTTTTGCCAAATACACTAATCACTCTTAATGGTGCGGATTTGGCGTTGGTAAATGAAATTTGCAAGCTTTGCAACGGTTTTAGAACTGGGAAAGAAATTGTTGAAAATATCATTTCGAAAAAAAAGTATAAGGAGAAAGAGATCGTATCTGTAATTAGTGAGTTGCTCGACGTTTCTGTACTGGTAGATGTCCATAGTTATTATCTGCTTTATCATTTTATAAGTTCTAATCCAATGGCTTATTTCAAGTCCTTAGATAGTGGACAATTAGCAAGTATATTTAAAGAAAATAGTCGATTATTTTCTCCCAAATTTACATCAAGAACTTACCTCGAGAAGCTAATGGAAGCTAGAAGTTCGATGCGAAATTTCAGCAAAACTGCAGTTAGTGAGGATGAATTTAATAGAGTGATATGGGCAGTGTACGGAAAGATTAAAAGAGCCTCTTTAGAAAATAGAGTTGGGTTTGGGACTATTCCTTCTGGAGGTGCTTTGTATCCCTTAAAAATACGTGTTATTTGTTTGAAAAAACTTGGGTCTCTTAAAAAGGGAGTGTACGGTTTTCATAATGGAAAAATAAAATTTTTAAAAAAAATTTCTGTTCCAGAAATGAATTCTTCATTCTTTGGTAAGCAACCGTTTTTACAACATTCGTCATTATGTATTGCGATAGCTGCTGATTTTGCTAAGACTACGAGGAAATATTCTAATAGGGGTTATCGGTACGCTCTTTTAGAGGCTGGGCATGCAGCACAGAATGCATATCTTTGGTGTGCTGAGAATAATTTAGGCATCGTTGAGATATCTGGGTTTAAGGATGAGGAATTTTCAAGACTTGTGAAGTTAAAGTTTCCTTTGGAGGCTGTTTTAACAACTTTATTTATTGGGGGAAGAGTTTAATGAAAAAGTGGGTAAAAATAAATTCAAAATGGAATTTAAGACCAATAATTAACGGTTTAGAATTTATTACATACGATAAAAATGTTCACTTGAAATTTCCAAAAAACAAAAAAAAACAGATGGAGGAGTTATATCTAATACTAGAAGGTAAAAAAGCATACAGTGCAAAAGAAAACGAAGAAAATATCAATGTGCTTAATTTACTACATAAGAGAAAAATTGTTAATTTTTCTAACTCGCAAAGCGTTTTGAAGTCAAATACAATGGAAGAGACACTTTGTAGCTTGAGAAATAGAGTGGTAGGAAGAAGTGGGTTTATAAAAAAAATTTATAAACTCGATCCTAAAAAGTCAAAATATAAACCTATTAATACTACTTTATTTAGTGCTAAGTTTGTTTCTAGGCGGGGTTCTAGAAGAAGAGTTGAATGGACTTCTGGAATAGATAAGGATCCGGTCATTGCAGAGTTAAAAGCAATAATGGAAGGAGTAGAAAGGTTTTACAGTGGTGTTCTTCCCAAGGAGAAAATATTCGAGAGCAAGTTAATAGATATTAATAACTTATTGTTTGATTCCACGCAGTTAGTTTTTTATCTAAAAAAGCAATACAGAAAAAACTTAATAATTAGACCGTTCTCAGAAAGGAGAAAATATTTTTGGAATAAAGCAACGATTTTCCCTGGAGAGAAAACCACTTTTGTTCCAATCGACTTAATTTATTATCCAATAGAGAAAAAATATGCGCCTAACCCATTGACGGTTGCAAATTCAAATGGTGTGGCTTCTGGTTTTTCATACAATGATGCATTAATGAGAGGCTTATATGAAGTCATTGAAAGAGATGCTTTTATGATTGTTTGGCTCAATAGACTTTCTTTGCCTAAGATTGATCTAAAATCTCTTTCTAGATCCTTTCAGCTTAGAGTTCACAGGATTGAGTCTCTTGGTTTAAAAGTTCATCTTATAGATATCACCTTAGACACAATACCAATTATTATGGCAATTGCTGAAAATAAAAATAATCCGGTAATTTTATTAGGAGCTGCAGCCAACTTGAATATTCAACGATCAATAGATAAAGCTTTATCAGAAATTGAGCAAGCGGTCTATTGGGAGTATAGAGATGACTCTAAACCCCCTAAGGTGAATAACCCCCAGGCAGTAAAGAAAGTTAAACATCACTCATCTCTATTTAGAAACATTAAATTTGCAAAAGAAGCCGAGTTTTTGTGGCAGGGGACCACTCAAATTCTGAAAAAGAAGAATACAGACAATAAAAAAAGCTTAAAAGATTTAGTTGAAATTCTAATAAGTAAAAATAATAAAATAATTGTAGTTGATATGTCACCTAAAGATCTCAGTGAGCTAGGAGTTGTTGTTTTAAGGTCTTATATATTAGGTTTTGTCCCGATTTCTTTTGGGTATGGTTTAGAACCATTGGGATTTGATAGAATAAAAAAAGTGCCTCAAGATTTGAAACTGAAAATAAATCCTTGGACTTCTTTCCCTCCATTGCCTCACCCGTTTCCTTAATAATTTTGTATTGTTTGACAAACATTTATTTGTTTGGTAACCTTGCATTGAAAGGAGGTGAAATATGAAAAGAGTTAAAATAACAGTTAGCAAAATTTCTGACGAGAAGAGCTATAATACTAAGTATGCCTTGTGTAGTTCTTCCAGTGAAGGAAGCAGTTCTAATGGAACTGGTTTAATTAGTTACAGTGCAAATTTAAAACAAGTAGCGAGGAAAAATAGAAGATAATCTTTCTTCGCTACCTGCTCCCACGTTATCTTTCACCTTGTTCTTAGTTGAATACGTATTTTTTTTGAGTTAAAATTCTATGTATGTTTAAACCTGTATCCTCTCAAATAAACTTCATTAGGCTTGAGAACGAGCTCTTGAGAGATTGGTATGAGGGTGGAATTGTTGATAAATACCTTCATAAAAATGACTCTTCCGAAGAGACTTTCTCCTTTCTTGATGGCCCGATTACAGCTAATAATCCCATGGGGGTACACCATGCTTGGGGAAGAACGTATAAGGACTTTTGGCAAAGATTTTGGAATATGAAGGGAAAAAAACAGCGTTTTCAAAACGGCTTTGATGAGCAGGGATTATGGGTTGAGGTTGAAGTTGAAAAAGAGTTGGGGCTTAGGAGTAAAAAGGATATAGAGACTTTAGTGTCAGGAGATAAGTTTAAAAGTCTAGAAAAGTTCATAGATCTATGTAAAGAAAGAGTTAAAAAATTCTCAGAAATTCAAACAGAACAATCTAAAAGACTAGGTTATTTTATGGATTGGGACAACTCTTACCATACTTCTTCCGATAAGAACAACTATACGATTTGGAATTTTATTAAGAAAGTTAATGAAAAGGGATGGCTCTATAAAGGGCATGATGCAGTTCCATGGTGCCCGAGATGCGGAACAGCAATTTCTCAACATGAAATTTTGACTGAAGAATATAAAGAAATTACTCATGAAACTATTTATTTTAAACTTCCCATTACAAATAAGCCGAACGAATTTTTACTTGTTTGGACGACTACCCCTTGGACTATTCCTGCTAATGTCGCAGTTGCTGTTAACGGAAAGGAAACATATGGTAAATACGAGGATACAAGAGGTAATTATGTCTGGGTTATGAAAAAAAGATCCCAAGCTCTAATTAAAAAGGGAATTTTATCCTCACGTCAATTATTAGGCAAGGAGACCCTAGGGACGTCGCTAGTTGGATATAAATATGAAGGTCCATTTGATTCGTTGCCTTCAGTCAAGAAAACATTTGGAGATTACGTTCATCGTGTGATTGATGGAGGAGATGTGGTCACAGAAACAGAAGGTACCGGTCTTCTTCATGTTGCTCCTGGTGCAGGAGAAGAAGACTTCAAGCTTGGTAAAAAAAATGATCTTCCCATACTCAGTCTTATCGAAGAAGATGCTACTTATATATCTGGGATGAATGAATTTACGGGAAAAAGTGCAAAGAAACATCCAGAGTTAATAATTAACTTTCTTAAAGAAAAAGATAATGGACTGTTTATTCATTCCACAGAAAAATATGCACATAGATATCCAACTTGCTGGAGATGTAAGAGTGAACTTGTATGGAGAGTTGTAGATGAATGGTATATAGCGATGGATACACCAGATTTAAACAGAGCTACCTATAGAGAGCAAATGATTGAAGTGGCGAAGAGAATAAAATGGATGCCTGAGTGGGGGTTAGATAGAGAGTTGGACTGGTTAAAAAACTTACACGATTGGTTAATTAGTAAAAAAAGATATTGGGGTCTAGCTTTGCCAATATGGGAATGTAAAGATTGTGGAACTTTTGAAGTCATAGGAGGAAGAGACGAGTTAAAGGATAAAGCAGTGGAAGGATGGGAAAAGTTTGATGGTAACTCTCCTCATCGGCCCTGGATAGACCAAATAAAAATAAAATGTAGTAAATGTGGAAAAAAGATTTCTAGAATTCCCGATGTAGGTAATCCGTGGCTTGATGCTGGCATTGTGCCATTCTCAACGATGCCTTCTAATTGGTTTCCTGCAGATTTTATTACAGAATCCTTTCCTGGTCAGTTTAAAAATTGGTTTTACTCTCTTATAGCAATGAGCACCGTGCTTGAAAGGACGAACTCTTTTAAAAGAGTTCTTGGTTTTGGTTCAGTTAGAGACGAAAAGGGAGAGGAGATGCATAAAAGTAAGGGTAATTCGTTAGAGTTTAATGAATCAGCAGATAAAATAGGCGTAGATGCTATGAGGTGGTTATATCTGCGTACAAACCCTGAGCATAACGTTAATTTTGGAATTCACGTAACAAACGAGATAAGAAGGATGATTATCTTAAAATACTGGAACGTGTATTCCTTCTTAGTAATGTACTCTAATCTATATGAATGGAGTCCAAAAAAAGAAGTGAGAGATTCTTATTCCTCGAACACTTTCGACAGATGGATTATTTCGAGAATGAATAAAAGTTTAAAAAATTTAACGGAAAAAGGAATTGAACAGTATAAGGCATATGAAGCTGTAAAAGACGCTGAAATATTTATTGACGATCTGTCAAATTGGTATGTTCGAGGAAATAGGGAGAGAATTAATTCAAGCGATAAAAAGGGCAGAAGTGAAGCGCTCCAAACCTTGTGGGAGGTATTAACTGAGTATACCAAGGCATTAGCACCCTTCATTCCCTTTGTGTCTGAGGAAATTTATAGGAATTTGACCAGTGAGGAGTCTGTTCATCTTGCAGATTGGCCGGATGCGGATGAAAGTCTGATTGATGAGAATCTTGAGGAAGAAATGAGTTTTGCAAGACAAATAGTTGAAGTTGCACACGCAAAGAGAAAAGAAGCTGGTATGAAAGTTAGGCAACCGTTGAAAAAGATAACATACACTTCTTCTAAGAAATTAAATTCTGAGATTGAGAAGATTATTGCTGACGAATTAAATGTTAAAGAGGTAGTGTATGAAAAGTCGGAAGTAAAAGCTACAGATGAATCAGGGTTTAAGGTCAACTTGGATACGCATTTGACTCCAGAGCTAGAGGCCGAAGGAGAGTTTCGAGATTTGATAAGAAAAATTCAAGATGAAAGGAAAAAACTAGGAACCGGTTTAAACGAGAGGATCGATGTATTTCTTCCTGCTTGGCCTGAATCTTTCACAGAGGAAATGAAGAAAAGAGCTCTTATAGATAATTTATCTATGGGAGAGTTTAAAGTCACTCGTAAAAATGCGTGAGCGAGCTGGTCATCGATTCTCATTTAATAGAATAGACTTTTCCCTGTTAATCCCAGTATTACTTCTTGTGGGGTTGAGTATGGCAACATTTTTTTCTCTTTCGCCTATCTTATTTCAAGAGCAAATCGTCTTTTTAGTAGTTTCACTTGTTGCCTATCTCGTATTTCTTAATATCAACTATAGAATATTTGGAATATACTCTAGGCAAATTTATATCACCATGGTAATTCTTTTAATTCTGCTATTTTTGATCGGAATTGAGGTTAAAGGGGCTGTTAGATGGCTTGAAATAGGTGGTCTTAGAATCCAATTTTCTGAAGTAATGAAGCCATTTACAATTATTTTCTTTGCTGCATTTTTATCAAAGGATGATTCGAGATCGTTTTCTAAGTTTATAATAGCTTTACTACTGCTTTTTCCTATATTTTTTCTTACCTTAAGACAGCCCGATTTGGGTAATGCAATAATTTATCTTTCTTCTATTGTTTTTATGCTTTTTATGTATGGTTTTCCGATTTCTTACTTTTTAGGATTAGGTACTGCGATTTTGATTCCTGCACCTTTTATATTTAATCTTCTTCATGATTATCAGAAGCAGCGAATTCTATCTTTTTTAAACTCCTCCCAAGACCCCTTTGGATCATCTTATAACTCGATTCAGTCACTTATCTCTATTGGAAGTGGAGGATTTATGGGTAAAGGGCTCGGGTCTGCAACTCAATCAATACTTAAGTTTTTACCTGAGCGTCATACGGATTTTATTTTTGCCACAATATCTGAAAACTTCGGTTTCCTTGGGGCAGCCTCAATAATTATTCTCTTTTTATTAATTATGTCTAGGATTTACAAGATTTCCCGTAGTATTGACGATCAGTTTTCATATTTAATTGTAATTGGTTTTTATTTTCTTCTACTTACGCATGTTTTATTTAATATCGGGATGAATATTGGAATTTTGCCTATTGTGGGGATCACACTACCTTTTGTTTCGCATGGAGGGAGTTCTCTTCTAACAAATTTTATTATTCTTGGAATTCTTTCTTCAATCGGATTTGAGTTCTCTCACAAGAATACTCTTTCAATTGACTGAATTATTTGTTAAAATAATGACTTCATGAATTATGCAATTATAGAAACAGGCGGAAAGCAATACCGGGTAGTACCTGGAGGCACTCTTGAAGTAGAGAGAGTGGAGGGTGCTATTGATGATAAACTATCTTTTGATAAGGTACTCTTATATGTAAACGAGGGTAAAGCAGAAATCGGTATGCCTTATCTTGATAATGTTATAGTAAAAGCAAAACTTCTTGAGCAAGCAAAAGGAGAAAAGATTAATGTCTTAAGATACATGGCTAAATCACGCCATCGAACAAGACATGGTCACAGACAAGCAATCTCAAGAATTCAAATAGAGACAATCGAAGCAGGTACAATCAAAAAAGAGGCTAAAAAAGAAGAGAAAGAAGTACAAAAAACGAGGGTTGCAAAGACTCAAAAAAAGTCTTAGAATACTCGTGAAAAGTTTTTGAGGTAATTTAAATGGCACATACAAAATCCCAGGGAGCAGTAAAAGGAAATAGAGACTCCATATCCAAAAGACTTGGTGTTAAGGTTTTCGGTGGTGCAAAGGTTATTGCAGGAAATATCATTGTAAGACAAAAGGGGAATAAATTTTTTGCTGGTAAAGGAACGGAAATTGGCCGTGATTTCACTATTTTTGCTGTAAAAGCAGGAATTGTCGGATTTAAAACACTCCGAGGCAAAAAATACGTAGAAGTTAACTAAGTTTTTTTGATAGTTTTATAAGATGGACGACGATAAAAGGATTGTTGAGCTCGAATTAAACCTTCTCCAGCCCAATCCTCTTCAGCCAAGAGGACTTATTTCTCCTGAATCTCTAAGTGATCTCGTAAATTCAATTCGTGAGCAAGGTATTTTAGAGCCTCTAGTTGTAGCTAAAACTCCAGCAGGATTTCAAATAATTGCAGGTGAAAGAAGATGGCGTGCATCAAAGGTTCTAGGACTCGAAAAAGTGCCGGTAGTTGTTAAGGAAACTTCTCCCCAGGGAATGCTCGAAATGTCAATTGTTGAGAATGTACAAAGAGAAGACCTTAATCCTATTGAGAGGGCTCAGGCATATAAGAGGCTCATAGATGAGTTTGGAATGTCTGTTACCGAGGTAGCTAAGAGAGTTGGAAAAAGCCTCCCATATATTTCCAATAGTATAAGACTATTAACTCTTCCAGACGCTATAAAAGACGCTTTAGCGGCTGGTGTTATAACAGAGGGACATGTTAGGCCTTTGGTATCAATTGGCGACCACAAGCTCATGCTAGCGGCTTTCAAGCGTATTCTAATTGAGGGTATAAGCGTTAGAGGTGCTGAAGAGGTAGCAAGACAGGTAAAATCTGAGGTTCAGAAGAAAGAACCCCAAAAAAGAGGGGATAAAATATATATCCCTGAGCAGGAAGATATGTCAAAGGCACTTCGCGAAAAATATGGCTATCAAAAAGCCGACTTTTTCCAATCTAGAGCACTCGGGAGACTTACGATAGTAGTTAAGGGTGATGAAGAAATAACCTCGAAAAAGCTTAAAGAACTTTACGATAAATTAATGACCTCATAGTTTTCTATTCTATTCGTTGTATTTTACATGTCCAACTATTCTAAATGCTGTTAATGGCCAGTATACAAAAAGTGACTTTCCTATTAATTTGTCTTTTGTAACGATTCCCCATTCTCGGGAATCAGAACTAAAATCTCTATTATCCCCCATAACGAAGTAGGAATCTGTAGGTACAGTTATTTCCCCTCCTTCATCCAAAAATGCTCCTCCTCCGGTATTGTAGCCTGGAGAAAGGTACGGGGATTCATCTAATGATTGATTGTTTAGAAAAACTTTTCCTTCACTAAGAGAAACGGTATCCCCAGGCAAACCAATAACACGTTTAATATAGTCTTTTTCTTTATCTATGGGTGATTTAAATACGATGACATCTCCACGGCTAATTTTTCCGATTTTGAGGGCAATTATATTTGTTAAAACATATTCACCGTTTTTAAAAGTTGGAAACATAGATTGACCACTAACTTGAAATGGTCTGAAAAGAAAAGCGTAAACAACTACAAATATCGCTCCAGCTATGACAAGTGTTTCAACAAGATCCAAAAGAAGCGAATAAAATTTTCTAACGGGGCTCATGTAGGTATAATTTTGACTGTTTTTCTTGTTTTTGTCAATCAGATGGAAAACAATCTTCGGATTTGATAGAATTGTTGCACTTTTGTGCTCTTTATAAGTGTGTTAATAAGTGTTAAAAAATCGTGAAAAGTAGAATTTTTTTTGACTGCTACTTATCAGACATAGTCTTTGACTGATAGTATTAGGATTTGTAGCTCAGTTGGTTAGAGCGCTTCGTTCACATCGAAGAGGTCGGGGGTTCGAGTCCCTCCAAGTCCACAAGAGATGACAAGCTATATTTATGTATAGTTTATTTCGGAAAAATAGAAGCCTATAGCAATAAAAATGAAGATTTTGTTTATTACACCTAATATAACCTTAAATAGGGGTGGAGTTGAACGACATGTATTGGAAATTTCAAAAATACTTGCAAGACAACACGAAGTAACAATCCTTACAGAAAGCTCAAGGACAAACGAAATATTAATCCAAGATGCTTATCAGACAAGCTCATTGAGTGCTAGCGAAGCTAAAGTAAAAAAAAAGGCCGTCAAATCAAGCTTTTTTATGCGAAAAAAAAACGAAAACATAAAGCTAATTTACCTTGAATTTGGTAGTGACGGATTCTTCAAAAAGTTTGTTATATGGTATAAGTTGCTAGTTATGATAAACGTAATAAAAAATTATGATGTCATACATGTTCATGATGTGTTTATTTGGGTTTGGCCACTTAGAATTATTCTCTTCTCTAAGAAGTTTTACTTAACTTCTCATGGATATGAAGGATATCCTATATCTTTTAAGTCAAAAATTGTGAGAAAAGTGTCTCATTTATTATCAGACGGATCGATAAATGTCGGAAGATATCTGGAAAAATGGTATGGAGTAAAATCAGATCTCACGACATATGGAGGAGTTGAAGAGTCAGAATTAAAAACTAGTAATGTTAAAAAAACCGTGAAAAGTACGAGTTCACTAAACATACTTTTTATAGGTAGACTTGAAGAGATAAATTCGTTGTCAAGTTACATCAAGGTTATAAGAAAACTTCGTAAAAAGAGAGTAAAAATTATATTCAATCTGTTCGGTGACGGATCTATGAAGAAAAAAGCTAAAATTGTGGGTAATGTTATTACTCAAAGAGAAAGATTAAAAAAATTACTCAATAACTCAAATCTTGTTTTTTCTTCGTCTTATTTATCTATGCTAGAGGCTCTAATATGTAAAAAAAGAATATTTTCTTTATACAGTGATCCTGTAAGAAAAGACTATCTCTTGAGTTCACCTTTTAATGGTTTTATTGATGTATCAAATTCCCCGAGCGAACTTTTAAATAAATTACTACGTTATAACCCTAATAGTTTTGATGAGAAGTCAGATTTGGGATATCATTGGGCAAAAAAGCAAACTTGGGGATCACTTGTTAAAAGTTATTTAAAATTGTGGAAGGTAGAAGTGAATGAAAGTTAGTTTTATAGCTACTGTTTATAATGAAAGAAATACACTTATCCCGTTTCTTGAATCCGTTATCTCTCAATCAAAGCTTCCAAATGAAATAGTAATTACAGATGCTGATTCTACTGATGGAACTTGGAAATTGCTTAAAAAGTTCAAGTCCCCAAAAGGTGTTTCGTTTAAATTGCTTAGGGTTAAGGGAAATAGATCAATTGGTAGAAATAAGGCTATTTATGAATCTACAGGTAGCGTGATTGCAATTTCTGATGCTGGTTGTATCCTTGATCGTAATTGGTTAAGAGAAATCACCAGCCCTTTAAAAGATAAGAAAATAAAGGTCGTAGCTGGTTTTTATAAAGGGTTACCAGAGACAACTTTTGAAGCCTGTCTTACTCCTTATGTTTTGGTCTCCAATCCAAAAGACGGATTTTTGCCTTCTTCTCGTTCGATGGCAATAAGAAGAGAAACATTTGAGTTATTGGGAGGATTTCCGGAAAAACTTAACTATAGTGAGGATTACTATTTTGCAAGAAAGATGAAGAAAGCAGGAGTTAGGATAGCAGTATCCAAAAGAGCAATTGTTGGTTGGGTACCGAGAAAAAACATAGTCGAATCGTTTTTGATGTTTTTTAATTTTGCCGTAGGTGATGTTTATGCTAATATTTTTAGGCCTAAGGTGTTTCTCATATTTATTAGATATTTTATTTTCTTGATTACCTTCTTTTTATTTTTCAAAGAGAAATTGTTTTTCGGATCTCTTCTGTTGACATATGTCTTTGTTTACCTGTTATGGATATATATAAAAAATTTCAAGTTTGTAAAAAATATATTATCTATTCTCTATTTACCCATGATTCAAATTACCTCTGATTTTGCAGTTCTTTTAGGCACAACTTACGCTCTCATAAAAAGATTTTAGATGATATAATCTTGATGATGATTCCAGTGTTTAAGCCAAGCATGGGTGAGGATGAAATAAATGCTGTTGGTGAAGTAATTAAATCAAATTGGATTGGTCAGGGACCTAAAACGCTTGAGTTTGAGAAAAAATTCACGAAATTTATTGGTGCAAAAAATGTTCTTGCAACAAACTCTGCTACTGCAGCTCTTCACCTTGCACTTCTTGCATGTAACCTTGCACCTGGTGATGAAGTTATTACTCCCGCGTTAACTTTTGTAGCAACAAACCATCCGATTCTGATGGTGGGAGCCACCCCTGTTTTTTGCGACGTGGATAGAGATAATTTATGTGCAGATGTAAATGATATAGGAAGAAAAATAACCAAAAAGACAAAAGTAATAATCGTTGTTCATTATGGAGGACATCCTGTTGATCTCTCTCCTCTTATTAAGTTATGTCGTGATAAAAAAATAACGCTTATTGAGGATTGTGCCCATGCAACAGGGTCGTATTATAAAAACAAACATGTAGGTAGTTTTGGTGATCTTGCTACTTTTTCTTTTGCTGCCATTAAAAATTTAACCACAGGTGATGGAGGAATGTTGGTTGGAAGAAATAAAAAAACTATTGATGATTCGCGTATTCTCGCATGGTCTGGGATATCTCAAAGTACTTGGGCACGATCAAAGTCAAAAAAGCTTAAATGGAGGTATAATGTTGTAACAACTGGCTACAAATATCAAATGAATGATATTTCTGCCGCAATTGGACTCGTTCAACTAGCTAAGCTTAAAAAAAACAATGAAAAAAGGAAGAAAGTTTTTGAGATTTATAACAAGTTGTTTGCTAAAACTTCATGGATAGAAACCCCTGTTGTAAAAAATTATGCTCAGAGTTCCCATCATAATTATGTAATTAAGGTTTCTTCAAAAATAAGAGATAGACTTTCTGACTATCTAGCACATAATGGAATAGCAACAAGTGTTCATTATGAACCAACAAACCATTACAAACTTTATTCTGATTATAGGGCAGACGTACCTGTAACTGAAAGAGTATGGAAGGAAATACTTCTTCTTCCTATTTTTCCAGATTTATCCGAAAAAGATCAAGAATACATAGTTGAAAAGGTGAATAAGTTTAAGATCTGAAGTTTATGCATTTTTTTCAACGTAATAATTTTGGTCTCGTTTTTAAGAATACTATATTCCTTGCATTCTCAGAAATTTTTTTAAAGTTTATCGGGGTTATTTGGGTTGTTTTTTTAGCACATTCTTTAAGCGTTGAGGAATACGGAAAATATAATTTAGTAAATTCGTTCATTGGTATTTTCGCCTTTTTACCAGATCTTGGAATAGGGCTTATTGTAATTCGTGAGATTGCAAAAAATAAAAAAAAGGCAACCATTTATCTAGGAAATTCATTAGTAATAAACCAATTATTTGCGCTTATTACGGTTTTAATTGTATTTGTTGTTAGAGGATTGGTGATTCCAGATAAAGATACAGACTTTTTGATATTTGTTGCCTCATTAACTCTCTTTTTTTCTATTGCTCGCACTGCTCCAATTTTTTTCTTTGAAGGTACTGAGAGGATGGGAGTTGCAGCAATTTTAAATTCCGTTAATACGATTCTTCTCCTTCTTTGCGCTTTTATCTTATTTAATTTAGGACTGGGTCTGCCTGGTATTTTTTGGGGAATGCTGGTAGGCACGATCTTGAGTGTTATCGTGTCTTGGATATCTTTGGCCAGATACGATTTACCAAAGGTAGAATTTGATAAAAAATTAGCAAAGTATTTTATTTTTGAGGGATTACCTCTTGGAATGGCCGCATTTGCTTCTCTTGTATATACAAATATTGACTCTGTAATTTTAGGAAGAATGCTGGGAGATAAAAGTGTAGGAATTTTTAATGCAGCTAGCCCATTTGCATTCTCTCTTATTCAACTCTTGAATGTACCTTTCGTTATGGCTGTTTACCCTGCTTTATCGAGAATAGGCATAGAAGATAAAAGAAGATTTAGAAATGCAGTTTATAAATCGTGTATTGCTATTGGTTTTTGGAGTTTTCCAACAACAATTTTTATTTCTATCTTTTCACCGGTAATAATTCCGTTAATATTCGGAGCAAAATATGACATGGCTATACCAATACTTCGTATACTAATATTTTTTGTTCCTTTTCTTTCTTTGTCTGCGCTTTTGTATAAAGTTCTAATAATATTAGGAAAGCAAAAAATTTATCTATACATATCAGTTCTGGGAGCTTTATTAAATATCCTTTTGAACATCATTTTTATTTTAAAGTTTCAAATTTTAGGGGCCGTTTATGCTACTATTGCAACTCAAGTAGTGATATTTCTTTGCTTTTTCTCATTTGTATTGTATTTTATTAACAAAAAATCCTAAACTTTATAATGAAACCACAGCGAAAATTGGCTATTATATTTGACGATTTAGATAAGACATCTATCAATAAGAACATTGGGCTTTTAGCTCAATTATTTGCAAAAAATGATATTAGTGTAGAATTTATTACTGCGAGGCTTAAAAAGAACATCGATTTGTCATTTCAAACGTCTGGAATAGAAATAGTGCGAATTGGAGCCAATTCTTCTTGGCCACAGCTTGATAACACTGGTTTTAGAGACTATCTCAGAAAAAACATTGATAAATATTTTGCAGTCATTCTCTATAGAGGTAGACCATATTCTAAATTCGTTAATGATTTAGCTGACAAAAACAATGTACTCACTTTGCTGAAATTAGATTCAGATGATAGTATTTCATCTTTCGGGAAATTATTCTTTGGCGCTACAAGTTTTCTAAGGCTTACGCCCAAAAGTTTCTACTCAAAAATTCACCTATTAATTAACTTATTATCTTTTGTACCAAGCATCAAAGGTTTTTATTTGTATGATACGTTACTTTTTAATTCTCAATTAATTTTATCGGAAAAAAGAAATACTACTAACAGATTAAAAAAAATCACATCTTATGCGCTATATTGTCCAAATAGCATTCCCGTTAATGACTATAAAGTAGTAGAAGAATCTCTTAAAAAAAAGCAAAAAAGTAAAGAAAATTTAATTATTTCAGTAGGGAGAGTAGTCAGGGAAAAAAATTTTGAGTTGGGAATTAGGGCTTTTTCACTACTACCTAAAAATATTAAAGAAAAGTGGAAGTATGAGATTATTGGGCCTGATATTGATAGTGAATACTTGAAAGAGTTAAGGGAAATAATAGTTGAAAATAAACTTGAAAAAAATGTTTCAGTAATAACGGGGCTTTATGGTAGAGAACTTTTTAATAAGTACCTACATGCTTCGGTTCTATTCATGCCATATCCCAACTCTAATAAAAAAGGCTACGAAGGTCAACCAAATGTGATCGTTGAGGGAATGTTTTTTGGCACGGCAATAATTGCTTCAAATATTTCCGGTGTACGCTCCTTAATAAACAATGATGAAGGAGTGCTGCTTCGGTCTCTTAATGAGAAAAAGATTTCACAAAAGTTGGGAGAGCTTATTGTAAATCCCAGTAGGAGGGAGAGATTTATAAAAAGAAGTCGAGACAAGGTACAGAAATACTTTAATTTAGATTTAAATGGCAAAAGTCTTTTAGAGGTAATTTTAGAACTGGATTATAAACAATACATTGCTGATCAAAAAAGCGACTCCCTTGCACTTGTTCCGGAAGTTATAGAAACTGCAGTTGTGAGGTATTTGAATTTTTTTACAAAAAAATATGACAAACAGATTGATTTTAAAAAGGCGAAAATACTAGACGTAGGATGTCGTGAATTTTTCAGCTATGACTTTTTTAAGAAAAATTACTCAAATTTAATTTCTGGGATTGAGATCGGAAATGATGCTCTTGAATTTTCAAAAAGAAAAAACATTAAAGAACTCGATATTCACTTTATGGATCAAAAATTAAAACAAAATAGCTATGACATAATTCTTTCTTTCCATGTTTTTGAACACATGTATGATTTGTCTCTTGCTTTGAATAATTGTTACAATCTCTTAAAACGAGGAGGGCTATTATTTTTTGCGATTCCAATGCCAGCAAAAGATGTTAGAAGAAGTCATTGGGTAAATATTCCAAATAGAAAATTTATGGACTCCCTGCTCACTCGAGCAGGTTTTAAACTATTATACAGTAAGACTCATAAAGAAAATGTTTTTAGAAATGAACCTGAGATGATCGGAATATTTAAAAAACCTTAGACAATGAAGTACGGTAAAAATATAAAATTTAAGCCTGAAATACTTGATCCAAATAGTATCGATAGGCTTTCTACGTCTTTAATACCAGAAAATACGAGAGTTCTTGATATTGGTTGTGCTACTGGATTTATGGGTGAATATCTTAAAAAAAATAAAAAATGTATCGTAGTTGGAATTGAAATGTCTAAAGATGAAGCTCGAGTAGCAAGAAAAAAACTAGATTCAGTTATTGAAGGGGACGTAGAGACTTTAAAAACTATTAAAAGTGTAAAGGGAAAATTTGATGTAATACTAGCCTCAGCTCTTATAGAACACTTAAGAGATCCATTTGAGGCGGTAAGAAAGTGGAGAAGTTTATTAAAAAAGGACGGCTTTTTAATAGTAACTACTCCCAATATCTCTCACTGGTCGATCAGAAAAAATTTGTTATTTGGAAAATTTGAGTATCAGGAATATGGAATTTTGGATAATACACATCTTCACTTTTTTACTACCGAAACATTTAAAGATCTTTTCGAAAAAAATGGATACAAGATGGATGTATTTATGATCGACAGCGTAGGTGGTGGATATCCTAGGATAAGTAAATTCTTATCTAGATTTTTCCCAAATCTTTTTGCCTATCAAATGGTTATAAAAGCTTACCCAAAATGATTGATGTAACTATTTCTATAGTTTCGTACAACACTTGTGAACTTCTCAAAAGATGTCTTGACTCTATTTATAAACACACCAAAAACGTGGCATTTGAAATTATTGTAGTTGATAATGCTTCTAGCGATGGATCTGTAAAGATGGTTAAAAGTAATTTTAAACAAATAAAACTAATCGAGAACAAAAAAAATCTTTTTTTTACTAAGGCACACAACGAAGTTCTGAGTAAGGCTTCTGGGAGGTATTTTTTAATATTAAACTCTGATACATATTTTACAGATAATTCAGTAAAGAAGATGGTAGATAGGTTAGATAAAGAGAGTAGTATCGGCGCGATTGGTGGATTAGAGATTTATGAAGAAGGAAAAATAATAAGCACTGGTTCTAAATTTACAACTCCACTGATTGATTTTTACGAATTATCTATTTTGGGAAAAAGATTAAAAAATAAGAAATTGATTAATAAATATAAATACATAAGACAGAATAGGCTTTTTGATTTTGATGTCGACGTTACTAGTGACGCATTTTTGATGGTTAGAACGAAAATATTAAGAGAGATTGGTGGGTATGACTCTAAATTCTTGCTTTATTATACAGAAAACGATCTCTGTCTCAGAATAAAGAAGAAAGGGTATAGAATTCTACATCTTGGGAATGCGAAAGTTATTCATACTGTTTCTGCAAGTGTTAAAAAACTTGGTTGGAAAAAGCTTGATATTTACTATAATGACTTGCTTTATTATTATAAGAAGAATGGAAGCGGCACTTTAGGATTTTTACTTTTCCTACTGCTGAAAGTTGAAAAAAATATTTTGAAGATAGTACGTCCCGAAATGTTCCAATGATATCCAAGAAAAAAGTCTCCGTTATTTTTATTTTATTGATTTTCTTCACCTCATTTCTTTTGAGAATATATAAAATTAATGACTTGATGTATTTTATTGGAGATCAGGGATGGTTTTACTTATCAGCGCGGAGTTTTATTTTAGAAAAATCTATTCCTCTTGTGGGAATTGCATCGAGTCATGTTTGGGTTCATCAAGGTCCATTTTGGACCTATATTTTGAGTGTTATTTTTACGTTATTTGGATTTAACCCACTTGCCCCTGGTTACTTTTCTGCTTTTCTTGACGCCATTTGTGTTGTCTTGGTTTACTATATAAGTCTAAAATTGTACTCTCAGAAAGTGGCAATTTTTTCGTCAATCCTTTATGCCTTCTCTCCTTATATAATTCTCTCATCTCGAATGCCGTATCATACGAGTCTAATTCCCTTATTCACTCTCTTGTTCTTTTATTTTCTTGTGAAAGTTTCTTTGAAAAAAATTGAATCGGTGCCACTAGTTATCTTATTTCTTTCGATCTTATATAACTTTGAGCTTGCAACTCAAGTTCTTTGGCTTGTTTTTGCATCGGTGGTTTTTATAAATTTTAAGTATATTAAAAGTCACATGAATAAGAAATTATTTGTAAGTAGTATTGCCTGCTTCGTTTTTCCTTTAATTCCGGTAATAATTTATGATTTTTCACATGGATTCAATCAGACCTTAAAATTCGCTGCATGGGTTTTTATTTCTCCCTTAAGATCATTGATCTTCGGAGGGAGTTCTAGTAACTTTATGATTGATTTCCTGACTTTTTTTTCACTTTTTTTAAAAAAAACAATATTTCCTCTGAGCTTACCAATTTCTCTTTTTTTGTTTTTGTCTTCAATGTTCTCTTTACTTTATATTTATAAAAAAAGGAAGAACATAAAAGATTTAACATTGTTTATCACAATATTTATTCCGCTTATTGCGTTTACTATAAACAAAACGCCATCAGATGCATATTTGCCAATATTTTTTCCTATAGTTATTATTTCATTAGCTCTTTTTCTTGATTCAATCAAAAAAAAACATTTAGGAATATTCATCGCGTTAATTATTTCTTCGGTTAATATTTATTCCTTACTCTCGAGTAATTATTTTTCAGGCACTAATCAAAACTTTTATAAAGATAGACTTCGAATTTCAAAAAAAATAATAAAATCTGCAAATAATTCAACTTTTTTACTTAAAGGAAAGGGTGAGGGAAGTGAATTCTCAAGCTTTACAAATAACTATGATTATTTGACGTGGTATTTAGGTGGGAATTTATCTAAAAAAGCAGATTTGGAGTTTGTAATTGAAGAGAAAGACGGTAAAATATATTTATATCGGCAAAAAAGATGAATATAACGACTGTTATTCTGACAAAAAACGAAGAAGCTAACATAGTTAATCGTATCGAAAGCGTAAAAGATCTTGGAGATGTAATTATAGTTGATGATAATTCCTCAGATCATACCGTTGAAGTAGTAAAAAGCTTTAAATCAAAAAAGGTTCAATTATATGAGAGAGATCTCAATAATGATTTTTCTGCACAAAGAAACTTTGCCATTGAGAAATGCAAGACAGATTGGATTTTATTCCTTGATGCAGATGAAGAATTAAGCTCTACTCTGAAGGAAAATATTAGAAGAGTTGTTAATTCAGATTCAAAATACGATGGATACAAGATAAAGCGAGTAGATATTTTTGGTGGAAAAAAACTAAAGTTTGGTGAAACAAAAAATATTAGATTAACAAGGTTGGGGAGAAAGGGAAGAGGAGAATGGACGGGTAAGGTTCATGAAATTTGGAAAATAAAGAATGTGGCTTTTATTCAAGGAGATCTTCTTCACACTTCACATACGCAAATTAGTGAATTTCTTTCTGAGATTAATTATTATTCGACTTTAAGAGCAAATGAACTGTATGAGCAAGGAATAAAGGTAGGACTGCTAGGAATAATTGCCTTTCCAATTGGAAAGTTTAGTTATAATTATTTTATTAAATTAGGATTTTTCGATGGAATTCAAGGATTCGTTATGTCTGTGTTTATGAGCCTCTATTCATTTCTTGTAAGGGGAAAACTTTATCTTATTTATAATAATGAAAATAAAGAAAGATAAATTTATAGTTATCATTTTTATTATCTGGTCTTTACTTTGTTTATTTACTTATCTCCTAAATCTCCTAAGGAAAAATGGTTTATGAATAAATTAAAAATGTATCTAAACCACCCTCTGTTTGTGTTAAGCGTGTTTTATTTCTGCTTGAGATTAGTAAATATTACCATTCTTCCCATTTTTAATGATGAAGCAATATATCTTGATTGGGCGTGGCGTGAATTACATGAACCGGGACTCTTATTTTATTCATTATATGATGCAAAGCAACCACTTTTAATGTGGGTGTTTGGGATTTCTGAAATGATTTTTTATGATCCACTTTTTGCAGGAAGACTTGTCTCGGTAGTAGTAGGGTTTGCCGCCGCCACTGGACTTTATAAGGTAGGAAGCAAATTATTTGATAAAAAAACGGGTGTAATTTCATTTATTCTATATTCAATCATCCCAATATTTTCATTCTACGATAGGCAAGCATTAATGGAATCCTCGATTGGAGCAGTTGGAATTTGGTCTTTTTTCTTTTTTATCGAGGCACTTCAAAGCGAGAAAAAAAAGTATTTTGTCTATCTAGGATTGGTTTTGGGAATAGGATTTTTTATAAAATCAACGGCTTTCATATTTTTCCTTTCTTCAGCAATATCGCTTTTCTATTTATCTACAAAAAATAAAAAAATAAAAGTTAATAATTTGTTAATTATGATAATTTCATTCTTAGCGATTGATTTTATCCTGTTGATTCAACCGTTATTCTGGAAAACATTGCCTACAAACAACCGTTATTCATTTGGATTATCAGATCTTCTCCGTTTTCCTATTTGGTTTTGGGTGACAAATATAATCAAGAACTTTGAGATTCTGTTTATTTTCTTTACTCCCCTAATGTTTATTGCGCTTATCTATGGTTTGGTTCTTCTTAAAAAAAAACAGAGCTTGCTTATATTTTTCATCTTTTCTGGAATACTACTTGAGATATTACTAGTTAGGAATGCAAATGTTAGATACTTGGTTTCATTTCTTCCTTTGTTGACTCTTTTTCCAGCCTATGCGATTGTTACTCTTATGCAAAGATATAATGAATGGGTTGTTGGATTTATCTTATTTTCAATTCCCTTGAGCTTTACAATCCTCCAAACATTTATCCCTGTTAAATATTTCGACATTTTGGATCTTTTATCAAGAGACCTAGGAAGAGTAGAGTATGTAAGCTCTGGAACATCAGGATTTGCGACAAATCAGGCAATCAAGGCTCTTGAAGATAAAACTAAGAGCGGGCGATTGGGAGTAGGGATCGGTCTAAATACAGGAAATCCGGAGAGCGCAGTAATTGTTTACTTCAATAAGAATTCGAATACTCGCGTGTTTTACATAGATACAAGAATGAAAAGTGTCCCTTTCGAAAAATATGACTGTTTTGAGACTAATATTCCCGTTTATTTCGTCTCCCGAAATAGAGAGCTTGTAGGACTGGATAAATATTTTGTACTTGAAAAGGAATTTAGGAACCCTTATGGGGAAGGTTCGGTTAGTATTTATTATGCAAAAACCTGCACGGGTAAGAGATTTAAGCTTAATATTTAATGTTTATACTACCAATTTCAATCGGAATTTACTCTTATATTATTTACTTTTTAGGTCTTTTTGGGTGGTTGAAGACTTTGCAAATTATAGTTGTTTCGGCGTTTTATTTTTTGTTAGTGATCACTTTTTTTACGAGAAAAGAAAGATTTAAATTTAGACTAGGGTCAAAGTTAGATTTTTTTATTCTCGCATTGATATTGATACAAACTGCAATTAACTTTATTGGAGTATTGGGACCTGAAATATCTTTTGATTCTCTTTGGTACCATCTAACTCTTCCTAAAATATTTATTCAAGAATCCAAAATATTTTTTATCCCCGGTGGGGTTTACTATTATTCTGTTATGTCTAAACTTGTCGAAAATCTATATATTCCGGGGATTTTGATGCTAGGTGCAGCAGGTGCCAAAATTATTCATTTTTTTCTTGGAATATTATGTTTATTAGCCATTTATAAGTTTTCGCGTCAGTTTGTTTCTAAAACTCCTGCTCTACTTGCTGTATTAATTTTTTACTCGAATTTAGTTGTCGGATGGGAAACGATTACTGCGTATGTAGATCTAGGAAGAAGCCTTTACGAGGTCTTGGCTATTTATGCATTTATTCTTTATTCGAAAAGCAAAAAAGATAAATATCTAATTTTTGCAGCTATTTCATTAGGTTTTGCCATAGCGACAAAGGTTCTTGTGATAGGATCAATATTTATATTTTTAGTCTTAATCTTCTACAAAAATGGCAAGAAAATAAGGATAACTATCATAGATTGTTTACAATTCGTTTTCTTCTCTTTATTAATACCATTACCTTATTTTGTTTATTCATTTTTATCGACCGGAAATCCCTTTTACCCATTTTTCTCTTCGATTTATGAGGTAAGCCCAGTTATATCTTTGCAAGATTTACCAAAGGAACTCTATACGTTATTTCTGAATGCAGCAGATCCAATTTCTCCAATATATATAATATTTATTCCGCTCACTTTTTACCTATTAAGAAGTTTTAGCAAAGAGGAAAAATTATTATTGTTGTACTCACTTTGCGCACTAGTCATTTGGTATCTGACTCCGAGAACCGGTGGCGGAAGATTTATTCTTCCTTATTTGCCTGTTTTTTCTGTACTTTGTGTTCTAACATTCAGTAAAATTAAGAACAGACTTCTAAGCAAGTATCTAATTTTATTGGTGATTGTATGTTCTCTAATTTCGATAGGGTATAGGTCTGTCGCTAATTTGAAATTTATTCCTGTTGTTTTAGGTAAGGAAACTCAAGAAGACTTTCTTGAAAAGCACTTAAACTTCGAATTTGGAGACTTTTTAGATCAGGGTGGAATAATTAAAAAATTGACGCATGATCAAAAGGTATTGATTTTCGGTGGTCACAATCTATATTATGTTGATTTTCCATTCACCCACGAGTCATTCGCAAATAGAAAAGACAGGTTCAACTATATACTCACTATCGGCGATGCATTTCCTTCTGAATTAAAAAATTACCAAAAGATATATGAAAACGATCTTACCCATGCTAAACTGTATCAAATAAGGTAATGCTAAAGCTTTTTTTACTTTTATTGCTAGTAATTCTTCCCTTGGGGGCTATCGTACGAATAAACCCCATGGACTCAGTTTACATCTATCCTCTTGATGTATTACTTGGACTAATTTTTGCATATTCGATTTTTATATCATATAAAACAAAAAAGATAGCTTATTTAAAAACTACTATTGCTTTTGCATTTTTTTGTTTATTTTCACTTATCTCTTTAGTAGTAAATATTAATCTTCTTAAGTTAAATATTCTTACATTTCTTATTTCACTATCTTACCTTATAAGATACATTGCAATATTTTCAGTGTTTTATGTTTCTTATTTTTTAGATTCCTCTTTTAAAAAAAAGTGTCTACTTTATTTGTCATTATCGACTTTTATTTTTGTCTTAATTGGTATGTCTCAATATTTTTTCTTTTCTGATCTTAGACCTTTGACTTATTTAGGATGGGATGAACACTTATATAGACTATTCTCAACTTTTTTTGATCCTAATTTTACTGGATCATTCTTGATTTTATCCCTATTCTTATTTTTATACTTATTAAATAAATTTAAGGAAAAACTGAAATTCTTTTATTTATTTGCTATTTTTCTTACTTTGATTTCTATATTTTTAACTTATTCTAGGTCATCATATACTGCTTTAATCATTTCAGGAATTGTTTACTTAATATACTTAGGTAGAAAAAAAATACTAGTCCCCTTTCTAGTAGTAGTTTTGCTTGGAATACTTATTGTTCCTCACGACTTGAAAAGTGAAGGGGTTAATGTTCTTAGAACGGCCTCTATAGTTGCAAGAGGTGAGAGTTATAAAACTGGTTTAAGGGTCTTTAATAAAAGCCCTTTAATTGGATCAGGTTTTAATTCTTTTAGGTATGCACAAAATAAATACGGTTTTTTAACGGATAAAAAGTGGAAGAGCTCAAATGCTGGTGCAGGAGTTGCAAATAGTTATATTTTTCTTTTGGCAACCTCGGGTATCTTTGGAACTTTGCTATTTTTTAATTTTGTTAGAATTTTTATTACCTCTGTATTTGAAGATATCGATAGAGAGAGAAGGGGGTTATTTTTGGGAGTAATTACTGCTGTTTTGGTGCAAGGTTTATTTGAAAATACAATTTTTTTTCCATTTATAGCATGTTTCCTTTTTTTATTGTCTGGTTTGCTAACGAGTGAGAATGTTGATCATAAAAGCTAATTATTTGGAATAATTAACTTTCATAGTTTTAGTTGTGGTATTACCTGCAGGATTTGTTGCTGCTATTTTTATATCGTTATCTCCTTCGGAAAGATTTAGATTATAAGTGAAGTTTCCGCTAGTATCTACTATTGCAACAAAACCATTTACAGTTACAGTGTTTTCTGAATCAGTAATTCCACTAACTAAAATTTGCTGATCAGCTTTTGTGAAATGATCTCCATCGCGTGGATTAGATATTTCTAGCTTGGGTTCTCCTTTAACAAAGCTTACGTGGTATTCTTCGCTAAACTCACTCTTTTTGTCTCCCTTTACGTATCTTGCTTTAATAGAATTATCGCCGTTTTTTAAAGAAACCTTCATATTAAATCCCATTTGGTCCAATGTCATTGTGTTTTCAAGGTTAGAGTTAACATAAATTTCAATTTCTCCACTATCATCTGGTGCTGTTCCATTAACAATCAAGATTGCACTATTTGTAGCTTCGGGAATTATTAATGAAGGTGGTTCTAAAAATTCTTTACCTGCAACACTTAAGTTGTTTCCTTTATTTCTAGATAAAGCGTTGGTAAGTATTTCGAGCGTGGGGACTCCAAACTTGAAAAGAAAAACAACAATAATTAATATCCCACCTAAAAAAAAATAGGTTTGTTTTTTACTCTTATTCTCTATTCGTCTTGAGAGTCTTGAGTATGGCATAATGCTACATTGTTTTTTGCTTCTTCCGAATTTTATCTGCTACTTTTAACTCCAAAAGTGCTCTTCGCATGTCTTTTTCAGCCTCGTACATATTTTCATTTTCTGCTCTGTTCCTCATTGCTTCTTCAGCTCTCATTTTTGCTTCTTCAGCTCTCATCCTTTCAATCTTTTCTGATTTTATTGCATAGTCTGATAGAATTGTTACCTTATTGTTTTCAACTTCTAAAAATCCTCCAGTAATTGCAATCGATGTCTCTTGTTTTTCCGACTTAACGATTACTTCCCCTTCGCTAAGTTGGATATAGATAGGAGTGTGCAGGGGAAGAATAACAGTTTCACCTTGATCGGTGGGAACAACTACTTCACTTGCAGTATCTCGTAAGATTATACCTTCTGGGGATGATATTTCTACTGCCAAAATTTTGTCCATAAAACGTCAGAACAAAGTTATTTATTCTTTGTTGCTTCATCAATCGTTCCGATCATGTAAAATGCGGACTCTGGGAGTGAATCATGTTTCCCGTCAATAATTTCTTTAAAACCTTTTACCGTATCTTCTATTTTTACATACTTACCTGGCGATCCAGTAAATATTTCTGCAACGAACATTGGTTGAGTCAAAAACCTTTGAATTTTTCTAGCTCTTGAAACGGTGAGTTTATCATCATCTGAGAGTTCATCTATTCCAAGAATTGCAATAATATCTTGAAGATCTTTATATCTTTGTAAAATTCTTTTTACCTCAGACGCAACTTCATAATGTTCCTTGCCAACAATATTGGGGTCAAGAAGTCTTGATGATGAAGAGAGTGGGTTAACGGCAGGGTATAATCCTTGTTCTGCTATCGTTCGATCAAGCGTTATCGAGGCATCAAGATGACCGAAGATGGTTGCAGGTGCGGGATCTGTATAGTCATCTGCTGGAACATAAATGGCCTGTACAGAAGTTATGGAGCCCTTTTTAGTTGAGGTTATTCTCTCTTGTAATCCTCCGATATCTTGCGCAAGATTTGGTTGATATCCAACTGCTGAAGGCATTCTTCCAAGAAGAGCAGATACCTCACTTCCAGCTTGAGCGAATCTAAATACATTATCTATAAAGAGAAGTACGTCTTCCCCTTTTTTGTCTCGGAAGTATTCTGCCATTGTTAAAGCAGTTAAAGCAACTCTTAATCTATTTCCTGGTGGCTCATTCATTTGTCCAAAAACCATGACTGTTTTATCCAGAACGTCTGCTTCTTTCATTTCAAGCCAAAGATCGGTACCTTCTCGTGTTCTTTCACCAACACCTGCAAATACGGAGTGACCCTTATGGACCATCGCGATATTTCTAATAAGTTCTTTTACTACGACTGTTTTACCTACTCCAGCGCCTCCGAAAATTCCAATTTTTCCTCCTCGTGTGAAGGGTGCAATAAGATCAATTACTTTAAGACCTGTTTCAAGCATTTCAGGTTTTGTTGACTGTTCTGATAGTTCAGGGGCATCCCGATGAATAGGTTCTGCAATTGTTTCTTTTTCTTTAATCTTTCCCAATTCATCTATGGGTTCTCCGAGTACATTGAATATTCTTCCAAGTGTTTCAGGACCGGTAGGAACAGTGATAGGAGCATTTGTTCTTTTAACCTTCGTACCCCTAATAAGTCCATCTGTTGGGCCCAGTGCGATCGTTCTAACTTCAAAATTACCTATCTCAGCCATAGTTTCAAGTACAAGTTCTCCACCTCTTAGGTCGAGTCTTAATGCTTCGTAAATTTCAGCAATTTCATCAGAAAACCTAACATCAACGATAGGCCCCTGAACTCTAATAACTATTCCTTCGCCTTTTTTTAGTTTTTCTTCTTTCATAATTTAAGCACTTAAGGTTTGACTATTTGAAATATCCAAAAGTTCGTTTGTAATTTTTTCTTGTCGGCTTTTGTTATACAAAAGAGTAAGATAGGATGCAACATCTCTGGCGTTGTTTTTCGCATTTTGCATCGCAATCATTCTGGCAGCTTGCTCAGATGTATAGGATTGTACAATTGTATCAAAAATTCTAATTTCTATAAGGTGAGGAATTAATGCATCAAGCATAGTTTTTATATTTGGTTCAAATTTAAAAATAGTATCCATGTCTTCTTTTTCCATAGGAGCGATGAGTGGAAGAAGTCGTTCTACTTTTGGAATTTGAGAGAAGATGGAATCAAATTCAGGAAAAAGGAAGTCAACCGATGAGACTTTTCCACTAGTAAAGTATTCTTCTATAATTTTAAGAAGCTGATATGTAGTAGAGTAATCCGGGAGTCTTGTGCCCATAGGAAAAGATGCAACTATCTCAAATCCAAGTCTAGATGCAATTCTCTCTCCTCTTTTTCCAAGAGTGACTATTAGCGTATTCTCTTTTTCTATTTCGAAAAACTTTTTTGCTATATTTGTGTTTAGCGAGCCACAAAGTCCTCGGTCTGGTGTTATAAGAATTAATAATCTTTTTTCAGAAGAATTACTTTCTAAATAAACATTTTTGTAGGTTTTGCGGTTGACATTCGATAGTAATCTAGAGGTTAATTCTGATATTTTTTGAGCGTAGGGCTTATGTGTTTCAACTGTATTCTGTGCTCTTTTAATTTTTGATGCAGCGATCATTTCCATTGCCTTTGCAATTTGTGCGATGTTTTGTGCGGTATTTCTTCTTGCTTTAAGTGATAGTAAATTTTGTGCCATATTTATTTTAAGGTTTTTTTAAATTCTTCTAATGTTTTTGTAAGTTCTTCCGTTGTTTTATCATCCATTTTTTCACCTGCAGCTAGTTTTTCAAATAACTTCTTGTTTTTTACTCTAACGTAGTCAACGGATTTTGCTTCAAACTCTGCGACCTTTTCAACGGATAGGTCGTCTAAAACACCTGAGGTTGCTGCAAAAATAGCAATAAGTTCTGACGCTTCGTCAAGAGGCTGATACTGTGGTTGTTTCATGACCTCAAGAACTCTTTTACCTCTTTCAATGCTTTTTTGCGTTGCTTCGTCAAGATCTGCTCCAAATTGCGCAAAGGCTGCGAGTTCTCTAAATTGTGCCAGTTCAAGTTTTAAAGGCCCTCCTACTTGTTTCATTGCTTTTGTTTGAGCTGCTCCTCCTACTCTTGAAACAGAAAGTCCTATATTGATTGCTGGTCTGATTCCTGAATTGAAAAGATCTGTTTCAAGAAAAATTTGTCCATCAGTGATCGAAATAACATTCGTTGGAATATAGGCAGAAATATCTCCAGCTTGTGTTTCTATAATTGGTAGAGCAGTTATTGACCCACCCTTTTTTAGTTTGGATGCACGCTCAAGAAGTCTTGAATGAAGGTAAAATACGTCTCCTGGATATGCTTCACGCCCTGCAGGACGTCTTAAGAGTAGTGATATTTGGCGATATGCCCATGCGTGTTTAGAAAGATCGTCATATACTATCAGAACATCTTTTCCTTCATCCATAAAGTATTCTGCTATACTTGTTGCGGTATACGGAGCAAGGTATTGAAGTGAGGCTGGGTCTGATGCACTTGCTGCTACAACTACAGAATAATCAATAGCACCTTTTTCAGAAAGAACAGCAACGGTACGTGCAATATTTCCTCTTTTTTGGCCAATTGCACAGTATATGCATATAACTTGTTTAAGACCTAAATCGCGCTTTTTCTGGTTTATAATAGTGTCGATTGCTATAGCGGTTTTTCCAGTACTTCTGTCTCCAATGATAAGCTCTCTTTGTCCTCTTCCGATTGGAATCATCCCATCAACTGCTTTTATACCGGTTTTAATAGGTTCTGATACTGGAGTTCTTTCCACAACTCCTGGGGCGATTTTTTCAAGAGGATAATCTTTTCCCTTGGTTGTATTTAAAGCTTTTCCATCAAGCGGGGCAAGAAGAGGGTTTACGACTCTGCCTAAGAGGAAATCTCCTACTTTCACACTTAAAATTCTTCCTGTCGTTTTAACCTTGTCTCCTTCTTTCAAGTTTTTTCCTTCTGAAAGAAGAATTATTGATGTATAGTCCTCATCAAGGTTAAGTACAAGACCTCGGGTTCCATCCTCAAACTCTACTTCTTCACCGAATCCTGCCTTTGATAGTCCTGTTGCTTTTACTATTCCGTCCCCAACAGTTTCGACCACTCCTTTGTTTGTTACCTCTGCAGAGACGCTGACTTCATTAAGCCTTTTTTCTATTTGTGCAATTAAATCTTCTGGTTTCATTTTAATTATGTTAATTACTTTTTAGTTCATCAACAGTTTTTTTAATCAAACTTCTCATGCTAAAATCCATTGTATCATCTGCATCTTCTATGATAATTCCTCCGCCTAAATTTTCGTCTTCCTCCCAAACAATATCTCTCCCGTCAAATCTTTCTTCAAGTTGCATTTTGGTGCTATCATCGATTTCCTCACTTGTTTTTATTACAACTCTTCTCTTTTGCCCTTCAACTCTTAAGGAGAAGAGTAGATCTTTAAGATCTTTTTTGCTTAGGTTGTTAAGAATGTATTCAGCTGTTTTTGGTGCAATTTTATCATTTGCTACCAAAAGTTTTGCTAATTCTTTAATTTCTCTTTTTTTCATTTTTACTAGCTAGTCGACATTTAACTTTGAAATTTTTTCTACTCCCTTTCTTAGGATTTGTTTCTTTTCGCTTTCAGTGAATACTCCTCCTAAGACTTTTTCAAGTATCTTCTCTGAAAGATTAAGTGACATTTCTCCTACTTTACCTTCCATTTTTTCCATTTCAAGCCTAGCTTGCTCTTTTGCGTCTTTAATTATTTTATCTGATTCACTTTTTGCCTCTTCAAGGATTTTGTTTTTAATTTCTGAGGCCGTGATTCTTGTTTCTTCAATTATTTTTTCAGCTTCATTTCCAGCGCGCTTTATTATTTCGTCTCGCTCAGAATTAGCATTCTCAAGCGAAACTCTCGCATTTTCTGCGTCCTCGATGCTTTTTTTGATCTTATCTTGTCTATCTTTTAAAACCTTAAGAATGGGTTTGTATAAAAACCTTTTAAATATAAAAGCTAAGATCAAGAAATTTACTATTTGAGCAAAGAACAAGGCTGGATCAAAGCCAAACTCTTTTAAAATTTCCATAATAATACCTTAGAACTATTTAAGGAAAGCAAGAATTAGCGAATAAATAGCAATAGCTTCAGCAAATGCCATTCCAAGAAGCATTCCTGGTAAAATTCTAGACGATGCTTCAGGATTTCTTCCGATAGCTTCCATTGCCTTGAGTCCGATTATTGCAATAGCTAGTGATGGGGCTAAACCTCCAAGAGCTACAACAAGTCCTCCTGTAATTGAGAACTCCATAATTAATGCTCACCTCCTTCACTGTGTGGCGATGTTAGTATAGACATAAAAACCATTGTCAGCATTGAGAAAACTAGTGCTTGAACTATAGCAACTATAGATTCAAGAAGCAAGAAGGGAATAGGTGCAACATAGGCTGCAAGAGAGGAGATTGTTGCTAGTACAACTTCTCCTGCAAAAATGTTACCGAATAGTCTGAAAGAAAGCGAAAATACTTTAGTTAATTCTGAAACAAGTTCTAATAAACCCACAAATAGTAAAATCGGATTAAAAGAAAAGAATCTTTTTAAGTAGTCCTTGATTCCATTATATTTAATACTTAGAGCGTGAGTAGCTACAAGTGAAATAATAGCAAGAGCAAGGGTGGTGTTAAAATCACTGGTTGAAGCGCGAAGGATTGGGATAAGTGTTTTTCCTTCATGTCCGTGTTCAAAAATGCCTATCGAACCAAAACCCGGAAAAAGACCAAGGAAATTAGCAAAGAATATGTATAAGAAGAAGCTCATAAACCAGGGAAAAATCGACTTTGTTCTGTTTCCAGCAATCTGTTCGGTTGTTGTATAGAAGTAATCTATTATCATTTCTGCGATGCTTTGTATTTTGCCCGGAATTGATTTAACATTTTTGTGAATTTTGTAAATGACAAAAAGAATTATAGAGTCGGTGAGAAGTGTTGCAATAATGGTATTTGTAATATTAAAACCAAGAAACTTGTAGATAATCTCAGGTTCTATTGTGGTCATTGATAATATTTTTAATTAAAAAAATACCGCATCGCCAAATCACGATGTTGGGTATTTAAAGCTATTTTATAATAAATACACGAGGATCGTCAAGAAGTTTTCTTAGTTAGGTAGAGTTTTTACCATCTCTACAATGACGACAGGTCTCTCATCTTTGAACTGTAGTTTTCCTTCAATAATTACAATAGAATCTCTTAGAAGTAAGTTTTTGAAGCTTTCATAAATTCTTGGAAAAACAACACATTCACAAAAAGAACCCGAATGGTCTTCAAGCGTTACAAAGGCCATCTCATTGTTTCCCTTTTTTGTAAGAATTTTTTTAATGCTTGAAACAAAGCCTCCAATTTTTATTGATACACCCTCCTTGTCACCATGTAGTTCTGAAATTTTATGAGAAATACGGCTTTCAATCCTTCCAACTTCTTGACTCAAGGGGTGGTTGGTGAGAAAAAAACCTAAAAGTTCTTTTTCAAACATTAATTTTTCTTTTTCTGTAAATTCTTCAATATCGATATCAAACTTATCGATTGATGAAACAATAACTGCTTCATCGTCGCCGAAAAGACTTGCTTGATTTTTTATTTTTTGCTTCTCTTCTTTGTTAATCTTGTCTACTAATAGTCCAAACGAAGAAAGTAATACTGATCTCTTACCAAATTCATCCATTCCACCAGCCTTAATAAGACTTTCAAGAGTTTTTTTGTTAACCTTCGACAAGTCGACTCGTCGCAAAAAATCTGTAAACGAAACAAAAGATCCTTTGGTTCTTGCTTCAAGAATTGTACCAATAGCTGCTCCTCCAACATTTTTAATAGCGGATAATCCAAATCTAATTTTTTTTCCATCTTCTATGCTAAATTCTGCCACTGACTTGTTAAGAGATGGTGGTAGTACTTCGATTTTAAGTCTCTTACATTCTGAAATAGCCTGTGAGATTTTCTCATTCCTAACAGGTCCAGACGATCCACGAGATTCAGCAGTGAGTACTGCTGTCATGAATTCTACTGGGTAATACGTTTTTAGGAATCCGGTATGATACGCGATAATTGCATAGGAGGCGCTGTGAGCTTTGTTAAAACCGTAACCTACAAACTTTTCAATAAGTGAGAATACATCTTCTGCTATTTTTTGTGAGTAGTTATTTTTTAGACATCCAGCGATAAATTTCTCTCTTTCCTTTTTCATTAGCTCTGGTTTTTTCTTTCCAATTGCTTTTCGGAGATTGTCGGCTTCAGCCATAGTGTATGAAGCCATTCTATTTGCAATCATCATACATTGTTCTTGATAAACGGCTATTCCATATGTTTCTTCAAGAATAGGTTTTAAATCTGGATGAGGATAGTTTACTTTTCCTGCATAATTTTTTGCCTGAATAAAATCATCAATCCAAGCCATAGGTCCGGGTCTAAAAAGAGCAATCATAGCCGAAAGGTCAGAGATCTTTGAAGGTCTAAGGTCTTTTGCTAAGCGTCTCATTCCAGAGGATTCAAGTTGGAATATCCCTGTAGTTTCCCCGCTAGAAATTGTTTTGAAGACCTCGGAGTCATCAAGCGTAAGTTTTGAGAGATCAATTTCTTTACCTTGATTAACTTTAATAAAGTTTAAAGCATTTTGAATAATAGTTAGATTTCTAAGCCCAAGAAAGTCTATTTTGAGAAGCCCTAAAGCATGGTCGGAAATATTCATATCAAGATCATACATATCGTACTGAGTAATAATTTTTTCTCCATTTACTTCTTTTTGGAGTGGAGTATAGTTAGTAAGATCCTCATCAGCTATTATTACACCAGCCGCATGTGTTGAGGCATGTCTTGCCACTTTCTCAAGTTTTTTCGCAAGGTCCAAAAGTTTTTTCGTATCAGACTCGGTTCTATACGCTCTATCTAAATCGGGATTGAGTTCTATCGCTTTTTCGATAGACATTGGGAATCCTTGTGCGCCAGGTGGAATCATCTTTGCGATTCTGTCTGGGCCGGCATAGGGCATTCCAAGAGCTCGTCCTGTATCTCTTACAGCGGCTCTTGCTTCCATTGTTCCAAAAGTTATGATCTGCGCAACTTTTTCTTTTCCGTATTTTTGTGTTACGTATTCGATTACTGCATCTCTTTTGTCATCAGCAAAATCCATATCAATATCAGGAGGGGTAGGGCGATGAGGATTTAAAAATCTCTCAAATGGTAGCCCATAAGCAATGGGGTCTAATTCGGTAATCCTTAAAATATACGCCACAACACTTCCAGCGACTGATCCTCTTCCAGGGCCCACAGCTATGCCTTGGTTTTTTGCCCAGTTCACAAAGTCTTGTACTATAAGGAAGTAAGTGGTATAGCCTTTACTGGTAATTACAGACAATTCGTAATCGATTCTTTCCTTTAATTCTTGGGTAATTTCTTTGTATCTTGTTGGAAGCTTTTCATCAATCATTTTTGTTAGATAATCATTATGTGTCATTCCATTTGGTACATCATAGTGTGGAAGTACCCATTTTCCAGTTTCGATGGTGAGATCTATTTTGTCGGCAATTTTTTGAGTATTTTCAACAGCGTCTAAAGTATCAGAAAACATTTCCCTCATTTCCTCTGTAGATTTTATGTAAAAGTCTGGAGAATCTATCATGCGAAGGGGTCTATTTTGATCAAGAATAGTAGTTTGAGTTTGTATTGCAAGCAAAATATCTTGTGCGTCGGCATCTTCCTTGTTTATATAATGATTATCATTTGTAGCTACTAGTGGTAGTCCAAGGTTCTTAGAAATTTTAATTAGTCCATCGTTAAGTTTTTCTTGGTCGGGAATTTTCGGGTGCTTTTGAAGTTCTAAATAAAAATTTCCTTCCCCAAAGATTTGTGCTAATTTTTCAGCTTTTACCTCTGCTTCTTCCATCCTTCCATGGAGAATTTCGTCTGCAAAATAACCATTTAAACAAGCAGATAAAGCAATTAATCCATTATGGTACTTCTCAAGAAGCTCAAGATCTATTCTTGGTTTGTAATAAAAACCTTCGAGATAACCCAGCGAGACTAGTTTTATTAAATTTTTATAACCTTCTTGATTTTTTGCTAGTAAAATTAAGTGGTTGTAGTTAGAATCTATATCTTGTTCTTTATCTAGTCTCGATCTTTTTGCAAGATACATTTCGCATCCTATGATTGGCTTTATTCCTTGGTTTATACACTCGTGATAAAACTTCAGTGTTCCGTACAGGTTTCCATGGTCTGTGAGTGCAATTGCATTCATTCCCAATTCCTTTGCCCTCTTTACCATGGGGGAAAATTTGGACAATCCATCCAATAAAGAATACTCTGAGTGATTATGAAGATGAACAAACCCTGCCATTTTACCGTAGAGAGAATTTTTTCTTGACCTCTTCTGGGCCTCCTTCTATTTCTTCAGCTGTTAAATTATACGCTGTTTCAATTCTACTTTCACCATTTCCGAGTACTTTTGCTTTATACATAGAGATGTCAGCTAAATTTTTTGATTCTTCCACTTCTCGTGGATCGAGTGGTGCTACACCCGCTGCAAGACTTATTCCTCTTGAGTCTAACATGCTTTTTAGTCTTTCCCAATACTTTAGAGCCCCTTCTTCATCAGATCCTTGTAGAATTATTGTAAATTCGTCTCCACCTGTTCTTGCTACTGGATCATTTGGTCTTGTTACTTCTTGCATCGTTTTGGCCGCACTTTTTATATATTCATCTCCTGCTTTGTGTCCTCCTTTATCGTTAACTTCTTTTAATTTATTTAAGTCAAAATTTATTATAACTGCTTCCCCTCCCATTCTTTTCAATCTTGCGACTTCTTCTTGTAATCTTTTTTCAAAACCAGCTCTATTGTATATTCCTGTTAATTCATCCCTGTATCCAATATCTTCAAGTCGCCTGAACTCTTCTATTACTTTTTTCCTTTCAGTTCTTCTTTTTTTAATTTTCTTGCCTACATCTTCTTTCTCTTGAGGTTTATCTCTTCTTTCTTCTAACAGTTCTTTAAATGGTTCGTTTCCATATATCTCTCTTGCTCTTTTTATTGGGGATTCATAATATGCTCTTTTGTAGCCAAATTCTTCCTGAGGTTGTTCTTGTGGCTCTGGCATAATTTATTCTACATCTTTATCCATCAATTCAACAAGGACATTTTTTATGGATTCGGTCTCAACATTACCAAGTTCTCTTTTTACCTGTCCAATAAGAAAGCCTAAAACTTGTGTTTTGCCTTTTTTATAATCTTCTACTGCTTTTGAGTTGTTAGATAAAACACTTTTTGCAACTTTTTTTAATTTATCTTCATCAATAGTTACTTTTTGGTTTGATGCGATAATTCGTTTCACAATTTCACCAGGTAGGTTTTTATCAATATCGATCTTTCTATTGATAATAAAATTTGCAATCTGCTTTGGAGTTAAATTAAATTCTTTCCCATCTGCTACTGTTTTTTCAAAAAATTCAGCAAGAGATCTCTCTCTAATAAGAATTTCTGTATCGTAGTTTGATAGTAAATAATCATTAGTAAATCTTTTCATCTTTTTTTTAGGCATTTCTGGAAGGTCATTCTTCAACTCCTCAATCTTGCTTATGTCGGTAACAATAGGAGGGATATCTGGTTCTGGGAAATATCGATAGTCATGAGCATCCTCTTTCTCTCGCTGTGAGATTGTTGTATTTGATAATTCATCCCATCCTCGAGTTTCTTGAGTAGGGGTCTTTCCTGCGTCAAGAATTTCTTTTTGTCTTTCAACCTCAAAATTAATAGCTTTTTCAACGAATCGAAAAGAATTTATATTTTTTACCTCAACTTTATATTTTGGTAGTTCGCTTATATTAACTTCTTGAAGTGAAATATTTGGTTCTAGTCTCATTTCTCCCTTTTCCATATCAGCATTTGAAACTCCAAGGTATCTTACAACTTGCTGAAGAGATTCTAGATAATTTTTTACTTCAGTTGCGTTTTGAAAATCTGGTTCGGTAACAATTTCAACAAGCGGTACTCCAGAGCGATTGAAATCTATTAGACTTACTCTCTTTCCACTCACTGTTGCATGAGTAAGTTTTCCAGTGTCTTCTTCCATGTGAACCCTTCTTATTCTTATTACTCTTTTTTGTCCATTAGAGGAGGTTACTTCTATAGACCCATTTAGACCGAAAGGTTTGTCGTATTGTGATATTTGATAACCTTTTGCTAGGTCCGGGTAAAAATAATTTTTTCTATCAAATTTTGAAAACTCTTGAATTTTACAATTTAAGGCAAGAGCAATTTTGATACACCAATCAATTGCTCTTTGATTTGGGACGGGGAGCGCCCCGGGTAAGCCAAGACAAACTGGGCAAGTGTAAGTATTTGGTTTTTTACCAAAATATTTTGCCGAGCAAGAACAGAACATTTTTGATTCTGTTGCAAGTTCTACATGTACTTCAAGTCCAACAACTGGTTTGTAATTCATTTTAATTATTTAGCAATTTCAGGTATAAATGTATGGAAATCTGTTGCTTTTTCAAACATGCTTGCTACATTAAGAATTTTTTCTTCAGAGAGCTGAGGTCCAATAATTTGCATTCCTATAGGAAGGCCATTCGAATCAAATCCTGCCGGTACGCTAATTCCTGGAAGTCCAGCAATTGATGATGGTTCGACAAGTACATCTTGTAATTCCCCAAACATAGAACTTTGTTTGCTTGCTCCGAGTTTTAAAGCTGTTGTTGGGCTGGTTGGTGCAATAATTATATCAACCTCGCCAAATGCTTTTTTGAAATCTTCTATTATTATTGTTCTAACTTTCTGCGCTTTATTGTAGTATTGATCGTAATATCCAGAAGACAAAGTGTAGGTTCCTAGTATAATTCTTCTTTTTGCCTCGTCGCCAAAAAAATCTCGACCTTTACCATAACGTACGCTATCATATCGTGCAAGATTGGATGATACTTCCGCTCTTTGAATAATAGTATATACAGCAATCGAATATCGAGGTGGAAAAAGTCTTATTTTTTTGACTGAAGCGCCCATATCTTCAAAAACTCTGATTGCGCTCATTATTTTTTCTTCTACTTCAGGATTTACATCCACAAAATAATCATCAGAAATCCCGATTTTTACTCCATTAATTGAGTTATTTAAGCTATTTCTATAATCTGGTACTTTATCTGGAAGAGTAGTAGCATCATGATCATCTTTTCCCGCGATAATTTGAAGAAGAATTGCCGCATCTTCGACTGTTTTAGTAATTGGACCGGGTGAGTCAAGGGAGGATCCCATGGCGATTACTCCATAGCGAGAGACTCTTCCATATGTGGGTTTCATTCCTACAACACCAGACCAAGAAGCAGGTTGTCTTATTGATCCGGCAGTTTCTGTTCCGATAGATGCTATTGCTTCCTGTGCTGCTACAGCAGCAGCAGATCCTCCAGATGATCCACCTGGAAGATGATTAGTGTTCCATGGATTTTTTGTAGATCCAAAATCTGAGGTTTCGGTAGACGAGCCATGTGCCCATGCATCCATATTTGCTTTCCCTAAAATAATTGCTCCGGCACTTTTAAGTAAGGAAACGACTGTAGCATCATAAGGCGGAATATAATTATCAAGAACCTTACTTGAGGCTGTTGTTCTAATTCCTTTTGTTGAAAAGTTGTCTTTTAAAATCAGTGGAACTCCAGAGAGTGTAGCAGTGTTCCCGTCTGAGATCATTTTGTCAGCTCTTTTTGCAGCACTTCTTGCTTCGTCAAAAGTTTTTGTTACAAGCGCATTTATTTCTGGTTCGAGAATTTCTATTTGATCAATACATTCTTCCACAAGTTCTTCAGATGAGAACCTTTTAGCGGAAAGTCCTTCCAGGGTTTCGACTAATGTTAATTCGTTTAATTTTGCCATGTTAGTCTTTATTTAGAATCGCATCTACCTCAAACATCCCATTATGAGTTTTCTTAGTATTTCTTAGAGCGTCTTCTATCGTTAAAGAAGGATTTGCTATATCGTTTCGTGTAATATTTTCAAGACCTGTAACTTGGCTTGTTGGGGTGATTTCCTTAGTATCTACTTCTTCAAGGATTTTAATATACGAAAGCGTATCTTCAATGGCTTTTTCAAGAGAAGGAATTTCTTCATCTTTTATTGGAAGATTTGCTAATTTCGAAATTTTCTTTACGTCTACTCTCATTTTTGTTTTCAAATATATATTCTTTTAACAAAGTATATTATATGGCTAGGTATTTTCCGCTTCAAGTGAGAAGACGTGAAAGTATTACTTTTTTTGCCTTTTTCTCAAGATCATCATTGAGGTCTGCAAGATTTACCTCTTCTTTATATTTTATTTTTAAAGATTTTCTTATTAGCCAATCTGCAATCTCGACATTTTTAGGAAGAATTGGTCCGTGGAAATAACTTCCAATGGTATTTTTGTATTTTATCCCTTCGGTTCTATCCTTTCCATTATTTCCTGAACCTTTTAACACTTTTGCAAAAGCGGAGGAACTATCTTCTAAATAAGTCCTTCCTCCATGATTTTCAAATCCTACCAGTTTAGTACTCTCTGAGTTTGAATTAAATGAAGTTTCGGCGACCACATTTCCTATTAAACGTGGAGTGTTTTCTCCGGGGTTATCTGTGTGCAAGGGAAAGAGTCCTAATCCGGGAATTTTTTTACCTTCGCTTGTTTTGTAGTATTTCCCTAAGAATTGGTAAGCTCCACAAATAAATAGTCCGGGAGTTTTTTCTTCAATTTTTTTTATAAGTATTTTTCCTTTATTTTTTATTAAATCATGATTTACAATTTCTTGCTGTGTATCTTGTGCGCCTCCCATGAAGATTAGGTCACAAGTATTTAATATTTCAGCTTTTGTATCTAGTGTTATTTTTAAAATTTCAACTTCAATATCTCTCCATTCACATCTTTTTTGGAGCGTAATAATATTCCCACGATCACCATATGTGCTCATAAGATCAGGGTATAGCCATGCAATGTTTATTTTATATTTCATGAGTGAAAGGAATGAAATTCAAGCTCGTCTTATTTTCATGAGTGAAAGGAATGAAATTCAAAAATCTCTTATTTTTCATAATATTTTTCTTCCAGAAAGAATCTTCCTAACTTCAAGCATCGCAGAATATGTCGGTAATATGAATAAAACTTCATCTTTGGGAGTAGTATTTACCGCCTCTTCAATTGCATCTTTTAATTTTTCAAAAACATGGTATTTGCTACTCGATAGCTCTGATTTTTCAAGACAATATTTGATTCTTAGTCCCATATCAAATACTCTGTCGCCCGCAATAAAGAGATTGGAATTATTATTCACTAAATACTCAGTATCTATATCCCAAATCCAAGAAACATCGCGTCCATCTGGAATTCTATCATTTAAAACTAGTAAAACATTCGGTTTTTTTGATATTTCAAAAATAGCTTCAATTGACTGATTAAAACCTGTCGGATTTTTAGAAAGAAGAATGGTAATATCTTTTCCTTTATAACTCAGGCTTTCTTGTCTTCCGAATGCCGGATCAAATTCTAAAAGTGAATCTCTTATTTTGTTATTTTCTACTCCTAAAATGCTAGAGATAAGACTTGCTACATTAACATTATAAACATTATAAATTCCAAGCATTTTTTGAGGCAAAGCAGGAAGAGTGATTTTTCTAGGATTCTCAAATCCACATTTGGGACAAGAGTATTTTCCCAGATGAGAATAGGAAATCTTTTCAAAATTAAGTCTTGATCTGCAGTTTGGACAATAAGAAAAATCAGAGTCATGGGCTAATTCTTTCTTTTTCATTAATTTTTCATCAATTCCAAAGAAGTACTTTTTATTTTTAAGACCTTTACCAATAAAAGAAAGTTGTGGGTCATCCGCGTTAATAAAAAGTGTAGTGTCTTCGGGTAGTTTACGTAGTGCCTCTTCCCATTTTTTTGCGATCAGATTGACTTCACCATACCTGTCTAGTTGATCACGAAATAAATTTAGAACGACCAGTGCATAAGGGGTCTTTACTAATTTAAGAAGAGAGGGTAGAGTATTTTCATCAGTTTCAAAAATTGCGACTTCAAAATTAAGTTTGCCAAGAAGACTTGAGTGTTTGATAAGACTTGAAGCGATTCCGTTTAATAAATTTGCTCCTGATTCATTATGAAATGTGTTAATGCCACTTTTTTTTAAAATAAATTGAATAAGCTTTGAAGTTGTTGTTTTACCATTTGTCCCTGCAACAAGAATTATTTTTAAATTAGGATTTTTTTTAATAATATCTGGTATAAAATTTTTATCAGCCTTTAAAGCAAGATGTCCAGGCCAGGTAGATCCTGATCCTCTTTTTGTTATCTTCGATATAAATGATGTTAATTTAGAAAAGAATATAATAAATGGGATTTCCATAAATATATTATAGTTCAACTCGCTATCTCTCGAATAGGTGGAGAAAAAATTACATCGAGCGAAGTATCTTTACTCGCTCTTCAATCGGAGGATGTGTGTTGAAAAGATTAACAAACCAAGACGACTTACTTCTTTTTTCAGCATCTGCTTTAAATGGATCTTCTATGAAAAAGTGAGCAGTTGCAACGCTTGCGCTTCTAAGAATTTTGGGATCGGATGAAATTTTTTCAAGCGCTAATGCAAGTCCCTCAGGGTATCGAGTGAGAAGTGCACCGTCGGCATCTGCTAAAAACTCTCTTCTTCGAGAAATAGCAAGTTGAATTAGAGTTGCGACAATTGGCGCTAAAATTGATACCAAAATTGCGGCGATAAATATTAAAGTATTTCCATTTCTGTCGTCATCATCCCCTCTCATCCAAAGACTTCTCATAAAAAAATCTGCTAGAAGAGCGACTGATCCTGCAAGAATAGCGACAACACCCATAAGTCTTGTATCATAATTTTTGACGTGTGAAAGTTCGTGTGCCATGACTCCCTCGAGTTCAGCTTTTTTAAGAATCGACAAAATGCCAGTTGTTGCGGCAACAACTGCATGTTTTGGGTCGCGTCCGGTTGCAAATGCATTAGGCGCTGGGTCATCAATTATAAATACTTTTGGCATAGGAACTCCTGATGCAATTGTTAAGTTTTCAACTATATTGAAAAGATCGGGAAATTCTTCCTTTGTTGCCGGTTTTGCTCCTGACATAGAAAGGACAATCTTATCGGAGTAGTAATATGAGAAAAATGACATAAGTCCCGAAATTACTAGCATTACTCCAACAAAAGAAAGTCCATATCCAAGCGCTCGAGATAAGATATATGAGACTGTTGCAATAAAAATAATGAAGAAAACAATTATAAAAAACGTTTTCCTTTTGTTTGATGAAATTGAATTGTAAATAGTCATATGAAAAGCAGGGAAGGAGCTTTTGGATTAAAAACTAACTTTGATGCTCTTTTTTTCTTCCTCTGTTGCAGCGAAGAATTCTTCTTCCTTAAAGGAGAAGAAATTGGCGATTACTACAGTTGGGAAAGTTTTAAGTTTTGAATTATATTCTAAGACATTTGCATTGTAAAATTGTCTTGAATAGGCAATCTTATTCTCTGTATCTGATAATTCTTCTTGCAGCTCCAAAAAGTTATTGCTTGCTTTAAGATCTGGGTATGCTTCTGCTACGGCAAAAAGAGACTTAAGTGTCTTTTCAAGCATATTTTCTGCTTTTGCTTTCTCGACTGGGGATTCTGCATTCATTAAAGAACTTCTTGCAGCTGTTACCTTTTCAAAAACCTCTTTTTCGTGTTTTGCATAGCCCTTTACTGTTTCTATAAGATTAGGAATAAGATCAACACGTCTTTTAAGTTGAATGTCGATTGAAGATAAAGCCTCTTTTATTCTTTCGCGAAGGACGATGAGGGAGTTGTAGGTCATCCATATGAAGAGAATGGCGACGATTATTACTCCAAGTGCAATCCATACTGGCAAACTCATGAATATATTTTGTCACACGCTATGCCCAAAGTCAAATTATTTGCTTCAACTTTTAATCCAAGAGTTGAATTTTTCAAAAGGTTGGGCATTCCAAATGTCTTTTGTTTCACACCAGCCACGCCTTGCTACCGCTACTCCGTAAAACATATTATCCATATGATGTACAGCATGGCTGTCTGTGTCAATTACAAATTTTGCTCCCATGTCTTTTGCTTGCTTTACTAAAGTATCGGAGAGATCAAGTCTTGTTGGCCATGCATTTATTTCAAGAGCTAAATTCCTCTTCACAACGAATTTAAAAAGCTTTTCCCAATCTAGTTCGTATCCAGCGCGACTGTTGAGGAGTCTTCCTGATGGATGAGCAAATACTTTGACCTTAGGATTCTCAAGGCCGTAAAGAACCCTCTTTGTCATTTCTTCTTTTGGAGTTGAGAAGACGCTATGAATTGAGGCAATCGTGGCATCAAGAAAAGACAGAGCTTTGTCGTCTAATGCTAATTCTCCACTCGCAAGGATGTCTGTTTCCATGAGGTTTATTATTTTTATTTTTCCTTTGTATTTATCGCGAAGTTTTTCAATAGTTTTAAGTCTTGTTTCTAATATTCTATAGATTTCGTCTTTTGTATGATTTCCAACGCTTGGATTGTGTTCTGAAAATGCAAGATATTCATATTTAAGTGATATAGCTCTCTCAAGCATTTCCTCCATTGTATTTTTTCCAAGATCATGACTCGGTTCTATTGGGTAGCTTGAGTGAATATGTAGATCACCCTTCATATCGCTTAGCTCGATAAGACGTGGGAGAGTATTTTTTGCTGCAAGCTCTATTTCTCCTTGGTTTTCTCTAATTTCCGGTGGGATAAATTCAAGACCAATGAATTTGTAAAAATCCTTTTCAAGCTCAAATTTCTTTTGAACCTCTTTACCTTTTTCCCTAACTTTTATTCCATATTCAGATAGTGACATTCCCTTTTTTAGCGCATATTCGCGAAGAGCCACGTTATGATGCTTTGAGCCAGTAAAATGCTGAAGGAGTGATCCGAATGCATCAGGTGGCTGAATCATAAGATCCACTTGTCTTCCACCCGAAACGTTTATAGAGGATTTTGCATCTCCTTTTGATAGAACTCTTTCGATACCTGGGTACTTAACAAAATAATTTAAAACCTCTTCTGGGTGATCAGAGTCAACCGCAATATCTACATCTCCAACAGTAGACATCATGCGTCTCAGACTTCCTAGAGGATAAATCTGCCTTACATATGGAGACTTTTTAAGATAAGAAATGATCTTTTCTGAAATATCGAAAGCGTAGGGTAATACCATTCTTCTGGATTTTGTTTTTCCTACTTTATATTCCTGTAGAGCTTTTAAAATGTCTTCCTGGGATTTTTCGCCAAATCCATCTAGTGGAGCAATTTTTCCTTCACTTGCTGCGCGTTCAACATCCTCGATTATGGTATTTGCGTTTTCAAGCTTAAGAGCGTCAACTATTTTAAAAGCTCTTTTTGGACCAAAAGAAGGCACATCAAGTAGAACAAAAACAGATTTTGGAATTTCCTTCATAACTGTCTCAAAGTGTGTTACTTGTCCTGTTTCAAACAGTTCTTCGATATGTGTCATCATGGAGGTTCCAACCCCGGGGACTTTTAATTTTCCTTCATAAAGCAAATCTTTGATTTCCGTATTCATTCCCGAAATAATATCTGAGGCCTTTGTATATGCAATTATTTGGAATCTATACTTTGCTTCATTCTTTATGGAGTAAGCCGCGGCTACGTTTCTGAAAAGTCGAGCGATATCTTGATTGCTAAAAGTGTGCATTTATACTCAACTTATGTTACCACGAGATTGACCTTGCTTCAATAATTCTGTACAATTACAACGTTCACCTTAGCCTGAGTTTGATTTGCAAACTTGGGGGTGTAGCTCAGTTGGCTAGAGCGCTTCCCTGTCACGGAAGAGGTCGCGGGTTCGAGCCCCGTCACTCCCGCAAGTTATTTTAATAATGTAGGCACGTTAATAAAAATGGTTAAATTAAAAAAAAGAGAAAATACAAATATTCCTTCTCCCCTTGAGTCGACGGATTCATTCAAGAGCCTTCTATATGGAATGGTTACCGTGACGGTTGTTCTTTCCTTAATCCTTTCAAGTGTTTTGCTTCTCTCAAAAAGACAAAAGCCTGTTTCAACTGAAACCAGAGGTGTAAAAACAGAGTCAACCTCTCAAAAAGCAAAGGAAAAATTTAATGGAAATAGTTACACTGTTAAAGCCGGAGAAGGTCTTTGGGATGTTGCAGTAAGTGTATATGGGGATGGGTTTCGTTGGATAGATATAGCTCAAGCAAATAACCTATCAAGTCCTGATAGTATTACTGAAGGGATGGTCCTTAAGATTCCTAATAAATAGATGATAGAAAGACTATCTTTACCGCCTAGTATTTCGTTTTCTCCTTTTGAAAAAACTATGGAAGCTGATGAACGTATTGTGGGACAACATGTTAGGTTGTCAGGCAGGGTTTCATTAGAATTTGTACTGAATTCACTAAGTGATAATTCAATTCCACCTATTAGACCTGGACTTAATTTCGATAGAGAAGAAAGAACTTTTGAAGATAATGAATTATATCTTCTTGGTGTTGAGATAAATAAAGTACGTAGCGGTTTCTGGGAAAATAAAGACTTTATTAAAAAATTTAAAAATGCATATGAAATTTCTTTTGGTTTTGAAGGTAGAAGATATTTAGGTGAGCCTGAGTTAATTCAAGATCGTATACAAATTCTTAGATGGTTTAGATTGCCAAGGAATGATGATGAGGGCTTTGTACCAAAGCCTAATCCTTTCCGAATAACCTTGCCAAGTGCTGCCAAAACGACTTTTTATATTGAGAGACACTTAGATTTGCATTAAGTATAATATGTATCGTGCGGTGGTAGTTCAGTGGTAGAATGCTTCCTTCCCAAGGAAGAGGTCGCCGGTTCGAATCCGGTCCGCCGCTCATATTTATAGTTTGGTCATTTTAATATCTAATCTTTTGATCAGGCCCGAAGTGTGAATGTGGTGGAACTTCCTTAGATGTATATCTATGTATGAAAGGATCGGCAAATGCTTTTGCTAAGGAATTTTCGAGTACTTTTTTTCCTTCATCTCCCTCTGGAACCGGTCCCCAGAAGGTTGTTTGTCTTCCGCTTATTCTAAGTCTCTTGCTAGGGTCATGGTAAAAAATGAAAGTTGTTTCGGAAGGACTACCAAAGAATGTTTCTCGTTTAGTTATAAATATTTTAAGGGATGTATCCCAGACTCCTCGCTCATTAAGTGAGGGAGTTGAGGTGGTTACACCCCACTGCATTGCATTGCTTGCTTCGTCAATTATTCTTTTAGTATCTTCTCTATTTATTATCCTGAATTTCGGATCAAATCCTTGTGAAGTTTTCTCTTGCTCCCCTGGTGGGACTGGACGTGAAACGATAATGCGATGGTATGTAACTTCCTCAATTAGATCAATTAATCCTGTTGCTTCAAGCTCGAGATAACGGTCTGCTTGTCGATTACGAGCCGCATTCATCCCTTCGTCCATTAGCTTTTTAATCTCCTCTTCTTGTAGAGCACTTTCCCTTTTCTTTAGAGCAACTTCCCTATTAATTTCTCTTCTTGCGTCATCTATTCTTTCCTGGAAAGACATAAATTTTTTTTATCACATTTTTTTTGGAAGTCAATATATTGATTTAACATAACAAACAATATTAGATTACCCAAGTATCCCATATTTTGGTGTATAATATGACTATGGAAAAAGCTAGTGATATCAGAATGTTTGAAATATTTAAAAGAGAAAAAATAACCTATAATATATATGAGACCGTTGATTTTCTTACAGATCAACTGATAGAAATTCAGAAGGCGAAAGAAAGGGTATGGATACAGACTATGGCCTTAGAATCTGGACATTTTACAAATCTATTAGCAAAACGATTGATTGAGGCGAGCAATAGAGGCGTAGATGTAAAAATTTTATACGATACATACTCTGAATTTATTACTGATAATGCCTTTAATCAACTACCTTATTTGGGGAAGCAGAAGAACTATATGAAATTTGTTCGCGAAGAGCAAAAAAAAATACTCGATTCACTAAGTAGATATTGTTGGACTTTTCAAACTAATAGGTTGGGAAATTTTTTTCGTCACGTTCCCTTAAGCATTGTATGGGGAAGGGATCATAAAAAAATTTCTATAATTGATGACAATGCCTATATAGGTGGCGTAAACCAGACTCCTCTTGACGCACAAAGGATGGATTTCATGGTAAAGACAAATAACCCTGCTTTAGTGGAAAATCTTTCAGTAGTCTTTAATGGATCTTTTCAAGAGTCATTTGTATCAAATATGATTTATGTCTGTGATATTAATAATGTCTTGTTAGTGGATGAAGGAAGGCGAAGCGATTCGATTATTATGGAATACGCATATAATGAGATCCTTAAGGAAGATGAAAGCATCACCTTAGTATCACCTTTTCTGCCTTCTGGAAATTTGAGAAAAGCACTAAATAGAGCGGTAATTAGGGGTGTAGATGTTAGTGTTGTTACATCGCAAGAAGACCAATTAGGATTTACTCCGAGAATGTCTCAGAAGGTTCACAACTTAAGACAACAAAAGCCTCTATTCAGAGTAAATAGATATCCAGGCATTATTCATGCAAAAGCTTTATTGCTTGGGGATCACTCTGCCATAATCGGATCTCATAATTTTGATGAACTATTCGTAAAGCTGGGGACAGAGGAGATATCTTTGTTTACAAAGCAACCAGAAATAGTATCGCAATTAATTCAGTTTTGTAAACGGCTGAGACTTACATATTCTAATACTTAAATTATGCATGAACATAGAGAATATAGACCGGTATGTCTTCCACGTCCTACTCAATTTGGTGGAATGGAGAATTATAAAAGAGCAGATTTACATTTGCATACGAACTGGACAGATGGGACTCTATCTCCCGAGAAAATGGTTGATTTCGCTATCTCAACGGGTATTGATGCCATTGCGGTTACAGACCATAATGTAATTACCTCTTCAAGTATCGCAGTGGATTATGTTGCACAAAAAAAATTACCTATTGAGATTATTCCCGGGGTTGAAGTTTCTTCAAAAGATGGGCACGTATTAGCACTTAATGTAGTCAGTGAGATAGAGCCAGGTTTATCATTAGAAGATACGTTAAAAAAGATTCATAAACAAAATGGGCTTGCAATAATAGCACATCCGGGTTTAAAAATAGCTTCTTCTGTATCATTGGACTTGCTGAGAGAAGTTATTAATTCGGACGATGAAAATTTGTATATGGATGGTATTGAAGTTTTTAATGCGAATGAAGCGAGGTTGCATAGAATTAGTAGAAAAGGTGTAGTGTTTAAGTCGGGTAGTTTAAAGCTAAGTGATTTTATTAGGACAAACGTAAATAATCCAAAGCTGGGAGCTTTAGTGGGGAATACTGATGCGCATACTGAAGGCGTTGGTTATGGAATTAGTGTTTACAACTGCGAGTCTATTTTAGAGGCGATAACTAGGAGGAGAACAATACCAATGGTTGCGATAACGACATTGCAAGAGGATATAGTTGAATCTATGAGATCTTTGCGTTCTGTTATAAGAAGTCATCTAGTTGGAAAGGTATAATATAAATATAAAAGCAAAAAAAGAATTAATAATTGCCACTTATAATATTCAGTTTTCTATTAATCGAGAGAGGCTGATAGATAATATTATAAATATGACAAATAAGGGTGTGTCCCTATTTTGTTTGCAAGAGGTCGTTTGGGGTCCTGGTAAAACCTTTATGGTGGACATGTTATTGAAAGAATTAGGTGGGGAGTGGAAGGCTATCTGTAATCTCGGCGCAGAAAAATCTATATTGGGAATGGGTAACTGCATTATTTGGAATACAAAGGTACTAAAGCTAGAAAGCGAACAGAAAGTGTTTCTTCCTAAATATTCCACTTTAGCAATTCATGAGAAAGTTTTCTCATGGATTGTGGGTGGTGTTATGGAATCTTTTCAGAGGAGGGTAATAATTGGCTGTTTCGAGCTCACTAATACAAAGAAGGTTAGAGTGACTAATGTACACCTCGATCAAAATGGGGGTTTGAAAAATAGAAAAAGACAACTTGAATATTTAATGAATAATTTACAAAAAAATAAGTTTTATCACGAAATAGTTTGTGGGGATTTCAATAGTTTTGATTTGCTAGAAAGCGGAAAAGAAATGGTAATGCACAAGGAGGTTATGGGTGGAGAATTTAGAGACATTTCAAAAGATACTGGATGGACTGCGGATTTAAACAATATTAACTTAGTCAAAGGAAGAAAGGTTTTAGAATTTCTAATAAAAAAGCTCCAAGTTCATATTAGAAAAAAGCTAGACTACCTATGGGTAAAAAATATTTCATCTTCAAAATGTGAAAAGTTATCGTTAGATGGGTCTGACCACAAACCTCTCGTAGCGTACTTAGAAATTTAATCTTCCTCTCAAACATAGAAAATAGTTGTTTGTTTGGTGAAGTTAACTTATGTATAATACTCGCTGTGGCTAATTTAGTGGAACTTGTTAGATCAGTGAATGCCTTTGAGAAAGTTGGAAAAAAATCTGACTTTCCAAGAGAATTTACATGGGTTTTGAGAAAAATAGCTCAAGAAGATCTATCTCAGATGGAAGGTATGCATCGTAAGACGAGGAATTTAAGACTTGTTCGGCCGTTTGTCTATATACAGCGTATGATAGAAATTGGATACATATTTTCTGAAATCTTTGTAAGAGGAGAATATAAAAGTTGGCAACCAAATACAAATTCACCCAAAGTGATAGATTTAGGAGGAGATCCTGGCATATACTCTGTTCTTTATTGGAAACACAGAGCACCAGATGCACGAGTAACGATTGTTGAAGCTAATCCTGCAACTGTGAATGTTATGCGGGAAAATTCAATGCGTAGGAGACTAAAAAATGTTCAGATAATTAATGCAGCTGTTATGGGAGATCTGAATGGAAGTGCAAGTCTTCATTTACATGGACCAAGAAGTGGATGGCATACTCAAGATTATATAGAATTGAGAAGCGCACAAGTTACTCCTGATGAGTATTTTGTTGATATTCCAAAAGTAAAATTATCAGATTTAATTACCGAAGAAGAAAAAATAGACTTATTAAAAGTGGATATTGAGGGGTCGGAGGGATATGTTATGCGTGAGTTGGCAAAATCAGGAAAGTTAAAACAGGTAGAAGAGATCGTAATGGAGTTTCACCATGACCCTACGAGTTATCCTGCAAATTCATTAATTGAAATGTTAGATATTTTGCAGACAGGTGGGTTTGATCTTTTGGGAGCTCATATAACTTTAGGAAATGGAATGAGGAGCAAAAGAGAAATCTCAACTCTCAGAGTAAAAGATATAGCCTTACTCAATAAGAAGGTTTTTTTGACACTCTGGGCAACTAGAGGGAAAAATAAGGCAATTTGACACTAGTGGGTGATTTTGATATTATAAATCGTGCCGCTCAAAAACTCTCGCACAAAGTATATTTTTGTTTCTGGTGGCGTAATTTCTGGAATAGGTAAGGGAATTACGGTTGCCTCCATCGCCCTTCTACTCAAAAGTGCAGGATATAAAGTCGCCCCTATAAAGTTTGAAAACTATCTTAATCTTGATTCTGGAACAATTAACCCAATAGAGCACGGTGATCCCTTTTTATGTGATGACGGAACAGAAGCCGACATGGACATCGGTTCCTACGAAAAATATCTTAACGAAGACATGGGAAGTGATAATTTCGTAACCATGGGAAAAATTTACAATACTGTAATTGAGCGTGAAAGAAGATTTGAATATAACGGAGAAGATGTTGAAGCTATTCCGCACGTTACGGATGAAATTATTCAAAGAATAGAGAAGGTCACAAAAAAGGTTCACGCGGATGTTGTTTTGGTGGAGCTTGGTGGAACAGCAGGGGAGTATCAAAATGTGCTTTATTATGAAGCTTCAAGAATTTTGACTCTAAGAAAGCCAGGAGATGTGATTCATGTGCATGTAAGTTATGTTCCAGCGCCAGCGCATCTTGGAGAACCCAAAACAAAACCAACTCAACTTTCAGTTAAGGCGCTAAATTCGATGGGAATTCAGCCTGATTTTATAATTGCCAGATCTGAAAAGAAGCTTGATCAAAGAAGGCTTGATAGATTTGCGCTTTTTTGTAACGTAAGACCTGGACACATAATCTCATCACCTGATGTTGAAAGTGTCTATGAAATTCCTCTAGTTTTAGCAGAGCAGGATTTGCCCAAAAAGATAATGAAGAGTCTTGGACTTGTTGAGAAGGAACCAAACCTTTCTGTCTGGAAGGATCTTATTGCTAAAATAAAAACTCCTAAAAAGAAGACAGTAACAATCGCGATTGTCGGAAAATACTTTGCAACAGGAGATTACAAGCTTAGAGATTCATATGCTGCATTATTTGATGCAATCGATCATGCTGCATGGGACGTCTGTCTTGAAACTAAAACAGTTTGGGTTGACGCTGAAAAAGTAAAAAAAGAAGGTGCAGAAGTAATCGGGAAGGTTGATGGAATAATTGTTCCTATCGGATGGGGTGAGCGAGGAGCAGAGGGTATGATAGATGCTATTTCTTATGCCCGAGAAAATAAAATTCCGTATCTTGGTCTTTGTTATGGAATGCAACTTGCGGTAGTTTCATTCGCTCGTGACGTGTTGGGTTGGAAAGATGCCAACACTCAGGAAAACAATCAGGAAACCATTCACCCTGTTATTCACTTGATTCCAAAGCAAAAAGAAATAATGGAGAGACGAGCCTATGGTGGTACTATGAGGCTCGGGGCTTGGGATGCAAAGGTCAAGGAGGGTACAAGAGCATGGGAAGTATTCGAAACTCATAAGGGTTTTTCTGACAAAGAGAAGGGTATTGTGTCTGAAAGACACAGACATCGATATGAATTTAATAAAGAATTTGAAGAGAATTTTGAGCGCGCAGGGCTTGTTATATCCGCAAAATCAGTTGTTGAAGGATTAGTTGAAATGATCGAACTTCCTAAAGAAGTTCATCCCTTTTTTCTTGGAATTCAAGGTCATCCTGAATATAAAAGTAGACCAACCAATCCTCATCCTCTCTTTGTAGAGTTTCTCAAAGCGATGTAGCTTGAAAAGCTGAGGCCAAAACTGTATAATTCTTAAATTATGGATCAAAATTTCAAGGTCGGAGACAAAATAAAGCTTTTTGAAAAGGTTTCAGAAGGCGAAGGTAAAAAGGAAAGAACAGTGGCTTTTTCAGGACAAGTCATGAAAGTTCGTGGAAAAGGAATAAATCGATCTTTTACCGTTAGACAGGTTTTGGATGGAGTAGAGGTAGATAGAATTGTTCCTCTTTCCATGCCAAATCTTTTAAGAATTGAAGTTGTCGCAAATCCTAAAAAGGTAGTACACAAAGCAGTCCTCAAAAGGTTTGTGAAGTAGTTGATTGAATCCTCTTAATTTAGTCTTTGACTTTTATATTCTAATTTTCTAATATGTTCTTGTGAACCGCCTATCTCTAGGGAGAATCGGTGAAGAGCAAGCTGAAAAATTCCTCCGTGCCCACGGTTATCAAATTCTTGAAAAAAACTACCATTCACGCTTTGGTGAAATAGATCTCATTGCAAAAGACAACGACACAACAGTATTTGTTGAAGTAAAACTTCGAGGAGGGGACAAATTTGGCACTCCTCTTGAAGCAATCACTAGAAGTAAGTTATCAAAAATGATTAAAACTTCACAATTTTACATGCTTAATAAATCCAGTCAAAATATTCGCTTCGACGCTCTTGAGATTTATGCGTTAGGAGATGAATTTAAAATAGACCATATTCAAAATATTACTTTTTAACAGTGAGAAAACCTGTTGTTAAATTAGTTTTATATTCGGTAGTTTTTTTATTTTTTCTTCTTACTACTTATTTAGCCAAACCAAAAGAGGAGATAAAAGGAGTAAGCTCTACAAGTGCAATTGTTGAGAAGGTAATAGATGGAGATACTATTCTTCTTTCTGATGGACAAAAATTAAGATATATAGGAATTGACACGCCTGAGACTAAGGATCCTAGAAAGCCTGTTGGCTGTTTTGGAGATATCGCATCAGATAAAAATAAAGAACTTGTAGAAGGAAAAGAGGTGAGACTTGAAAAGGATGTGTCTGAAACGGATAGGTATGGGAGACTTCTTCGTTACGTTTGGGTGGGAGAAATATTTGTAAATCAGTATTTAGTAAGAAATGGATACGCAAAGGCTGCATCCTTTCCTCCAGACATAAAATATCAAAATCTTTTCAAAGATGCTGAGAATTATGCAAGAGAAAATAACCTTGGATTATGGAGAGCATGCGGTTTATAAGTGAAAATACTTTACAGATTCAAGATGAGACCTATTATCAGGAGGTTAATCATTGGAATCAAAGCCGTTATTAGTGAGTAATTTACTCTTTTTTTCTTGTAAAAAACGAGCATAAATATTAGCGAAACAAAAAGAACTAGTGGAAAAATAAAGAAAGGGGATAGTGTTAGCCAAAATAACGGTGTAACCTCTTTTGCCGTTAGATAAGTCTTAAGACTTAAGGCTACAATAGGACCAGTTGCAAGTATAAGATATAGAGCAAGAAGAACAACGTAGATAAAGGATACGATTAGGATTGAGTCACGTGTAAAGACTTTCTTTTTTAAACTTTGATTTTTCGCCATATATTTATTAAAAAGAAAAGGTTAGCTTTTGTCAAATTTTGTATACTTTTAATATGAGTAAGATTAAAATTTTAGGAATCATCGTCTTATTGGCGTTTGTCGTCTACTTTAATGGATTGTTTAATGAGTTTATCGGGGATGATAAAGAGCAGATTTTAAATAATCCATATGTCCACTCAATTAATAGCATTCCAACATTGTTTTCCTATGGAATCAAATCTTCCGGAAATGGCATAGCAAATATATATTATAAGCCATTAATGCCGATAGCTTTTAACTTGATGTATTCTATTTCAGGTCCAAATCCTTTCTTTTTTCACCTGTTTCAACTTTTAATTCATGTTGCTAATGCTTTTGTAGTTTTTCTTATTTTTAAACGCTTTTTTAGTAAGAATATCTCGTTTTTTCTCTCTTTATTTTTTTTACTTCACCCAATTAACCAAGAGGCGGTCCAAAGCATCTCTTCATATCAGGATGTGCTTTTCTTCTTTTTTGGAGGAGGCGCTCTTTTATTAATTATTTACAGCAAGTTTGATTTAGTTAAGAAAATTTCATTTTCTTTTCTCTTATTTTTTGCCCTTCTATCTAAGGAGTCTGGTGTTCTTTTTTTTCCGATAATTTTGATTTTTTCGTACCTTTGTAAAAAAGAATACTTTAAGACTCTTTTATTCTTGGAAACGGCCGTTCTCTTCATTTATTTAGTGCTTAGATCTTCAATAGTTAGCGTTTTCACATCAAAAATTGAAGATGCACCTATAATGAATTTAGATTTAAGCGAAAGACTTATCAACACTCCGAAGATAATTTTTTATTACTTTAAAACTATAGTTCTCCCAATAGATTTATCGTTTTCACAACAGTGGATAGTGAAGAGTGCGAGTATCGAAGATTTTTTTATACCTGCTATTCTAATTTTGTTGATTTTTTGTTTTGTTTTCTTTTTCTATTTAAAACTTAAATTAAAGCGCGTATTTATCTTTTTCTTAATATGGCTAGTGATAGGGTTTTTGCCGAATTTACACATTATTCCTCTTGATATGACTGTTGCTAATCGTTGGACTTATTTCCCTATGGTTGGAGTGCTTGGAATCGTAGGGGTTGGATTAGAAAAGGTATTGACTAAAAAAAGAGAAAAAATTGCATATTTAATTCTTATTTTTTTGCTTTTTATTTTCTCAATAAGAGTGATAGTTAGAAATATGGATTGGAAAAATGCTTATGCTCTTTTTTCTCACGACTCTACCAGTGCCAAAAGCTATATAGTTGAGAATAATTTAGGAGATGAATTATTTAAATTAGAAAAAAAGGAAGAGGCAAGAATTCGTTTTGAAAAAGCTCTAAAAATGAATCCGAAGTGGTGGATTGCATGGAACAACTTGGGAATTTATTATGATGATCGAGGAGATCATAAAAAAGCAGAGAAATATTATAAAAAATCTCTTGAAGGGAATTATCCACCAGCTTATGAAAATTTGGCGAGAAATTACTTACTTCAAAAAAAGTATGACTTGGGAAAATCATTTATAAAAAAAGCACTTAAAAAAAATCCAAAAAGTCCAAGTCTTTGGGCAACTCTTGGAATAATAGAATATAAACTTGGAGATAAAAAAGAAGCACTTTTTGCCGTAAAAAAGTCATTTGAGCTCTTTCCTACACAATCAACAAAGGATCTGTATGACGCAATTAAAAAAAACTTGGATATTGAATAATCTGTAAGCGAAGAATATTATATTTTGAAATTAGATGTCTAGATTAAGTAAAAACGGACTAATACTCGCTTTTATATCAATATTCTTCTCTTTTCCTCTTTTTTTGGGAAATTATCAAAGTCACGATCAGACATCTCACCTTGCAAGGATTGCTGAGTACGCGAAAGTAATAAGTGAAGGACAGCTCTTACCGCGATGGGCGGGAAATTTAAATTTTGGGTATGGTACGCCACTTTTTATTATCTATTATCCTCTTGCAGGTTATATTTCTGGACTTTTGCATTTAGTGGGCTTTTCAATTGAGACGTCTTATTTCTTATTAGCCCTTACAGTTTCTATTTTGGGAGTTATTATCTTTTACATTTGGATTAAAGAAAAATTTGGGGAGGAAGTTGCGCTTTACTCAACAATTTTTTATAGCCTTCTCCCATATAGATTTTTGACTCTTTACATTAGAAGTGGAATTGGAGAGTTTTTGAGCTTTTCCCTTTTACCTTTAGTATTCCTATGTCTTGATAAATATCTTAAAAAGGGAAATGTAAAACTTATTGCATATGGAGGTCTTTTTTACTCTCTAATAATTTTGTCTCACAATGCAATTAGTCTTATGTTCTCTCCGATTATTTTTCTTTATGGAGTCATTAATGGGTGGAAGGGATTTAAGTTTTCGCTATTATCGATGCTTTTTGGCCTTGGGTTGTCAGCCCTTTTTTGGATTCCCTCACTCGTTGAATCAAAATATACAAGTTTTCTCTTCTTTCATAGAGACATGTATTTAAAAGAATTTCCAAAGTTGCATCAGTTCTTTTATTCTTCTTGGGGGTACGGTACAGAAGTAAATAAATTAGGTGGATTGTCTCCGCAAATTGGTCCAGTTGCATTTCTTATAGTTCTTTTCGCTTTTTATTTCTTGTTGAGTAAGAAAGTAAAAATTAAAGAAAAAAACCAAATAGTATTTTGGATAGTAATTTTTCTTCTCGGAATTTATATATCAAGTTCTTACTCCATATTTATTTGGCAAGCTTCTGACTTCCTAAAAAAGTTTCAGTTTCCCTGGAGATTTATTGCTATATCAAGCTTTGCTGTTGCTTGTCTGTCACCATTTGTTTTAGAGAGAATGAATAAAAGAATTCTTTTAATTTTAACTATTTTTTTTGTTATTTTTTCAGTCCAATACGTGCGTGTTAAAGATTTTAAAAGCTACCCCGATAAATATTATTATGATTATCCCGGAACTACTTTTTATCATGGAGAAGCAACAACCATGTGGTCAGGTGGAGATCCAAATAGGCGAGCGATTAGTAAGATTGAATTGATTGGTGGAGATGCGAGAATTAAAAATCTAAGAGTAAGATCCGATAGACATGAGTTTAATCTTAATTCGGAAAGTTCAACAATAATTCTTGATAATACGATTTATTTTCCTGGGTGGAGAGTGTATGTTGACGGAAATGAAGTTCCAATTCAATTCCAAGACCCAAATCACAAAGGATTAATTACTTTTAATATTCCCTCCGGGAATCATAGGGTGCTTGTGGTATTTGTCGACACTAAAATCCGTGTAATATCAAATTTTATTAGTTTTATTTTTTTAATAATATTTGTCTTAGTTGTCATTTTTATAAAATGCAAAAAGACTCAGAGGTAAAAAGATAGTCGAAAAAAACTATATCAAGTTATCTATAAAATTTGCAACTTTGACTTCGTCCATATTTTGTCCCATAATAGTTGATTATGATTCAAGTAAAAAATGTTTCTTTTAATCACTTGCGTCCAATTTTTAAAGAGGTGAGTTTTACGATTGGTGAAGGACAAAAGGTTGGGCTTGCAGGCCCAAATGGTGCCGGAAAAAGTACTTTGTTTAATCTTTTGACAAAAGTAGAGTTACCAAAAGAGGGAAGTATCATAACTGAAGGAAGTGTTCTGCTTGTTCCGCAAGAAGTAAAGCGCGATCCAATTCTTGAAGAGTCTTCAACCGCAAGGGAATACTTAGATAGAAATTATGAAAGGGAAGACAAGGAATTGCTTGATATTTTGAGAGGTCTTGAGCTCTCAAATATAGAATTGTATGAACCTCCTCATCACTTAAGCGGTGGGCAAAAGACAAAGCTAGCAATTGCAAGGGCGTTACTCGCAGAACCAGACGTTTTATTACTTGATGAACCAACCAACTTTTTAGATACAAAAGGAAAAGAATGGGTTATGGAATTTTTAAGTACCTACCCAAAAACTCTGGTCTTAGTTTCTCATGATTTAGAGCTTCTCGATAAGTCGATTGATAAAGTCTTGGTTATTGATCCGCTAAGTCAAAAGATTGAAGAATATAAAGGAAATTACACTCAGTATGTTAAGTTGAAAAAGGAACGTGATGCTCACTTTACAAGACAAATAATAAATGAGACAAAACATGTAAAAAAGATGGAAAAGAGCCTTGTCGGGCTTATGGGAAGAAAATCTGAAAAAGGTGTAAGACAAAGGGTTCAGCTTCAAAAAAGAATTCAAAGAATTAAAGATGCTCTACCTCCTCTTCCGAAAGAAGCAAAAAGAATTAAGATTTCATTACCAATCCCAAAGCAGTTGTCTGATGAGCCAATAAAAGTAATAGGGATAAAAAAAAGTTTCGGAGAGAAAAAGTTATTTGAAAATCTTAGTTTTACAATAAGAAGAGGTGAGAAAATTGCGTTAATTGGCTTAAATGGTGCTGGAAAAAGCACATTAATTAAAATAATTGTGGATTTAGTCAAACCTGATGACGGAGAAGTGATTCGTGACTCGAATCTTTCACTTGGTTATTATTCTCAAGAATTTGAAACTTTTGATTTCAGCCAAACTCTTATTGATCTTATTTCAAATCTTGGAGCAATGCCACAAGAAAAAATAAGACCATTTTTGGCAGCATTTTTATTCAGTGGAACAAAGGTTTTTCAAACAATAGGATCTCTTTCAGGTGGAGAGAAGACTCGCCTTGCGATTGCAACTTTGCTTCTTAATAATCACAATCTTTTGGTTTTGGATGAGCCAACAACATATCTTGATGTACTTTCACAAAGAGTCATACTTGAAGCACTTAAAAAATATACTGGAGCAGTTTTAATAGTAAGTCACACAGAGGACTTTATAAAGGAGTTAAGGCCGGACCGAGCGCTCTTACTTCCCGACTGTAAATTAGTCAATTGGTCAGATGAGCTCTTGGATGAGGTTGGAAAAATTTAGTTTATCCTAGGTGGGCGTGGTCGTTCCAAGTGTACATGTCCCACTTGCTTTTTTTATACTCACAAACAGTTATTCCGGTGTTGCTGGTTCTAAAGAAATTTGCAACACTTAAGAATTCAACTGGAAGTAATTTATCTCCAAACATCATTAATGCAATTACCATTTTTATCATTTCTGAATGGCTTACAACCAAAACGTTCTTATCATTCAGTGATTCGAGAAACTTTAGTGCTTCAAGTCCACGATTTTTAAAGTCGAAGAAATTTTCTTCATCTGAGTGATGCCAGTCTTCTTCTTCAAAGTTTTCACTCATAAGATTTCGAATTGAAAGTGCTTCAGAGTCTGTGTAAGATTTGCCTATAACAGATGTAGGTCTTTTTACTTCGCGAAATAAAGTATTATAGTCAATTGGTTTGTTAATAAGTGAAGAAATAGCCTCAGCTGTTTGTTTGGTGCGCTCAAATGGACTTGCGACAATTCGATCCACCTGGATTTTTAAAAACCTCTTAGCGAGTTGCACTGTTTGGTCTTCACCTTTTGTTGAGAGGGGTATCCCTTCATGTTGATGGAGTCCGCGTGCATTCCATTCACTTTCTCCATGCCTGATAAAATAAATTTTCATCTTGTAATTATAACAGAGACTTTCGAATGTGCTAGGATAAAGATATGCTGAGTAAAAATCATATTTCTTCACTTTTGAATGTGTTTTACTTACTTATTCTTGCATCTCTTGTTATCAGCTCTTATAAAAATACGAATGCGATTGTAAGTATTTTGCATTTTGACCCCCGCGCTCTTCCATTTCTATTTTTTGCATTGCTCCTCTTTTTCAAATTTAAGAAAATATATCTATCATCTGTTATTCATAAAATAAATAACTACATAATACTTCCATTATCAATGCTAGTAGTACTTGTCATGGGAGTTCTTGATACTTTTTTGTTTCCAAATTATTCATTTAGCGTCACCAATTTTCATTTTGACAGCTTATCTTACATCGTTCTTTTCTCATTCTTAATTGCTTTGACAACTCTTAGAGAAAAAGTACTAAAAAAGAATTGGAAACAATTTATATTACTTTCTGGATTTCTTCTTATTGTTGTTGCAATTCATATAAGTATGTGGCCGGCAGATGTTTTTAAAAAAATATCAGCAGAAGATAATATTATTGAGAATACTCAATTTTTTGTACTTATTTCTTCCTCTGTTGTATCTTTTATATTGTCTTATGCTCTTTTTAAAAGAAGAGTAAAGTCTTTCTCTCTTTTATTCTTAGCAGTCGGAATTGCTCTATTTTTTGTTGCTGGGGATGAAATTTCTTGGGGGCAAAGACTTTTAGGAATTGCTACACCTGTGATTATTTCAAGTGAAAATTCACAAGGAGAAATAACCTTTCACAATGTAAAAAGCGTTGGTGGATTTATTCCTTATACCTATACACTGATTGGATTTTATGGATCATTTGCGTGGATGATCGGTGGGTTTTTCAAGTCAAAATTTTCCTATCTTTTAATTCCTCCGTATTTTATTTTTCCTTATTTTGCTACAGCTTTTCTCTATAACTTCTCGACAATAGTTGGAAAACATTCATTTGGAGAATTTTCAGAATTTGCAGAACTAATGCTCTATATGGGGATTCTAATATTTTTGGTAGAAAATACTGCTAGAGTTAATAAGTCGAGTAGAAAGTCTTAGTTCTGAATTCCACAAACTAAAGTTCACAGAATTCAACTGTGACCCTAACTATACCAAATCCGAACGAGCTGATAAACAATATCATTGACCTATACAAGACCTTCTAAATTTATTCTTTCTTTTTTTGCTACTTTTTTTCTTTCTTAAATTTTGTGTAATGATTACACAGATTAAGGTCTTGTTGTTGAACCATTCAACATGGTTGGGATGGTGTGTAAAAATATTTGGGAGTCCCAATGGTAACCAAGGTGGGAGTAAAGTTGGGGCTTAGTGCACATATAGCAGATGATATAATTGCATTATGTCTGAAGCAGGTCAAGATATCGCACCGAAATTATCTTCAAGTAAAGAGACTGCCATTGCCCATACCGAAGGTAAGCCTATACTCGTTTTAAATCCAGGACATGGAAATGAGCCATATATTCTTGCTACAGCGATTGGGAGAGAAGTAAGCAAAAGGTTTGCATCAGCTGGGATGGAGCAACCAATCCTTGTCATGCCTCTTTTATATGGAGACCGTCAAAAACGAATACTACTCGAGGAAAATCCAAATGACGCCTCACTTCTCTACTATGATGAACAATTTGGCAATATCTTGAAGGATATCATGTTTGGAGCAGGAGACTTCAAACAGCACTTAACTCAAGTAAATACTCATTACGATGAGGTTGAAAAAATGCTTAATAACCGATTTCATGTTGATGCTCAAGATTTTACAGCTCGATCTGTCGCAACACAGGAAAGTGCCGAATTAAGTCCGAGAAATATTATAGGGGTAATAGAAGCAGGTAACAGAGTCCCTGTAAAAGTTCCACATAGATATTTTGCGTTTCCTGAAGTCTTATCTCGAGTTTTACATGAAAGCATAAAACACCCAGAGTTAGGTTTCAGTGAGTCCGACATGAGGAAGCTTGCAGATAGGATGATGAGAGTTGAGTCTGCGTATTCTCAGGTTTTTGTTCCATGGGTAAGCACTTTTTCCTATCAGGATGCAGCTAACCTAGATGCTCAACCACAATCGATAGATGGGCGTTCAAGAATATATACACCCGCAATGAAATCGGATATACCCAAAACAGAAGAAGAAGTTGATCCAGGCGTATACATTATGTTTAGTGGCACTGGTAGTGCAGTTGACGCAAATAGAGCATTGATTGATGCAGCTCATGAAGCTGGTATAAAAGCTTATACTCCTCCGTGGGAAACAATAGAAGGAACAGAAAAAATGCCACCAACTGTCATGGCTGATGAAAATATGTTGGCAATAATGGGAAGAAGTGGTTGGGGAACTGGTTGGCAAGCAATGCAACTAGAGAAACCATGGCTAGTAGCTCCCTATCATGAAGGAGATGATCCTGAGATATATTTTAACAACAAAACCATAGAAGCTCTTAAATTAGGAAGAGTAATTGGATCAGAGGGAATTAGTGGTGATGAGCTTAGGAGAACAGCGCAGGAAATATCTCCAGGTTTGCACGGTCTAAATGAAGTAGTAAGACAAAGGTTTGGGACGACTAATGGGATAGAATATATTGCAGATCATATCTTTCAAGATCTCACAACTGCAAAGTAGCAGATAAACCTCACACATCTTGTGTAATCATTACACAGATGAGCGTTTCTTTTATTTAATCGTTCAACACGGTTCGGTGGTGGCCGTAGGTGGTGTATAAAAAACATTTGGGAGTCCCGATGGCATCCACCCTCATCTTAAAGAGCTAGTAGTCTTAGATATTGAAAGGTCAGACATACGAATTGAACAATATAACACAGAAATTGTAAAAGAATTCACGGGAAGATTTCTTAAAGACCTCACCTTACTGTGGGATAGTCTTGATTTGCCAAAACGACAAGCCTTCTTGCAAAAGGCGTTTGATGGAAGTCTTATCTGTGGGAAAGATAGGAAAATCCAAACGGATAGTTTAGCCCCATCTTTCAAGCTAATCGAGGTATTAGCGGGTAAAAAAGGTAAAAATGTGAGCCGTCAGGGACTCGAACCCTGAACCCAGAGCTTAAAAGGCTCTTGCTCT
>CAZXND010000001.1:0-242876 GCA_964641355.1 uncultured Gammaproteobacteria bacterium | reverse complement strand
TATGCCTTTTGATATGAAACGAATGGCATATGGTGGTTTTCAAGTAGAAGTAGAGAGTTAAAGAGGTCTTACTAAGCTTTTTCTCTTTTCTTTAATAATTCTATTCATTTATCAATATTCTTGAAGTATTACAGTCGATTAAATGTAGACTTAAACTTACAATAATCCTAAATCTTATGGCAAACCAAATTTTTATTAATTTACCCGTAAGTGATCTTGCAAAATCAACAGTATTTTACGAAAAGCTGGGGTTTCGCAAAAACCCTAATTTTTCTGATGAAAAAGCTTCAAGTATGCAATGGTCTGATGAAATAATAGTTATGTTGTTATCTCACGGATTTTACAAAAATTTTATAGAAAAAAAGGAAATTGCCGATACAAAGAATACGAGCAGTGTTCTACTTGCAATATCACTTGATTCAAAAGAAGCAGTACTACAATTTGCAGAAACCGCAAAAGAGAATGGGGGAAATTACTACCGTATAAACACTGGCGTATCAGAGGATATGATGTTTGGCTATGAAGTCGAGGATTTAGACGGACACATTTGGGAACCTTTATGGATGAACCCGGAATTTAACCCTAATCCTTGATCTAAATAACTTTAACGTTTTTTCCTAGAGTTTTAAATCTTTCTCCGTTTTTTTCAACTACAGTTATGGTTATCGCTCCAGTCTTACTTTTATTTATATCTCTTATTATTCCGCCCTTTCCCTTATACACTCCGCCTATCACAACACATTTATCACCATCTTTTAAAGACTTTTGAATATCCACACAAAAAGTATACCAAATAATAAACGTGCTATAATTAAAACATGACAAGGAATCCTTTTATTAATGCTTTTTCCGCGTCATTATACATAATTCTAGTCGTCACAGTTATGGACTTTGTGTCTAAGACTCAAGGTTCAAAACCCGATACTATTCTTGCCCCCATCACATTTTTATCTTTACTTACACTATCAGCAGCCATTATGGGTTTTGTATTCTTTTACCAACCTCTTCAACTTTTAATAGACAACAAGAAAAAAGAAGCCCTAAGCTTATTTATCAGAACCCTTGCGGTATTTGCTGGAATCACTATAGTAGCTTTAGTACTTGTTCTTTTTGGAGTTTTCAAATAGACCAAAAAGATTGCGATGAAAAGTGCAGTTTTGTTTTTAACAATTTGCTTTACCTCATTTATACTTCACAACCTATTCTATGGAATAACAAAAATAGAAGAACCTTTCTTTTTTAGTCTTACCCTTACATCTTTTGTTCTTTCTGCTTCGATCTTTTCAATCATCTTAGCTAAAAAAGTAAGAAAGGGGGTGAAAATATAATGATTAAAAAAGCGCTTATCGCTGGGTTTGCAAATTTAGTGCTAGGACTAGTTCTTAACATGGGAATCGGCTTGATAATTCCCGGAGTCACTCAAGAATATCAAAACACAGCAATATTCAGGCCTTGGAACGATCCATTAATGATGTTGTATTTTGCCTATCCTTTCATATTGGGATTCGTTCTTATTCACCTATGGAACAGCGTTAAAGAAAACGCCAAGAAGAGTCCTTTCGAGTTTGCAAAACTTTACTTTGTAATTGCGACTATTCCTGGAATGTTTATAACATTTTCAAGTTTTCAACTTTCACTAACCATGATTTTACTTTGGACGATAACGGGTTTTTTGCAAGCTTTTGTTGCAGGATACATATTTTCTAAAGTGAAATAAAATTAAGAAAGGAGGTGAATAAAAATGGAACTATCAATTTATTTAGCTCGTGCTTGGGGGGTTTTTGCTATGGTCGCGAGTTTAGCTCTATATTTGAATCGAGAAAGATTCAAGGACATGGTTGGGGATTTAAAAAGAGATAATATTTCAATCCTTATCGCAGGCGTAATTGCTCTTGCTATGGGAGTTCTACAAGTTGTCGGATTTAATCAGTGGACATTCGACTATAAAGGATTAATAACGCTTTTTGGATGGCTATCTCTTTTGAAAGGTGTAACTATTCTTTTTCTACCAGGCAGAGCTGAGGGAGTGGCAAAAAGCTTTGTAAAAGGCAACACATATACAACGCTTCTTGCTGTATTCTTTGTGCTAGGATTATATCTTGCTTATATCGGTTTTATGATGTAAAACAAAAAGCACAAAGAATGAACATGTTTAAAGCCGTAAAGGCTAAAACCGTACAAGAATATCTTAACATGCTACCTCCTAGTAGGCGTGAGGCTGTTGATTTTCTTAATAGTTTTATTCAAGAAAAGACTCCTTCTTTAAAGCTTCATTTTGCATATAACATGCTTGGATATGGAAGTTTTAAATACAAAAACTACAAAAAAGAAATAATTGACTGGCCTACAATTTCTCTTGCAAGCCAAAAAAACTATATAAGTATTTACGTATGTTCACTTGAAAATGGTGAATATGTAGCAGAGAAATACAAAAAGGAGCTAGGAAATGTAAGTGTTGGAAAAAGCTGCATAAGGTTTAAAAAAATTGATGATCTAAATCTAAAAGAGTTTGAGAAGATTATTAAGAAAGCAGAGAAGCATCCCGGTTTTTTAAAAAACGAGGATTAAAATCTTTGCATACCACTATCTTACACGATCCTTCCATACTTTTAAAAAAAGTTATGCTAAAATAAAATAAAGTATGAAAAATCCAGTAGTACATTTTGAAATGCCGTATAAAGATGCGAAACGCGCCTCGGAGTTTTACGAATCCGCATTTAATTGGAAAATGCAAGGCACAGGCCCAGAAATGGGTAATTACATAGTCGCCCATACAGCAGAAACAGATGAAAATCAAATGGTTAAAACACCTGGAACTATCAATGGTGGGCTTTTCCCTTTTGAGGAAGGCACACCTGGAAGAAATATACCCTCAGTCGTTATCCAAGTGGAGGATATGGATGAGGCAATCAAAAAAGTAGAAGAGGCTGGTGGAAAAATCGAAGGGGAGACTCAAGACATTCCCGGGGTCGGAAAATGGACAGCATTTAGCGACACTGAGGGAAATCGCGTAAGCATGCTCGAACCAGGAAGGGAAAATGAATGAGTCAAAAGATAACTCCTTTTTTTTGGTTTGAGAAGGATGCAGAAAAAGCTGCCGAATTCTACGTTTCACTATTTCCAGAAAGCAAAATTAAAAAAATTGTTAACTACCCAGAGTCCGCAGAGGAAGTATCCGGACAAAAAGCAGGTACAGTTATGACTGTAGATCTTGAGCTTTTAGGCCAAGAGTTTCAATTTCTTAATGGTGGAAAAATTCCCAACTTTGACTTAAATTCCTCAGCTATTTCTTTCATTGTAAACTGTGACACTCAAGAAGAAATAGATAAGTATTGGGAGGCTCTTTCAAAAGTACCAGAAGTCGAACAGTGTGGATGGTGCAAAGACGCGTTTGGTGTAACTTGGCAAATTGTTCCTAAAGCACTTGGCGAGATGATGAGTGACTCGGATCAAAAAAAAGTTGAAAGAGTCACGGAAGCTTTTCTTAAAATGAAAAAGTTTGACATATCAACTCTTAAAGAAGCTTATGAGGGTAATTAATTTTTGAAAGCAACGAAGAGAAATTTTTTTCTTTTTTTACTTGGAACATCCTCTTTGTAATCACATTTTTAATTATTATTTTTATTGCAGCAACTCCTGTGCTCCAAAAATTTACCCAAACAAGTTAGCCTACTAATTCTTTATCATTCCACAAAAAAAACATTACTATTGCATAAATTGAGCGTAATAGTGTAAAATTAACGAATTCCTAATGAAAAAAGCATTGTTAAATCTTATCTTTTTGGCAGGAGTTTATACCATGATATTTCCTCCTAAGGCTCACGCTTATCTTGATCCGGGAACGGGAAGCTATCTCTTGCAAGTCGTTGCTGCGGTCTTTTTCGCTGGTATTTTTGCAGTCAAAACATGGTGGAGCGAAATAAAAAGAATTATCACAGGTCTATTCTCTAGAAAAGGAGTGGAATCAGTTGAAAAAAGGAAGAAAGACTAAAGTTTCTTCTTCTTTTCGCGACCCCAGCGGATTTGTCTACACAGAAGGAAACGAAATTTTTAGACAAATAAATAAAAACTACAAAGAAAACTACGAACTTCTAAATTCATCAGGTCTCTACCAAGAACTGGTAAACCAAAATCTTCTTATCGAACATAAAGAAACAAGTAACAAACCTGAGAGAGAAGATGGATGGAAAATAATTTCACCTAAAAAAATTGATTTCATTTCTCATCCTTACGAGTGGACTTTTTCCATGCTAAAAGATGCCGCTCTTCTTACCCTTGAAGTACAGAAAAAAGCAGTCCAACATGGAATGTCCCTTAAAGATGCGAGTGCCTTCAACGTTCAATTTGTCGAAGGAAAACCCATTTTGATTGACACTTTATCTTTTGAAAAATACGAAGAAGGAAAACCCTGGGTTGCTTACAAGCAATTCGTTGAGCATTTCCTTGCTCCTCTTAATCTAATGTCTCTTGTAGATATCCGATTAGGAAGACTTTCATCTCTTTTTATAGATGGGGTTCCGGTAGAACTTGCCTCAAAAATTCTTCCTTTCAAATCCCGTTTTAATCTTAATCTATTAATCCATATTCACGCACACGCAGCGAGTAAAAAAAAGTTTTCAGACAAAAAACTAAGCACATCTATAAAATCAAAAAGATTTAGCAAAAGAGCTCTACTTGGATTAGTCGATAGTCTTGAAGGATCGATAAATAAACTCGAATGGAATCCGAAAGGAACCCAGTGGGAAGACTATTATGAAGAAGACAAAAATAATTACAAAACAGAGGCTTTTCGCCACAAAGCTGATCTTACAAAAAAGTTTATTACAGAATGCAAAGCAAAAGAAGTATGGGATCTTGGCGCAAATACAGGACACTTTAGTCGAATCCTCGGAGAAAAAATCAATGTCGTAGCATTTGATTCAGATTATGGAGTACTCGAACTTAACTATCGAAAAATGAAAAAGGAGAAAGAAAAAAATATATTACCCTTATTCTCTGACCTTGCCAATCCATCACCCTCACTGGGTTGGGCTGAAGAAGAAAGACAATCTTTAGTCAATAGAGGTCCTGCAGATGCCGTACTTGCTCTTGCTCTTATTCATCACCTTGCGATCTCAAATAATGTACCTTTCTCAAATATTGCATCATTTTTTGCAAAAATAGGAAAATATTTAATCATCGAATTTGTAGAAAAAAGCGATTCTCAAGTACAAAAACTTCTTGCAAACCGAGTGGATATTTTTAATGATTATAATAAGAAGGAATTTGAAGAAGCGTTCTCAGAATTCTTCAAACTTAAGAGGATTGTCCCGATTAAAAATAGCAAAAGGACTCTTTACTTGATGCAAAGAAGTTTTTAATGAAAAATGTTCTGTTCTACGTTAAAAAAAACATAATTTTCTTTTCCTCTTTTTTTCTCGCAATCTATAGTGTTTTATTTTTATACTCAAAAAACGAACCAGAGTATAGACCTGAAGTTTTAATTATTCCAATAGTTATTTCAGTCTTATTCACAACGGTCATATTTTTTCTTTTTAAATTAGTACTCAAAACCCTAGACAAAACAGGTATCGCCACTGCAGTTTTTGTTTTCATATGTCTTTCCTATGGCAGATTTCTGGAATCGAATAGTAGCTTTCCAACTTCTACACAAAAACCTCCATCAAATTACACCCTTATCTATGCCTTAACGACGGTTATATTCTTTGTCTTATTTTTTGTTCTATTAAAAACTAAAAAAAATCTTAGTAAGATTAATAAGGCAATTTTAATTGGGTCTCTTTTTCTGATCCTTTTTCCTTTATATTCAATTATTTCTTATGAAGTAAAAACGGGAAGAGTAATGAAGCCAATAGGCAAAACTGATAAAAAGATGACGATTAAGCATCAGCCTTTTGACGGGGAGAAACCAGATGTTTACTATATTATTCTAGATAGATACGATGGGCAAAAATCTCTTTTAGAACAACTAAATTTCGACAATAGTAAGTTTCTAAATTTTCTGAGAGGAAAAGGGTTTTACGTTGCATCCAGATCAACTACTAATTTTCCGAAAACATTTCTTTCCTTCGCAACTAGCCTTAACATGGAATATCCCTTCGCACTCACAAAACAAACAAATGGAGGAGAGTCATCTGACCAATCTATAGCCACCCCACTAATAAGAAATAATAAAATTGTTGAATTCTTAAAAGCACGAGGATATAAATATTTCCAAGTGGGATCTTGGTGGCAACCTACTACTACCAACCCCAATGCTGATATAAGCTATTATCCACCAAAAAAAGGCTATCCTTATGCTGATGAGTTTACAACTGGATTTTTGAATACAACTATTGCTGCTCCGATCTTTCAAATATTATTCCACGATCCAGTTGACGCTTCCTCTGATCCTCAAAATAACATTCACAGACAAGCCGCAATTTATGAATTTGAAATCCTAAAAAAAATTCCAGAGGAAGAAGGTCCAAAATTTGTGTTCGCTCATATACTTCTTCCGCATGATCCTTTTGTTTTTGATCAAAATTGTAACCCGATCCCAGAAACCGTAGTGAGCAAAAAAAAACATCAAGAAAACTACGTAAACCAACTCATTTGTACTAACAAAAAAATACAAGACGTAATAGAAGCAATCCTTTCAAAATCTGAAATAAAACCAATAATAATTCTCCAGGCAGATGAAGGAACCTTTCCGATGAATGATCCTCTTCCACCAAAACAAGCATGGGGGAAAGCAAGCGACACTGCACTTGCAGAAAAATACCCAATCTTAAATGCTTACTATTTCCCCGATAATAAAACCGAGGCTTTGTACGATACAATAACGCCTGTTAATTCTTTTAGGGTCGTTTTTAATACTTATTTCGATCAGAATTTACCACTTCTTCCTGATAGAAATTATGTTTTTGAAGATGAAGATAATTACTACAAATTTATCGAAGTAACAAATAGAATAGAGAGGTAACTAAGCCTCATCCGAAGATTTAAGATCCTTACTATATCCCTTAACTAATTTCTGCAATTTAGGATCAATAACGTATTGACAATACGGCTTATCTTTATTTCTTTCATAGTAATTTTCATGATAATCCTCAGCTAGATAAAACTTTTCGAACGGGACAATTTCAGTGAGAATAGGGTCATGATACACCCCCTCATCTGCAATTTTATCCCGAACCCTTTCTGCTAGCTCTTTTTGTCTTACATCATGATAAAAAATAATCGAGCGATATTGTGAACCGACATCATTTCCCTGTCTGTTCAAAGTCGTTGGATCATGAAGATGAAAAAATATCTCAAGTAACTTTTCGTAAGAAATCACTTCTGGCTTAAATTCTATCTGTATTGATTCAGCGTGACCTGTATTTCCACTACAAACCTGTTCATAGGTTGGATTTTCAACAAAACCACCAGAGTACCCTGGAAGAACAGACTCAACCCCCCTTAGTCTTTTAAAAATGGCCTCAGTACACCAAAAACACCCACCAGCAAAAGTCGCAGTTTCTAAGTTCATAAATTCATTCTACCAATAAAAGATGAAAAATGAAAAAGGATCTTGTAAAAATTCTCATCTTGTAATTTAATTCTCTAGATGAATAAAACAAAACCAAAGAGAAAACTTTGGCCGGACGTTATAAGATCTATAGCAATTTTTTTAGTAATTGTTACACATACCGGAATAAATCAAAACAAAAACAACTATCAAGATTTTTGGGCAACAATTATCTTTTCATCTATTGATAGGGCAGCTGTACCTTTATTTGTTTTACTTAGCGGTGCTCTTCTTCTTAAAAAGAGCGAATCTTATCTCTCTTTTTTTAAAAAGAGAGTAACAAAAGTATTTATTCCATGGGTTATATGGAGCTTGATTTATGTGATTTGGAACTGCAATCTACATAGCATTAGAATTGAAGACTTATCTCAATTTTTAAAACTGTTCTACATTACCTTTATGAGCCAGTTTTGGTTCTTACCGATGCTTTCAGTATTGTATGTGTTGACACCCATTCTTCGGATCTTTATTAAAAACTCTAATAAATTAGATATTTTGTACTTCATTTTTGTTTGGTTTATATTCGTATCCCTTATACCTTTTTTAATTAATTTTTATACCCAAGCACACCTAAGCATTCCGTATTCAATTCAGCACCTTGGATATTATGTAGGGGGATTCTATATCATTACCTTCAATAAAAAAAAGAATATTTTTAAAACATCGATTCTCTTTCTGTTATTCTTAACTTTAAACATTCTTGGGTCTTACTTTTTCAACGATAAGTATCAAGTTTTCAATTCTAACTCAGCACCTTTTATCTTTGGATTAAGTATCACCGCTTTTGCTTTTTTATATCAGACGATTAATAAGAATTTAAAACCAAACAGGCTATTACAAAAATTAATTACATCAACAAGCAAAGCCAGCTTTGGAATATTTTTTGTCCACATTATTATTATGGATGTTTTTAATTCCTCTATCTATAAACTTACAACAAGCTTTTCCCCTTTTTTATATATTCCAACTAGGGCAATAATCATCTTTATGATATCTTTTTTAATTGTAAATTTAATAAAAAAAATCCCATATATTCAAAGGATTATCCCTTAAATTTTGTATTGGTATAATTCACTGTATGAAAGTTATTAAAAATAAAAAAAATTATTACAAAGCTTTTTCAAAAGCTGAACTGATTTTAAGAGACCATTTAGCAATCGATAGAACAGCCATGGCGAATGAAGTTTCTTTTTTAGCATATGTAAGAACAGCACTGACAATACTAGTTGGAGGCGTCTCCTTACTACATTTCTTTAGCGATTTATTTTTCCAAATCCTAGGTTGGATCGCTATTGGAATAAGCATGATAACGGTAATCATTGGTTTTTTTAGATTTAGACAGATGGGAATCTTAATCGGAGAAATCAGAAAAAGAGAATAGACTGTAAACGCAACTTGAATTTTTCAAATTAGCAAAATATAATCTCTTTGATGCCCGCCAACAAAAAGATGACAGCAGAACGTCCTCCACAATTATCAAGGGAAATTTTGCGACCTAAATCACAATTTATCGAAATGCTTGAAAATCGATGGGTAAAAGATCAATTTGTTTGTGTCGGTCTAGATACAGAATTTACCAAAATTCCCGAAGAGTGTAAGCGTGGACTAGAAAAAAAGGAAGCAATATTCAATTATAACAAACGAGTAATAGACGCCACCTTCGACATTGTCGGATCCTATAAACCAAATATTGCATTTTATGAGGAACACGGAGAAGAGGGAATAGTGGCATTAAAAAAAACGATTAGGTATATAAAAGACAGAAATCCATCAATTCCTGTAATCTTGGACGCTAAAAGAGGCGATATTGGAAACACAAATAGCGGATATGTCAATCTTGCCTTTGAAGAACTAGGAGCAGATGCCATAACTGTTCATCCCTACCTAGGCAAAGAAGCTCTAGAGCCATTTCTGGAAAAGAGAGACAAGGGGGTAATAATTCTTGCAAGAACTTCAAACTCGGGTGCTGGAGAATTTCAAGATTTAATAATAGATGGAGAACCGTTGTACTTACGTGTTGCAAAAAGCGTCGCCGAATCCTGGAATCAAAACGGAAACTGCGCACTCGTTGTAGGTGCTACCTACCCAAAGGAGCTTGCTGATGTAAGAAGTGCTGTGGGTGACATGCCAATTCTCATTCCTGGTATTGGCGCTCAAGGTGGAGATTTAGAAGCAGCAGTTAAAGCTGGAAAAGATAGTAGAGGATGGGGCATGATTATTAACTCATCACGAGGAATAATATTTGCCAAAAGAAGCGATGGAGAGTCGATAGAAGATGCAGCAAGAAGAGAGTCACTTAAACTTAATAATGGGATAAAAGAATTTAGAACTTCTTAAAATGGCATTAACTAAATTCCAAGAACTTTTAATTCACAAACTTTACGAAATAGGAGCTATAAAATTCGGTGAATTCCGCCTCAAAATCCATGACGAAAACCCCGAAGCACCTCTGTCTCCAATTTACATCGACTTGAGAATATTGAGACGTTTTCCTGAGGCAAAAAAGATTGCCATAGATGTTTACTTAGAACTTTTAAAACCATTAAAATTTGATCTATTGGCTGATGTTCCCACGGCTGGAACACCTCTTGTGTCATCTATTTCTGATCGATTGGATATTGGAATGATTACACCTCGTGGAGATTCAAAAAAGCACGGGAGCGGAGCGAAAATAGACGGTTTTCAAGAAGAGGATAAGGGAAAAATTGCAGTATTAATTGACGACCTTGTAACCCATGCTGATTCAAAACTTACCCCGGCACAAACCTTAAAAGATCATGGTCTAATCGTAAAAGATATTGTTGTTCTAGTCGATAGAGAGCAAGGAGGAAAAGATCAGCTTGCGAAAAATAACTATACACTTCATAGTGCTTTTACACTTAATCAAATGCTTGACTCTTACCTCAAAAACAATAGTATCACTAAGGTGGAATATGAAAGAATTCAAGAAGGCATAGCGAAGATAGCTGAATTCCTCGAAAAAAAATAGAGCTTAATATTAATTTTCTTAATAATGTACTATTAGATGCAATTGTTTGATGACGTGGGAAAAAATTTTTTTAAAATTGCTATACTAACTTTATGCCCAATTTCTTAAAAATTTTCTTTATTAAATTTCGCTGGTTCATTAAAACTACGAATCAGGGGGTCATAAATAATAAAAGATTAACTCAACTTTTAATCCTAACAAGCTTCTTAATCACTTTTTGGCTCGTTCGAACAATTACCAATCTTCAAAGACTTAATGTTATACCAAATCAAACAGGAGATCTCCATATTCACCATTTAGTACCAGGAATAATACTTCTTTTAATCAGTGGGTATTGCGGGCTTTCATTTTGGAATTTGAGACTAATAAGAGTTCCTATGGCCGTGTGCTTTGGGGTTGGAGCAGCTCTTACGATAGATGAATTCGCTCTTTGGCTATACCTTCAAGATGTTTATTGGGAGAAACAGGGCAGAGACAGTCTTGATGCTGTAATTATTACTATAACTATTATAAGTATGGTGTTTATTCTTTCCGAAGCGCATGATCACATCATTGCAAGAAAAGTTAAAAAGCTCGTAAAGAACGCTTGAGATTTAATAACAATGGCAACAATACTTCTTCTTGGTTCAGGAGAATTCACTTCAAAAACAGTACACATTGATGAGTATTTATTGAAAAGGGCAAAAACAAAAAAAGTGGTAATATTTCCAACAGCGGCGGGAAAAGAAAAGGATTTTAGGAAATGGATTCTAGACGGAATAAAACATTTTAAAAAACTCGGCGCACAACCTATTGGAATCGAAGCAATAAAACGAGAAGATTTTGAGAGAGAAGATAATATAAAAAGTCTTGAGTCTGCAGGAATTATATACTTCTCAGGAGGGCACCCAGGACACCTTCTTGAGTCAGTTAAAGATACTAAAGTTTTTAAAAAGATATTAGAACTTAACAAAGAAGATGATGTAATCCTAGCAGGATCATCAGCAGGCGCCATGATACTTGGAAACTTTGTTCTTTCAAACGCTCAAGAGGTTTTTTCAAAAAACGAAACACCGCTTTGGACTAAAGCAATTGGCCTTATCAAATATCCAATAATACCTCACTATGATTATGCCTTTCAAAAAGATAATAAAAAAATACTCAAACATGTAATAAAAACTGCTTTTGAAAAAGCAAAAACAGACTTATTGGGAATAGACGAAAATACTGGTGTAATTATTTTTAATCAAAAAAGGGCAGAAGTATGGGGAAAGGGGAAAATTCATATTTTTAAAGACAACAAAGAGACAGTCTATGAGGATCATGATAAACTTCTTATATGATTCCAAAGGAGATAGAGCTTCTTTCAAAAAAAAGAGAGGAACTAAGACTAAAAGGTAAATACAAAGAAGCAGACAAAATAAGAAACAGTATCGAAAACAAAGGCTACAGCGTAAAAGATGTGGAAGGGAAAACCATAATTGAAACACCACACCTTACAAAACAGAATTCAATTATCGCAGTTTTTGGTTCTGGCGAAACCACAAGCGTTGGAAGAAAAACACACGATTTTATTTTGTCAAAAATTGGAAAGAGTGGAGTAAAAATTTCAATCATCTCAACTCCAGCCGGATTTCAACCAAATGTCAAAACAGTTCATGAAGAAATAGCAGATTTTTTTCAAAAGCATTTATCAAATTTTCACCCTGATATAAATATTGTTTATGCAAATAACAAAGAAGACAGTAATGATAAAAAAATTGTTGAACAAATTAATCATTCAGACTATATTTTTATTGGACCAGGAAGTCCCACCTACGCAATAACCCATTTAAAAGACAGCCTTCTGTTAAAAAATATTATTGAGAAAGTTAAATCTGGCACCTCTTTAGGTGTTGCATCGGCTGCAGCGATTGCATTTTCTTCATTAAGCCTTCCGGTATATGAAATATACAAAGTGGGTACACCCCTTTTTTGGGAAAAAGGCCTTAACACCTTAAGCGAACTTCTGAATACACCCAAACTGAGCATTATTCCTCATTTCAATAATAATGAGGGTGGAGTAAAAAATGATACATCTTTTTGCTTCATGGGAAGGAGCAGATTCAAGAACCTCATAGAGATCGCACCTATTGAAGAAGAATTTTTAGGGATTGATGAAAATACTGCTGCGGTCTTTTTTGAAAGCAAAACTGTTTCGATGGGATTAGGGAAAATAAAAAACTTTAATTCTTTGACCTTTCAAGAAAATTTCCAAAGTTTTTAATCTTCTCCTCAATAAAGCTTACCCCTCCCTTTTTAATTATCACTTTTTTTGCACCTGATAAATTGGGGTTAAAAGACGAAAACATAACAAAAAGTAAACCTACTCCAATAAACAAAGGCACGAATGAAAACTTATTAATAAACGATTTTTCCTCGCGAGCAGGAAAAATCTCTTGTCTCTCCATTCCCATAATTCTTGAAACATCTGAAGAAACCGAAGTTGCAACTCCATATAAATAACCTCTTCTATATTTTCTGCCTGAACAGAAAACTATAAAGTTTTTATTAATAACAACTTTTCCGATAGATTTTAATCTTTTGGTAAGCTCCTCTTCCTCTTGTAATTCTGTCTTGGATTTAATTAATTCTAGAAGATTTTCTTTTCTAATTGCCATATTGGCCACATTCAAATTTAAACTTCCACTTAAAAACTCCTTAAGCCAAAGAAGATTACCCAAATATCGAGAGGCAAGACGAGCAGTGACAGGACCAGAATACAATCTGGTCATTCCTCCATACGCAACGATGCCTTTTTTATCGAATTCACTAACAATTCCTTGTAGCCAATTTTGAGGAAGTATAGTTCCAGCCGTAGTAAAGGCTAGAATCTCTCCTCTTGCTTCAAAAAGCCCCTTTTTTCTAGCAAAAAATGCCCCCTTTTTGTACTCCGTTACGACCCTTGCTCCGTAGTCTTCAGATATTTCTATTGTTTTATCAAATGAATTATTATCTACAACTATAACTTCAAATTTTTTGTAAGTCTGACCAACAAGACTTTCAAGAGTCCTTGATATAAATTTTTCTTCGTTTAATGCCGGGACTACCACAGTCACAACAGGAATTTCGCTTGTCTGTGGCAACCTCTTTTTTTCTTTAAAACGAGCAAAGTCTTTATTCAGTCTCAAGATCTTTGGGATAAAAACAAAAAGAACCCCGAGAATTATAATAGTTACAAGATTTCCAAATGACCAATATTCGAAAAACGAGAACTTTAAAAAATTACCTGTAAAAATAGAATAAAAATTGTCTACGAATAGCCCTAGTCCAACTCCGAAAAAAGAAAGAGAGAGAAGACTAAAACGACCATTTTTCTTAAAAGCTAAAAGACACAGAAGAGCAATGAGGATTCCCCATAAATGATGAGTATTAATAATTTCAGTAAAAATTACTGGCGAATAGCTATCATAATAATCGAAATTCACAAGAGTACGAATTGTCAAAATTGAAAGCCAAAAGAACACGTTTAAAAGGAAAATTTCTTCATATATCCTTCTTCGTTTAATATAACGAATTAAGTGATCTCGTCTATAGTTAGCGACTGTTTTTTTATAGGCTTGGAGTAATTTTTTAATATTTCTCTGAGAATCCATGAGAGAGGCGGATTTTTTGGCCTCTTCTGAGAATAATGAATATTTAGGAGTTGATAGGAGAAATTGTATTTTTTCAACGAAATCCTTTTTGTCCTTGGCGATGAAACCATTTCTTCCACTCCTAACAAATTCTGCAATTGTTGGGTCGGAAAGTGCTACAACAGGAAGCCCAGAAGCAAGAGCCTCAGGGATTACCATACCTTGCGTTTCGCTTTTTGATGAAAAAACAAAAACATCAGCATCTGCATAAATCTTAGGGATATTATCGTGCTCTACTTCTCCAAGGAAAAAAGTTCTGTCATCTATTTTTAAATTCTTTGTAAGAGTTTTTAAATTCTTTTTTTCTGGACCATCGCCAACTATTACGAGTACCGCGTCTGAAAAATTGAGTTCAGAAAAAGCGTTGAGAAGAAAATCTACCGACTTTTCCTTTCCCAATCTTCCCACAAAAAGGAGTATCCGGGCATCTTTTTTTAGACTTAATTCCTGCCTTAAAAAACCTTTCTTAACTCCTTTAAAATGAGAGGTGTCGATTCCGCTTGGTACCACTTCAATTGGAGCTTTTACTCCATAACTTTTTAATTCTTTTGCAACTCTTTTTGACGGGGCGAGAATCATATCTGATCTATTTCCAAAAACACGAGTGGCAAGCTCCATCATTTTCGGCTTTACTATTGTTCCTTTTAAAAAGTAGTGGGTATATTTATTCCACAATGTGTGGTAGGTAAGAACATAGGGGATATTTTTTGCTCTTGCTATTTCCCAACCCAAAAAAGAAATGGGGCCTCCTGAATGCCCATGAATTAGATCGAAATTCATTTCCCTTATTTCCTTTTCAGGAAGGGTAAGACCCAATCTCACATCCGGATTTTTACTCATCGGGATAGACGAAATCCTGTAGACGTTGTTGCTTTTATCCTTGTAATTGGGGTACTTTGGAGCAACAACCACGACCTCATGTCCATGCCTAATCAAGGCCTCCATAGCCTCATAAACTGTGGTTGCAACACCATTTGCTTGAGGGGGAAATCCGTCTGTAAAAAATGCTATTTTCACTTGTGTATGTGGAATATATCAAGAACTTCTACCAAGAACAATAATACGGTAAAACGTCTTTATATTCATTGTTAAGCAAAAACTATTCGCAGCAGGGATCTTTATAACCGCAATTCTTGCATACTGAATCTCTTGATCCAGGCATAGCGCTTATCATCTCCTCACAGCTTGGGCATCTTTGAAGTGGGATATTAACTACACTATATATATCTTTTACCTCAAATAAAGCTTCGCTCACTCTATCAATTATACCAGAAAGGCGAGTGGTTTTCTTTTTTTTAGCCTCAAAACAGAACCCCTTGCATTATTTGATATAATTTATATTATGGATAATGAAATGGCCGATTTATTAAAACCAGTCACCCCTGAGGAAGCCATTAAGAAATTTACTGTTAACTTAACGGATCTAGCAAAACAAGGCAAAATAGATCCAGTTGTTGGCCGCGAAACTGAAATCAGAAGAGTTATGCAAATTCTATCCAGGCGTACAAAAAACAACCCGATTTTAATTGGCGATCCAGGAGTTGGAAAAACTGCGATTGTGGAAGGGCTTGCACAAAAAGTGGTAGAGGGCACAGTTCCAACTACTCTCAAAGATAAAGAAGTCATCGCTCTTGATTTTGCACAGCTACTTGCAGGTGCTAAATTCAGAGGAGAGTTTGAAGAAAGATTAAAAGCAGTTGTTAAGGGAGTAGAAGAAGCATCAGGCAAATACATAGTTTTCATCGACGAACTGCATACAATTGTAGGTGGAGGGGCAGCAGAAGGAGCTGTTGATGCTGCAAACATCTTAAAACCATCACTTGCACGAGGGACACTAAGATTAATGGGCGCGACTACAGTTTCTGAATACAGAAAGCATATAGAGCGCGATCAAGCTCTAGCAAGACGCTTCCAACCAGTGAATGTTGACGAACCCACAATAGAAGATACAACTTCTATTCTTCGCGGAATAAAAGCAAAATATGAACTTCATCATGGAATAAGAATTACCGACGCAGCAATTGTTGCCGCTGTGAAATTCTCTGCACAGTATATACCTCAAAGGTTTCTTCCTGATAAAGCAATTGACCTCATCGATGAAGCAGCTGCTAGTATAAGAATCGAGGCAGAAAGCATGCCAACAGAGCTTGAAGAACTAAAAAGGAAGTCCACGCAAATTGAGATAGAGCTTGAGGCTACAAAAAAAGAGAAAAGAGAAGATAGAGAAGAACGAGAAAACGAACTTTCGCAAATTAAAAAACACGCATCAGACCTTGAGAAGCGTTGGCAAGATCAAAAAGAGATTATTAAAAAAATTCAAGATAATCGAGCAAGGCTAGACGCCTTAAGATTTGAATTAGAGAGAGCTGAGAGAGATGTTAATCTCCAAAAAGCCGCAGAGATTAAATATGGAAAACTCCCTGAGCTTGAAGGAAAGCTGAATGAACTACAAAGCGATTGGGAGAAAATTCCATCGGAAGAAAGAATTCTTCGCGAAGAAGTCGACGAAGAGGATATTGCGCGCGTTGTATCTCGTTGGACAGGAATCCCAGTATCCAAAATGCTTATTTCAGAAGCTGAAAAACTTGCAAATCTAGAAGACGAGTTGAAAAAGAGAGTTGTTGGGCAAGATGAGCCTCTTCAAGTTCTTTCACGCGCAATAAGAAGAAGCAGAGCTGGGCTCGCTGAAAAAAATAAACCTATCGGAAGTTTTTTCTTCCTCGGTCCAACTGGAGTTGGGAAAACAGAAACGGCTCGCGCGCTTGCAACCTTTCTTTTTAATGATGAACACGCAATAACAAGAATTGATATGAGCGAGTATCAAGAAGCTCATTCTGTAGCAAGGCTCATAGGTGCTCCTCCAGGCTATGTGGGATTTGATGAAGGAGGACAGTTAACTGAAGCTGTAAAAAGACGGCCATATTCAGTTGTACTTCTAGATGAAATAGAAAAAGCGCACCCTCAAGTATTTAATCTTTTTCTTCAAATATTTGATGAAGGTAGAATCACAGACTCAAAGGGAACAACTATAGACTTTAAAAATACAATAATCATTATGACTTCTAATCTAGGGAGTGATGTTATTTATAAAAATAGAGGTAAAAAGAGAGAAGAAGTAGAGCGGGAAATATGGAAAACTATGCGTGAGTTTTTTAGACCTGAATTTTTGAATAGGATTGATGCTATAGTTATGTATAACCCTCTCTCCTCGACAGATATTAAAAAGATCGCAGAGATACAACTTGATAACGTCAAAAAAAGACTTCTTGAAAACAACATAACACTCGAGGTTGAGAGTGGAGTAGTAGATTATTTTGCAAAAGAAGGATTTGATGAAGATTTTGGTGCTAGACCACTTAAAAGACTCGTTGAAGAAAAGTTAGTTGATGAAATAGCTCTGAGAATAATCGAGGGAAAAATAAATTCAGGAGACACAATCATGCCAAAAATTATCAATGGAAAACTTGAGCTTGATAAATAACCACGCTAGTAAAACAACCAGTAGAAGACTGTTCTAACCACAACAAACCATAACAATCTAAACAAATTTAAAGTTTTAACGCCAGTTATAGGCTATTTTTGTTAGGCTCAAACTAATAAAAAGTGCTGTTATAACAATGTTTTTTATCTATTGACAAAAAGTTATCCACATCAATATACTCTCTACTTACCGAACCTCGCTCCCGCCCTTCGGTGCTTTTTTCTTGAGTTTATGGATGATATTTGGAAATTAGTGCTTGAAGAAATTCAAGTAGAAGTCTCAAAACCGATCTTTCTCACCTTTTTTAAAGGAACCACTCTTGTAAGCTTTGAGAATAATGTAGCAACTATTTCCGCTCCAACTCATATAACGTCAGAGTACATAGAAAAAAGATACTATTCTTTAATAAAGAAAATTCTAGACAAAAAAATCGGGTCGCCTGTCAGCCTCGTATTCACATCTCAAAGAAGAGAAAAAACGGCTCTACCAAAAGAGTTACCGGGAGGGTTATTTTCCAAAAAGGAAATCAAAGAAAGAAGTAGACCAACAAGGATAAGACAAGACTATACCTTTGAAAATTTAGCAGTATCTGAAAGTAATCAAATTGCATATACTGCAGCAAAAACCGTTGCTTCAAACCTTGGGACAAAATATAATCCTCTTTTTCTTTATGGAAATGTCGGAGTAGGAAAGACCCACCTAATGCATTCGATCGCAAATAAGGTTTTTACCACAAAAGAAGACGCAGAAGTTATATATCTTACAACAGAAGAGTTTACTAATGAAGTGGTAGAGGCAATAAGAGACAAGTCTACGGCTAACCTCAGACGAAAATTTAGGAATACAGATCTTCTACTTCTTGACGATATCCAATTTCTAAGCGGTAAAGAAAAAGTTCAAGAAGAATTATTTCACACATTCAATACTTTGATTGATAAAGGGCATCAGATTGTTTTTTCGTCCGACAGACCACCTCATGAAATCAAAAAAATCGAAGCAAGACTTGCTTCGCGATTTGAAGGAGGACTTACTGTTGATATTGAATCACCTGATTTTGAATTAAGAACAGCGATCCTTCTTATTAAGAGTCGGAAGTATGGTATTGAATTAACTACCGACCACGCCAAAATTGTTGCTGAAAAAATAGGAGACACTCGGGCTTTAGAAGGATTTCTATTAAGACTTTCGTCTGTTTTATCCTCTCGCGAATCTAGCCAAATTACTGAGCAAGTTCTCATTGCAACATTAGGGAATCCGAGAGAAGAAGCAAGAGCCATTATTCATCCAGACAGCATAATCTCAAGCATTTGCTCTTACTACAATATTAAGCAAACCCAACTCAAGGGAGTAAAAAGAGACTCTTTCTTGGTAAAGCCAAGACATATTTGCATGTACCTGCTCAAGGAAGAAGCCGGGCTTACTTTTGTTGAGATAGGAAATCTCCTTGGCGGGCGTGACCATACAACGGTGATGCATGCTGTAGAAAAAATAAAAGATATGACATTAAAATCTGAGAAACTTAATGAAGAAATTCTTTATATCAAGCGCTTATTAAAAGATAATTAAATTTGCGTTTGGTCACTACGTTAATAGAAAGGCTTCTTAAAGATAACTAAACCCTATGTCTCCCTTGTATAAAGAGCCCTTTAAAAGAGACGTTGGTTATTTTTATTTGTGGATAACTCCCAACAACTCTCTTAATTTTACTTTAACAAATAGTGGATAAACCGGAGTAAATAACATCAAAATTAAGCACAAAATTTAAAGAAAAAAATATCAACTATTTATCCACAAAGATTTCAGAAAGTTTTCCACATTTTATTAAGCACGCTTCGTTGCTTTTTTACACTTATCCAGATATACTACTACTAATACTAATAAGAATTACTTAAGAAGATTCTATTAATGATTTTTTATGAGGGTGGAATTTCTGGCGGAGAACATAGAAGGTTATATACCGCTAATTAACAAAACCATCCCTGCCCACTCCCAAGTACCTGTACTTGCAAATATTTTGTTGGAAGCAACAAAAGACGGTCTTTTTATATCAGCAACTGATCTTGACTTAGGAATAAGAATAAAAGTTCCAGCAAAAATTGAAGAAGAAGGAGCTCTAACTGTTCCAGGTAAGCAATTTGCAGAAGTTATCACATCGCTCCCCAAAGACAAAATAAGTCTTACTCAAGATAAAGATCAACTAATTTTAAACTCTCGTGGAAATAAAATATTATTTCAAACGATTAGTCGTGAAGAATTTCCGAATCTATTCGAAGAAAAAGGCGGAAAATTTACCTCTTTTACAATAGAAGAGTTTAAGGGTTTATTTTCCAAATTACTTTTTTCTTCATCCCTTGATGACACAAGGCCAGAGTTAACAGGAGTTTATATAGGTCAAAAAGAAGAACATGTAGATTTTGTTACAACGGATGGTTTTCGCATGTCTCTTAAGAGGATGAGAGGGGCAAAGCTGATGAGTGTTGGGGAGGGAATAATACTTTCAACTAAACCTTTGTTTGAAGCCTTAGGAATAAAAGGAAACGAAACAATTAATATGTATATGTATAAAGAGGGAAATCAGGTTTTGTTTGAAACTTCTGTTGTAACTTTGGTTGGAAGAATGATTGATGGATCCTTCCCAAAATATGAGAAAGTAATACCAGAAGAGAGTGCTACGATCGTTAATTTTGATAGGGATGAGCTTCTTTCAGCAATTAAACTTTCATCAGTTTTTGCTCGTGAAGCAGCGAATATAATAAAAATAAAAATAGAAAACGGGGCGCTTAAAATTTTTTCAAAATCATCAGGAGTTGGAGAAGGGGAGTTGAGTGTCGAAGTTGAGCAAAAAGGAGGAGATAATGAGATTGTTTTTAACTCAAAATTTTTAGGAGATCTTTTAAGAGCTTTACCAGATGAAAGACTTTCAATGGAAATTAATGGAGCCCTAGAGCCTGCCGTTTTTAAAACAGAAAAAGATTCGGACTTTCTCCATATAATAATGCCGGTTAGAGTAGCGGATGAATCTAATTGAGCTATTGGTATCTAAAATCCAATTCTGAAATTTGTGATTCACTGATTCCTTTTGATTTCACCCAATTAATGTAGTCCGCTTTTGAAGCATCTTTATTTGCCCCTGTGAGCTTTACAGTGAAGAAAAAATGTCCAGATGGGTTGTTGGTATAGGATGATGTTACAGAGAACCTAGAATTGGAATATGGAGTTTGGTTGCTTAGAAAAACATCAGGATTGTTTATTCTCTCGTAATTATTTGCTTTTTCAAAAATTCCAGGATCATAGGTGTTAGGAAGAGGAGTTGGTGTAGGTCCAAAGGAATTAAAACTGAAACTATAGATTTCTTTATTAGAACTAAGAACTACGTTAATGAGGTAAAGAGTAGAGGGAAGCAAAGGAGATAAAGGCTTTAAGATTAGTTTGTTCCCTTCAATTTTAAATTCGCCAGGGATTTCTGGTAGTGAAGAGATTCTAAACTCACTTTCGTTCGGTCTTCTGTTAAAGGTTATAATAACTGTGGATTCAAGAGGAGCATTGAGACTTTTGTTTTCCGGAATTGTAGAAACTACCTTCAGTAAAGACTTACTGGTTTTTGTAGATTCTAAAAATGGAGTTGGTGTAGGACTTTTAGAAAAAGGCACAAAATTAGAAGACGGCTTGATAATTGCAAGAGATGTTGGAATGATTAGTATAGCAAGTAAAAGTCCTAATATTATTTTCTTATTCATTGTTTATGTAGCCACCCAGCAACTTCTCCTTTGGTAGCGTTTCTAAATCTGACACCACCGTTTAAATTATAGTTAGCTTCTGCCAATTGAATAATTCCTCTCTCTTGGTCATAGACCTCAGATACTACCACGATGTGACCATAAGGTCCACCTGTAAAGACAGCTATATCACCTGGTTCAACGATTCCAGTATTCGAAATCCATTTGTATCCTTCCGGATTCGTGTATGCAAAATCCTTAGCATTCCCAGGCGAATTAATACGGGAGCCATTAATTCCAGAAGCAACAGACTGAATAAACCCAACACACTGTAGGTAAGTGTATGTCAAAGCCGATCTAGCGATTTCGCCAAAAGTCAGATCTGGATATGTGGCTGAAGACGGAATACCTTTTTGAATACATGTATAATTGCCTCGATTTATAGAGTTTGTTAATGGGATAGATATATCTCCTCCACAGTTCTGCGCAAACGCCTTAACTAGATCTTTGGCTAGAGTTGCCATTGGAGTTGATCCACCCCCCGATGGGTTAGTTGGTTTACAATTACTTACACTGTTCCAAATATCTTCCCCATAGTTAAAGCCACCCCCATATTCAAGACTGCCTCCATAATAATCATGTGCTAATTTATTTGCGAGAGCATCTTTGTCTGTGGTCCAAGCTGGGTCCCACGTTGGAGCTGAAAGTCCATAACTAAGCTGCATTTTCTTCAAAATAAATCCTGCTCCAAGGATAATTCCAGACCTTAAACCACAAAAATCCTCTCGTGTAAGTTGATCGCTTGTTTTACCAAGAAGTTTTGCACCAACTTCTATACAAGAAGGGCAAACGGCATTGGGGTTCATTTTGTCACTTGCTGGAGAAACGATTTGCATCGGCCCCAGCGCTCCATCCGCACTCTCAGGACAACTCCAAGAAGAAAGGCTCTGGTCGGTGTAAGTGGTAAGAGTAGGGTTTTCAATTCTTGTTATTGCAGCCAAAACAGAAGCCGGGACACCTGAAATTTTTGACGCCTCTTCAAAGTATCCTATAAGAGTGGGACTTTGGTATTTTTGGGCTTGGGGGTTCCAATTTCCTCTATAAAATTCACAAGCAGCAATGCTATTCGAAAAATTTTGACTTTGACCAACAACTCTTGTATAGACAGGATTGCTATCTGTTTGTTGACTAGCTCCCTGTGCAGTTAAGACATTATAGAAATAAGTGTTTAAAATCGAAAGTATAATTAAAACTATAAAAATAATTTTTTTCATTCAATTGTTTTGTCTCTTAATTTTTCATTAATGTCTTGGCCATATAATTTTAAATAATTTTCTATAGTTGTTGGGGAGAATTTTTGTATTTCATAAATGGTATCTGTATTAGGGTTTCCAATGATTGCAAATCCTTCTTGCGTATAAAGATAAGTGTTTGCATTTCCATAGTAATTTGACCCCTTGAATGTCTTATTAGGTTGCCCGAATTTTTTGAAATAATCAGAGGCCTTTCCATAGCTTATATCATCCGCTGCGATAGAGAGTCTTGCAAAGGTGGCCTTTCCTTCCTGTGTAATAATCAAATTTTCACGAAGTGGGGATTTTGTGCTTAATGAGTATGAAAATCCATTTTCAATTTTTTCTTTCCTTTTTACTTCTGGAATCATCATAATTTCTTTGTCTGTTGTCTTTCCTAGTTTTAAGCTTTTTAAGCTGGGAATTTCTGCTCCTTTATTTTCCAGCAATAGATAGAGCGGTAATATTACAGCTAAAGTGAAAACAAAAAAAAGTGCAAATGTGAGTTTCCTATTTAATTTGTGCTCTTTCATTGTTGGTAATTTCCAAGAATTTTTTCAGCAAGTGTTTTATGCATGGGATATTTTCCGCCATCGTAGGGGTTAGAAAGCCTTCCAGTTTTACAGACATCTTTTTGTTTTGAAGAGGGATTTAAATAGTAGGAAAGCATGTCTGCATAGTCTTCTGAAATTGGATTGCCATCCGGGCAATTTGGGTCGGCTGACATGTTGGGTCCTGAAATGGGAGGATTAGGTTTTCCACTTGCATGCTGGCCATAATAAGTTGCTCCACCTTCTTTTTGATAAACTTCAAGAAAGCCTCCGGGGATTCCATGTGAATTTCTCCCCAGCGCAAGGTTTTCAGGAGCGCAGCGGTCTATGACGTGAGAGATCTCATGTATTAATGTGATTTTGAAAATCTCTTCCGAATCTGATCCTGGCCAACCTTGGACTAACTGTATTACTGCGGGGCATCCATCCTTGTCGCTTCCAGATGCAAAAGCATCTGAAGTCCAGTCACTTGGAGAGTAATTTTTAGCAACAATTCTAGAAATATGTCCTTTCTCAAGACTTATAAAATGTGTTCTTGATACGTCTTTAAGCTTATCATACGCCCATTTCAAACTTTCCTGACTAAATCCCTCCATTTGTATATCAAAATCATTTTTTATTGCAGCTTGATAATCGGATGGCTGGATATCTTCTGATTCTGGAATATGAACTCCTCCACGACTACTTGTAGCAGAAAAATAGTTTGCGATACAAATATCAGCTTGAGTAGGTTTTAATGTAAGAGTAAATGAAGACTCATTTGAGTTATTTTTTAGATACCAAATAATAACTCCGGCCTGTGAATCATCGTGTACTCCGGAAGCGTTCACTACAGTCGTATTTTCTGGAATCCTATCATATATTACTAGTTCGTTTTTTGAGATTGTCGCCTGACCGGAATCATAAGTGAAGCTAAGAGTATAAGTTAGGTCATCGTTTAGGCCAACAGACTCAGGTGCCGATAATTGCAGCGTGACGCCTGGTAGAGGGTTTTTATTGAGTTCAGAAACAGAAGGGCAATCGTTGTTATTATCTTGTAAGACTATATTGCCTGCACCTCCTGACAAAAGTAAAAAGGTAAAGAACAAAATCAATAGTAAAAGGATGACGCCAAAGATAATCCATGCGACTGGGTTTGAACCAGCAGCCGTAGCTCCTGCTCTTAACGCTTGAAGAGCAGCTTGGCTTCCTCGGATGGCATTAATAGCTCCTCGACTTGCTGTGTTAATTCTTCCCACAGCCCCGGGGCTAGTAGAGATTCTAGGGATTCTAGGAGCTCTTGAAATTTTTTCAAACGGCTTGTGAGCTCTTTTTTGTAAGTTCTTTAAAACTCTTTGTTTTAATCTGCTTTCGACTTCTTCACTTATTCTGTTTCTTGATTGAGTCTCTTGTTCTTGATTTTGGTCCGACTCTTGGTAAGAAGGCTCATCAACCATTTCAGTTATTTGATTTTTTGTGATCGGTGGCGTACGACTCAAAACCTCATCTTGAACAACTGGAGACGCAGTCTTACTTTCCAACGGGAGATTGGCAGATCGAGACTCAACCGTATGTTGTCTTTCCTCAAATGCCTTTTTTATTTCGGGATGGGTCGATGAAAACTTTTGCGCTTTCTGGGGGTAGTCATTTATAAATTGTTTCCAAGCCAGCTTATTATTTTTTTCATAAACCTCGTCCCACGTTTTTTGATAACCTACAAAGTCGGCTTTAAGATTTAATTCTCTTATTTTTAAATCGCCATTTGTTTTCCTTAGTATCTCTTCTTCGGTTTTTTCTACGTCAGGATCAGAGTTAGGATCGTCTTTAATTTCTTTTTTTTGTCCGCTTTCAAAGTGAACAAGGTGTGTTGCACTATCATGCTTATTTTTGCTTCCTTCAATAGTTTCTTCTTTAAGTTTTGGGCTCTGATTAAAGAGTGCCCATTGAAGATTTAAAAAGAGCCTTTGGGGAAGATAGGGGTTTTCTTGCAATAGCTTCGTCCACTCAGATTTTGCTTGCTGTGGATTTGTTGAAGAAAGCTCCTCTATTCTTAATAGTTCTTGCGCAAGTTGTGGATAGACTCTCTCAAGCGCTCTCCACTGGCCGAATATTCGAGCAGAGACTTTCGCATTATCCATATATTAATTTAAGAATTTGGAATAGTGTTGGTTTCTTGTTTTTGTTCGGGCGGTTGAGATTGAGGCGGAGTAGTAAAAGGATCAAGGACATTATATGTTGGAGGAGTAGGGTTTGGCGTGGAATTTGTTGTTACACTCTGAGGAGTGGGAGTTTCTGTTGGAGCTGCTTCTTGTTGTGTAAAATCCCCGATATTAGCAGGGTTCTGAGGTTCTTGTCGTGACAAAATATCCTGAGGATTGGAGGTTATTAAGCCGTATTCAAATTCCGATGCTATAAACCGTGCTGCTATGTGATTTTGTCCGGCAAATAAAATTCCCTCCCCAACTTGAGCAGTTTGTAAAAACTGTTTTTCAGCATCAGAGAGATAAAACGTTCTTCCTAGCGTCTCAACTTCAGACGACCCTTGTTTCATAAGGATTTGAACGGAAGAGTTTGCAAGAATCGATTTTCCGTAATCATTATTTAAGAAGTCTTCAAGATCTTGAGTAATTGTAGTGACTCCTAAATAGTATTTTCTCGCACGTTTTGCTATTCCTTGAAGAAAAGAGGCTGAATCAGGATGCTTCATCAAATACCAAGCCTCATCTACAAAAAGAATTCTTTTTTTGAGGTTGGTTTTGACTTTATTCCAAATAAAATCAAGAATTATATGCATTGCGATTGGACGCAGTGCATCCTCAAGTTGCTTTAGTCCAAAAACAGTTAACTGATTTTTAAAATTGTAATTTGTTTGTTGATTAAAGAGTCCTGCGTACCCCCCCTTTATATATTTTTCGATTCTAAAGGCGATGTCTTTTGCCTCTTGTTCCTCCATATTAAGTAGGGTTTTGTATAAATCCTCAAGAATTGGTGGTTCTTGTTTATAAGTTGTTGGATCAGGGGTTATACCTTTTTGTTTGTAAATTAAAACCAAAGATCGATCTAGAAAGGCTTCTTGTGCCGGAGTGAGGTCTCCAACCATAGTTTTAATAAGACCATGAAGTGCAAGAATTTTTATTCCCAACTGACTTTCAGACGCGTCTTCGGGGTTGAGGGCAAAAGGGTTAATTTTAATAGGTGAAGTTGAGGAAAAATTAATATATTCACCACCGAGTGAATCTGAAAGAGTATTATATTCTCCTTCGGGATCAATTATTATAATTTCTGATCCAAACATTTCTTGTCGAAGAACCTCAAGCTTTGCAAGAAATGATTTTCCACTTCCTGATTTTCCAAAAATAACTTCATTCGCGTTTTCAAACTGAAATCTATCTATTAGTATTAGTGAGTTGTTAAAACTATTGATTCCATACAAAATTCCCGAAGGTTGAGAAAGTTCATACGATGTAAAAGGGAAAGTCGATGCAACGGAAGTTGTATCCATATTTCTCGTTATGTATAGCTTGTCCTCTCCCATCGGAAGAGTGGTTTTAAATCCATCTTCCATTTGGAGAGTTGCTGCTTTAACAACTAAAAGGTTTCCAGCAAGTAAGCTTTTTAATTCGCGCGTTTTCTCATCAAGTTCTTCGACGCTTTTTGCGCTAAGAGTAATATAAAGCCCAAATTGAAAAAATCTTTCAAGTCCTCGGGCGAGTTCTTCTTGAAGAGCCATTGCATCTTCCAGGGCTGCACGTGTTTTTGGATCGGGTTCAAGTCCTTTCTCAACATCTGACTCGATCGTCGCTTCCATCTCGGCAATTTTTCTTCGGAGGTTAGATAAAACGTCTGAGCTTTGAACTGGGTAAATAAACATGGAGATATTCATTGATTCCTTAAAGTCGATAAGGCTTGAAAGCCAGCCTGGAGACACGACTCTTGGATAATCTGCAACGAAGAAGGTTCTAAAAAAACTATCCCCGATCCTAACGAATTTAAAATCTACTTCAACCGATGAGGGGGCGATTAAATCTACAAGTGATATCGATCCGCTTTTTAAAGCAGACATAGACGGAGAGATTTTGGGTTGAGGTGGAGTTGCTTGTTTCTTTTTTCCAAACATATTTTTATAAAATCACATTCTTTAAATCCTGTGACTCATACTCTATATTTATCGATTCTTGGTTATAAATATTATGGTAAAGTCTTGCTAAATCGTCTGAGTTGAGTACTTTTGCTGTAAGACCTAGTCTTTGTAGTTGGTTAATAACGCTTGCTGCCCGACTATTAAGTGTTTTTCTAGTTGTTTCTACAAACTCGGCTTGTTTTTTTATCTCTTTTGCAACGTTTGATATTCCAAGCTCAAGAGGGGTGAGTGGAATAACTACATAGATCGTTTTGTCAAGAAGTCCTTCCGTTTTTGTGAGCTCTTTTATAAAGTTTTTATATTCGACTAAGTGTTTTGAAATTCTTGAGTTTTGTGAACTTGTGATTCTTTGATCTAATGTTTTTACATAGGAAGACATATTTATTTTCTGACTTACTACTAGGACTTGGATTGGAAAAGAAAGAGAATTTAAAAGACTCATGTAGCCATAGATCCTTGAGTTCTGCTCATCGGGGGAGAGCAGTGAAAAATTAACTGATGAAACTTCAACAACAAGAGCTGAATTCCTATTTTTGAAAAAAGCGATTCCATCGATTATGTCTATTAGTTCTGTAAAGTCCTGTGTTGTTGATGAAATTTTCCTCTTTGACATATTAGTTTTGTAACGAATTTGTCTTACCAAAGAGCTCTTGTCTAAGTCTCTCTCTTTGATCAATTGAAATAACCTCAAGCGGTTGAAAAATTTGTCCATTAAGGTCTATCTCGATTGTTTCAAACTCGTTGTTTTTTTGAGGATCTTCAAAAATTATTTTATATTTTCCATTTGGAAGAGGTGTTGCGGCAGCAAATTGTCCTAATTTATTTGTTTTAAAAGCACGCACTGGAATATTATTTTGATCTACCACTTCGACTATAATTCCAGGTAAAATCCTACCTCTGGGATCTTTTACTATTCCAAGTATCACGTTTGGGATATCAGGAAGCATTGGAAAGCCAGCCTTAACTTGACTTGCGCTGTCTACTAGTCTTGCGTTAGGTGTTATAGTAGGTTTGCCTTCCACCTGGTAAGCCTTGTCTGGAATTTGTCTTTGAAATTCAAATACTTTATTTTGAAGGGCAATATTTTGAGCGAGAATATTGCTAAGTCTTGCTTCGAGTTCTGTAAGTCTTTTTTTTAATTCTTCTGTTGGACCTTCAACTTCCACACGATTTTTAATTTGTTGAATCTCAGTGCGGATTTTCAAGGCTTCTTCTCCTTCTGTTTGCGTTGGATGGGGAGAAGAAGTTGTAGAATTTATAACTGGTTGTTGTTGAACGGCTGATTCTGAGAAAAACCCTCGTACTCTTTTCAAAAAATCGAGTTCTTCTTGCTCGAGTTTTACGTGAGGTTTTTTAATAGCAAAAGTGCGTATACTTGGTTGGGATGGTTCTTGTGGAGCGGGTTTTGTTTCAACTTTGGGTTCTTGGAAGATTTCATAAGAAGCAATATTTGCTCCTTTTTTTCGATAAACCCACAAGTCTTCTGTAAACAGAACGTGTTTTGCAAAGCTAGCAATCATTTTATCCATGGGTCTTCCATCGATTGGAATAAAAGCCAGACTAAATCCAACCAAAGAGAAAAAAGTAATCATTGGAACTCTTATTAAAAGTGGCCAGGGAAGAAGAAGTGTAAGCGATACAAGTATTCCAGAAGCCAAAAGATACAAAAACTGCTTAACAGTCATGCTTCCTATCAGTCTAAATTTAAATCCTGTAACATCAAGGGGAATCGGATGATTCTCCATTTCCATATTACGAGCCTTTCTGGGCGAGAAATACACCAGAGTTATTGGTATATAGCCGTAAACTAAGCGTATAACGTGAAAATTTTCATTGCAAGGCTATTAACTATATCAAGCTAGGCACAAATCGTGAAAACTATGGGTATAAATCGTTTTGGAAATATTACTTGAGTCTCAACTTTATAGGATTTTAATTTCAGAGTTTGTTTGACATTAAAATTTAATTATCCAATAATAAAATAGTATGGATTTAACGCCAGAGCATAAAAGGGAAGTTGCAAAAAAAATAGTGGAGTTGATAGCAGATGCTCTTGAGCAGGATATGATCCCATCAAAAGAAGTCCCCTCTCTTTCTTCATTCATAGTTAAGGAGATGGAAAAAGTAAATACACACGAGGAGCTTATCAATTTTCTTCGCGTATTATCATCAAAATGGTCTGTCTTTTCTTATCTTTTGGTTGTGGAGAGTGGAGAGGTTCAGGAAAAAAAAGATGAGGAAGTGGCTGAGGCCGCAAGCGAACTCGCAAAAGAAGGAAAAATAGATGAGGCGCTAAATATAGTGAGAGAGGAGATAAAAATAAGCAATGGCGGACATCAATAAAGCAGAAATTGCGGTTAGATCAATGACTGAAAGAAAGCCGGTAGCACCAGGGGCACATCTTACTCCTGAGCAGCAGACAAATCGTGATATGGGACAAAGAATTAGGGAAGAATTAGCGAAAAATCAAAATGCAGAAGATATACTAAAAAAATTTGCTCAACAAGAAAATAACTTAGATTTCAACGCTCAAGAGAGATTCGAAGATAGACTGGGAAGTCCTCCGGGGGATCGCGTACAAGAATACCAAGAGGCAAAAGAGAATTTACAGTTAGCCCAAGAAATTGCTGAAAAAGGGTTTGCTAATATCGATAGAACAAATCAAGATAAAATACTAGATCAGGTTACCGCTAGGTTTCAAGCTAACGAAGAGGTGTTTGGTGGATTGAGTGAGGATGAGACAAGAGAGGTCGCAAAATTCGTTTTGGGCAATAAGAATCTTCAGGAAGAGATAAAAAAAGTTCTTGAGCAAGGTTTTGGACCGAGTGAGATTGAGGCAAAGCTTGTTATGACTAGAAAAGAATTTGATAAGGCCAAGAAAGATCGTGAAAGGAAAGAAGGGGAAAGAGAAAATAGTTCTAAAGATTTGGCTCAGGCGAAAAGTAGGCAGGAAGAATTTAATGGACAACTTGCCGATGCAAGTGGAAACCTTACTATTGCAGGAGAGCTTTCTAACCTTGAAAGTTCAGGAGTGAAGGATTTTGAAATTTATGACAGGCCGATAGAAGTTGCTTTTTTTGAAATGTATGGTGCAAAAGCGAGACCTGACCAGATATTGACGTCAATCGCTGCGGCAAAAGCAAAAAATGCAATTGATCCAAGCAGTCTTTCTAATGAAGAAAAGGAATATCTATCCTTCGGACAAGCTCGTGAGAAACGTCAAAGATATCTTCAGTTAAAATCAGAAAAAGAGGGCCTACCTGGAAAAATCAAAACTCTTGAAGAGGAAGAAGAAAGATTAAGTGAAGAACTGGAAGCACTAAAAGAGCAGGAGACAAAAGCAGAAGATGCTTTTAACACTACTGAGAAAGAAAAGGCAGCGCAAGATGTGAAAATGATTGAGACTGCAAAGGGTATTATTACGGTTAAAGCAGAAATGCAACTTGCTCAAGATGCACAAGCGAGAATAGAAGCTCTTAATCAGATTACCACAAGAGAAATTGCTGCTGAAAAAGATAACGACAAAAAAGACATTTTAAAACAAATCCAAACAACAGAAGTTAAAAAAGTAGTAGGAAAACAAATTAAGGTTGAGTTTGATAGGAAAAAGGTTCAAGAGTACACAAAATACTTAATAGAGAATGGTAATGACGCTATGATTGTAAGACTTGCGAAGGATAGTTTGGTTAAGAATGAAGGAGAGACGGATATGCAGTTTGAGGCTAGAAAAGAGGTAAGAGCAGTCGAAATCAAAGAGAGAATTGCTAATGATCCAGAATTTGCGAGTAATCTTCGCGAAAGTGTTAAGACTGAAATTCTTTCTCGGGGAATGATTGTGGGAATAAGCAATGAAGACGCTACTAAATTAGTAAACAATCCTGAATTCGGAGAAGAACTGTTTAACGAGCTTCTTAAAAAAGGAGAAATGATTGATAAAGAAATGGGAGTTTCAAAAGAAACAACAAAAGAAAAAGTCGAGCTACTAAAAAGATTAAAAGCCTTTGGAAGTACAAAAAAAGGTAAAGCTCTAATCTTCCTCCTGGCTTTTGCAGCTCTTGGGGGAGTTGGACAAGCAGCGGCAATTATAGGAGGAATTACTTCTTAAAGTTATCTTTGTGGCGGGGTTATTAACTTATCGATTTTAATTCCTGTTAGTTGTCCTATAAATACTAAAATATAAAAAGATAATAGAATAAAAACGAGCCCGATAATAGCAAAAATAAAAGTTTTTCTTGCTCCTTCGATTTTTTCTTTATCTCCGCGCGACATTATAAATTTTATCCCAGAATAGATTATTAAGAATAATGCTACAAGTCCTGATAAAGTAAGGAAGGCGTTAAGGATATTACTCAAAATTACCCAAAGGCATGTAAGTTGTGGAACACCATAAGCACTGTCGATGCACGAGTTCCAGTTGCTAGTATTGAGACTATTCATTATTTTATTATATAAAAATTTTGAGAAAGTAAAAGGAGGTTATTGAGGTTTAGTTTGTGTGTTTGGAGATTGTAGTGTAGGAAGAGTGAAATTATTAAGCGCCTTTCCAGTTACGATTTGCATCACAACTGTGATTATAACCCATGAGAGAAGAACAACGACCAAGCCGATAATTGCAGCAACTACTGTTTTTCTTGCTGCTTCAACTTTCTCTTTGTCCCCACCTGAAATTACCCATCGAAGTCCTCCGTAAATAAGGTATACAAGAGAAGCAATTACAGCGATGACTACAAGTAAATTGATAATAAATCTTATAACGTCACTTACTTGAACAGCACTACTAGGAACAACTCCATTAACAGGACTTAAGTCAATCACTTGTTGTTGGGTGGCAGCAAATGCTGGAGTCGCAACTGCAAGTAAAGCAAAAGCCGATAAGGGAATTATTGCCTTTTTTAAGTTAAGTGATTTTTTCATATCTAATTTATTAGAGCATGTTCTAAAAAGTTTGTCAATAGTGCAACTTTTTATTTAACACCAAACCTTGAGAGAAGCTGTACGCCTAATATTTCTCCTATTAAATGTATGATTACAAAAGACAAAGAAATAATAATAATTCCAACTATTGAATATGTAATTCCCTTCCTTGCCTCTTCGATCTTCTGTTTGTCTCCGCCAGAAGTTATCCATTTAATTCCGGCAAGAAGCATATAGATAAGAGATGCGGTAATTCCAGTAACAACAAGAAGATTAAGACCAAATCTCACTATTGTATTTGTTGTGCCCGGCCCACTGATTATTTCGGGAGGAGGACTCAATTTTTCGATTACTCCGCTTGGGTTTTGTACTGTCAGAGCTAATAAATCTTTCATTGGCTATTTTCCAAGTCCTGGAATTTGCAAGATATCAACGCCGATAAATTCAAGAATTGCTACAGAAAAAATGATAAATATCAGTCCAACAATGGCTGAGGTTATTGTTTCACGTGCCCCCTGAACCTTTTCCTTGTTTCCAGCTGATGTCATTAATACATATCCTGCATAAAGAAAGATAATAAGCGAAGCGGATCCGGCAATACCAAGGAACCATCTTAGAAGATTTGATATTAATCCAAGAGGCATTACCTCAAGACTTCCCAGCGCTGTACCAACTTTCGTACAATATTTTATTTCTTTAGGATCCTGAGATATTATAGTTTTTTGATCGTCTTTCCACCCTTCCAAGCAGGGAAGTGGAGGAGGGGTCGGACTGAGCTGATCTCCTGCAGCAAAAAGTCTATTATCTTTCCCTTCTGGGTCTTTCTTCTTTACTCCTATCTTTCCCCCATTATTCGTGACGCTAAAATCGATTGTGTACATTAGAAAACCATCTCCCCCGACTACTGTATTTGCAGAATCAGTGAAGGGGGAGGATTTACGGAAAATTTTTACAATGTAATTTCCTTCCGGGAGGCCACCTCCGGTCTCCCCGTTTGTAGTTATTTTGAGGTCATCAGACTTATTATTTTCATTTAGTTCTACTTCTTCTTGATAGTCATACTCTTCATCACTTGCTCCAATTTTAAAAACTTGAACTTTATACGTATAAGTATCAGTAAGGGCATCTTCTGGTACTGGAAATTCGTTTTGGCTGAAATGTAAGATAGGCTTCGATCCAATACGCGGTTTGTTTTCGTTTTCAGAAGTTAAATCAACATTTGGATAGATTCTTTTAACATAAAAACTGACACTCGCAACAGGAGTGAATGATTCCGAGGTTGTTACTTGCCCAGTTGATTCTCTTTCATGTTTTACCAATGTAAGATAGTACATCATTCCACCGTAAAGATCAGAGCCACTGTTTTCGCAATTATTGGTTTGTAAAACTCCAGCTTCTGCTCCACATACTTTAATATCAAAACTTGCCGTAGTGGGTTTTGAGTCTGCGATTCCATTATTTAATTTGTCGTGAGTTTCACCGCAATCTGCTTCCTGACAAAGTAAAAATTCATTTCCAATTTCTGATGATGGGATTGTGAATTTTACAGTTATAATCTTGTGCCCTTCAACTATGTCGTCCGGATTCGATGGGCTAGTAATAATTGCTCCGTAACCGTTTGGATCAGAAGCAGCAGGAGTAGAAGATGGGGTTTTTTGTTCTTGTGCAAAGGAAATCTTTGATATAGAAAAAAAAGTAATTAGAATTATTATTAGAAGAAGGAATTTTCTCACTCTTAAATCATAACCGAATCTAAATTTAAAATACAAGCTTAAGGATTAAATTTAAAACCACGACCCTTGATAGTTAAAATGTAATTTGGATTGTTGGGGTCATTCTCAATCTTTTTTCTAAGTCTATAAGCGATTTGATCTAAGGCTTGGTCGCTAACTCCTTCTTGTGTTTTTGAGTCTTTCCATACAGAGTTAATAATTTCCTCTTTTTCGCAAGTTCTATCTTTATTTATAATTAAAAATCTTAAGACTCTAAATTCTAGCGGAGTTAAAACATCTGTTAAATTATCTTGACCTTTAAGTATCTCATTTTTTCCTTCATCATAAACTATTAATTCGTTTTTGAATTTTACTTTGCTTAGAAATTTTTCAAAAATTGGAATATATATTTCCCCGTTTTTTATAAGTTCTATTTCTTCAAAATAATTTGGGATTTTTATATCTTCTTTTTTTGAAATTTTTATTAAAATATTTTGTTCGGCAGGGGTAAGAGTATCCCAAATTTCATAACAGACTTTTTTAATAATGTCTTTTTGTTCTAAAAAGTTTTCAATGTCGGATATTTCTTTTTCAGAAAGTAAAAGTTCGTATCCTACTCGAGTCAATTTTCCATGTCCGGATGTTATTCTTAGAAGTTCTTTTTTTGTCATTTCACTTGTTTTTTTATTAGTGGTTTTATCAAGATATGAAAGTCTAAATGCTATGCCTATTTTGTCAAAAAGACTAAGAAAGACCTTGTTTTGAGAAAAAAATTCAGAAAATTCAGAATAAACGTCTTCTTCTAGGAGTTCTTGTATTGAGCGTGAAAGTGAGAAAACGGTAGAAAATTTATACTTCGCCCTATTTCTTAGAATTTTTAAATTAAGAAAAAAGGAATCTGATACATCGTAAAAATATTGATCAAACCTGTCCAGTAGAAGGATTACGGTAAGGTCTAATTCGTTTGCTAGAAAATCAATGCTTTTTTTAAGCGCTTGGAAAAGAATGAGCTCATCATTAAATGAAATTGCTTCTTTTAAATATTTATTTATCTCTCCATATTCTTTATTCATTCTTCTTTCAGAAAGTGAATAGGCGAGTGAAATTAGAATAAATTTAATAACTTCAAAATTATTTCGACCTTTAATTTCGGAAAAATCCATGTATACGAAATGGTATTTATTTTGCGCGTTTCCTAAATGAAGAGTTCGCACTTTTCTGTTGTATGTTAAAAGATTTAAAACATTGCTTTTCCCACTTCCTGGAAGACCAATTAGTTGTGAAGATAAGCCCTTTTTTACAAACCCAATGATTTCGCCAATTTCTTTCTCTCGGGTTTCGGCAGGATAGAGGGATTCAAAATGAGAGGCTTCGTTTTGTTTCATGAGAATATTATAACCTATTTATTTTCTTGAGGCTAAATTGTGATGAAATTGTGAGGAGATTATCAAGTAAAGAGGGTTTTGAGTCTGTAAAATGCGATCTATGAAAGAAAGAATAATCTTTTTAAATCAATCTGAGTTGACACAAAGAGTGAACCCTTATACACTGGAAGGTAGAATGGAACCGAAACAAGAAGGAAGTCCAGCTTCTTTTGATGGAAAAATAAATCTTGATGTTAGAAAAGGGGCAGCTGAGATTAGAAGCAAACCCTATCAAGGTCGAGGCAGCGAACTTTTAACTAATCCTCAAATAAGTAGCATGACAAACGATTGGCAGAAACATTTTGAAGAAAGAGAAGGTAGGGGCCAGGTAATATCCTCAGAGGAAAGACAGGTCGCTAGAATTTTAGGAGAGATGGGTGTTAAACCTGTTGAGGGTGGGGCAGATGCGATTGGTAATAAGGGTATAAAAGACTTATCGCTTATTGCAGAAATAGGAAGGGTTAATCGTAATTTTGATATTTTTCAGGGTAATGTAGGGAGACAGTTGGAAGAACTAAGGGCGGCTTTTAAAAGAGTTGATGAAATGGAGGGTGTTAATGGAGTTGAGAAGGCGCAGGTTCTAAAGTCCATAGCTGATCAAGAGTCTGCAATAGAAAAACGCTTGAGTCATTCACAGGATAGAGAAAGAAGAAACTTTTTTACAATTCAGTCTGAGGATATGGAACAGTTGGACATTGATCCTCAGGGATGGTTAAGTGAGAAGTTTGATCTATTTTATGATACAGCAAGAAGAGGAAATGAATTAGAGTCTCCTGTTTTTGAGACTCTCCAAAGAGCTTTTGGAGAAGCGACTAGATATCTTGAAATTACTATTGGAAATAGAGCTGATGGAACAAAAGTTCTTACCGAATTTTCTGAGCGATACAATATTCTTATAAACTCGTTATTTATGCGGGTTAACGTTGAATCAAGATCAATTGAGCAAATCCAAGGTGCAGCCTCAAGACTTCAATCTCATGGGATGTTTAAGGCACTTAGTTTTGAAGACGGTTTTACTCAAGCCATGTATTTTAGAATAGCCGACAAGCTTGAAGATGAGAGATTAAGACAAGGAGGATTCGAGCAGCATTTATATTCTGAGACTGTTACAAGAGTCAATGAAGATCTTATCGAAGAACAAATGAAGATGGTTGAAGCTGGTGTTTATGAGTTTAAAGATGAGAAAGGGAATTTATTAGATTTAGACCGTGCTAGAAAAAAAGTAGAGAGGTCTATTAGAACGGCCTATGACATTTTGGTTGATTCGCAAAGAGAAATAGTTATTGCTTCTCGTGGTGAACATGCACCGGGCCTTCTAGCCATCTATTCTGATCCAGGTGCTGCTTTCAATATCTTTAACTATGAAGAATTCCTCACTGGAAAATTTAACATTCTTAATGCTGAGGATAGAGAGTTTCTAAGAGAGATGAAGCTTAGAATGGCTTATGAAAGAGCTAGTGAGTTGGGAATTAAATACGAGAATGATTTAGAAGCTGAAAGAGCAGGTTCTAAACTTTTTAAGGACCTATTTGCAGTAGCTGATTTTTATTCTTCTGGTTGGAGAATTCTTGGTATTCGAGAGAGGCACAGAGAGTTTTTTGAATATAAAGTGGCGACTAAGCTCGGAATAATAAGCGAAGGCGAGGCATATGATCTTATCGAGGAAAGATTAAAGGAATTTGAGTTGAGTGGTAGGATGTCAGATGTAAGTAGATTCAAAGAGACAGTAAAAGAGGCTAATAATTTTGGGCTTTTTATGCAGTTGAAAGGAGCTACAAGAAATCCAAAAGACAAAGAATCAAAGCTCAGTGAGCTAGAAGACATTTGGAAAAAAATTAGAAAATTTAGAACCGAAGAAGTGATAAGACTTTTTAGAGATAAAGCTCCTAGTGATTCTGATTTTCAAGAGCTTCTTCTTGATCCGTCCTCGCCCTTTGTAGAAATAAAATACGACGGAACAGACAAAAAAGAATTCGAATTTTTTAAATCCTATTTTGATGATGAAAATTTAGAAAAGCTATCAAGCAAAGCGCTCTCCCTTGGAAGGGAAGAGTTAGACTCGCTAAAAAGGAAAGTGAAAGCATTTAAGGCACAGAATAAATTTGATGGTTTCAAACAAGAGTATGGAGCAATAATAAGCAAGATGAGAGAAGATGCTTTAAATGGAAAATTTAATGAAGGAGTACCAGAGCAAATTGACTTTGCACATCTAACTCCCATGCAAAGGAGTGCTTTGGTGAAATTTTTAAGAAGCGAAGAAGAGGCAGAAAAACTTGAAAAAATGTTTTCTTCTATGCAGGGTTTCGTTACTTCGGAAAAAATTAAAAAACTTTCATGGGGAAAAGAATTTGATGACATCTATACAAGAACTCTTAGGGTAGATGACATTTCTATAAAAGATCTTGAAGAAGGTCCAGAAGGGTCTGGCTTGAAAATGCTTTCAAGTATTTGGTCTAAAGATAGGGGCGCAGATGCTTTGGTTAGAAACATGAATGATATATCAAACGCAATGAAGGCCGGCTCAGCGCTTACTGCTTTTCTTAAATCAGAAGGTATTGATGAGCGTGTCAAATCTGCGATGGAATTTGCAGAATCAGCCAGTCAATATCTGGGACAAGGGGGTAGGGCAAAATCAGTTAGACACACGGTTGGTACTCTTTTTGAAGTGGCGAAAAAAGGATTTTTCTGGGATGTTTTTGGAATAGACAAACCTTTTAGAAGAGCAACTTCAAGACTCGAGGAAATTTACGGTCCTCAGGCTGCATCTCTAACAAGAGATGATTTGCGAGAAAAGTTAGACCATATTAGAATTAAGCTTGCAAATAGCGTCGGAGAATTAAGCGATGAAGAAAAACTTCTATCTGATGAGGAGCAGAGAAAGTTGATTGAAGAGAGAACGCATAATGCTGAGAAGCAATTTAGGGATTTAGAATCAATTCTTGAAGTGGATAAAAATGGACGACTTAAGCTCTATTCCGCAAGAGGTATTCTTGCGTTAATAATTATTGCGATGATTGAAACAACAGTGGTACTCGATCTTAAGAACCTTACTTCAAGCTAGCGAATAATCCCAAGCGCTCTCAACCCTTTTCCAATAGGACCAGCAGGATAAATAACGGTTCCTGATTTTGGATCGTGCTTCGGACTGTATACGTATCCTAGTCCTCCGCTTACAACTCTTCTTGGTCCTCCAACCCCAACTCCAAGCGCTGTTTTGAGTGCGACGAGCTTAAAGTCGGGTGCTTTAAAGGCGTTTCTTGTTGTTGATATAGCTTGTGGAGTGGAAAGAATAAATCCAAGAGCAATAAGCGCTCCTATTGCATCTGATTGACTTGGGTTCCCAACTAGAGGAGGTGTAAAACTATTGGCGCCGCCAAATGAGTGGATTAGTGAATTGGCTATTAAGTACATTCCAACGACTACAGGAAAAACAGAAATGTTTGCCATCAAATGCCTTATCCATTTTTCAAATCCAAGACCTGATGCACCTGGCAAAATTCCAACAGATATCCAAAGAGGAGCAAAAAGAGTATCTATAAGAATATAGACAAAAGCTCTGATAAGCATAAACCATGTTCTAAATAATGCCCAGAGTACTGCAATCGCTATAACCAAAAATGCCAGAATTGTTGTTATCGCCCCGATTATTATTTGAGGAAGATTATCAACTGCATCACAACCAGAAGAAATAAATGGAATATCTCTTATACTTACTGGTCCAATTCCTATTTTTCCTGCGATGTCACAACCTGCTGGAATTCCTGACGCACCAAAGGTCACAGGTATTAAAAGCACTCCAATTGCTTTTGTAGCAGTTCCCAGAAGAGAGCTTCCTAGTTCTGCAAAAAGATTATTAAAGGAAGAAGCTATAATCTTCCCAACTGATAGAGAGGAAAGCATCATTGTTCCAAAAATTCCTCCTCCTTCAAGGTCAATAGTATTATTAACAAAAGAAAAAATATTGGTTTGAATATCTGGGGTTGATGATCCGATCATATTAAACTCAAGATAAATGAACCCAAACATTAGATCTATCAGAAATCCAACAATCGCATACGAAAGACTTACGAGAACCAACGCGATAATAATTTTGGGAATTTGATTTTGTACGGTCATAACTGTACGCGGATCAACTTTGACTCGAAACATTATTCCAAGACCAAGAGCGATAAATATGAGTACAAACAGTAAGTATGAAATATTTCTAAAAGTTTTCCAAAGGTTAAGAACAGGTGCAAGACCAGGAAATCCAGGTCCCTGAGCATAAGTCTTTTTTGCTATACCAAAATCATTTGCAAGATAAGATGAATATTGGCCGGTGCTGATTGGAATGTTGAATGTCATAGACATTAAATTACCCATAACTCCGATCATTCCATTGTTTTCTTGATTAATGTACCCATATTTGCCTGAGATGGGATTAACTCCTATACATTGTGCTTTAACCGCAAGAGGGTCTTTGCCTGTTAAGAAGCATGATGCACTTCTTAAAACTTCAATCATTGCAATTTGTGAGTATGTGTGGATGTTATTCTCTACACCCTCTTGTGTATTTATGTTGAGTGGGGATTGTGCAAGAGCTTGAGATGGAAGAAGAGAGAAAAATACAAAGAAAAGAAGAGCTACTATATAATATGTAGTTATACGAGATAAAGAAAGCTTGGATAGAAGGTTCATCTTTATTTAGTATGACTTAAAATCATTTAAAAAGTCAATTCTACCTGAGTTGACAATAGAAGCTATTTGATCTATCATTTCCTCATGAAATCTTTTAAAGTTGTATGTCTTGTATTAATATTAGTTGCCATCCTTTCTCTTTCTACAAAAACTTATGCTCAGGAATTAATGATGGAAGAAGAGAGTATATCAACAGATACTCCTAAAGTTGAAAAGATCAATTACAACATGCCATATCCAGGACTTCTTCCTGGAAACCCTTTGTATAATTTAAAAGTTTTACGAGATAAAATCGTTAGTACTTTAATATCTGATTCTCTTAAAAAAGCTAGTTTTGATCTTCTTGCATCAGATAAAAGAGCAAATGCTGCGACTTTCCTTTTTGACAAAAATAAAAACGATATAGCAATAGACACTCTTTCTAAGAGTAATAATTATTTTGATGATGCCATCGTTAATATCGAGAAGGCGAAAAAAATGAATGAAGATATCCAGCCCCTTCTTGAGCAAATGAAGCAATCTATAAGAAAACATCAAGAAATTATTTCTCCTTATGAAAAAAAGTTGAGTGGAAAAAATAAGAAGGCGTTGACACACGAAATTATGCGGATGAAAAAGTTCGAAAAATCTGTAAATAATCTCTTCCCTCACTCAAAATAAACTCTTCGATCTTAGTTAAAAGACTTACTCATCAAAAAATCCATCTGGTTTTTTTATATATTTTTTGTAAGAAAAAAATTGTTTTGAGCCCACGATAAAAGTTGATAGTATTTGATACTGTGTTTTATATTGACTTGTCAAATGTAGTGCCTTACTATATTTTTTGGCACTAAATATAGTTGCACTTGTTTGACAACTGATACGAGGTACATATATAAAGACTTCAGTATTTATATATTTTTAAGAGAATTTACAAAAGACTGAATTTATGCATTGTCCTTATTGTAGAAATACAGAAACTGAAGTCGTTGAAACAAGACTTGGTGAAAACGACGTAATAAGAAGAAGAAGACTTTGTACCTCTTGCGGGAAAAGGTTCACGACCTACGAAAGAATCGAAAACGTAACTCTTATTGTCAAAAAACAAGATGGTAGACGAGAGCAATTCGACCGCGAAAAGCTCAAAAGCGGAATTATTAAGGGATGTGAAAAGACTAATGTGTCTTTTAGCGATATAGATAGAATTGTTGGAGAAATAGAATTGGAACTTAGGGGTGGAGAGACAGTCGAGATAGACAGTAAAAAAATCGGACAGATGGTCGCTGCAAAGCTTAAAAAAATTGATAAAGTCGCCTATATAAGATTTGCAAGCGTTTTTAAGAGATTTGTAGATTTAGAAGATTTTGAAAAAGAACTGAAAAAATTGATAAAGTAAAGTTAAAAGTTGTGCTTATAAATGAAATGAAGTTGAAAGAAAGATTGTTTAATAAAATATTATACCTGTAACTCTTACTGCGGACTTCGTCCTTAGTAGAGACTTCAGGTATTTTACTCGCTCCTAGCGGAGCTCGCAAAATGAAACTAAACGATTTATCGCAAAAAGTTTTTTTAGATAGATATTCCCTCAAAGACGGAAAAGGTGCTCCTACCGAAAAAACCCCAGAACAAATGTGGAAAAGAGTCGCAAAAGCAGTAGCAGAAATTGAGAAGCCTGAGGATAGAAAGAAATGGGAACAAGAGTATTATTTTGCGATGAAGGATTTCAAATATATTCCAGGTGGAAGAATTTTAGCAGGAGCAGGAACTGGTTTTGCGGTCACTTATTATAATTGTTTTGTTATTCCTTCTCCGAAAGACTCAAGAGATGGAATTCTTGAGACATTAAAACAAATGGTAGAGATTATGGCAAGGGGTGGAGGTGTCGGAATAAATCTTTCAACGCTTAGACCAAAAGGCGCAAGAGTGCAAAAGGTCAATGGGTTTTCATCAGGACCGATTAATTGGGCGGAATTATTTTCAGTTGCAACAAAAGATATTATTCAGCAAGGGGGGACAAGAAGAGGTGCTCTCATGCTTATGCTTTGGGATTGGCATCCTGATATTGAAGATTTTATTACTGTAAAACAAGATTTAACTAAAATTAATGGAGCTAATCTTTCTGTTTGTGTCAGTGATAAATTCATGGAAGCTGTTGAGCGCGATGATGATTGGGAGTTAGTTTTTCCAGATAAAAAAGATCCAATGTACGAAGAGAAATGGGATGGTGATCTTGATGTGTGGAAGAAAAATGGAGGGAAAGTAATTGTTCATAAAGTTGTTAAAGCTAGAAAGATTTGGGACTTAATTGCTGAGGCTGCATGGAGAAGCGCTGAGCCAGGAGTTGTATTTATGGAAAGATATAATAAATGGCACAACAATTGGTATTGGAACAGAATTAATTGTGTTAATCCATGTGGAGAAGAAGGTCTTCCACCATGGGGAGTATGTAATTTAGGATCGATTAATCTTTCCGCTTTTGTAGAAGGAAGTGATATTGACAAAAAAGGAGTATTTGATTTTAAAACTCTTAAAAAAGTTGTTAGAACTGCAGTTAGATTTCAAGATGATGTTGTTGAAATGGATCCTTATGTCTTTGAGGGTATTCGTAAAACGCAATACGAAGGAGAGAGGCGAATTGGTCTTGGGACAATGGGTCTTGGAGATACACTCATAAAACTTCATATGAGGTACGGATCTCCTGCGTCCTTGAAATTTATAGACAAGGTTTATAAATTAATTCGAGACGAAGCCTATAGAGCGTCTGTTGAAGTTGCGCGTGAAAAAGGATCATTCGGAAAATTTGACAAAGAACTTTTTCCTAAAGGAAAATTTATTCAAGCTCTTCCAGAAGATATTCAAAAGACAATTAAAGAATTTGGAATTAGAAATTCAGTAATTTTAATGCAGGCTCCAACAGGAACCACTTCTCTTCTTTCCAATACAACATCTGGAATTGAACCGGTTTTTGAATTTGAATTTGTTAGAAAAGATCGACTAGGTGAGCATATTGTAAGACATCATCTTTATGAGAAATGGTACAAAAAGCACGAGGATGAGATGAAAAGTGGAGGAGTTAGACCTGAATATTTTGTTTCTGCAGGTGATTTAACACCTGAAGATCATGTTAAAGTTCAAGGAATTATTCAACAATACGTTGACGCTTCAATTTCAAAGACGGTAAATGCACCGAAGACTCATACGATTGATGATGTAAAAAAACTTTATAACCTTTCCTATAAGTTAGGACTTAAGGGAATTGCTTATATGAGAGAGGGATCTCGTGCTGGAGTTCTTGAAAGAACAGATACTAAAAAAGAAGAACCAAAACCTGTAGTTGTCCAACCAGCTGTTGTAAGGAGACCGACCGTAATGCACGGTCTTACTTACAAGACAAATACTCCACTTGGAGAAGCTTATATAACTATTAACAATGATCAAAACAGTGAGCCTTTTGAGCTTTTTGTGACGATTGGAAAATCAGGAAGCGATGTTACTGCAATGACGGATGCATTAGGAAGAATGATTTCTCTTGTTCTACGTCTTCAAAGTTCTGTTTCGCAAAGAGAAAAAGTAAAAAAAATTGTTGCTCAACTTGCTGGAATTGGAGGGATGAGGGCTGTTGGTTTTGGAGAAAACAGGGTCAGGTCAGTACCTGATGCAATCGCAAAAGTACTTGCTGAAGAATTTGGATTTAAAGTAAATGGTCGAGTTATTGATGCTAATACTTCTACTCCACAGTCACCATTAAATATGGAGAGTGGGCCATCAACAAATGGTCATACAAACGGTAATGGAAACGGGCATGTAAGTATGAAAGTGAATGCGTCATCTCCTGTTTTAGATAAGCAGAGCCTTCTTTCAGATAAGTCAGTTGTTCTTGAACAATTACCTCTTTCTGCAGAAGAGCATAATACGAATCTATTTGACATGTGTCCTTCTTGTGGAGCAGGAACTCTTGCTCATGAAGAAGGATGTAAGAAGTGCTATTCTTGTGGATACTCTGAATGTTAAGACAAGAAATCGAGCATCGCAAAATAGCTGTAGTTGTTCTAAACAAAGTATAGGTAATTATGGTGTAAATCCATAACTGTGCCGCAACTGTTAAAGTCAGAAAACTATGCTTTAGTAATATCCCGAGCAGGAACGGTTTTAACCTCTCGGAAGAGAGGTTTTTTTATGCCGATTTATACAAAAAAAGGAGATAGAGGACAAACATCGCTTGGAACAGGTGATAGAGTTTGGAAAGATAGTACCCGCGTTAATGCATATGGCACTATTGATGAATTAAATTCGGTTGTTGGGGTAATAATTGCAGAGATAGGAAAACCTACACGAGCTTATAAAAGATATTTACTTGAGATTCTTAATCTTATACAAAATGATTTTTTTTGTTGCGCATCCTACCTTGCTAATCCAGAGAATACCGATTTAATTAGTCATCTTGAACCACGCACTCAATTTTTTGAAGAAAAAATCGATCAAATGACAGCTGAAATGCCTCCTCTTAGAAATTTCATTTTTCCCGGTGGGGGGAAAACGGGAGCGTATTTGCATCAAGCTCGTACAGTATCAAGAAGAGCTGAGCGCGCGATTGTTTCTCTACTTAAAAAAGAGCAAGTTGATGAGGACGTAGTCAAATATATAAATAGAATTTCCGATTTATTTCTAACAATGTCTCGATATGCAAATTTCAAAGAAAAGAAACTCGAAGCAATTTGGAGTAGAAAAAACAATCTGAATATCGATAACTCTTCGCGCGGATGATGTCCTTGCCAGAGACTCTCGATATTTTTCACCAAAGTTCGAAAATAAAAAAATGAGTCTAAAGACAGTTGAAGCACCAAGGTTTGTTCAGGGTTTAAACCCTGAACAAAGAGTTCTAAGATCTTCTTCTCTTGCCCACGAAGTAAAGAGATTGAAAGTAGCCGGAATTGAAAAACAGGGTGATTGGTATTTACTTCCTGGGACTGGATTTAATGTAAGGTCTCAAGTCAACCAGCTAAGATCTGATTTTAGAGAGGGGTTTGAGATTGGGAGGGGAAAGGATGAGATTGTTGAAGCCTGGTTGCAAAAAACAGAAGAAGATATTAAAGGTTTTAAACTTGAATATTTAATGCAAGGTTTGGTCTTCCCAATAGTTCTTGATAAGAAAATTGTAAATGGAAAAGAAAGAATTATCGGATCGATGTATGGAGATAAGCCACTTGTTGATACTGTTAGCGATGCTGAGAGAAATGGATCTGTTAAAAGATCTGTTGAAAAAATAGAAAACTTTTTACTTAAAGCTCCAAGCGGTTCAACTGCTGTTATGACGAGTCCTTCTGGTTGGAGTGGAATCCCGGGCGTTACTTATCAAGATTCACAAACCTACGTTTTCAGAGTTCTTGAAGACGGAAGACCGATGGGTTTTACCCTTAGAACAGACATGAATATAGACCAGAACAAAAACCTACTTAAAAACTTAGGGCTAGAAAAGAAAATTGAGGGAAAAAGTGAAAGCGAAACTGTAACAAATATTGTTGATAATCCAGTGTTCAACGTTGGTGAAAATTTTGATTTTTCTGATGTAGCATCTATTATCCAAAAAATAAAAGGGACGGATAGTGCGCACAAAGGAAGAAGATTTTCGGAAATATATGAAATGCTAAAAAATCCAGATAATCTTTGGATGATTGATGACGCAACAAAATTACTCGTAGAAGAATTTAGGCGATTTACAAGAGAAGAGTTTTTTTATATCACTCCTGAATCAATTAAAAATTTAGAAATGGCTTTGGGAATTACAATTTTGAAACTTTCAAGAGTATTTAGATTAGAAAAAACACCGAACAATTTTACGACCGAAAATGCGAGTTATAAATCCTCTTTTTCATATATTTATGAGCTTTCAGAAGTTCAAAAACTTCCGGGGTGTAATGGAGGAGGAAAGAAACCTTTTATAAAATCTATTTCTCCTCGCATTGTAAATGTTAATAATCAGGAATGGTTTACATGCCCAAAATGTAGCTATAAAGCAGATGGACCGATTGGTAATAGTGCTTGTCCAGGTTGTGGTCTTACCAAAGAAGCTTATCTTGAAGAAGCAGGTGTTGTATGCGACTAGCAACTTTAAAAAATAATGAATGCGAGGTTTGTTTTAAGATCCGTTGCAGAAATTGTGGGTGGGAGGCAAATGATAATGAGATTATGCTAATTAAGAAACGGGAACTTACTTCATGTCCAATTTGTGGTTGGAGACCTTCTTTTTGATAATATAGTCATGTGAAGGATTTATTGCTAGACATCTTCTTTCCCAAAAAATGCGTTAGTTGTCGAAAGATCGGAGGATTTATTTGTGAGAATTGTTTTGCAAGAATTTCTTTTAACGGTATTAATATTTGTACTATTTGTAATAAACATTCAATTGATGGAGCAACACACCCTGGATGCTTAAGAGCGCAAGGGCTTAATGGAGTAACTTCAAGCATTACATATAAAGGTGTTGTAAAGAAGTTGATTTATCAGTTTAAATACTCCCCATATCTTTCAAGTTTAAATGATGTGTTATCCGATCTTATGCATGAAGGATTAATTCAAAGTGAAAGCTTTATCCATGTTTTAGAAAAAAACCCTTTAATCATCGATGTTCCAATACATAGGAAAAGATATAAAGCGCGAGGATATAATCATTCAACACTTCTTGCAGAAAAATTAGCAGTAAAATTAAATTTGGAATTTATTCCTGATGTATTATTGAGATTAAAGAAAACAGACTCTCAGTATAAATTGTCTAGAGAAGATCGAAAAAAAAATATTTCTGGGGCATTCATTTTAAATCCAAAGTTTAAAAAATATATAAAAGACTTTTCTGTGATTATTGTTGATGATGTAGTCACAAGCGGCGCGACATTAAATGAATGTGCAAAAGTGCTTAAACGTAGTGGGGTGAAATTTGTTTGGGGAGCAACTTTGGCTCGTGAATAAGGAATCTCTATTCTATTTTGTTAATGTCAGTGTGGAGATGGGGAGTATTGAGCTCCCGTCCAAAAACTGTGCGATCACAACTTCTACAAGTTTAGTTTGTTTCTTTTGTCGACTTGCCTCATGAACAAACACATAACAACAAATCCAAGGTTTGCTATTTAAAGAGCAAAAGGGAAAACCAGGCCCAATTTGTCTTTTCTCGACTGTTTTTCCCCATACTATCTAAGTCGAGAAGAGATCGATATGAGGGTCCTAAGCTTTACGCGTAAGCGAAAGCCGGACGTCTAACATTAGAGTTAGCACTTAATTTTGATTATGTTTTACGACTGTTAATCAAAGTCGACTTGCTGTTGTAAAGGTGCAATTCTTGTCGAATCATTCATCCCCTTAATGTATGTTTTGTTTCTTCTTCAACCTGTCGTTTTATATCGCGTTTTTTAATATCTTCTCTCTTTTCGAATTTCTTTTTGCCTGCGACAACGGCTATTTCTAGCTTCACAAGTTCCCCTATAGTATACATCGAAATTGGGACTATAGTCAAGTTTCCTTGGGAAAGACTGCTTTTTAAAGTGAGTATTTCTCTCTTGTGAAGAAGTAATTTTCTTGTTCTTGATTCATCGTAACCATCAATCCTCGCGTATTTATAAGGAAAAATTTTAGTATTTAATAAATAAGCCTCGAGTCCTATAATTTTTACATAAGAACCAGAAAGATCTAAGTGTCCTTCCTTGACTGCTTTGACTTCTGATCCTAAAAGAACGATTCCACATTCTACTTTCTCCTTAATTTTATAATTTGCGGGAGCGGTTTTATTAAATACTTTCATAAATTCAGTATTTTAGAGGACTTGTGATTAAAGATCAATTGAGTAAAGATTATCATTTGCGACAAAATAAGCTTTTTTACCAGAATTGTCCACTGTAAAACTGGTGGGATTCTTTGATAGTGAATAATTCTTCTTAAATTCACCACTTTTGCTTAAAGAAACGATTCTTGCGTTTTCAATATCAAGAATATATAAATCATCAAGATCGGAAGATGTATAGATTTGAAGTTTTGCACCTAATTTACTTGGTAAAGTTTTGATTGAAAAAGTATCTTCTTTTCCTCTCGTATATTTCTTAATATTACCATCGCTTAAAATGATCCAAACAGAGGAATCGATCGTAAACCAAGAGGGTTTTGGAGTGAACGATTCTTCACTCATAAAATAGGAGCTTTTGGAATAATTTTCACCTGAGAATTTCAGAACGTCATTTTCCTCAGGACTTAGAGTGTAAATATTTCCTGCAAAATTATCTATAGAGTTAGACTTAGAAGTATTGCTTGATATTTTTTGAGTTTTTCCGTCCTGATCGATTAAATAGATAGAATCATGGGTTAAGACATAGTAGTTTTTATCATCCGAACTTATGGCAATTGGATTTTTAATTTTTGTCGAAATTGTTTTTGAAAGATTTCCTTCAGAATCGAATAGGTAAAGATTGCCATTATTATCAATTCCTGACAAATTATTCCTGCTCGTCGTCATGCTTATATTCATATCAAAAACTTTTTTTTCCATACTTTCAGCTCCTCCTCCTAAATCAGATATTCTTTTATTAACTCTAGAAAGCTCTTCCACTAATGTTTTTTCTTGCTTTGTTCCGGATGGAATTTTACTCTTACCTTTTTCAAGAATTTCTTTAGATTCTCTATATGCATCGAGCGCTAAATTTACATTGAGACTCTCAAGAGATTCTCCGTCGCTAAACTTTTTATTTGAGAGAGACAATATTTCATTTAATATCTTTTCTCTTTCAGTATTTTCTTTTCTTGCCTGCTCATTTTTAAGAACGAAAATAAAAGCAATAACTAAGACGATAATTAAAAAGATAATAAGGTATGTTTTTTTAAATTTTAAGCTAATCTTAGGTGGTGAAAAATTTATTTTGGGAAATTTAGGTAAGGAAAAACTTTTTTTTTCATTTGGCAAGATAGTCTGAGGCGGGAGATTGACTTCTTTTTCTTCTTCTTGAATTGTCAGCTCTTCTTTCTTTTCCTTTGTTTCATCTGTTAAGTACTGAATTAGAATGGCTGCTTCTGTTCCTGAAGAGTCTTCGTGAATATGAGGGGCAATGCTTTCAGATATTCCGGTTAGATCAGATCCGACAATGAGTTCTGATAATTTATCGATCGTAATTTTTTTTGAAAAATCCTCAGTCTCGATTATAAAAATATCACCGGATTCAAGGGGCCCTGAAAAAGTAGTCACTTTTCCATCACCCTTGGCAACTACTCCAATTCTTTCTCCTCTTTTGATTACCACAGTCCCTTCTCCTGCGATAACTATGTAAAGAGAGTTGTTAATAATTGTGGTTAAGACAATTGAGTAATTTAGTTCACTTACACTATCAACAACATTCTGAACTGCTTGTTTTATTGTCTCAAGAGTTTTGTTATCTATCACAAAAAATTCTCTTTGTAGCTTTTCAAGCGTTTCTTTTCCGATCGATGCGATGGGTTTGTCAGTTGTTTCTTTTGAAATACTTAAGGCGATGTAAAGATTGAGAGTTGAATATGCTTGGGACCAACTTGTTTCGTTTGAATTTGCTACGACTTTTGAAAGTAGAATGTTTCCTGTCATTGTTTTATTTTACAGCTTTTCTGAATTACTAACTAGAGCGCAAATATAGCATATAGGAGAAGTCCTAGTGTCATTAAGAAATGAAGAAGAGCAAGAAAAGTAAAGATAGGTGAAAATGAAATAAGATTTATGACTCTGTTGAGTATTCTAACTTGAAGAAGAAGACTTATTGAATATATGGAATAGACTGCTACAAGAACTATAAATAGAAGTCTAAAAATTAGATTAGGAGTTGTAATGAAAGCGATAAACGAATTTATTATGCTAAGTGTGTCCATCTCTTTCCTCCTTTTCCTCAGTTCTCTCTAAGAGACCGCTAATTATTTGTACAATTCGTGCAGGTCTTGGGGCCTTGTCAAATTCGACATTTGCTTCGGTTCCCGCTGTTTGAATAACAACATCTCCATAGTCGAAAAGAGACCTTAAAAATCCATTTTGAGAATAGCTAACATCCTGTACTTGTTCGAGTCTGACTTCTGCTACATCGCGAAGAACTATTCCGTGGATATCTATATCAATGATTCTTTCACTGGTTACAAGTGATACGTGAAAATACCAAAGAGAAAAGTTGAGAAGTATGTATCCAAATAGAGCAAGGTAATAAAATAGAAAGATAAAATTTTGATAAGCTTGAGATAAGGAGACAATAGAAAGCAAGTTTGGAAGAAATGGATATAACAAAACCGGTAAGAATGTAAGAGAAATAGAAGTTATTAACCAGGGAAAGTTTGTTATGAAGTCACGTCTTATAAATACTATGATTTCTTCATTCTCTTCTTGTATTTCGAAGCTTACTCCTTCTGGGCGCTCAACATATGTTGAGAGAAAACTTGGTCTTGACCGTTTCTTCGGAAGTGGTTTTTCAACTTCGTGTACAGGTAATTCTAGTTGAGGAATGGCAGAAATAGGTTCTTCTATTTTTGAGCCATCATTTTTTTTTAATACAAATTCTCCTTGAAGTTTCATATTATTTTGTTTCAACATTATACAACGGACCAACTATTTGAATATTTGCAGGAGCTCGAAGATTGAACCAATTTTTAAACTCATTCCCATCAATAGATGTTGATCCTTTGTCTCCTGAGATGTTTACTGAATTCGTTTTTCCTGAGCTAAAATCGGCACTAATTGATATAGATGAAACATTATTATAAGGAGTTACTCCACGTGATTTCAATTCTGATTTGACTTTATCTGGGCTCCAAACCTCTCCTCCATAAGGATGAGGCTTATCCGTTTGATATAAATGATCTCCAGTTCCTGAATCGGCGCGTGCAAGTAATATGACATTTACTATATCAGCTACCTCATCCGGTTTTAGCCAGGCCGTATTGTTATACTGACTTCTTGCACCCCAGTCACAGTAAAACCAAGGAGATTCTTTATCATATGCTCTAGAATTAAGTTCTGAAAAACTGCCTGGATTTCCACCTGATCCATCAAATTTCCCTAAATTCTGTATATACCCTCCATGCGTCGATGCATACTGTGTGAAAGCTGGGCTCCCTCCATCCATAAGTACCCATCCTGCCGTTGCATTAACTGCTTGTTCCCAATTTCCTCCTTTAGGGTCTGGTTTAAAAACCTGACACTGTTCACTGGTACATATTGATTTGGAACCATTATCTGTGACGTTGAGAGCATAGGTTCTTGCTGCAACAGCCTGAGCTTTAAGAGTGGCAAGGTTATTATCAGTCCAGGAATCAGGAACTTCATAAATCCTTTTAACGTACTCTTCAATTGTTCCACCCCATCCCGTAGTTGTGGATATGTGAATGTTTTGATCGTAATCCTTTTTTAAAGTTTTTCCAGGGTAATACTCACTAAGAATCGTTTCCTCATTTTGTCCTGCTTTTGCTCTCCCCCAAGCACCATATTGATTAAGACCATTTCTGTGGGGTGCTCCGTATGTAAAGAAAGCAGTTCTGGGAGAAAATCCCGGGTTGACATCTCTGTCATCGCTACATCCTCTGGCAGAAGTTCCGGCCGACCTTGGAATATTAAGACTTCCAAGTCTTTGAGCAATTAATTGTTGTTGTTGAGCAGAAAGTTGTGCGATTTTAGTAGAAAGAGTAGCTTGATATGCTTTTGCTTCGCTGACTACTTTATCTAGTTTTTCTTTAACTAGAACGAGTTCTTTCTGTTCTGTTTCAAGATTTTTTTTCTTTTCTTCAAGATCACTAAGTGAAATAACAATGGTGGTAATTATTTGTTTATCTTGATTTGTTTGTGCACGATCGTATGCTAGCGCTTGAGTTATGTTAAAAGCCGATTTAAGTGACAAAAAAATCGCAAAAGGTGAGTCGTGGGAAGTATTTATGTACAATCTTCTAATGGATCTATTTAATATGTCTTTTCTCTTTTCAAGAGCTTCGTATCCATTTTTGATGTTTTTTCCCTTAACTACTAGATCTTTTTCGATAAAAATAACTCTGTTTTTAATTCCATCAAGTTGATCTTCGATTGGCCTGGTTGCTTTTTCAGATTGTTCTTTTTCTTTTGCGAGTTGATCAAGGCAAGTACTAATTTCATCAAGACCAAGAGCTTTTGTATTATTGCACTTGTCATCTGCTGCTAAAACTACGTTGGTTTTTTGAGAAGTAATAATTAAGGAGACAGAGAATATTATAAAAAAAAGATTTAAAAAAATAAAAGAATTTAAAAAAAATTTCTTCATGGCAGTTTCTATATAATCTGCTTGGATTCGACGGACAATTTTTTGGGTTGTGCGCCTGCTTGGATTCGAACCAAGGACATCTACTTTATAAGAGTAGCGCTCTGCCACTGAGCTACAGGCGCGCATTTCTCATTTGTTCCCAAACATTAAATCATCAAAGAGTAGCGCTCCGCCACTGAGTTGGTACTCTAGTTTTGAGATTTGTAATTATATCTAAATGAGCAGGTTAAGTCTACTTAGATACTACCACCTGTTCCACCAAATCCACCCTCTGGTCCGCGTCCCAATTCAGGTAAGTCTTTTGAATAATCTTCTTCGACTTCAAAAAGTCTAGATCTTTTTGCTATCTCATTCTCTATTTGTTCTTTAGGTTTTCCATATTTAAGTCTTGAAAGTTCTTTAACAAGTTCTGCAACTCTTGGGTTTTCAAGTTTTTTCTCTTCAACGATATTTCTAGTTAAGTCAATTGAAAACGGAGGTACTGGTTCTCCACTTACAATTGTTTTCATATAAGCGTGGAATCGTTCAACATTTATTAGATCCGCTTCGGAAAATGTTGGTTGGAATTCATGTTGAAGGTAGTTTGCATCTGTTACACCGACTCTAAAAGACATGATTGTTCCTGCATTTCCAAAAACAGCGTTTTTAACCTCTTCCTCCATCTGTCCGATAAATTGATTGGCAACAATCAAATTCAGTCTATATTTTCTTGCCTCAGATAATATTTGGGCAAAGTCCGGAGTAGCAAAGTTCTGAAACTCATCAACGTAAAGATAGAAGTCTTGTCGCCTTTCCATGGGAATGTCTTGTCGGGACATAGCGGCAATTAAAATTCTTGGGACGAGAATAAGTCCTAAAAAGCTAGAATTTTCCTCACCAATTTTTCCTTTTGCAAGAGAAATGAGAAGAATTTTTCTTGAGTCCATTATTTCACGAAAGTTAAAAGCGCTTTTGCTTTGTCCTATTATATTTCTCATCATTTTGTTGGTAACAAATCGTCCGAATTTAGAAACTATATAGTCTAGTACTTCAGACTTGTGAAAATCAGAAGTTTGAGCAATTTGATCTGTCCAATATCTTCTTATGATCGGGTCATCGACTTTGGGTAAAAGTTCTTGTACAAAAGCGGAGTCGGTTAGGGCTCTAACAACTTCAACGAAAGTGTTTCCTTCTTCGCTCATTACTGTAAGCATTGCGTTTCGGACTGCATGTTCAAATCTTGGACCAATAATTCCTGTTTGGTGTGGGTCATAAAGCTTATACATAAGACCAATAATCGATGAAACCATAAAATGTTTTTGTTCTTCAGTATTTGCTTCAAGCATATTTAAACCCATTGGTCTATCTGTATCTGAGGGATCAAATAGAATTACATCTTCTGCTCGCTCGGGTGGAATAAGGGGGAGAATTTGTTCAATTGTATCATGTGGATCTATGAAACAGACCCCTTTACCAGCCTTTATATCCTGTAAGATCATGCTTTTAAGAAGTTCTGATTTTCCTGTACCGGTTTTTCCAATAATATACATATGACGTCTCCTGTCATCCTCTCCAACATAAATTGGTTTTTCAACTCCTCTAAAAATGCTCTTTCCAAGATAAAGTCCTGAAGTTGGAATTGTTGCAGGTGCTGGTGCAACTCGTGCAGATAGCCAATTAATATGTGGATTATCTATGCTTTTATTTGGGAAATGGAATATGGTTGCTAATTCTTCTGAGTTTAGAATTGATCCTTTATCCCTGAGTGGTAAGTATCGATAAATAAAGTCAACCATAAATGAGTCCTTAAAAAACGTTATTTTCTTTTTTACAAATGAGTTGTAAGAAGAAAATTGAGTGAAGGAGCTGACCAGGTTTGAAAGATGTGCTTCGGCAGACTCTTTTGTAGAGGATACAACTACTAGTCTTATATATGTGGAAAATCCAGGTTTTGGTAATTTTTGTTCAATTGACTCAAGCTCTCTTTGATCGACTGAATATTTTGCTGTTTCAGGATTTGCTTCTCTTTTTTTAACACCTGAGATGTATGTTCGTCCTGATTTCTTCCACTTATCTCCTCCGGGAGTGATCATTATTTGAATCGCAGCGGCTTCACCTTCCTGCATTTTTCCCATGACACTCGTTATTTGTGAAAGCGGATCAATAGGTATGTCTTTGAACGTTTTTATAGGAATGTAAGAGGAGGCTTTTGTGCCCAAGCTTGCGTAGGCGACCTCGCCACTATCTGAAAAAAGATTATAGTCTTCAACTTCTTTTATCTGTGCGTCGGGATATGATCCATGAATTTGTTTTTCAACCATGTCACGAAGATTTTTTGGAACTCCTACATAAAATCTAATATCTTGTGGGCGTGCAACGATTTCAAAAGAAATACTGTCGGGAACTTTTGAAAATGCAAGAATTCCTTTAACGCTTTTCATTGCTGCAAAGCTTGAAAAAAGTTGTTCTGCTGCATCTATTTTTATTTCGTTATCGCGTGGAAGTGCTATTTCAAGAAGAGACGAGTCTAAAGATTTTTTGTGTCGTAATTCAGATTTTCTCCAAAGACCCCATGCATAGAAAATTCCAACAAGAGAAGCGATTAAAGCTGATACCAAAACGATAGAAAGAACCAAAGAAAAAAGAATTGTTACGATAGTGTCGATTGAGAAAATTTCAAGCTGCATCTTTTTTCTCCTTTTGTTCTTTTTCTCTAAAAAACCATAATCGCTTCCATCTATTTGTTGATCGCTTCGTTTCTCCTTCTTGAGTGTTCATGGCCTCTTTGGCATTGGTGAAGTCGATGATATTAGAGGGTTGGGTTGGATGTTCGATTATTTCTCCTCTGGTCTCCATTGGAGTCCCATTTATAGAAGAGATTAATTCCCGATCTGGATGGATAAGATTAACACCTGAATTTACTACTTCATCATGAATACTAAGCGACACAGAACTACCGGTAGCTTTTGCACCTTCGTTTTCCATAGTAAAAGTTTATCATAGGACTCTTTATATAGCAATTAAATTTAGCCACAAATCGGTAACAAAAAAGTAATAATTTCTAGAAGGGATTGTGGGCGGAGGAGACAGGATTCGAACCTGCGCGAGTCATTTAGACTCAAGGGTTTAGCAAACCCTCGCAATGGACCAACTATGCGACTCCTCCCTTGTTTGAGAGCCGCACAAGCTATTTGCTTATCCGACTCCTCCAATGAATTGCGGCTTAAATTATAACAGAACTCTGCGGAGGGTACAGGATTCGAACCTGTGAGAGCTTTCACTCACTGGTTTTCAAGACCAGCGCCATAAACCACTCGGCCAACCCTCCAGCTTCGAAATTATATCACCTAAACAGTAATTTCGAAAGCAAAAATTCCTCTTGACGAAGTAATCCCAAAGGTATATCTTGACAGTGTCAATCGAAATATATGTTTTCTGAGCGAGGCAACCGGCCAGAAAGAATAAGAAGCAGACTTAATTCTGTTGCAAGAACAATGAGTGCTGCAATTATTGCTGCAGGTGCCTTTTCTTGTAACAGTGAAAGCAATTCTAACTCAAGTGATTCTAATTCTGTTCATCAAAGGAAAGTAACAGATCTAGAATTCCCATTTACAACTGGCGATTGGCGACTTACTAACGGTCCACATTCAGAACTTTTTGGCGGCTCAATTTTGAGTTCTTTAGACTTTGCTCCAGGAGAAATCACTCACTGTGATCCAAATTCTCAAGACGAAATAAGATATGAGGATGACTGGATAACTTCCCCAATTGAAGGTGAAATAGTTCTCGTTGGAGGAAGCGATGTAAATAGTACAACTCACAGTTTATTAGAAATTAAGATGGACAAAAACCCCAATGCTCAAATAATGATGGCTCATTTAACAAATATTCAGGTAGAAAAGGGAGAGCATGTAGAAATTGGAGAAAAGCTTGGACATGTATCCTGTGCACATACCCCACAAGAAAGTTCTACTGGAGTACATCTTCATATTGGGTTTAGAAATGCAGACAAGCCTGCAGATATTTCTCAGGCAAAGATTTTAATAGGTGGAGAATGGGAGATTTCTGGAACCAGAGAAGTGGATAGTAATGGTTTTTATCAAGGAAGGATTACAAATGTGAGAGATGGCAGAGAAGTAATTGCTGATGGACGAGTCTGCGGGCCAGATGATAAGCTAGCGTTGATTGATTGCGGACATAATAACTTTATTCCTAAAGATGCTTTAATTGGACAAATTACCGAAGATATCGACGAGACTCCCTTTGAGCCAAACAATGAAGAGTCATGTGTTGAAAACGATATTATATGTGATGATAAATTTATCTCAAGTTTGGGTTTTGAAGCGCCGATACCAGATGGATGGACTTTTCAGAATATTTCTTCAAAAAACGGACAACTTCAAGAAAGATTTTTTCCTTCTGACACTAATATAAAAGCAGGAATTACGGTGACAGTAGAAAATACAAACGGTCAATCTTTGTCTTTTTATAAAGCATGGGTAGAGGAGGGATTGAGAGGCACAAAGTTATTAGGTTTCCCTGCCAACATTCAAGAAATTAACAATATTGAGATTGATGAGATTGAAGGAGAAGAGTTTAAAGGTGATTTTGCAATAGAAGATGGAGGAGAGTATTCTGGTAATTATAATTTTGATTATATAATCTTTATTAAAAATGATAAGTTGTGGACATTGACATTTGCCGCACAAAATATAGATGAGTTTGGAGAAGATTTTGAAAATTTTCTAGAGCAATTTAATACTTTGCAGAAATAAATTCTTTAAGCACCTCAGCAAGACTTGGAAAAGCAATTTTCTCAAAGGGAATTTTTTTGGGAGCGAAGAAAATTGCTTCTTCAGCGTCATCAGATGGCTCTATTTTTTGATTGTCAACTTTTGCAATAAAAATCGCTGCAATAGTGGGTCTATAAAAATCATTAAAAAAATAAATATCTGAAGTTGAGGTGAAATATTCTAAATTCTTAACTTCTATTCCAAGCTCTTCTTTAATTTCCCTATGCATCGATTGTTCTATCGTTTCGTTGGGATCAACGAAGCCACCTGGTAGATCCCACCAACCACGTTTTGGATCGGTTTTCCTTTTAACGAGCAATATTTCACCCTTTTTATTTATTAAGATCACAGCATTTGTTGGTTGAGGATCAATGTAAAAATTAAAAGAACAAGAGCCACATACTAATAAGTTTTCTTTTATTTTTTTAAAATTTGTTTTGCATCTTGGGCAAAATTTAATATTCTCTTTTATCATCTCAAAGTCAAATTTCATTCTATAATTATACACCTTACAAGTTTATTACCTTTAACTGTTGACTTTATTGATAAGTTTTAATAATGTATCTTTATGAATTTACTTAAAAAGATTATGCTAAAAATTCCTTTTGAAGTAGCTTATGCTCATTGTGATATCCCTTGCGGGGTTTACGATGTACAGTACTCCCAAATGGCAGCTCATACTGTAATTAGAATGACGAAGCTTTTATCTGAAGTTAAAGGTGAGGATGGAGTTAAATTAGGTCACAACGTTGCACGTCTCACTCGAATAAAAGAAGAACATGGAGGAATAATCGAGAGTGAGTTGGGGACTCTTAAAAACGATTATTTTAAGGACGAGCATTATAAGAATTTTCCTGAGCTTTCAAGTCTTTTAGAAAATACCGTAAAATTGTCGATAGCAGTAAGACAAAAAATCGATATGGATTCATCACTCGAACTATTAGATGGGATTAAAAATATTGCCGATATTTTTTATAAAACGAAGGGTTTAAATCCTATTATTGTTCCCTCAGGTTTCCCGACGGGTGGGGAAATTGTTATGCATTCATGATCCTAGGAGTATTTAGAATTTCAGGTCATAGCATGTTTCCTAGTTTTTCTTCAAATAATTTAGTTTTCGTTACATCTCTACTAAGAATAAGAAATAACGATGTTGTTGTTTTGAATTTGAACAATAAAAACTTGATTAAAAGAATAGTTAGGATTTCTAAAAAAAAAGTTTTTGTAACGGGAGATAATAGAAATGATAGTTTTGAGATAGGGTGGATTGAAAAGAAAAACATATTGGGAAAGGTTGTACTTAAATTCTAATATGATTTATATTTCTGTTTTTATTATTGTTATTTTTCTTCTCTTACTACTGTCAATGGTTTGGCCGCCTGATAGTCCTTGGAGTCCTTGGTGGAGAACTAACAAAGATGTAGCTAGGGCAGTATGTCGAATTGGCAAAATAAATAAAAAGGACATCGTGTTTGAACTTGGGTCTGGAGATGGCAGCTTTTTAATAGTTGCATCAGAAGAATTTGGTGCGAAGGCTGTGGGAATTGAAATAGACCCCTTAAGGTTTTATATATCAAAATTCAGAACCGCTTTATCTAAACTTTCCATTAGGATTTATAATAAAAATTTTTTTGATGTTCCATTGAAAGACGCAACAATTATTTATGCATATCTAGTTCCTAAAGCTTTAAATCGTTTAATTCCAAAGTTAAAAAAAGAGTTAAAACCAGGAACTAAATTTATTAGTTATAAATATCAAATGAAACTAAAATTAATAAAAAAAGATTTAAAAAACGAACTGTTTTTATATGAAGTCTAATTTTTAAATTGGATTAGAATAGAATTAAACGTCTTATTTACTTCCGCAAGAGTCTCAACTTTTTTTAGAAGTGCCTCTTTACTCTGAAGATCGTTGGTTTTTGTATATAGTTCATAAAGTTTGATATATGGATAATAGAAATATTTGTCAATTTTTATCGATTTTTCGTACTCATCCATAGCATTTTGTGTTTGATTCAATGCAAGATAAGCATTGCCTAAATTGTAATGAGTTTCAGGATAAAAATCATAAAAATAAATTGATTTTTTATATTCTACTATCGATTTTTTGTAATCTCCAGATTCTGCATATGCCATTGCTAAATTATTCCTGATCCTTGCACTCTCTGTATGTTTAAGAGTCTGTGAGTAAAAAGTTATTGGATTGTTCCACTCAGAATTCCTATGAACTGTTCTGCTCATTAAAAAAATAATATAAGCAAGAAAAATTAATATTATCGTAATTTTTAAAAATCTTTTTAAATATTTAAAGGTTTCTACTATTAGATATGACTCTAATAGAAAAAAACCAAGAGATGGAAAATATAAAAAATGCTCATAAAAGATACCATTAATTGGTATTACTCCAGACGTTGGAATAAAACAGATAAAAAACCACAGAAATGCAAATAAAAGGATAGGAGTTTTTTTAAAAAATTTTACTGATAAAGCGAAAGATGTGAGTATTAGTATGGATGTAATAATTACCTTAAGATTGACGCTCGTAATAATAGTTGTACTCCGATCAATATATAGGGTCCAGGGAAAAATTAAAAGCTTAAAGTATTCTGGGAGGAGATTTAAAAATGTTAACATTCTAATGAAGAGGTTTTCGGAATATATATTTGAGTAATTATAAAAATTGAGAGTATTTTGGAAGTTTAAAAGAGTTAATCTTAATAGTAAGTAGAAAATAAGTATTAAAAAGTATGGAATGGTTTTAAATACAGCATTTTTAAACGTTTTGGCTTTTAAGTTCCCTTCTCGAATAAGATCTACTAGCAGAATAAGAAATGGAGTTATTATTGTAATTTCTTTTGAAAGTAGAGCGCATGAAAAAGCTAGTAAAGAGATCAGAGTTGATTTAGAAAAATATGAAAAATTTTTATTACTTTTAGCGAATATAATTAAAGTTATGAGCATGAACATAAAAGATAATGGGTCTCCACGACCAGAGACATAAGAAACGGCTTCTGTTTGAATTGGATGAATTCCAAACATAAGTCCTGTAATAAAAGCGATAAGCTTCCTACCAAAAAGTTTTTTTATAAATAAAAAAACCAGTGCTGTGTTTATTGCTTGAAGAGCTACGCTATTGAAATGGTATATGAATGGAAAATCTTGAAAAATAATATATTCAAATCCATAACCAAGAGTAAGTAAAGGTCTATAATAATTACTTAACTTTCCACTACCTGCAATTGTATTTTCTGAAAAATATTTAGGAAGATTAAAATTCTTTACATACTCATTTTTGTATATAAAGTCCTCATCGTCATAGAACAACTTATTTGTAAAAGTATTTAAATATATGGAGAAAACTACTAAGGTAAGAATTGTTGCTATCTGAAGAGTTGTGAGGTGTTTGAGCTTATTGATTATCGGATTTAGCATTAATGTCTAATTCTTTTTCTTAGTGATAAAAGAAACCATCGAATTTTATCTATACGTTTTACTAAGTAGTATAAAAACGGATTTATTATTAGGTCATAACTTCCTATAAACTCTGTTAGCGTAGCTCCATACCCCTGCTTGAATCTATGGAAGCCATACCAAGGATCTGATTTATCAGGGTTTTCTCCCAAGGCGCCCCACATGTCAAACCTTTTCATTCCCATCTCTTTCCCGATTTTAATTGCTTCCCAAGCAGTGAGATTTGATGCCATAACTTCTCGATAATTTCTACTAGATGCTCCATAGGGATAGTAAATAACATCCTTAAATATGAAAATTACCCATGCAGTTAAAACTTCTCTCTTTTTCCCCTCAGGTTGGTAGTAAGCAAGAAGTATTTTATAAATTAAATCATCTTTGTTTTTATTATCTTTAAGCATCTCCCAAAGATTCTTGTGATAATTTCTATCATGCGCATAGAATCTTTGCCTTTGAGTAGTTTCTTCCATGAGGGACAAGTATTTATTAAAACTTTCGATTGAGTTATCATTGACGACATCGACCTTATGTTTTGTTGCTACCCTTATGTTATATCGAGTTTTAGGATGCATGCCTATTAATATCTGATCTTCTGACTTATCAAGGTCTAAAACAAAAGTATATTTGGTGAATAATGGATGAAAGGACTGTTTAATATTAAAATTTTTTAAATTATTCAGATCGATGTTTTTTTCTTTCGCTTCATTTATCGTTACATTAGGTTCAAGTTGAATATATATACATTTTTCTTCCTCACCGATTTTCTTTAGTTCTTCAAGTGTTGTCTTATCAGGAAAATTACCCTTGCCGACGTAGCCAATATTATAAGGAAGGAAAGGAATTTTATGTATTGTTAGAGTGAAACCGTCTATAAAATTTCCTTCATTATCGACCAGTGCTTTCCTAACAACTTTTGTTCCAATTTTTTTCCTGAACTCCCCCCATTCGAAAGACTGTAGAGGATGATTTACAACTTTATTAAATTTTTTTCTATCGTTATCACCTATTGATATATAACTATTCATATTGTTTATTCTTTGTATCTAATAAATTGTTTTTTAGGACTTCCTTTGGTAATTCCAGAATAAATCTTGATAGAATTCCGTTCATTCTTTGACCAAAATAAAGTCGTTGTCTTGCATATGTTAAGAATAACTTCTCTTTTGCCCTAGTTATACCAACATAGCATAGTCGTCTCTCCTCCTCAAGTTCACTTGAATCAAACTGAGATTGGCTATGAGGGAAAATTCCTTCTTCAAGTCCCACGATAAAAACTATATGGAATTCAAGTCCCTTTGCAGCATGCAAGGTCATAAGAGGAATAGCATCTTCGCCTTGTTTTATATTTGATCCAGGTACATATTCTTGTTCGACGAGAGCGACGTTTTCAAGAAAGTCGGAGAGATTTGGAAATTCAAGAGCAACCGATCTTAGTTCTTTTATATTTTCTAATCTATTTCTGTCCTCGCTATCTTTCTCGTCGTAAAGATCTAAATAGCCGGTTTTAACGAAAATTTCATCCATTATGTTTAAAGTTGGTATCTCATCTTTTTTGTTATTGAACTCCTTCACATACTCTAAAAATTTTTCAAGTCTCCTTTTTCCAATTTTCTCAATGCGTTTTAGAGATACTAAATCTTTTTGATTGAATAGATAAGCGAGATAGGAAAGTACGTCTTTTATTTCTCGTCGTTCATAAAATCTAACACCCCCGATCAGTTTGTACGGTACTCCTTTATGTATAAATACTTCTTCAATAGCACGCGATTGAGCATTAGTTCGATAGAGAACAGCAAAGTCTGAATAAGAAAGTTTAGAATTTTTTCTTTTCTCCTCACCTATTTTATATACAATATATTCTGCTTCATTATGTTCATCCTCTGCTTCAAAAATAATTACCTCCTCACCTTCAGGGTTTTTGGTCCATAAAGAAAGAATCGGGTGAGTATTGTTTTTAGAAATAACAGAGTGAGCTGCATCAAGAATCTTTTGTGTAGATCGGTAATTCTGAGACAAGGGAAAAGTATTACTTTCTGGAAACTCTTGTTTAAACTTTTCCAAATTTCTAAAGTCAGCTCCTCTGAAACTGTATATACTCTGAGAAAAATCTCCCACTATACAAATGTTTCTTGTTTTTTCTCCTAAAAGTTTGGTTATTTCATACTGAGCTTGATTGGTATCCTGATATTCATCTACTAAAATATATTTAAATAGATCTTGGTATTTTGAAAGAATACGTGGTTCTTTTTTAAAAAGTTTAATTGTCAAAAGTAGAAGATCGTCAAAATCAAGAGCATGGGTTCTAAACATTGCCTCTTGGTATATTGGATAGATTCTTGCTACTGTTTCTTGAAAAAATCCATGCGCAATACTAGTATATGAAATAGGATCTATCATTTGATTTTTTGCTTGAGATATTATTTCGAGAACTGATCTTGGTCTAAAGTTTTTAATTGAAAGATCGAGATCTTTCATTACGGTTTTAACTGTATCTAATTGGTCTTGTGTATCATAGATAAGAAAATTGTGGGGGACTCCTATTGCAATCCCGTCCCTTCTCAAAATTCTCGCACACAAAGAATGAAATGTTCCAATGACAGGAGTGCTAGATAATGGAAGTTCATTTTTGTTTAAAATTTTTTTAATCCTCTCAAGCATTTCTCCAGCAGCTTTATTTGTGAAAGTAACCATGAGAATATTTTCAGGTCTAATTTTCTTATTCAATATCAAATATAAAACTTTATAGACCAGTACTCTTGTTTTACCACTTCCAGCTCCGGCAAGTATTATTTCTGGTCCTTCTGTAGAAAGAACAGCTTTTTTTTGTTCTGTATTTAATTTGGTGAGAAATTCTTCCATACTTGTTATAATGAAAAACGTTATGAGGGTGCAGGAGCACCAGAATATTGAGTAAGATAGATTATATTAGCTTTGTACCATCTGTACAAGCAATCTTATGAGTGAAAAAATTTTAGTTCTAAATTGGAAATCAAATAAGACAGCAAGTGAGGCGGAAAAATTTTTAGGAGAGGTTGAGAACATCTCTTCTGCTTGTAGAGTGATACTTTGTCCAGACTATGTTTCAATTCCCATGTGTTCGAAAATAGTAAAAGATCGAGGGTTAAATATTATTCTTGGAGCACAAGATATTTCAAGGTTTGGGGTAGGATCTTATACGGGTGAAGTAAATGGAAAAGCTCTTTCCGAGTTTGTTGAGTATGTGATTTTAGGCCACGTTGAAAGAAGAACCCTCATGGGTGATACAAAAGAAGTCATAAAAGAAAAGATGAAAAGATCTAAGGAATTTGGCTTAAAAACTATACTTTGTGTAGAAAATGTTTCAGAACTTGAAGATATGAGTCCCGATGCAGTAGCCTTTGAGCCTAGGGATGCGATAGGAACTGGAAAAATTAAAACCGTGGAGGAGATTGAAAAAGCTCTAGAGTTAATTTCAAGAGAGACGAATACACCTATTCTCTATGGGGGAAGTGTTGATCTTGGTCATCTGCAAAGTCTACTAGAAGTAAGTGATCTTTCAGGATTTTTAATTGGGTCGGCAAGTCTTAGAGTCGAAACTGTAAACAGTTTTGTAAAAATCTTGTCTTAAGTAACTACATGGATTTACAAAAAACTAACAAGAAAAAGAGAAATTGGGGTTTGTTTATAGTTGGTCTTATTTTTTTAATATTACTAATCAAATCAATTTTCTTAATTTGGGATTTTTTTGTAGATAAAAAAATTAACATTAAAAAGAGTGAGAACGGAAATGTTAACATCCTCTTAATGGGAATTGGTGGGGAAAATCATGAAGGACCAGATTTAACTGACACTATTATTTTTGCAAATTTAGAGCCTGATAAAAATGTTGTGAACCTTATCTCCATTCCTCGAGATCTATATTTAGATAGTATCGGTGCGAAAGTTAACTCCGCATATGCAATCGGCCAAGAAAAAGATGGAAGAGGTATGACTTTGGCATCTGCAGCTGTTGGTTCGGTGATTGGTGTAAATCCCGATTACGTATTTATAATAGATTTTTCAGGCTTCACAAAGCTTGTAGATCTTTTAGGAGGAATTGATGTTAATGTGGAAAATACTCTTGATGATTTTGCGTATCCTGTTGAGGGGAAAGAGAAGGATCTTTGCGGATTGACCGAAGACTCTCTTGCTACTCTTTCGGCTCAAATTGCGACAGGTAGTGCAACCGAATTTGATCTTTTTCCTTGTCGTTTTTCCCATCTTCATGTTGGAGACGGAAATCAACATATGGATGGAAATTTAGCTTTAAAATTTGTGAGGTCACGTCATGCATTGGGTGTTGAAGGGTCTGATTTCGCAAGATCTAAAAGACAGCAGCTGGTTATAAATGCTTTAAAAAGCAAGGTTCTCTCCCTTGGGACTTTAGCAAACCCTGTAAAAGTTATTCAAATAGTTGGAATATTGAAAGACAATATTTTCACCGATATCCCTCAAGGCCAATATGATGATTTCATAAAGTTAGCGCAAAAGATGAAGGGTGCAAAAATTAATAGTTACGTAATCGATCAAGGAGATTCTTATAACGATAGACTCGGGCTTTTAAAAAACCCGCCTCTTTCAGATTATGGTGGTCAGTGGGTTCTTGCCCCAAGAGTAGGTCGTGGAGATTTTTCAGAGGTTAAAGAGTTTGTTAACTGTATAATTAGCGGTAAAAAGTGTGAAGTTGGAAGAGAGGGAATTGTATTAATTAGTCCAAGTCCCAAATCTAATAAGAATTAATCTTAAAAAGATTAGATTTTCCCGATCTAAAGACGATACTTCCTATTTTTTCAAATTTATTCACTTTAATATTCTTATACTTTTCCATTTCTAATACTCCTACATATACATATTCAATTTGGTATTTTTTGAGTAGTTTTTTTACTTCCACTAGGTTTTCCGATTCATAAATTATTTCAATATCTTTAATCCTAGGGGCGGGAATGCTGTATTCACCTCTCCATAACCATTCATGCACTGTCCAACCTAAAACTGTAGGTAGACCTGTATTGGCAGACAGTCTTTCATAGTCGGTATATGAATCGCCTTGAGCTTCAAGGATGGTTGGTTGTCCGTTAATATTTTTATCTATCCACCTTATTACGTCGTAATCTTCAGGGTATTTTTGTGAAATGTAATTTATTCCGTCAAGAGACATACGCCCCTTCAAAGATTTATAATAAGAGTCGATTGCAAATTTTGGATAAATAAAAACGAGAGACAATAAAGGAATAGTAAGAATAGCAAATAAAATTTTTAACTTTGTTGTCAACACAGTTGTGATTGAATATGAGGACACGATGCTTAATAAGATGAATGCTTGATAGACTAGTTTAAACATAGTATTTGCTCTGTAGTGTTGAGGATAAATATCTTTAAAGTAAATAAATTCTGGTAGAAGTATTAATAATGTAGAAAAGAATATTAGAATAAGGATGAATGCGTTCAAGTTCTTAAATTTCTTTAACCACCAATATACGAGGAGAACAATTGCCCAAAAGTAAAAAAACCCATAAAGAATGACAAGTTGCCAAACTGGAGAAGATTGACAATGGTTGGCTTCGAATAAAAAAGGACCTAATTGTTTTATTTGAGTCAAAAAGCTAGGAGAACAAAGAATTCCTATCCCAGAAACAAAAGGTTTGAAGTTAATGCTAAAAGGAAGGATGAAAATAACAAACGAAAAAAATATTATAGATAAAAATCTGACGTAGCTGTTTGCCAAGTTTCTTATTTTTTTTCTTGATTTAAAAATCAATATAAAAACAGAAATTAATAGCAAAAGAAGATAGATTCCTCCGTCCCAAGCATTTGTCATATACATTAAACTGAGAAATAAACAAATAAAAACTACTCTTTTTATTGAGATGTCTTTATATTCAAAAAGGCTAAGAATCAGTGCGATGGTCAATAATACAAAAGGAATATCTAGAACATGTCCATGAAGGTCGGAAACAACAAATGAGTAAAGAGGGAATTCGTGAATAGTAAAGGGAATGAATCTTGTTGCATTAGGGTACCAATAATTATTTGGGAAAGTATTAATTGAAAAGTTAAGTCTCCAAAAGGGAAGAACATTTTCTACATTATAGTCTTTGAACAAAGAGTATATTGTATGTAAATTTCCCCCAAGGGTTACTAATAATGCGGAGAGAAGACCATTTCCTACCTTGATTTTTATTTTATTGGTTTTAATTACATTTAGACCAATCGAAAAAGAAGAGGTTAGAGTTAATGCAAATAATGTAGCAATCGAGAGATTATATGTGATTTGTGAAGGAATAAAGCTCATCTTAGTTAAAACAGCAGTATACAGGTGGCCAAAGTAGTAATAATTTATAGCGAATGGGGGAAACCAAATATCTTTGGGAGGGAAATAAGAAGATCTGAGAATCGAATTTATGAATCCAAAGTCCATGAATTTTTCAAGACCATTAATCTCAGGAGAAAAAGATCGGATATAAGCCCAAGTTATTAAAGAAAATAAGAATAATATTTCTTCAAAAATCATCCAATTATAAATTTTTATTAATTCCTTGAATAAAGAAAATCTTTTTACTAAATATAAATTAATTGCTAAAAAAATAGATAAAAAGAAAAAAATTGAATAAAAAGAGAAGGGAAAAACTTTTAAAAGACTGATAATAAAAACCGAATAAGATAGTATGCCGATCCCAATTATCTTAGAAAAAATATATCCTCCGTCCTTGAATTTTTTAAAAAGTATAAATGTGAGAGGAAGAAAAACTAATCCCAAAATTGTCAGATTTAGCCACCAAATTAAAAAATAAACAAGAATACTTATTTGCATATTTTTTTTGAGGAAAATATTAATTCATCGAAGTTTTTAAATACAGGTATAAATTGAGACGCCCAATAAGTTCTGTTAAAGGGGAAAAATTCAGATGGTTTTGTAAGATAAATATACCCTATTCCATTTTTGCTTAAATAAGAACATATTCTGGTTTTATCTTTTAGAGTAAAAAAGGCTTTTATTTCTTTTGATCTCAGGTCTGTATCGTAACCTGCTGACCAGGGAAAGTACGGCCATCCTAAAAAGATTTTTCTTCCTGCAATCGATGCGCTATCGTAAAGAAAGTTCGTGTTCATAAAAATTGAATTCGGTGGTGTATTATTTTTTATCCAGTTAATACTCTTATTTGATGGATAATCTTTTAATTCTATCTTTTTATCATTAAGGATTGGGAAAAGTTCTATAATTCCAGAAAGGGTTAAAAATAAAAATAAAATTACTGCTATCAATTTAGAAAAGTTATTTTTACTCCACATTCTATATAATGCAAAACTTGAAAACATTGAACCAATTATCATAAAAAAATTAAAAAATTTATGATTAGCAGCAATATCAGGGGAGAAGATAAAAAGATTTCCTACTAAGAAAAATGAGAAAAAAATGAAAAATATTTTTTTTTGAATTTTATTCGAATAATAAAGGGCAAAAGGAATCGTAAAAATGTTAAGTCCTAAGTTAAAAACCCAATATAGTATAAAATTTATTATTGAAAAATTTTTGGCAATTAAATAGCCAACTTCTATGCGAGGACTAAAAGCTATTCCAGCAGAATTAACATACATGTATTGAGGTAATGCTATTACACCAGTAATAAATAAGATTGTAAATAACTTTTTACTATGGTTTCTGAAAAATAAGCCTATTCCAATTAGTAATACTAAGTACATGATAAAAACCGATTGATTTAGGAAATAGAATAATCCCGATAAACAACCAACGATCAGACAAAACTTATATGAGATTGCTTGTTTATTTTCTATTTTCTTTAAAATTAAATAAAAACTAAGTAAGCATAATAAAAAAGAAGCGGCTAGATGTCTTTGATTTGTATAAATATTAAGATTCCAAAATGCTGAAACAACTTTCCCATCGTACGGACCCCATGAGGGAAAGTCTAGGTTATTTATAATAGACATTGGTATAGAGGAAAAATCGTTTTTTTTAAAAAATTCTATGAATGAAAGAGACCCATTAAATAAAAACAAAATTACTGATAGATAGGCGACTTTCCGACGTTTAAACAATAAATGAGATATTTTGAAAATTATTATAAGCAAGGCAAAAAAAGAAATTGTGCTTAAAATATTTATTGCAATGTCGATTCTAACGCCTTGTTTTTCAAGAATGCCAACAATTAAATAAAAAAGAAAGTGATAGTGAATTGGAAAATTGGGAAAAATCGGGTATTCTGGAGGGAAATTGTATCCAAAAGAAAAAGACCTGATTAAGGGAATATGTGCTGCAAAATCACTCCATAATTTTGTTCCAATTAAAAAACTCCCTTTTTGATAGGAAAAGCTAGAAAACATTATGGCAAAGGATAGGAAAAGAGTTAAACACCAAAATAGGTAGGGAAAAATTTTATTAAAAATTTTCATTTGTAATTTTTGCTATTTTTTTTCCTAGCGAGACTGCGTAATTTGTTCCTCTATCCCATGGGTAAACTTGTTCGATATTGGCAAGATAAACATTTTTTATTGGAGTAAAAAAAGAAGGAATTTTTTTTGAGTAATTGGGAGTGACAATTGGTTGAGCGAAAGGGGCTTTAAAAATATCTATATTAATCAAGTCTTTTCTATATTCCGGGTTAATCTTTTTGAGATAAGGATCATAAATCTCAAGTAGCTCTTTTGCATTTTTTGAAAAATATTCATGGTTTCTTGGAAGATATTTACCAACATAAACGATATGTTCTTTATTGTAGTTTGTTGAGCCCATAAAATTTGTATGTTCGACAATTGCGGTAAACGGATAGTTTTTCTCACAAATACTTAACCAATATGTAGAGTTTCTAATAAATTTGGTTTTAAGTCTTAAGATTAAGTTGATGGCTCCAAGACTTTCTCTCTTTGCAAGATTTTTCTTGAAGCTGTATGGATATTCTTTTGCAATTTTGTAAAATAACGATGACGGAAGAGTTACTATTATTGCATCAAACATCATTTTTTCTTTTTTTCCATTTTTCTCTGTGACTAACGCAAGTTTTTTGCCAGTTTGTATTTGGACAACACTAGTTCCAAACATTATTCTCCCCCCATTCGATGAGATAATGTTTGATAGTTTTTTTGCTAGGTTTAGAAAACCTTTTTCGGGATACGCTAATTGCGTAGTTCTTTTTTTAATTCTTGCCCAAAACCAAGCTAGTGAAATATTTCGTGAAAATTTTCCAAACTTGCCAATAAGTTGAGGTTCCCATATAAGTTTATATGCTTTTTTGCCCATGATTTTAGGAAGAATATCGACGGCTTTGTACTTTTCTAGTGGCTTCCAGAAAGGGTTATATCTTAGAATGGCAAGAGCTCCTGCCATTCTAATTCTATCTACTATATTTAATTTTTTAAATAATAGAAGTTTAAGGGGGGAATCTAACTGTACTATTTCTTCGTTGATCAGAACTGAAGTTTTTGGTCTTTTAACTAGGATTTTTTCCCCAATCTCTCTTGTAAGATTAATAATATCTTTGTCGTTTGTAAAAAAATGATGGTAGTGCTTTTCAAGGGTCCAATTCCATTTTTTTTCTTTATAACCAACTGCGAGCCCACCGGGCAAAAAATCTTGCTCGATTATGGTTACATCATGATTATTTTTTTGAAGAAAATATGCGGCTGATAGACCGGTAAAACCAGCACCTATAATTCCAACTTTCATCTGTATTCGGATATTTTATATTAAAATGAAAAGAAGGGCAGACCCAGTTAATATAAGGCCAAATGATAAAAATGTCAAAAGTAGGGTTTGATCTGAAGATCCAGGGCTTTCAATTGTTTGAGTTGGAGAAATATTAATATTTCCTCCTTTTGCTTGAAAAATTTCGCTTGGGGTGGGTGAGGTAGTTGTGTAAACCGTTGGCGATGGGCTAACTTTTTGAGTGATAGATGGGATTGGAGTTGTAGTAGAAGTGGGAGTGATGGTAATTTTTGGTGTTGCTGATGGAGTAGCGGATTGTTGCACTTGACTCCCTTCAGCAAAGACAGTGAAGGTTTGTTTAATTGCTTTTGTAATACCAAAATTGTTTACAGTTTCTACTGTAACAGTATGTTTACCAGGAGATAGCGATGTGGAGGGTCTAAAGCTCCAAAATCCGTTACTATCGCTTTTAACTTCTCCTATAATAGCGATTCCAGAGTTAATAGTTATTTTAACAATGGTATTAGGTGAAGAAATACCTTGTATCGTGGGTTTGGTATCGACCAATGACTGCCCTTCTTTAGGTGAAAGTATTTCTATTTTTGATACATCTCTATCTGTTTGAGTTGATAAAGAAAGTTGTGATGAAACAGAAGAGACGTCATTAGTTTGACTTTCGAATGTATAGTTATCACTTAAAATAATTGTCGGAATGTAAGATAGACCTTTTGCATAATTTAGCGAGGTTTTTGAGAAAAGATTTTGATATCTAGCCTCAAGATTTATAATTTGATTCTTTTTTAAAGAAATAATGCTTTCAAGCGAAGAAGTTCTGATGTTATTAAGTGGAATACTATAAGCGCCTTGTGAGTCTGTCAGTGTAGATATGGGTTCAGCTCCATCTGTGTTTAAATAGACAATGGTGTCTTTTGCAACTTCTCCATCTGGATGTACAATGAGCCCCGTAATATATTGAGATGGGGTGGGAGTTTTAATCTCTTTTCCAGTAGAAGTTATAAACGGTTGTTCCCCGTTAATGATCGTTTTGTCACCAATTATTATAGAGAATTTATATTCAGTTTGAGGGTTAAGACCTGAGACCGTGATATAGTGAGAATAATACTCTCCTTGATTTCCGTTAGTTCTATCTCTTACATCAAATATTAAGGGGTTTTGAATTCCAGACCCTTCAATGTTAATTGCAGCAGAGCTTTTTTCATTAGTCGTGAATGAGACTGTAAAGGAGGTATCAGTGATATTTGTAATTTTTATATCTTGAGGGTTTATATTAGGAGAAGCTTTTCCGATAAGGTTTGTATTTTTCTGTATAAAAAAAGTTGTGATCCCTATGGTAAAGAGCAATAAAAGTAGTGCCCCTATATTTGGAATTCTTTTGCTAAAAACATTACTCATGGATTTGTTTCTATAGAACTTTGCGCTGATTGATTGATCTTTGAGGCTTCCTGAGACTGAATAACTTCGGCGGACTCTGTTCCACTTGGATTGGGTGTAGGGGTCAAAATTATACTTGAGGGCGTTGCAATTTCTTCTGATAGATTGACAGAAAGATTTTTTCTCTTTTTGATTCCGTCTAAAGTTTTTATATCAAATTTTGAATTTATGGGTTTGATGATAATTCCCGTATCTTGTGTAATAGTCGAGGTGGTAGAGTTGTGGATAACTGAAAAAATTATCCATGAAAGTGCGACAAAAGCAGTGAAGAATGATAAGTAAACAAAATTTTTCATTTAATTCTTGCTATTGTAAAAGTAAGCCTTCCCTACAATATTTGCTGTAGAAAAACCCTCATTATTTTTAGAAAAGCTCATTCGGTCTACGCTAATAAGTCTTGAGAAATTTATGAATTCTGATACAAAGCTTGAAACAGCACTATTTTCTCCTTCAACTTGCAAATTAAAAGTGAAAGAATAAATGGGGGAGTTAGAATTTCCCAAAGGATAGAGTTCTACTGTTCCAAAGTCTAAATTTTTCAAAGTTAAATTGTACAAACTAACTAATGTCTCAATCTGTCTGGTTAAAAGCGCTATCTTAGAGCTAGTTGGTATGGCCGCATCAACGTAGAAGAGGTCCGGATTAAGTGCAACATATTCTTGATTAAGATTAGCAAGAGCAAGTCTTTTTGTTTTTAGTGCATTCAAAATTATTTTATTATCATCATATTGTTTTTGTAGATTCGAAACGGTTGACAAAGAAGGATTTATAGCAAACATTCCAAAAATAGAAATAGTAAATAAAGAAAAAATAATATATAAGGATCCTGTTATTTTTCTTTTATCTTGACTCCTGAATCTTCTAACAAAATAGTTTCTATATTTTTGTATTAATTGTTTTTTTTCTTGCATTTTAAATATTTTCTCCTTCACTTTTAAGTTCTACATTAAGTTTAAAATCTACTCCCTCGGCGAGACTTTCAATCTCGCTGAGATCTATTGCAATAACCATTGGATCCTTTTTAATTTCCTCAATAAAGCTATTTATGGAAAAAATCGAAAAAGCGGTTCCTTCAATCACGATAGTATTTCCATTTATTGACAGACTTTTAGTTGTAAAGTAAGAGTTCTTTTTACTATCAAGGATATTTTGAAGGATGGTAATTTTGCTTTTTGTTTCTTCTGTAATATTTTTTACACTTTCTAATTTTTGTTGAAGCTCTCTATATAATAGTTCGTTTTTTTCTTGAGACTTAACAAGTATTTCCTCTTTTTTGATTTCATCGTGGAGATCTACAATTTTTCTATCAATATAGAAGCGATAGGAAAATGCTCCCAAGGCTAAAAGCTCTGTTCCTATTATTATTATCTTTCCTACGTTGATTGACCATTTGAAAAAAATATCTGAAAATTTTTCTTTGGTTTTTCCACTCAAATCAATTTTGATTTTCAAATCAGGCATTAGATTCAGTTTAAAGTCTTTTGAGGTTTTTGTCAAAAAGAAGTAAGGCTATTTTGAGGTTTTTTTTGATTTCTGACGGGTTTTGGGCGAAGTTTTAGAAATTTTGGGTTTGTCATTGGTAATTGTTACAAGTTTGGATAACCCACTCTTTATTCTTGCGGCTTTATTCTTATGAATTAACTTCTTTTTAACAGCTTTATCTGTAAGTGAAATAGCTTTTTTTACGATTTCTGTTGACTTTAATTTCTTTGCTTGTTTCAAACTTTTTGCAAGAGCCTCACGGAAAGAATCATTTATCTTTTCTTTTCTTCGCTCTTTTCTAAGAGTTTTAATTGCAGATTTTGTTACTGGCATCTGGCCATTTTAACATGCTATACTTAAAAACACAACAATCCATGGTTCAAAGTTTGGTGAAGAAAGGGTTGAGTGCTTTTGTGTCTAAACAGACCAATATAATCTCAGCCGCTTTTTTTATCATTATCACTACAATATTTTCTCAAATCCTTGGGCTTCTTAAATACAGATTATTAGTCTCAGTATTCGGAGCATCTAATGAGTTGGGAGTCTTTTTTGCTTCGTTTAGAATTCCTGACTTAATTTTTCAAGTGATAATAGCAGGTGCACTTTCGACATCTTTTATTCCTATTTTTTCTGACTATATCTCAAAAAATAAAAAAAATGAGGCATATGCTTTTACTTCTTCATTAATTACTATTGGTTTTGCTGTTTTTATAATAGTTTCTGCTTTCATTATGCTTTTTTCTTACCAGTTTTCATATTTAAGCGCTCCTGGGTTTTCTACACAGGAAAGAGAACAAATGTCGAATTTAATGAAAATCATTCAAGTGTCCCAGGTATTCTTTATTCTTGGAACCATAATTACGGCTATTCTCCAATCTTTTCAGCACTTCTTAATAGCTGGAATTGCAACGTCTTTCTATAATTTGGGAATAATAATGGGAATACTTATATTAACACCTTTTATGGGAATATATGGTGCAGCATATGGAGCTCTTCTTGGCTCATTTCTCTTTCTTGTTGTTCAGATTCCTGGACTTTCCCATACTGGATTCAAATATTACATAAGTTTTGACTTGAAGAATGGAGTGATGAAGATATTCAAACTTATGCTTCCACGATCTCTAACGATAATAGTAGCTCAAATCGCAGTTATGGCGAGTTTGTTTTTTGCCTCCTTTACTTCCTCAAGAAGTTATGGAATATTTGAGCTCGCTCAAACTCTAGTGATGGCACCAGTTCTTCTTTTTGGTCAATCTATTGCACAAGCTAGTTTTCCCGCTCTATCTATGAAGCATGAAAGTAAAGATGAGTTTACTTCGATATTTATGGCTTCGTTCAATCAAATTCTTTACTTAACTTTGCCTATCAGCGCTATTCTTATTGTATTAAGAATTCCTGTTGTAAGACTTGTTTATGGTGCGTCAAGATTTGATTGGTCTGCAACAACGGAGACAGGATTTGTTCTTGCTCTTTTCTCACTTTCTCTTTTTGCTCAAGCGTTAATCTATCTCTTTTCAAGAGGCTTTTTTGCATTTAAAGACACAAAAACTCCATTTTTTATCACTCTACTTTCAGTCATTTTTTATATTGCTTTTTCTTATATTGCGATAATGGTTAATAAACTTCCTATTTCATATCTTGCTTTCGGTTATTCCTTATCTAATATTGTGAGTATTACTCTTCTTATCATCTATATAAATAAAAAAATAAACCTTCCAAAGATCGAGATGATAATTAGCACAACAAAGATTGGTCTTGCAGCACTGATCATGGGTGTTGCATTGTATATTCCCGTGAAGCTCCTAGACCAGTTAGTTTTTGATTCTACTAGAACGATCAATTTGCTTCTTTTAACTGGTATTGCATCATTTTTTGGAATAGCTTCCTATGTTTTTTTCACTTGGCTTCTTGATATAAAGGAAGCTTTTTATATTGTTGATGTTCTGAAACAATTTAGTAGTAGGAAGAAAATTTTAAAGCAAATAGGGGAAATTATTAATGGTCCCAACCTCAATACTTAGCCTCTTGTTGAGTAATTATTTAGAAAGTATAATAAAAGCCCAACTTTATGCAGAGTCGAATTAGAAATTTTGCGATTATTGCTCATATCGATCACGGAAAGTCTACACTTGCCGATAGACTTCTTGAGGTAACTAATACAGTTAGAAGAGAAGATCTTCAGGAACAATTTCTTGATAGTAATCCTATTTCTCGAGAAAGAGGCATCACTATAAAATTAGCCCCGGTTAGAATGAACTATGAAAAGGATGGTGAAAAATATATCCTTAATTTAATAGATACTCCTGGTCACGTAGATTTCTCTTACGAAGTTGTAAGAACTCTTTACGCTTGTGAAGGGGCAGTTTTACTTGTTGATGCGACAAAGGGAATTCAAGCTCAAACAGTTGCTCATTATAACTTTGCTAAGAAATTGAACTTAAAAATTATCCCCGTAATTAATAAGATTGATTTAGATTCTGCTCGTGTTGAAGAGGTCAAAAGCGAGATTGAAAAAGCATTTGGATTTAAGAGTGATGAAATTCTTAAAATATCAGCAAAGACGGGACTTGGTATCGACTTATTAATTAACGAAATAATAAGAAAAATTCCCTCACCTGCAGGAAGTAGTGATTTACCTCCGCAAGCCCTTATCTTTGATTCGGTTTACGATGAGCATAGGGGTATAGTTATATATGTAAGGCTAAAAAACGGAAAAATTAAAAAAGGAGAAGAGATAACTTTTCTTTCTGATAAAAGTCCAGCAATAGTTCTTGAAACAGGTTTTATGAGTCCGTCATTTACTTTTTCCAGCGAGCTTGTTAATGGAGAAGTCGGATTTATCATAACTAATATAAAGGATATCACAAGGGCGAAGGTAGGGGATACAATTACGACCTCAAAAGAAGCAGTCCCATTGCCTGGATATGTACCTGTTAAACCTTTTGTTTTTCTTAGTATTTTTCCTGCCTCAACTGCAGACTATCAAAATTTAAGAACAGCTCTTCTTAAACTTAAATTAAATGATGCTTCATTATCGTTTTCCTCAGAGCATTCAACTCTTTTTGGACCTGGGTTTCGTTGTGGATTTCTAGGTTTTTTGCATTCTCAAATTTTAATTGAAAGAATCGAAAAAGAATTTGGGGTTGAGATTTTTGCAGCTCCGCCAAGTATTGAATACTTGGTTGATGGAAAAAGTGTCACAAGTCCAAAAGATTTTGATGTATCAAAAAAAGAAATAATGGAGCCTTATGTTAGTGGGGAAATTTTTACACCTAGTGAATTTCTTGGTTCAATCATGGACTTAATTTATTCAAGAAGAGGTGAGCAAAAAGAAGTTGAATATTTTGGAAATCAAGTAAAGATCACGTTTTCCATGCCACTCTCCTCGGCAATATTTGATTTTTATGACAAAATAAAATCTGTTTCTTCAGGTTTTGCATCTTTTGACTACGAAATTGAAGGATTTCGTCAGTCAGACCTTGTAAGAATTGAAATAGCCCTTAATGAGACTGTTGTTCCTGAGCTATCTTTTATTCTTCATCAAGATGAAGCCTATCAGTATTCTAGAAAAATTGTTGACGCTCTTTCTGAATCTATACCCAAGCATCAATTTGTAATTAATGTAAGAGCGTCAATAGGCTCAAGAGTTATTGCAAGCGCAAAGATTTCTGCACTATCAAAAAATGTACTCGCAAAAATGTCAGGAGGGGATTATACGAGAAAAGCAAAACTTCTTGAGAAACAAAAAGAAGGAAAGAAAAAATTGAAAAGCATAGGTAATTTAAGTATCCCCAAGGAAGCTTTTTTGTCTGTTCTTAAAGTGTAGTTATAAAGTCAAAAGAAATACTCCTGCTATTATTGACAAGAAGATACCTCCTAAAACACCAATCGTTTGGACGATTCCACCTGTTGGAGCAAGAGTTGGACTTGCGGTATTTTGAATTTGAGTAGGTGTTGCAGTAGTTGCGCTTGCTATTGACGTTCCGTCGTCGGTGGTTGTTCCGGTTTGAGTACTTGTGGTGGTTGGAGTAGCTGTTGGCTCACTGTCTGTATTTGTAACAGTTATTGTTAGAGTACAAGGGTTACCGACTGCACCTTGATCGTCTGTGAAGTTGACGCTCACGTTGTATGTACCTGCACTCTCAAAAGTGTGATCTACTTGGGTTAATACTGATTGTGTATCAAGATTATCTGTAATCTCATCTGTTTGACCGTCTCCGAAATTGAAGGTAGCTTTAGTTATTGTTCCATTTTGGTCTGGATCATTGCCATTTGCAGTAAGAGTTACGGAAAGTGGAGCTGTACCCGTGGTGTCTGTTGAAGATAGATCTGTACAAACAGCCTTATCATTAGAAGTTCCAGTTGGCGTAGGGGTGAGTGTTTCTGTAACCGTTGGTCCTCCAGTAAGAATGGTAATTACTGCACCATTGACTGTTTGAAGAACATCTTCTCCAACAGCATCAGTACTAGAGACAGATCTAAGCTCTGTTAGGGATCTAACAAAGTCAACAGGAGTTGTCGGATCAGTTGGTTCAAGTGCCTTGAATTTTACAGTCGCGATTTTAGTGCTTTGTCCTCTAATAGCAGCGGTTACATTGCTCCCCGGGTTAAATAAAACATCAACGGTTGCTGTTCCTGAGCTTGAGGTGGCCTCTGGAGATTTAGTGTTGCTTAGAGGAGCAAGTGGGGTAATTTCTTGGAATTCAAGTTTGCTTGGATCATAGGTTATTCTCATTTTTACGTTGGTTACCTGATTTTGTCCTGGGTCCAGTTGAACATCTAGCGAAAATTCCTCTCCCACATTTACTGTTTTTGCTGCTGGAAGAATAGAAAGTACACTTGTTGCTTCCGCTCGGCTCCTTGTTTCCTGTTGTTGATTTATGAAGAAAAGCGTAAGAGGAATTGCAAGCAAAATTAAAAATAAATTCCCTAGAATAAAATATTTATTCTTAAAAATTTTCATTTGTGTCGCTTTGTATAGCGTAGACAATTTGAGAAGAGAAGTCAAATGTAATCATCCAATCATTTTAGTGTGAGTATGTTAAATAAGGATCTTGACAATAAAAGGAGGCTGTTGTATATTTATGGACAGCCTATTTAGCAGTTGTAATATTCCTATGCCAGAAAACAAGAATTCTATAAATAAAAACATTAAACCTTTATTTAATAATGTACTTATAAAACCGCTCGAGGCTGAAGAGAAAACAGCAAGCGGTCTCTATTTGCCAGATACAGCCAAAGAAAAACCACAAATGGGTGTTGTTATGGCGGTTGGCGACGGTGATGTTACTCCTGATGGAAAAAAACATCCAATGCTTGTTAAAGTTGGACAAAAGGTTATGTACAAAAAATGGGGAGGAAACGAGATTAAGGTAGGAAATGAAGAATGGATGTTGGTTGATCAAAAAGATGTTCTAGCGGTATTAGAATAATAAAATTATGGCAAAACAAATAATATACGGAGAAGAAGCAAGAGCAAAATTAAAAGCAGGTGTTGATAAGCTTGCAAATGCAGTTGTTACCACTCTTGGTCCAAAGGGTAGAAATGTTGCGATTGATAAGAAGTGGGGTGCTCCAAATGTAATTCATGATGGAGTGACAGTTGCCAAAGAAATTGAACTCGAAGATCCATTTGAAAACATGGGTGCTCAACTTGTGAAAGAAGCGGCAAGCAAAACAAATGATGTAGCTGGAGATGGAACCACAACGGCTACTCTTCTTGCACAATCTATAATTAATAATGGCTTTAAGGCTGTTTCAAATGGAGTTAATCCCATGATTCTTAAGATCGGAATTGAAAAAGCTGCGGAAATAATAGTTGGTGAGGTAAAAGGAATGGCAAAAAACATTAAAGAAGAGGATGTTGCAAAGGTTGCTACAATTTCAGCTCAGAATGAGCACATTGGAAAATTAATTGCCGAAGCTCTCAATAAGGTGGGAAAAAATGGAATTGTTACAGTTGAAGAAGGAAGAAGTGTAGAGTTTTCAATTGAATATAAAGAGGGTATGGAGTTTGATAAGGGATATGCTTCTGCCTACTTTGTAACAAATTCCGATCGAATGGAAGCAGAGATAGAAGATCCTTATATACTTATTACTGACAAAAAGATCTCTTCACTACAAGAAATGCTTCCTTTTCTTGAGAGCTTTATAAAGGTTTCTAAAAATCTTGTAATAATTGCAGATGATATAGAAGGTGAAGCTCTTGCAACTTTTGTACTTAATAAGCTTAAGGGTACTTTTAATGTTCTTGCGGTAAAGGCTCCTGGATTTGGCGACAGAAGAAAGCAGATGCTTGAGGATATAGCAATTCTTACTGGGGGCACGGTTATATCTGAGGATACTGGAAGAAAGCTTGATAGTGTAACCATAGAAGATTGTGGCAGAGCTGAAAAAGTAAAGTCAACAAATGAAAGCACTCAAATTATTGGTGGAAAAGGATCTAAATCTTCAGTGACAGCAAGAGTTTCCCAGGTTAAAAAAGAAATCGAAAGATCTACTTCTGAGTTTGATAAAGAAAAACTTCAAGAACGTTTGGCAAAATTATCCGGTGGAGTAGCTGTCATTAATGTTGGAGCGGCAACAGAAATTGAAATGAAAGAGAAGAAAGAAAGAGTTATAGATGCGGTTGCAGCAACAAAAGCAGCTTTAGAAGAGGGAATCGTTGCTGGAGGTGGGGTAACTTTGCTTAAAGCAAGAAAGAGTTTGTTAAAGCTCAAGGATAGCACAAAAGAAGAGGATCAAAAAACTGGAGTTGAGATTCTTTACAATGCACTCTCAGAACCTATTAGATGGATCGCAAAAAATGCCGGTGAAGATTCCAGTCTTGTTCTAGAAAAGATTGAAGGATCGCAAGTTTCAGATTTTGGACTAAATGTCCTTACAATGAAATATGGATCAATGATAAGTGAAGGAATTGTTGATCCTGCAAAAGTAACAAGGTCTGTCGTTCAAAATGCTGTTAGTGTAGGAATGATGGTTTTAACTACTGAAGCGTTGGTTACCGATCTTCCTGAAAAAAATCCTCCTAGTGCTCCTCAAATGCCTGGTGGAATGGGCATGGATTACTAATTCTTCTTTTAAACGTTAATAAGTTTCATTAAAATAAATCAATGATTGATGCCCATTGTCATTTAAATCTTCATTCTTTCGAAAAGGATATGGAAGATGTTTACAATAATGCGAAAAAAGCCGGAGTATCGAAGATCGTAAATGTAGGTACGAGCATATCTTCTTCAAAAATTGCGGTCGAGTTGGCGAATAAATATTCTGATATGTTTGCTATTGTAGGGGTTCATCCGCATCATGCTGACAAATCCGATAGAGAGTTCGAAGGGGAAATACAAAATGATTGGCTTTCGACTTTAAAAGTTTTGGCAAGTAATAGAAAGGTTATAGGAATTGGAGAGATTGGTCTTGATTACTTTCATTTTAATTCCAATAATACTGAGGTTAAAAGGTTGCAACTTGACGCATTTGAAAAACAAATTGAATTATCCATCGAGCTTGGTTTACCAGTACAAATACATAATAGACTTGCAGGAGAGGATGTAATAAGGATACTTTATAAGTATAAAAGTAGATTCTCAAATCCTCCTGGAATGTTCCATTGCTTTGCGGGTACAAAGGATGTCTTGAAAAAGGCATTGGATTTAGGGTTTTATATTGGATTCGATGGTAACATTACTTATCCAGGAATCGCTCCCAAAGAAACAGTCATGCTTAGAGATCTTGCTACCCTTACCCCAATAGATAGAATTATGTGTGAAACGGATAGTCCTTTCTTAACACCTATACCTTTGCGTGGTACTCGCAATGAGCCTAAAAATGTTATAATCATTGGTGAATATCTCGCTAAGTTAAAAAAACTCTCGTTTTTAGAGTTCGAGAAAGAAATAGAAAAAAATTTTAATCGCGTTTTTTCAAAAAATGTTTAATCAATTTTTTGACACTTTTTTTACACGGTATCCGAGGAAATCTCACAGGTTGCTTGAAATTATGCCACCTCTTATTTCTCTTTTTCTAGTCTCACTCCCTTTCTGGGGTGCGATTTTCCTACCAGTAGCTCTAGCATACTTTATTATTTTTTTTGATATTTATTGGCTTTATAAATCTATTAATCTTGCAATATGCTCATTTATTGCTGCAAGAAAAATAAAAGAAGCGGAAAATGAAAATTGGCTTGAAAAAGCAAAAAAAGAGAAAGATTTTGAAAAAGTGAATCATTTAATTGTAATTCCTACCTATAAAGAAAAAGTTGAAAAATTGAAGCAAGCACTTGAAAGCTTTAAGGAACAAACCTTTCCTCAAAAACGGATTATGATTTTTATTGCCATGGAAGAGCGCGAGGAGGAAGCAAAGGAAAAAGCCAAGATTTTATCATCAGAGTATTCAAAAGTTTTTGGTGCTTTGGAATTTACTTTCCATCCTGATCTTCCGGGAGAAGTTAAGGGAAAATCATCAAATCAGGCCTTTGCGGCAAAGGAAGCTTATGCAATGCTTGTTGAAAAGATGAGGTTGGATATAAATTTTATTACAGTATCATCTGTTGATGCAGATTCAATTTTTGATCCTCAATTTCTTGCTTATCTTAGTTACAGTTTTTTAACAGTTAAGGAGCCTTATCTCAAATTTTGGCAATCGGCAAATGTTCACTACAATAACTTCTGGCGTGTCCCTGCATTTATTCGAGTGGGTGCTTTCTTCTCAAGTCTTTGGCGTGCATCCCTCCTTCTTCAGAGAATGAGGCTTATTACAAATTCTACTTACACCTTATCGCTCAAACTTTTAAAAGAAATAGGATTTTGGGATGTTAACGTCATTCCTGAAGATTATAGAATTTTCTTCAAAGCGTTTTTTGCCACGAAGGGTAAAGTGACGGTAGAGCCGATTTTTCTGAAAACTTCTATGGATTCAGCACAGTCACAAACTTATTTAGGAAGTCTTATGAGTAAATATCATCAAGAGAGACGTTGGTCCTGGGGGATATCAGATGATGCAGTTTATTTAAAGTGGTGGTTCACCGTAAAAGATGTTCCATTTTTTAGAAAAACTTTTTTAGTTTGGAATGTTTTAACAGAACATATTTTATGGCCAGTAAATTGGTTCTTAATTACTATTGCTGCGAATGTTATTGTAATACTCAACCCAGTTTTTACTCGAACGAGTTTAGGGTATAATCTTCCTCGTTTGTCAGGATTTATTCTTACTCTTTGTCTTTTTGCCTTATTCTTAATGATATATGTCGATTTTAATTTAAGATCAAAGAGATATGAGAATGCGTCAAAAATTCGACAGTTTATTTTTCTTCTTGAGTTTGTTCTTTTGCCAATCTCCGGCTTTTTCCTTTCTGCTTTGCCTGCTTTAATTTCTCATGTTCAGTTATTGCTGGGAAAGCGTTTGGAGTATAAAGTGACCGAAAAAGTATGAGAAAATTGTTTTCTCTTCTTAAAAACGAGAAGGGCAATCGTGATTCTTGGTTTCTTGTCTTTATTGTGTCCTTATTTGTTTTAAGAATTCCTTCGTTGATAGAGCCTTATTGGTATGGAGATGAAGGGATATATGAAGTTATTGGTATTGCACTTCGTCAAGGAAGACTCCTCTATCAGGGTATTTGGGATAATAAGCCTCCACTTCTTTATATTATATATGCAATTTTTAATGGTGATCAATTTTCCGTTAGATTTGTTTCTCTTGTCTTTGGCATATTAGCTTCTTGTATCTTCTTTATACTATCAAGGAAAATTTTCAAAACAAGGCGATCAAGTTATATCTCTACTATTGTTTTTACGCTGTTTTTTGCAACGCCCATTTATGAAGGAAATATTGCTAATTCAGAAAACTTCATGGTGTTACCAACTCTTTTAAGTCTGTTTTTTATTTTTAAATTCATTGATGACAGAAAAAAAATTAAATATTTAATCTATGCAGGAATTTTCTTGTCATTGTCATTTTTAATAAAAGCTGTAGCAATATTTGATTTTATTGCTTTTTTGCTATGTCTTTTTGCAACGTCAGATGCTAATAATTTCTCAAGAAGGAGACTAAAACTTATTACAACATACCCTAAAGCCTTTCTTTCAAGCTTGAAACCCGAGATCTATTTTGTTTTATCTATGTTCTTTTTGCCTATGATTACTGTTCTTTATTTTCTTGGCAGAGGAGCAATAAATGACTATTTTAGAGCAGCATTTTCCCAGAATGTTGGTTACGTTGGTTACGGAAATTTTCTTTTATTCCCGATGGGACTCTTATTTCTCAAAACAGCAATTTTAATAATTATCATTTTTGTTGTTTTGAGAAACAGTCATAAGATAGGGACGACAGCGGTATTCGTGTATTTATGGGTGACCTTCTCATTGTATAGTACTCTTTTTTCTGCGCGTCCTTACACTCATTATGTACTTGTTTTTATTCCAGCTCTATCTGTGTTGGTCGGATTTTTATATGACAACAAAAAATTTATTAAGATTAACATGGTTATTTTATTAATTTCTACCCTAATAATATTTAGAAATTTTCACTACTACTCAAAAACCTTCAGTTACTACGGAAACTATTTAGACTTTGTTTTTAAGAGTAAATCTGTTGATAGTTACCTTGATTTTTTTGACCCGAATACCAAACGTGATTACGACATTGTTAAATTTATAGAAACACATACAAATAAAAATGATGAAATTTTTCTTTGGAGTGATAGTGCTCAAATCTATGCTCTTTCCAACAAGCTTCCTCCTGGGAGGTATGCGGTTTCTTATCACGTCACTTTTTACAAAAACGCTATTGATGAAACAAAGAAAGCTTTAAGTATAAAGAAACCAAAGTACATAATTGTTACTAAAAAAAATTCTGATCTTGCAAATTTTGTTTCGGGATACAATCTAAAATACAGAATGGGAGATACCGATATTTACGAAAGAAGCTATTAATACTTATGAAAAATAATTTACTTTCTCTATTTAAAGATAAAGTAGTAAAAACTTGTGTTTTAATCTCTTTTTCCATCAATTTGCTTATTTTACTTTTAACAGTCATTTCCAAACCGTTCTTACCACCTTATATTCCTTTGTTTAATAGTCTTCCTTGGGGAGAGTCAAGGCTCGCAAGGCCTGAATTTGTTTTCTTAATACCAACTATGATGATATTTATTTTTTTTATTAACACTCTTATATGCTCAAGTTTTTACAGTCGAAATGCCTTAATGTCTAGAATATTATCATTTAATGCGTTGGTTGTTACCTTATTGGGGCTGGTTGCATATATAGAAATAATCTTATCGATTTTATGATATTTACAAACCTTATTTTTCCATTTCTTGTCTCATTTTCGATTTCAATGATCTTATTTCCTTTGGTTATAAAAATAGCTTATAAATTTAAATTAGTAGATGATCCAAAAAAACATAAACACCCTGCAATAATTCATACAAAACCTATTCCAAGAATGGGTGGGTTGCCAATTTACTTGGCTGTTCTTTTCACTTCTGTAATTTTTATTCCGATGGATAAAATATTTGTTTCTATACTTTTTTCTGGCGCAATAGTTACATTAATAGGTGTGTTAGATGATAAGTATGACTTGTCTCCGTATTTAAGATTCTTTGCCAATATTGCATGCGCTATTTTAGTAGTTGCTCAGGGGGTGTATATCCCTTTTGTGACAAATCCATTCGGAGGAATTGTGAGCTTTAACAGTTTTTATTTTAGATTTTTTAACTTTGACCTCCTTTTGGGCGGAATTTTTGCTGTCGTTTGGATCGTTTGGGTGATGAATATGCTTAATTGGAGTAAGGGAGTTGACGGTCAAATGCCTGGGATTGCGGTGATATCTGCTATTGTAATTGGGATAGCATCGACTCGTTTTCAACACCTCGAACAGATAAATGTTCATTCGGCCGAAATGTCTTTCATTGTTGCTGGAGCTGCTCTTGGTCTTCTTTTTTTCAATTACCACCCGGCCAAAATATTTCCAGGTTATAGCGCTACAATCTTAGGATTTACAATAGCTATTCTTTCTATTCTTTCAGGGGTTAAGCTTGCAACAGCAATTTTGGTGATGGGAGTGCCTACAATCGATGCAGTAGCAACAATTATAAGAAGAACTCTTTCAAAAAAATCCCCATTCTGGCATGATAGGGGACATCTACACCATTTATTGTTGTCTTTAGGTTTTGGACAAAGAAGTATAGCGTTTTTTTATTGGGTTATGTCAGGGGTTTTGGGTATTATTGCACTAAACCTCTCAAGTAAGGGTAAATTATTTGCTATAATTCTTCTTGTTGTTTTAGTTGGTGCTTTGATATTTTCTTTGAGATTGATAATCGGAAAGAAATTTATGTCTGAATGAAAATGATGAACCACTCACATACATATTACGTTTTGAAATTGCTAAGACCAAGACAGTGGATTAAAAATCTTGCTTTGTTTGCCGCAATAACTTTTGGTGGACACCTTTTTGATCCAACTGTTTTTGTAAAGGTATTCTGGGGTTTTATAGCTTTTTGTTTTTTTTCATCTTCGACCTATATCATTAATGATGTTTTGGACTTCAGAAAAGATAAGCTACACCCATACAAGAGATTTAGACCAATTGCTAGTGGAAAAGTTGGAGTAGGAGAGGCATTAGTTCTATTCTTTATCCTTCTATGCATTGCGCTTTTAATAGCTCTGAAGTTGGGAACAATATTTTTGTTAGTCGCTCTTTTCTATATGCTTTTGCAAATCCTTTATTCATTTTATTTAAAAAGCGTAGTGATTTTTGATATCTTAATTCTTGCTGCAGGATATATAATTAGAGTTTTTTCTGGAGAAGTGTTGAGTGGTTTTCATATTTCTGTTTGGTTGTTATTAACAACGATTTCTTTATCTCTTTTCTTAGCGGTTGGAAAAAGAAGGTCAGAGTTGACATTGCTCAAAAATGTCACTGGGGCAAGAATAGATGAAGTGAGAAAGAGCCTCTCTCATTATTCAGAAAATTTGCTTCTTGTATATGCAACAATTTTTGCGACTTCAACATTTATATTTTATTCTCTTTTTACATTTCTTGAAGGAACTTCGACAATTGGAATATCTAATAAACTTCTTTTACCGGATTTCCTTCCTTATTATCTTCAACGAAAATGGCTCATGATCACAATACTTCCTGTTATATATGGTTTGATGCGATATTTACAAGATATTTATGAAAAAAGTGAAGGAGAAAGCCCAGAAAGAGTGCTTTTGGGAGATAAGTATCTTTTGACTGGTGTTTCAACATGGATAGCATTGGTAATAATTATCATTTATTTTATTTCTTAATTTTTATTTTCTATTTTTTCTGAGAAGTCGGAACTAATCCATCCTTCGTTAGAGGCCACTTTAATCTTATACCAACCTTCTTGCTCATCGATAAATGGAAACTCTTCTCCTGGCATCACTCTTGTTATCTCTCCAGCACTTATAGAAGGAGTTTCTCTAACTCTTAAGAATCCTGTTGTTGTATTCTTTACTCTTATAAGAGCGGAGGATGATGCTTGAGGGGTAGGGGACGGAGTATCTTCAAGTCCTTTAATTTCAGTTCCAAGAATTGTGTTTACAACTAGTTTATAGTTTTTTACAACTCTAATCCTAATAGTTTTTTTGTTAAATCCGGCTTTTTGAATTTCCAACTCATGTTCAGATGCGGCTATATCCTTTAATGACAGCGGTGTAACATTGGAAGGATTTCCATCAATAGATACAATCGCCCCATCCGGAATAGATGTAACAAGGAGTTCAGGATTAGGATTATTTATTTTCTCAAGAGTTAAAGTATAAGAATTTGCGAGTGCTCCGGGAAGAAAGGTTCTATCGACTGCGGTAAGAACCTTTGGATTGATTTTTATTCTTGTTTGAAAATCTGTAAGAGAACTATCAAATGGAGAGATTCTGAGATTGTATTCTCCATTTTTTATTGTTTGATTTTGATTGCAAAGACAAACAGGAGTTGTTCCAACCGATTTATTATCAAGATAAACTGTTGCTTGGATATTAGATGTCACTTGTAGTGCCCCTTTTGCAACAGGTGAAAGAAAATTTGTTATTTTTAAAATTATGAAAAACCCAGAAAGAATAAGAACTACGGCAAACCCTATCAGTAAAGACTTCTTCATTTCAGGATAATATAATATCAGATGAATCTAATTAGCTCAATCGAGGAAAGAGTGCAGAAGTGCTTTTAATATTACCAGAAAATTGAGAAAGAATTTTTTTGGATGTTTCTGGTAAGAATGGCTTTAAATTGGAGGCTATTTGAAGAATCAAATTGACATAATCAGGAAGAGATTCTTTAAGTTTTACTTCTTCCAATTTCCACGGTTCTTCTGTGTTTATTTTTTTATCTAGTTTAGAAATCTCAGACCAAATAAACTCAAGAGCTTCATTAAATTTGTATTTGTAGATTAGATTTTTTAAGGATTCAGCCATTTCGTACTCATCGGGACTGCTTTTCAATTCACATTTTTCACATAGTTTTGCAACTCGTGCTACTAAATTACCTAGTCCATTTGCAAGATCTGAATTGTAAACTTCTCGTAGTCTTTTTTCAGAAAAATCACCATCACCGGTCGAAGGAATTTCTCTAAGCAGGAAATATCGAAGAGAGTCAACGCCGTATTTATTAATCATGTCGATTGGATCAATCACGTTTCCAAGTGATTTTGACATCTTTTTTCCGTCTATGGTGAAGTAGCCATGAACAAAGATAGATTTAGGAAGTTTTAAACCTGCTGAAATTAAGAAGGCAGGCCAGTAAACAGCATGAAATCTAATTATTCCCTTACCAATTACATGTACGTCAGCTGGCCACCACTTTTTGTAGTTAACCTCATCTTTTCCAAACCCTACACCACTTTGGTAAATGTTAAGAGCGTCAAACCAAACATACATTCTTTGATTATTGTCTTCTGGAACTGGGACACCCCAGTTTTTTGCTCGGATATTAGATCTTGATATACTAATATCTTCTAATCCTTGGTTGATAAAAGATAAAACCTCATTTTTTCTAGTTTGTGGAATTATTTCAATTTCACCACTTTCTATCAGATTTTTGAGACGGTTTTGATATTTAGAAAGTCTAAAAAAATAATTCTCTTCAGAAACTTCTTCAAGGGGTTTCCCTGGATGTTCGAAACATTCACCCTCTTTATTTAATTCGCTTTTTTCGTAAAATAATTCACAACCAATACAATACAATCCTGTATAAGTTTTTTTATATATGTCGCCGTTTTTGTCACAAAGTTCCCATAATTTTTGTGAAGACTTGTGATGTTCTTTGTTGCTGCCTTTTTGGAATACATCGAAATTAACGTTTAAATTTTTTGATAAATCAAGAAACAATTGAGTATTTTTGTCAACAAATTCTTGAATTGGTGTATTTTCCTTTTCTGCCGCCTGAACATTTTTAATTGCGTTTTCGTCCCCCCCACATAAAAGTAGCACGTTTTCCCCTAAAATTTCTTTATGGAATCTTTTAATTACATCTGACTGTACGAACTCAAGAGCGTGGCCTATATGAGGTTTGGCATTTACATAAGGTATGGCATTTGTGATGTAATACTTCCTGAGTAACTTTTCTTTTTGATAAGGTTTTTCAGAAATATTTTTATTTCGATAAAATTTGTTCATGGAGAAATTTTACCAGGCAAAGATCAGAAAAACAAATAAATTATCTAAAACTTCCCTTACTTTTTCTCTTAATTAATGTGTCGATTAATACAAAAATTAAAAAAAGTATGATTGTGTACAATAACTCCCTATACCCTAGAAATCTTAAACCAAGTATCAAAACAAAAAAAAATCCTGCAAAAACTCCTCTTCTTTTGCTTAAAAGAATATAGGTAAAAAATGATAATGCAGTAAAGAAGATGAGAACAAAAAAAACAATAATCGGTGAAAAAGAGATATTCCCAATATCAAAGTTTTCCTGTGGATCTAAAAACAATATAAAATAAATTAACAAAATGAGTTCAAGAATTCCTACATATATAAAAGGAAGCCACTTTTTTCTTGAAGTCATAAATTAAGATTAACAAAAAAGAATACTCTTGACAAAATTTAGCAGTCATGTTATTATTTTGCTAATTCTTATTTAAACATATGCATGACTTAACACCTCGCCAAATAGAAATTTTGAAGCTTATAATCAAAGAATATATTGATACCGCAGAGCCTGTTGGATCTGAGACTTTAGAAAAAAAATATGACGTGGGTGTTTCTCCTGCAACCATCAGGAATGAGATGGCTGAAATGGTAAAGCTTGGTTATTTAAGCAAGGAACATACCTCAGCTGGACGTGTACCATCAAGTAAGGCTTTAAAATTTTATGTTAACGAATTAATGAAAGAAAAAGAGCTGTCTGTAGCTGAAGAGGTTGAGGTTAAAGAAAAAGTTTGGGATTTAAGAAAAGCTGAGGACAGATTTCTTAGAGAGATAACAAAAAGACTTGCTGACAAAACAGGAACCTTAGCTGTTACGACTACTGATGATGGAGATATCTTTTATGCCGGTTATTCAAGAGTTCTTGAAATGCCAGAGTTTTATGATATTGATATAACAAAGAACTTCCTTAATATTCTTGATAACTATACATATCTTGAAGCAGTCAATAATAGAATAGAAAATGGTTTTGGAGTATTTATAGGAGAAGATTTGGAGGATGAGGTTTTAAGACCTTATAGCTTTGTTTTTTCTAGGTTTCATACAAAGGGAGATCATAATGGATCGGTTGGTATAATTGGACCATGTAGATTAAAATATGAAGCTATTGTACCTATTGTTAAGTATTTTGGTAATTTAGTTGATGAAGTTGCCGAATGGTAAGAAAAAATGAAGAAAGACGAAAATATAAATCAAGAAGAGGATTTTAAAGAAGACTTAAACAAAAAAGATTTGGTAGAATTTGAAGATAGGATTTCGGACCTTGAAAATCAATTGAAAAGGGCGGTGGCGGATTATCGTAATCTTGAAAAGCGGATGCAGGAAGAAAAGCGTGAGACAATAAAATATGCAAATCATGAACTTTTCTTAAAAATGATCCCTGCGTTTGACACTCTATTTTTAGCTGCTAAGTTTACAGAAGATTCGGGTGTAAAGTTAACTGCTAAAAATTTATTAAATGTTTTATCAGAGGTAGGAGTAGAAAAGATAAAGACAGAAGGGGAAAAGTTTAATCCCGAGTATATGGAGGCAGTAGATGTTGTAGAGGGAGAAGACGGTATGGTAATTGAGGAGGTTAGGCCTGGATTTATTCTTTTCGAAAAACTTTTAAGACCTGCTCATGTCAAAGTAGGAAATGGTTCAAAAAGTAATTAAAATTTATTAAAATAAACATATGCCAAAGATAATTGGAATAGACTTAGGAACAACAAATTCGTGTACAGCCGTTATGGAGGCTGGGTCTCCGAAGGTAATATTTTCTTCTGAAGGGAGAAATGTTACTCCATCAGTTGTGGATCCAGTGGAAAGGGTTGTTGGTGATGTAGCAAAGCGACAAATGGTTCTTAAACCAAAAAGAATCATTTTTTCAATAAAGAGACTTATGGGTAGGAGGTTTAAAGACCCTTCTGTACAAGAAGATCTTAAGTGGCTTCCTTATACAGTTAAAGAAGGAAGAGAAGGGATGGCAGTTGTTGAAATAGAAGGAAAAACCTTTACTCCCCAAGAAGTTTCTGGAATGATTCTTCAAAAACTCAAAAAAGACGCAGAGAGTTATTTGGGTGACAAAGTAACTCAAGCAGTAATTACTGTACCTGCTTATTTTGATGATGCGCAAAGGCAAGCAACTAAGCAAGCTGGGGAAATCGCAGGACTTGAGGTTTTACGTATAGTTAATGAACCTACTGCTGCAGCTCTTGCTTATGGTCTTGATAAAAAACATGCACATACAATAGTTGTTTACGACCTTGGTGGAGGGACCTTTGACGTTTCTGTTTTAGAGCTTGGAGAAGGTGTTTATGAAGTAAAGGCAACAAATGGGGATACTCACCTTGGAGGAGACGATTTTGATAAAAAAATAATTAATTATCTTGCAGAAGAATTTAAACGTGAGAATGGTATAGACTTAAAGGCAGACCCACAAGCACTTCAAAGACTTAAAGAAGCAGCAGAAAAAGCAAAAATAGAACTTTCCACTTCTCTTGAAGCAGAGATTAACCAACCCTTCATAACAATGGGTCCTTCTGGCCCTCTCCATTTAAACATGAAGATAACTAGAGCTAAGTTAGAACAGCTCGTGGGAGATCTTATTACTGGTACTTTTGAGCCTGTTAAGAAATGTTTAACAGATGCTGGTGTTAAAGCATCAGATGTTAACGAGGTGATACTTGTTGGAGGGATGACAAGAATGCCTAAAATTATTGACGAAGTTACTAAATTCTTTGGGAAGGAACCAAATAAGAGCGTTAATCCTGATGAGGTAGTTGCAGTTGGTGCTGCGGTTCAAGCAGGAGTACTTGGTGGGGAAGTAAAAGACGTTCTTCTTCTTGATGTGACACCCTTGACTCTTGGAATAGAAACTTTAGGCGGAGTAGCTACACCACTTATTCCAAGAAACACCACGGTTCCTACTAAAAAGTCCCAAGTATTTTCAACTGCAGGTGACAATCAAACACAAGTCGAAATAAATGTAGTCCAAGGAGAGCGTCCTATGGCTGCAGATAATAAATCGCTTGGAAGATTTGTGTTAGATGGTATACCCCCTGCTCCTAGAGGCGTGCCACAGATTGAAGTTGCATTTGATCTTGACGCATCAGGAATTCTTTCTGTTACAGCAAAGGATAACGCTACTGGAAAAGAGCAAAGTATAAAAATAACAGGATCAACAGGTTTATCTAAAGAAGAAATTGAGAAGATGACAAAAGAAGCCGAAATGAATGCTGAAGAAGATCTGAAAAAGAAAGAAAAAATCGAGGTTAGAAATAATGCCGATAATTTAATTTTCTCGGCAGAAAAATCATTAAAAGATAATGAAGGGAAAGTAAACGACGATCTTAAAAAGGAAATCGAAGAAAAAATATCAAATCTTAAATCTATTCTTGATACAGCAGAAAAGGAAGAAATAGAAGTAAAGACAAGTGATCTTTCTACTGCTCTTTCAAAGATGGGTGAGCAAATCTACAAAAATCAGGACAGTGGTAATCAGGAATCTGACAATTCTAAGCAGAATAACCCTGATGATAAAGAGGGTCCTGTTGAAGGTGAAGTGGTTGATGAAGAAAAAAATTAATTATTTGCTAAATCAAATTTAATTTAAACCTCGGATGTCCGAGGTTTTTATTTGTTCATGCTAAAATATATTTAAATTCAGATGAAAAAAGATTTTTACGAAGTATTGGGTGTTAAAAAAGATGCAACTGAAACTGAGATTAAAAAAGCTTATAGAAAATTAGCACTTGAATATCATCCAGATAGAAACAAAACAAAAGAAGCAGAAGAAAAATTCAAAGAAATAAACGAAGCCTACGAAGTCTTATCCGATCCACAAAAAAAGCAGGCTTATGATCAGTTTGGTCATAACGCCTTCAATGGTGGTCAGGGCCCTTTTAGTGGAGGGTTTGGAGGAAGGACATACGGCCAAGGTCCTTTTAATTATACTTATTACGGTGATCAGGAAGCAGGGGATTTTGGGGGATTTTCAGATCCATTTGATATATTCGAGCAATTTTTCGGAGGATCACCTTTTGGTAGAAGGAAACCTTCTTACTCTATTAATTTAGATTTTATGGAAGCAATTAGAGGTATACAAAAGAAAGTGAATATTCAAGGAAAATCAAGAGAAATCAAAATACCTGCAGGAGTCGATAATGGGTCAAGAATTAGATTTGATGACTTTGATTTAGTAATAAGTGTTTCGCCTCACCCAAGATTTAGGAGAGAAGGATACGATATTATTACAGAGAGTGAGATTCCTTTTACTTATGCTGCTCTTGGAGGAACTACCGAGGTTGATACGATCGACGGTAAAGTAAAAATAAGGATTCCTCAAGGAACCCAGCCAGAATCCATAATTAGATTAAGAGGAAAAGGAGTAAAACATATTAAAGATAAAAATAAAGGGGATCAATTTATTAAAATAAAAGTTAAAATTCCTATAAAATTAAGCCATCGAGAAAAAGAGATTCTTGAGGAATTTCAAAAAGAATCTTCTAAGAAGTCCTGGTTCTAACCTTCTTGATTAGATTAATTCTTTAATGTAAAATCAAAAATGTATTATGGATATAGCATTTTTTGAAACAAAAGAGTCTGATAAAAGTTTTTTTGAAGAAAGACTAAGTGGGGGAAATAAAATATCTTTTACAGACAAAACAATTAACGAGGCAAATCTTGCTGATTTTTCAAGCGCAGAAATAGTAGTCATATTCATCTACTCACAAGTTAAAAAGGAAATTATTGATCAACTCCCTAACTTAAAATGCATAGTTACGATGTCTACTGGTTATGATCATATTGACATTGAGGAGGCAAAAAATAGAAATATTGTGGTGGCAAATATCCCAACCTACGGAGAACATACTGTTGCAGAGCACACCTTCGCATTAATTCTTTCTATATCAAGAAAGATTGTCGAGTCTTATAAAAGGGTTAAAGATGGAAATTTTTCCCCAGATGGTCTTACTGGATTTGATTTAAAAGAAAAAATAATAGGAGTAATTGGTGTTGGAAATATAGGAAAAAATGTTGTGAAAATAGCAAATGGTTTTGGAATGAGAGTGCTTGCTTATCAAAAACATCCCGACCAAGAGCTTGCTGAGGTTTTAAATTTCGAAGCTGTGAGTCTTGATCGATTGTTATCCGAGTCTGACATTATAACTCTTCACATTCCTTACAACAAAGAAACTCACCATTTTATAGACGATGAAAAAATAGCGAAAATGAAAGATGGTGTCGTTTTAATAAATACAGCAAGAGGTGCGATAATTGATACTAGAGCTCTCATCTATCATCTTAATTCTAAAAAAATATCTGCTTGTGGACTGGACGTTTTGGAAGAAGAACCTATGTTAAAAGAAGAAGCAGAGCTTTTTTATTCTAATTACAACAGTCAAGAGTTAATGGGAATTATAGAGAATCATTTTCTTTTGAAAAATCCTAATGTTCTGATTACACCTCATAATGCATTTAATAGCGTCGAATCATTAAAAAGAATTGCGGAAATAACTTGCGAAAATATAGAATCGTTTATTCAGGGAAATCTTCAAAACTTAATCACCCACTAATCTCATTTTATCTATCGTTTTTTTAAGCTGCATATACCAAATCCTATATCCTTCGGAATTTGGATGTAGCATGTCCTTTGCATAAAATTTGGATGGATTTTTTGAAAATATATCATCTTCCTTATTTTTATATAAATCAATATAGTAGACTTGTTCTTTTTTAGCAGCTTGAATAAAAACGTTTCTTACTTCTTTAGTTTTTTGTGTATACAGAAAATTAAAAGGTTTTGGAAAAAAAGGCGCAAGTCCTACATTGCCTGCGGTAATAAGAACGACTTTATTTGACAAGGATTTGGAAAGTTTAAGTACTGTATTGATTTCCTTTGATAAGTCGTTGATATCAGCGAGTCCTAGTATGTCGTTGCCCCCAATCTGTATAATAACTAAATCAAATTTTTCTTTTTGTTGTTTTAATAGTGGAATAAGCTCAGATGTTTTTAAGCCATTTTTACCGATATTAATTACCTCAAAACTCGGATTATCTTTGTAGAACCTTCCCGCGATAGAGTCGTTTGGTGACTTTGCTCCAGTTCCAACTGCAGTGCTATCTCCAGCAAATAGAGCTTTGTATTTTGCATTTCTATCTAGATGTTGAAATGGAATGGATTCTTTTGCTATTTGTCTTCCAATATTTATTCTCAAAAATAAGATAAAAATATTTATAGAAATTACTATGATTATTATTAAAAAGAATGGGATCACAAATTTTCTCCAAAAACTCACTTAAGTTATTTTAACAGATTATAAAACTTGACAAAAAAAACGTTAAGTCATATAAATATGATGTGAGAAACGTTGTAATAGCGATAATTTTACTTATCATGGTAATATGCGGTTTTCTTTTGTTAAAAGGGGGATTGCAGAACTATGGTGATAGCAAGATAACGCCAACGCAGGTCAGTACTAAGAAATCTTCTCAATCGGCAGGAATATCAAAGGTTACTATAAATCTTTTAGAGCAAAATTCTTCTGCTGAGTCTGGAACTGCAACTATTTCTGATCAAGACGGAAAAGTTATAATAATTTTGGAAGTTAATGGGTCTCCTACTGGAGTCGAGCAGCCAGCTCACATCCATGTTGGTAAATGTCCTGCTCCTGGAGTAGTTAAGTACCCGTTATCTCCAGTTCTTAATGGTAGATCCGAAACGACTTTAAATGTAACTCTGGAGCAAATTTTGGAAGAATTACCGCTCGCTTTTAACATACATAAGTCGGTTCAGGAATCAAAGAATTACGTTGCATGCGGTGATTTAAAAGCGCAATAGAATGCATATTCTTCTTAATCTTCTACTTTCGAGTATTGCTGTATTTGTTGCTGCGAAGATTCTTCCTGGCATTAAGGTGGAAAATTGGATAACAATTGTAATTATTGCAATAGTTCTTGGTGCCATAAATACTTTTATTAAGCCAATTCTAATTATTCTAACTCTTCCAATAAATATCTTAACTTTAGGTTTTTTTATTTTTGTGATCAATGCATTACTTGTTATGTTAACTTCAATTATCGTACCTGGTTTTTTTGTTGAGAATTTTTGGTGGGCTCTTTTATTTAGCTTAGTGGTATCTCTAGTTGGTTCATTTCTTCACGGTTTATCAAGAGGTTAGGTGATATGTTATTTTCCGTCTCTACTTACTCTGCGCATCCTTCGACGAGATTCAAGAAATCTAACTTGATCAATTATTAGTTGTCCTCGAGCAATTCCTGGGGCTTGTTTTGCAGCCCTATTCCAAGCTCCTCTTAATTGGTGTCCTTTTTGTTCGCTGTAATGACCGTTTTTCTCGGGTTTCATAAAAATAATTTAAAAATTTTAACCTGTTTAATCAGGATGCACAAGTGGTACGAAATATATCATTTTTTAGGTCGAGGTCCAGTGAAGAAGTAAATAGTCATAAAAACGATATTTAACACTAAGAATTTAGGTACAAATGAAAGAATGGTATTTATTGTAGACTTTGGATCGTTAGAGTTTAAAAGTAGATATACTGTAACTATGCAATAGGCTAGAGTGACGATCCAACCCTGCCAGGAAGATGGATACCAACCATACCATTTTGACTGAAACCAATACTTCATAATTTTATTATATCATTACCAGCTGCCTCCACCACCACCCCCAAAACCTCCTCCTGAAGACCCTCCTCCACCTGACCCACTAGATGTGGGAGCAGAAGAGATTGCAGATGATAAAGATGAGGATAAGGCGTCCAAACTGGAAGAAATAGAATTGAAAGTTGCACCGTGATAAAATCCTTTTCCCATTTCCTTCTCAAGTCCTATTTCTTTCATTGCTTCTGAAAACTTTTTAGTCATCCCAAACGCGATAGTATAAGGAAGAACCTCATTTATTAAATTTTTACTTTCAAAGAATCTTTGTTTGTAACTCTCTGCACGATCTAAGAATAGTTTATATCCTAAAGCTTTCCTATATAATTCGTAACCCAATACAGTTCTTCTTGGCATAATTTTTGAGAATATTAGAGTTATTAGACCACTTACTAAAATACCAGAGGAAAGGGCAATAAGTGCAAAAATTTGAGTAGATATGGATGTAAAGAAAATAAGGATAGAGATGATAATGGTTATTATGGCAATAACTAAGTAAAATGTTCTTACTTTTTCCGGATTTTTTGGGAATAGGTTTTTGTTTACGAGCTCCTCATAAAGGGAATCTTTGATCTTTGCCATTTCCTTATAGAATTTGTATTTTAAATTAGAGGTTTTTAAAGTGCTTCTACTCTCAAAAAGTTTATCTAAAAGAAGTCGCTCATATGTCAGAAGATTTTTTTTATCCTTTGTTTTTTTAGTAAGTTCATAGTCGTTTTTTCCAAACATCCAACTTTTTTTTATTTCCCTTATTGTCAAGAAACCACGTTCTGCAAGGTCGATAATAGTTGATGTCACGTCTTTTGTGTCAGCTTTTTCATCAATAAGCACTCCTATTTCAGCAGGGCGGAGTTTATTTGGTGATTCGTATTCAACTACAATTACATTATCTGTATTTAATCTTGAATCTCGTCCACTTTCACGCCATTTTTTAACTAAAATAAAAAGAGAAAGAGCAATAGGAGTTAGAAAAAAGAGAATGTAATAGAAGAAAGATAATTCTTGCAGCGTGTTGTAAAAAGTCTTTCCTGATAAGATTTTAATTATTCCTTTTTTGAATCCTACTGCAATGGTAAATCCTTCCCCTGATATTAAAGTCCTTTTAGAGCTGAAAGCGGCATCTTTCTTTGTGTTTTTAGCATCGCATTTTTCTATAGATCTAAAGACGCCTTCATAACAAGATGTTTGGATAATGAGATTCTCGGGTAGTGTGATTTTCGCCTCAGTATGTAAAATATCTGCTTCCCAGTTATTTCCTGTAACATTCCAATAAAATTCATCAAAGTCTTTATGGGATGAGATAACTCCAATTACAGAATAAATAATTGAGTATTCTTGAAACCCGTGCACAGTTTTATTGGGATCTCCAATTCTTATTCTTAAATTATTTCCATTGTTTGAAACCGAATATTTTTCAGGTACATCATTTTTTTCAATTTTCAAAACTTGTAATTTTGTATATATTTTTTTCCCGTTTTGGTTATATACGATGGGAATATCTCTGTAAATTCCATGTTTTTCTAAAGTTTTAAAATTAAGATTTATTTTTTCTTCAATAATAATTTTTCCTGATTTTTCGATATTAATATTACTGTTGAAATTATTAATAACCCAGGGTGAATCCGCTAATGCGGGTTTTGAAATAAAAAAAATAATTATTACGGTAAATATTAGTTTGAGTGCAAAAGTTTTCACGAATATATTTTACTACTTAACGTTGACTCACGCTCACGCATTTGTTAAAATTAGGACAATTCGTGGTGGGATTACCCACCACATTAAGTATTATGGCAGTTGTTCAAAGAAGCGAGTTTACTTTAGCGCTAAATCAAATAGCCTCTGAACGAGGAGTTGATCCATCAACCGTTCTTGAGACAATTCAAAGCGCGATCTTAGCGGCTTACAAAAAAGACCATCCAGAAGTAGAAGAGAATGAGGAAGATTACTCAGTTGATCTTAATTCTTCAAGTGGAGAAACTAAAATTCTTTATAAGGGAAAAGATATTACTCCTCCAGGATTTGGAAGAATTGCGGCCCAAACTGCAAAGCAGGTATTACTTCAAAAAATTCGTGAAAAAGAAAAAGACGCTATTCTTGAAGAATATTCAAAGAGGGTTGGAACAGTGGTAAACGGAATGATTTTAAGATTTGCTGGCCCAAATATTATTGTAGATATAGGTAAATCGGAAGCAATTATGACTCCTCCTAATAAAATTCAAAATGAACAATACTTTCTAAATAAAAAGATGCCTGTTTATATTGTTGAAATAGCTGAAGATAAAAAGGGAAGAGAAGTTTTTGTTTCAAGAAGCCATTCAGGACTTATTGAAGGATTGCTTAAGAGAGAAGTCCCAGAAGTTGCCTCAGGAAGCGTCGTAATAAAAAAGACAGTTAGGGAACCTGGAAGTAGAGCAAAAGTGGCTGTTTTTTCTGAACAATCGGGAATTGATCCAGTAGGATCTTGCGTTGGGCAAAAAGGAGTAAGAATCCAGGCGGTAATAGATGCTCTAGATGGTCTTGAAAAAATTGATGTAATTCAATGGAATAGTGATCCTGTGAAATTTATAACTAATTCATTATCACCGGCAAAAAATATCACGGTTACAGTAAACGAAAAAGAAAATGCAGCAGTAGTTAGCGCTCCAAAAGAGGAGCTCCCTTTAATAATCGGCAAAGAAGGACAAAATGTTCGTTTGGCTTCAAAGTTAACAGGATATAATATTGAAGTAGAGGGAATTGATGAGACAGAATCTGAAAACGCTAAAGAAGTAAGCGCTGAATAATATGAATTTGAGTCTCATTATCTACAATTTATGGACGAATCTAGTAGAAAAAAAACTTTTCCGCCTGTCGTTTCAGTTTTAGGCCATGTTGACCATGGTAAAACTTCTCTTCTTGATAAGATAAGATCTTCAAATCAGGCCGATCGTGAGCACGGAGGAATAACTCAAAAAATCGGTGCTTCAGAAATAGTTGTAAAACACGAAGGAGAAGATAGAAGGATAACTTTTATTGACACACCGGGACACGAAGCTTTTCAGAACATGAGATCGCACGGAGTTGCAGCTTGTGACATCGCACTTCTAGTTGTAGCTTCAGATGATGGTGTTATGCCTCAGACTAAAGAATCAATAGTAAAGATACTTGAGTCTAAAATTCCCTTTATTGTAGTATTTACAAAAATTGATCTTGAATCTGCAAACATCGAAAAAGTAAAGCAGCAGGTAATGCACGAAGGGATTCTCCTTGAAGGTTTGGGAGGTAATACACCTTTTATTGGTGTTTCTTCCAAAACTGGTGTAGGTGTAAATGAGCTTCTGGACTTAATTATTTTAAGTTATGATCTCTCCGGAAAAATTAAGGAAGAAAATGCGGATTTTCTAGGGATAGTAATTGAATCTAAGCTTGATAAGAGGAGGGGTAATTTAGCTTCCCTTATTGTAAAACAGGGTAAAATTAAAGTGGGAGAGAGAATATACAGTGAAAATGGTGAAGCAGGAAAGGTAAGAGCTCTTTTCAATTCACACGTAGTTAGTGTAAAAGAGGCGTTCCCTGGAGACGCAATTGAAATAATAGGTTTGTCAGAGGTTTTGACTACCGGATCACTTGTATATCTTCATTCGATTGAGAAGAAAGTAGAAACAAAAGTTGAGGTAAAAGCGGAAGCTATCTCCGCTTATGCAAAAATTTTTGGAGAAGACGAAGGGGGAAAGCTTCCTATTGTTCTTAAAACTGAAAGTAGAGGGGAAGAGGAAGCAGTTTTGGCTTCTCTTCCTGAGTCTGTAAAAGTGGTATATGTTTCACAGGGAGATGTGAGTGTCTCAGATGTTTTAATGGCAAAAGATCTGAAAGCAATAGTTGTAGGTTTTAATGTACAGATCTCAAAAGATGCACAGATATTGGCGGAAAACCAAAAAGTTTTCTACAGGATCTATAAAATCATTTACGAATTAATAGACGAGGTAAGCGAGGCAACTGAAGCGTTTTTGAAAAGCGATGAAGAGCAAATATTGGGAAAAGCTGAAGTATTGGCTTCTTTTGGAGAAAAGGATAAAAAAATTTTGGGTATAAAAGTTATTGATGGTCGGGTTGTTGTTGGTGATAAGGTAAAAGTTATGCATGGAGATTTAGAATTAGGTAAATCTAAAATACTTAGCTTAAGAAGAGGAAAAGAAGAGGTAAAAAAGGTAGAAAAAGATGTTGAGTGTGGTATGCAGCTCTCTCCGTTTGTTGACTTTTCTGTGGGTGATGTGATATTATCCTGTAGTTAAAATACTATGAATGATAATTCCTTCGCAAGTTCAAGAAATATTTTAAATGATTTAATCTCTCAAGCTCCAAGCATCGGGATATTTATTGGTGGAGATCAAAATTTGGATAAAACAGCTGCGGGATTAGGCCTTTTTCTGTCTCTTTCAGATCTTGGTAAAACAGTCCAAGTAGTTTCGAGAAAAGAACCTATAGTTGAAATTTCAAATTTGGTTGGTATAGATAAGATAAAAAGAGAGTTTGAAGGGAGTACTAAAACTCTTGTTATTTCTGTCCCATATAGAGATGGGGATATTGAGAAGGTTTCCTATAATATAGAAGGAGATCGTCTTAATGTAAATCTTTTTGCTGAGACGAATGGTATTAATTTTAGCGATCAAGAGATTCAATTTATAAAGAAAGGTTCTTCACCCAGTCTAGTTTTTGTAATAGGTGTTTCAAGCCAAGATAAGCTTTCGGGAGTAATTGATTTGTCAGGTGCTAAGATTGTTAATATTGACAATAACCCTGCTAATTCGCTTTATGGAGATTTAGTATTTGTTGATTCTGCTTTTTCTTCAACAAGTGAAATTATATCCAAGATACTCTCAGAATTATCGCTTCCATTTTCTCTTGATGTAGCGCAAAATTTATTAGATGGATTATCAAGGTCGACTTCTGATTTTTCTTCTCAAAAAACCAGTCCTTACGCTTTTGAAGCAGCAGCGTTTCTTTTAAAACATGGTGCAAGACGACAATCAAAAGTACGAAATGAAGTTCGTGGGCAAGGAGGTGCTTCTTTTCAAAGAAGACAGCCTCAAGCTCAAGTGCAGAATCAGACAGAGGTAAGACAGTCTAAGCCAATCACTCAGAATCAGAATTTTAATAATGGTTTTAATGAGGAAGATGTTCCAAGCGATTGGTTCGTTCCAAAGGTTTTCAAGGGTCAAGATGATCCAAATGTTTAGATATTAACTTCGGATTGAATCTTTGCCTCAAATTTGCTAAAATTGACAAGTCTTTTTAAAAATATGCCATTAACAGCTGACGAAAAAAAGAAAATTATTTCAGAAAATAAAGTAGTGGATGGGGACACAGGAAGTCCTGAAGTTCAAATTGCACTTCTTTCACATAAGATTCAAAAACTTACTGATCATCTCAAGATTCATCAGAAGGATTCACATTCAAGACGTGGGCTTTTAAACATGCTTTCTAAAAGAAGAAGACTTTACAATTTTTTAGTTAAAACAGATAAGGAAAGAGCCGTATCTATTGGAAAAAAAGCCGGACTCGTTTAAAATATACATAGAAAGAAAAAATTAATGAAGATTTCCTCGAAAACCCTCCTCATAGGAGACAGCAATCTAACACTTGAAACAGGAGTATTAGCCCAACAGGCAACCTCTTCTGTGCTTGCTAAGCTTGGGGATACGATGGTTTTGTCAACTGTTGTTATGGGTCGTAACGATACTGAGCTTGGGTATTTTCCTCTAAGCGTTGAATACGTAGAAAGACTTTACGCAGGAGGAAGAATTAAGGGAAGCAAATGGGTTAAACGTGAAGGAAGACCATCTGACGATGCAATTCTTAAAGCAAGGCTTATTGATAGATCTATAAGACCTCTTTTTCCTAAAGAACTAAAAAAAGACGTTCAAGTTGTTGTAACTGTTTTATCGGTTGATGGAGAAAATGATCCAGGAGTTCTTGGAATCATTGCTACTTCAGCAGCTCTTGCTGTTTCTAAAATTCCTTGGAAAGGTCCTATTAGTGGAATAAATATTGGTCTTGTTAGAGATAATGGACAAATTGAATTTGTAGTAAATCCAGGTACGAACGAAGAAGAATTCACAGATTTAGAAGTTGTAGTATCTGGTACAAAAGATAAGGCGATTATGATCGAAGCTGAAGGTAAACAAATTGCAGAAGAAGAAGTTGTTGCTGCAATTGAAGAGGCGAAGGTTTGGAATGGAAAGATTGTTGATTTTATTAATGAAATGGTGGCAGAAGTTGGGGAGTCTAAGATTGAGCTTTCTCGTGACGAGAAACTTGATGAAGCGATAGTTCTAGTTGAAAAATCACACAAAGATAAAATCCTAAAACTGATGGAAGGTGGAATTGGTGAGGGAATAGGTAGTGAAATCGATGCATTGGGAGAAGAAGTTTATAAGGTTGAATCTGAAAACTTCGAGGACAAAAGAAAGATTAAGGATGCTGTTGATTACGTTTTCAAAAAAAGTGTTAGAGAAAGAATTCTAAACGAGGGGAAGAGACCTGATGGAAGACCAACAGATGAGGTTAGACCTATTTCTGTAAAGGTTGGAATTTTACCAAGAACGCACGGATCAGCAATCTTTCAAAGAGGAGATACTCAGGTTTTGACAGTGGCAACACTTGCCATGCCTTCTTATGAACAGTTAATCGAGAGTCCTGAAGGTGAAGAGGCAAAAAGATATATGCATCACTACTCTATGCCTCCGTATTCAGTAGGTGAGACTGGAAGAGTGGGAAGTCCTTCAAGAAGAGAGATTGGGCATGGAGCTCTTGCAGAAAAGGCGATTGAAGCTGTTATGCCACTTGCGTCAAGTTTCCCCTATGCAGTTAGGGTTGTTTCAGAAGTCATGTCATCAAATGGTTCTACGTCGATGGCTTCTACTTGTGGTTCTACTCTTGCACTTATGGATGCTGGAGTACCCATAGTCTCACCAGTTGCGGGAATTGCGATGGGAATGATGTCGGATGATAAAAAATATGTGATTATGACAGATATTATTGGTTTGGAAGATTTTTCTGGAGATATGGACTTTAAAGTTGCAGGAACAAAAAACGGGGTTACCGCAATTCAACTCGATGTTAAAAACTCTGGTTTGAATCGTGAGCAGATTGAAGAAACCTTAGCAAAGGCTAAAGTTGCAAGACTTTCAATTCTTGAAAAAATGCTTTCAATTATTCCTGAGTCAAGAACTGGTGTATCAAAGTTTGCTCCAAAAATAAAAGTAATTAAAATTAATCCTGAAAAAATCGGAGAAGTAATCGGAAGTGGAGGCAAAGTAATTAAAAATATTATTGCTTCAACAGGCGCTCAAATAGATGTGGAAGAGGATGGGTCGGTTACAATTGCTTCAATTGATGAGGAGGCTGTAGAAAAAGCGGTTTCATGGGTTGAGCTTTTAACAAGAGAGTTGCAGCGTGGAGAAGTTTTTGAAGGAAAAGTTAAGAGAATTCTTCCATTTGGAGCATTTGTTGAGATAGTTCCAGGAAAAGAAGGAATGGTTCATGTTTCGGAGATGTCAGAAAACTATGTAAATAATCCCAATGATGTAATAAAGTTGGATCAAATAGTAAAGGTTAGAGTAAAAGAAATTGATGATCAAGGAAGAGTGAATCTTTCAATGCTTTTTGGTGAAAGACAAGAAAGACCACAGAGAGTTCGTGACGAAAGAATAGATAGAGAAAGAAGAAGAGAAGATTTTGTAAGAAGGCCTGCTGGAAGAAACGCCAGCCGAAATAATAGAGACTTTCCTCCAAGAAGAGATCGACGCGTAAGATAGACTCATTTTTGATATACTTTTTCCATGGAGCAATCTGCCACAGCTGTCCAAATTAAAAAACTTGAAGAAAAGATTGTATCTATTAGTCTCCCACAAGATTTAAAAGAAAAAGCGAATTCACTTCTTGAAAGATTAAAAATTGTTGAAAAGGATTCTAGTTTTTTTATTGAATATGACAATATTTCAAGATATATAGATTGGGTAACTTCTCTTCCATGGCAAAGTGAAACAAAGGATATTCTTGATCTTAATCACGCTCGTCAGGTGCTTGATAAAAATCACTTTGGACTGGCTGATGTTAAAGAAAAAATACTTGAATATCTTTCGGTAATGATAATTAAAGAGCAAAGATTTGCAGGAAGTGGAGAAAAGATCTTACGTGCTCCCATAATCTCTTTAGTGGGACTTGTTGGAGTTGGTAAAACTACTATTGCTTATTCAATTGCTGAAGCTCTTGGAAGAAGGATTGAGAGAATTCCTTTCGGAGGAATGGGTTCTCCTGTTCAACTTCGAGGTCGATCAAGATTTTCTTCTGACGCAGAACCTGGGGCGATTATTAAAGCTCTGAAACATGCAAAGAGTCGAAACCTAGTAATTCTTCTTGATGAAATAGATAGGGTGAGTGAAGATGCAAGAGCAGACATAATGGGTGTTCTTGTTGAGATTCTTGATCCTGAACAAAACAAAAACTTCGTTGATCACTATATTGATTTTCCATTTGATTTATCGGATGTTTTATTTATAGCAACTTCAAATAATACTAAAGATATTTCAACTGCTGTTATTGATAGGCTTGAAATGATTCAAATGCCGTCTTATTCAGATAGTGAGAAAATTACAATAGCAAAAACACATATGTTTCCTAAGATTTTGACAGAATCGGGTTTAACAATTAACGATTTAATAATAGATGATAGTGTTTGGGATGACATTGTTAGACCTTTAGGGTATGATTCTGGAATTCGGAGTTTACAGAGAACTATTCAAAGTGTTGTAAGAAGAGTAGCACTACTTATACTCGAAGGGAAAATATCTCCAAATCAAAAATTTATCATAAATAAATCTAATATTACTCAATTTGTTTCCAAATGGTAGAATATTCCTAATGCAAGACAAAGTATCATTTATACCCATTGGTGGGATTGGTGACGTTACTAAAAACATGTATCTCTATGAATGGGGAGAAGAGATTCTTATAGTTGATTGTGGTCTTGGATTTGCTAATGAAACAGATCTTGGTGTAGATTTTTTGATCCCTGATATAACTTACTTAAAAAATACTAAGAAAAAAATTGTTGGAATGGTTCTTACTCATGGACACGAAGATCATATAGGTGCGCTTCCATTTTTAATTAACCAGCTTCCTGATTTTCCAATTTTTGCTTCAAGACTTACAGCTGAGCTTGAGAATGGAAAATTCGCCGATAGAAGAATTGATAAAAAAGTTAAAATTGTCAATTTTTCTGAGGAAATAAAAATAGGAAATTTTACTGCAACCTTTGTAAGAGTAACACATTCTGTTATGGATACTGCCAATATTTTTATAAAAACTCCAACAGCCAATTTTTTTCACGCTAGTGATTTCAAATTTGATTTTACCCCAGTTGATGGAAAACCTTCTGATATTAGAAAAATCGCTCAATTATCAGCTCAAGGAATAACATGTCTTTTCTGTGATTCGCTTGGGGCAGAAAGAAAGGGACACTCTGCTTCTGAAAAGGATATTTCCCAAAGTTTTGAGGATGAGATTAGGAATGCTAAAGGAAAAGTTTTTATAACTACTTATTCTTCAAATATTTCAAGAATGAATCAGGCGCTAGAAGTAGCGGCTAAGTATGGAAGAAAAGTATGTTTTATAGGTCGTTCTTTTCTTAAATCTCGTGATATTGGGCGACAACTTAGCTATATGAAGCTTCCCAAAAAAATGGAAATAAAACCTTATGAAATAAATAAATACGACCCGTCAAAAGTTCTTATTTTGGTTGCAGGAAGTCAAGCTCAAGAGGAGTCAGCTTTGGTGAGGATAGCAAGCGATGAAGATCGAGATATTAGGATGAAGGCTGGTGATGTTGTAATATTTTCTGCTGATCCAATTCCAGGGAATGAAATAAGCGTTAATTCTTTAATCGACACTATATCAAAAAAAAGAGTTAAGGTTGTCTACTCGGATATTACGGATGAGTTTCATGTATCAGGACATGGCTCAGAAGGGGATATTAAACTTATGATTGCTCTAACTGCTCCAAAGTTTCTCATACCCATAGGGGGAACCTATAGACACATGGTAGCTTTTCGGGAAATAGCAAATAGTATGGGATATTTAAGTGATGATACGATTCTTCTTGAGGATGGTCAAGAGGTCGTTTTTTCAAAAGATACTTATTCTTTTGGTAGAAAAGTTGATGCTGGGGCAGTTTTTGTCGATAAGATTACAGAGGAAGAAGTTGAAAACTTCGTTGTGCTTGATAGAAAAAAGATCTCAGAAGAAGGGGTTGTTATTGTTGTAGCAGAAATAGACTCTAATAATGGGCAAATGGTAGGCAGACTTGACTTAATAACTAAAGGATTTATGTATCAAGATAAGAATCGGCTTTCTAATACTATAGAGTCTAGAGTAAGAAATATTCTATCAAAAAGGAAAGAAAGAGTTTCTAATTGGATACATATTAAAAAACTTTTAAGTGAAAAAGCTGAAGAGGTGTTATATCAAGAGGGAAAAGAGCCGTTAGTTGTCCCCGTTGTTATTGAAATTTAGTAAGAAAAGCATAAGTATAGTATAATACTACCGTGGGTAGACACAAAAAAAGAAATTTATTTAAGCTCAAGCTTAAAAATGATACTATTTATACACTTTTTTGTATTTGTCTCTTCTTGTTTTCTGCTCTTTTGCTTTTCTCTTACACAAAAAATGGAGAATTTCTAAGTACTACAAATAGATATTTGGTTTATTTTTTTGGTTTATTTGGATTTTTCATCCCATTTAATATACTTCTTTTTGCTCTGCTGTTAACAAGAATAAAATCTAAATTTACAAAGCCAACTTTTTTCCTAGGTTTTTTAATAATGACCTTATCTTCTGTTTCTCTTTTTAAACAAGGTTATGTTGGAATACTTATTTTTGCAAATACTGACGCGCTCTTGGGTGGAATTTTAAGCAATATTATTTTCTTTGTAGGAATATTTTTAGGACTAAGTATATTCTTTAATTTATCTATTTCTCAAGTTTTTTCGGTAATTTCTAAATCATTGTCTTTTGTGGGCGTCTTTATTAGTCAAAGGATCTTTCCTTTGCTTAAAACTAAAAAATCAACTAATGATATAGATCAAATAAAAATTAAAGGCTTAAAAGATACTCCTACTTCTTCTGAATCTCACTCACAACCTCCTGTCGTTGCAGCTGCAAAGAAGGATTTGAGTGATGATATCATTCTTAATGAACCTCTTGAAATGGGAGTTTGGGAGTATCCTCCACTTTCTTTACTATCAGAGCACGCTGATAAAAAAAAGGATACTGGTGATGTAAAGAAGACCGCTGCGATTATTGAAAACACGCTCCAAAGTTTTAGAATTCAGGCAAAAATTATCGAAATAAACATGGGCCCTTCAGTTACTCAGTATGCAATTAGAATTGCTCAGGGAACTAAACTTTCAAAAGTCACAGCTCTTGCTAATGATCTTGCTCTTGCAACGGAAGCACCTACCGGTCAGATAAGAATCGAAGCTCCGATTCCTGGAAGAGACTTGGTAGGTATAGAAGTTCCAAATAGAGGTCTTGAGATGGTAGGTCTTAAAAGAATGCTTGAATCTTCACAAATGCAGAAGGCAAAATCAAAGACGATTGTTCCTCTTGGTTTAGATGTCTCAGGAAATCCAGTGGTTGCTGATATTGCTAAAATGCCTCATGTACTTGTTGCTGGAACAACAGGATCTGGAAAATCAGTACTCGTTAACTCTATTATATCCTCTTTGCTTTTTAGGGCTTCACCGTCTGAGGTCAAGATGATTCTAATTGATCCTAAAAGAGTTGAGTTGACTGGTTATAATGATATTCCCCACCTTTTAACTCCTGTAGTTGTTGATGCAGATAAAAGTGTTTCTGCTCTTAAGTGGGCTCTTAAGGAGATGGATAGAAGATATATAAAGTTTGCTGATGCAGGAGTAAGGAATATTGATTCTTTTAACGAGTTGTCTGGGTTTCAAGCTCTTCCTTATTTAATCATATTTATAGATGAACTTGCTGACTTGATGGCGCTTGCACCTGTTGAAGTTGAGGACTCGATTGCCCGTCTTGCACAAATGGCACGTGCAACTGGAATACATTTAGTGTTATCAACTCAAAGACCTTCAGTAGATGTTATAACGGGATTAATTAAAGCCAATATTCCTTGTAGGATAGCGTTTAATGTTTCTTCGATGGTTGATAGTAAGGTTATTATTGACACGCCAGGAGCAGAGAAGCTTCTTGGAAGAGGAGATATGTTGTACGTACCACCTGATCAAGCTAAACCTACGAGAATTCAAGGAACCTTTGTATCAGATCAAGATGTAAAAAGATTAGTTAATTTTATTAAGTCTCGTGGAATTCCAGTTCAATACACAACTGAAGTTGTTGAACAGCCTGTAAATTTAAAGCGTGGAGGTGTCACTTATAGTAGTGATGGATCAGTGCATGACGATCAAGATGAATTGTTTGAGCAAGCAGTAAGAATTGTATGTCAGTACGATAGAGCTTCGTCCTCCCTTCTTCAGAGAAAGCTTTCTATAGGTTTTAATAGGGCAGCAAGAATTATCGAACAGCTTGAAGCGGCTGGAGTCGTTGGTCCCGGAGATGGATCAAAGCCCCGTGATGTAATAGTAAAAAATCCTGAAGAAATTCTTAATAGATCAACTTAACCTCGAAGTCAGTTATATTATACATGCAAAAAATCAGCCAATTATTGAAGGAAGAAAGGGAAAAGAGAGACCTTTCCATTGAGCATGTTGAAAGAATTACAAAAATAAGAAAGAATTTTCTTTTGGCAATAGAAAACGGGAAATTCGATCAGTTACCATCTCAAGCATATGCAATGGGGTTTGTAAAAAATTATGCATCATTTCTTGGCTATCCCGAAGGGAAGGCAATCGCTCTTTTTCGAAGAGAATATGATGATAAAAAAGAGAATAGTGTAACTTTTAAACAAAGAGAATCTGTTAGGAAAGGTTTTTTTGATGCAAAGAGAATTCTTTTGTTTGCAACTTTTATAATAATTATTATTTTTATTATTTTTCAATACGGGTCACTCATTTTTGGTCCAAAGCTTGAAGTGGTTAGTCCCCGAGATAGATCAATCATAGGCGGAAATTTAATTGAAGTCAAAGGAAAAACAGATCCCTATGCAGCCCTTTTTATTAACGAAGAGGAAGTTTATGTTGCTCCTTTTGACGGATCCTTTAAGAAAACAATCTATACTTTTTCGGGTGAACAGAAGATAAAAATAGTAGCCAAAAACAGATATGGAAAATCTAGTAAAAAAGAGTTATCAGTAATTGTTAAATGATTTTATTGACTTTTGAGCTTAATAAGTGCTAGTCTAATAAAACCATGATTGATGCTGTCCAAGGTGTTTTGCTTTTTGTTATCGTTCTTCTTACCGTTCTTCTTGTTGTGCTTGGGGTTCAGGTATTTTTTATATTAAAAGAGCTTAGAACAACATTAGATCGAGCCAATAAAGTTCTTGAGAACACTGAGGTAATAACTGAAAGTGTTTCAGAACCCATGTCATTTTTATCAGGTCTTTTAACTGGTACTAAGTCTTTGTCAAACTTGGCTAAAGTTTTAGGTGCAAAAAAAAGGAAGGAGTAGCTCCATGTCTGAGAAGAATGAACATCGTAAATCTAGTAGTAATGCTTTTTTGTGGGGAATGATAATTGGTGGAATTATAGTTTATCTTTTTACTACAAAAAGGGGAAAGAGAATCTTGAAACAATTATCTGAAATGGGGTTTGAAACTCTTGAAAATATTTCAGAATTCGAAGGAGCGGATGAGTATACGAACGAGGAGACGGACGAGGTTGAGGAAAATCAAGAAGAATTGCATGAAAATGGTAATGGACATTCTCCTAGAAAGCGTTTTTTTAAAGGGATTAAAAAAAGGTTTTAGAGCTACTGTTTAACCTCGAGTTTGATATAATTGCGGCATTATAGGAAAGATATAATTCTTTTGGAGGTTTTCTATATTAAACTTTATAAGATATGAAAAGAATTGTTGTAATAGGTGGTGGGACTGGAGTTTTTACTGTTCTTACCGGGCTTAAAAACTATCCTTTTAAACTTTATGCTATCGTTTCCATGGCTGATGATGGTGGTTCAACTGGGCAGCTTCGAGAAGAGTTTGGGATACTACCACCAGGGGATATTAGACGTGTTCTTGTAGCTCTTTCAGAGACTAATAATAAGATTGTTTCCGAATTATTTAATTATCGGTTTTCAGAGGGACAAACTTTGAAGGGACATAGTTTGGGTAATCTTCTTTTAACGGCGTTAGAACGAATAACTGGAAGTTTTGATAAAGCAGTTAAAGAAGCTGTTAAAATTCTTAATGTTAGAGGGAAGGTAATTCCAGTAACACTCACTCCGACGAGGCTTCATGCTACTTTAGAAAATGGTGAAGTTGTAATTGGCGAGACGAACATCGATGTTCCAAAGCATGATGGAAGCCTCAAGATTAAAAGATTATTTTTGAAACCGAATGTTAATGCAAATCCCGATGCTGTCGATGCAATTAAAAAAGCAGATTTTATAATTCTTGGACCTGGAGATTTATATACTTCGATCATTCCCAACCTGCTAGTAAAGGGAATAAAAGATGCTATTAAAAATTCTAAGGCCAAAAAAATTTATGTCGTAAACATAATGACGAAATTTGGTGAAACAAATAGTTATTCGGCAAGAGATTTTGTTAGGATTATGGAAGAACACTTAGGTAAGGGAGTTTTGAATTACATAATAGTAAATGTTCAAAAGCTTAAAGGAGAAATCCTAGAAAGATATAGAGAAGAAAATGAAGAATTTGTTGAATATTCCCCTAAGGCTTTTGAAAAAGATAATTTTAAAGTTATAGTGGGAAAGTTTTTGAGGAGAGGACAGTTTTTGAGACATGATTCAAAAAAATTGGCAGATACAATAGCGGAAATCTCAACGTTAAAATAAGAAATGAGTAAAACGGAAAAAATAAATAAGATAGAAGTGATTCTAAAAAAATTATTCCCAGATCCCCATACTCCTCTTACATATTCAAATCCCTGGGAATTATATGTTGCGGTTGTACTTTCTGCTCAGCAGACCGATGTTGGAGTAAACAAGGTAACTAAAGAATTATTTAGTAAATATAAAAAAATATCTGATTATCAAAAAGTTTCTTTGGAGGAGTTCGAATCAGATATAAATAAAATAAATTTTTATAAAGGTAAAGCAAAAGCAATTAAAAAAGCTGCAGACATTATTTTGGATCAATATGATGGAAACTTGCCTGAATCTATGGAAGAATTAGTGAAGCTTCCATTTGTTGGCAGAAAAACTGCAAATGTAATTTTGCAAGAAGCATTTGGGAAAAGCGAAGGAATAGTTGTTGATACTCATGTAAAGCGTCTCGCCAATTTATTTGGACTAACCAATAAACAAGATCCAGAAAAAATTGAGAATGATTTAATGAAGGTTCTACCGAAAAGAAGTTGGCATGATTTTGCTTTAGGATTAATTTTATATGGGAGGAAATACTGTTCAGCCCGTTGTAAACATATAGACTGCCCACTTAGAGAATTTATAGAGTAGATTTCTACAACCAGCTTCAAACTGCTATAATATAAATCTAAATGAGTGCTCAGGATATTGTAAATATTTATATATCTTTTTTTGAGAAGAGAAAACATGCTTTAATAGCTAATTCTTCGTTAATTCCAGAGAATGATCCCACGACACTCTTTACTTCATCTGGAATGCAGCCATTGATTCCTTACCTTCTTGGAGAAGTGCATCCTTCGGGAACACGTTTGGTTAATGTTCAAAATTGTTTTCGCGCACAAGATATTGATGAGATTGGTGATAATCGTCATACAACATTTTTTAGAATGCTTGGGAATTGGAGTTTGGGTGATTATTTTAAACGTGAGCAGATCCCTTGGTTCTTTGAATTTCTGACAAAGGAATTGTTATTAGATCCTAAAAGGCTTTATGTAAGTGTCTTTGAAGGGTATAAAAATATTCCAAAAGACGATGAGTCTGCTGAAATTTGGAAAGAACTATTTAATTCCGAAAATATAAACCCTAATGGGAGAATCTTTTATTGTGGAGTTGAGGATAACTGGTGGTCGAGGTCTGGAGTTCCTGAGAAAATGCCTCCTGGCGAATTAGGAGGTCCTGATAGTGAGGTTTATTTTGATTTAAAACCTGAAGAAGGAGAGATAGGGGGAAGTTTTAAAGAGTTGTCTGATAAAGGGAGATTATTAGAGATTGGAAATAGTGTATTCATGGAATACGTGAAGGAAAAAGACGGAGAGTTTAAAAGACTTCCCAAGTCTAATGTTGATTTTGGAGGAGGACTTGAAAGGCTTATCGCTGCTACAGAAGATAAAAATGACATTTTTGAAACATCCCTCTTTTTCCCAATTGTGAAGTCTCTTGAGGAAGTTTCGGGTAAAAAATACAAAGAAAACGAACGAGAAATGAGAATTGTTTCAGACCATTTTATAGCTGGTTCTTTTATTGCAGCAGATGGTATCAGACCTTCAAATAAGGAACAGGGATATCTACTAAGAAGATTAATAAGACGTGGTATTGATAATTTATATAAGCTTGGGATTGATGATGTGGATTTAGTACTAGAAAAAATAGTCGAACAATATTCTCCTACAGACTCTATTTTATTAAAAAAATTTGAGAATATTAAATTAACCTTTTTAGAAGAGAAAAATACATATAAAAGAACAGTTGAGAGTGCAAAGAATTATATAATTAAAAAGTACCGCGATATAGGAGATGAAATTTTGGGAGTAAAAGAAATATCTTCAGAGGATGCATTTACTCTTTATTCTACGCATGGATTATCACCCTCTCAAATTAAAAGTTTGGGATATACTTTTTCTGAGGAAGAGTTTGTAGAGAAAATAAAAAAACATCAAGATTTATCAAGAAAGGGAGCTAAACAAAAATTTGCAGGTGGATTAGCTGACCATGAAGAGTTGACGGTTAAGGGTCACACTGCAACTCATCTCTTGCACCAGGCGTTACGAGATGTATTAGGAGAATCAGTTCACCAAACAGGATCAAATATTACATCTGAGAGATTAAGGTTTGATTTTTCTTTTGATAGAAAGTTAACACACGAGGAGGTTAAAATGGTTGATGAGATTGTTTTGACAAGGATAAAGGAAAACCTTCCTGTTCACTTCGAGATCATGTCTATAGATCAGGCTAAAAATATAGGTGCGATAGGTCTTTTTGACGATAAGTATAGTAGCAATGTAAAAGTGTACTTTGTTGGAAATTATTCAAAAGAATTTTGTGGAGGTCCTCATGTGGATTTTACAGGTGAAATAAAATCGTTTAAGATTATAAAAGAGGAAGGAGCGGGAAAGAATACTAGAAGAATATACGCAAAAGTTACATGATAAATCTGCCTAAGCTTTTAAATAAAAAGAAAGAGGAAAGAGAATATTTTCTTTCTTTAATTATTAATTCTAGAAATGTTGGAGCGATACTTTTTGAAAAACTAGGACAGTCCCTTCACGTTATTTCCACAAAGGACGAGCTTCTAAATAATTCCACTTTTGAAGAAGAAGATATTCTCTCAGCATCAGATAAGGTTATCAGTTTCGTAGAAACAAGCCTTCCTGAAGGGGTGCCGCTAAATAAAACAATTTTTGCTGTTCCTTACGATTGGGTTGATGCTGGAAAAATAAAAAAAGAATATCTCGCAAAACTTAAAAGTATTTGTGAAGCACTAGACCTTACTCCCATAGGTTTTATAATTTCAGTTGAGGCAATAACATCTTTTGTAAAGAAATCCGAAGGTGCACCAGTTTCTTCGATTTTTGTTGAAATAGGAGGAAGAAAAATTTATGTTTATATCGTTAAAAACGATAATGTTATTGAGGCGAGAAGTGGTGATGTGGAAGATGACTTACCGAGGTCAGTTGAAAAACTGCTTAAAAAGATAGAAAATGTTGAAGTATTACCTTCTAAAATAGTTCTCCTCGATTATGAGCAGGCAGAAGAAATTCAGCAGAGTTTTCTTTCGTATCAATGGAGTAAAGAGTTGCCTTTTTTACACATCCCTCAGACAGTTGTTCTTGAAAAGGGATTTGAGAAAGAGGCAATAATATCTGGCGTTGGAAATCAAATGGGATATCGTGTTGAGATGGAGATAAAGGCAGGAAAGGACGTTGAGGAGAATGCTGAAAAACTGATGACATCTGAATCTCAAGAATTCGGATTTGTAAAGGATCAAGATATTCAATTTGCTAAGGGCGAAGTAGAAGAGGATACTGTGGAAGATGAAGCTTCCCCAGTGTCTATAAATGAAGAAAGTAATTTAATAATTCCGGAGTTTGATAAGGGAGAAAATAAAGTAGAAGACATTAGAATTAATGATGTTTCATCTGTGCCAGTAGCTAAAAGTGTTTTTTCGAGAATTTCAAATATAACAGAAAAAATTTCTTTTCCAAAAATATATTTACCGTCTGTTTTTAGTACTCAGAAAAAAGCAGGGTTATTGGTGGTCCCTGTAGTTTTTTTAATTCTCTTATTCTTATTCTCTTTTGTGTATTATGGATTAATTCTTAAAGCGGACATTTCTGTGTTTACTGACAGAAAGTCTGTAAATGAAAAATCTGATTTAGTTTTTTCATCCAATGAAGTTACCTCAGGAAATTCTATTAAGGTGTCAATTTTTGATGAGGAAATAAGTGGAGAAGGGGATGCCGATGTTACTGGAATAACTGAAACGGGAGATAAATCAACGGGCGAAATTACTGTTTACAATAAATCCGATCAAAAAAGAACTTTTGACAAAGGAAGTGTAATTACATCTTCTAATAACCTAAAGTTTATTTTAGTAGATAATGTTTCTGTTGCATCTTTTAGTGCTAGTGCTATAACCCCTCCAAGTGCAAAGGTAAAAATTGAAGCTTCAAAATTTGGTACGGAATATAATCTTCCTTCTGGAACAAACTTTAGTGTCGGAGACTTTTCACAATCTGATGTGCTCGCAAAAAATGATTCTGCTTTTTCTGGTGGAACAAAAAAAGAAATAAAGACTGTATCTCAAAAGGATCTTGATACTCTTGAAGCAAAAGTATTTGGTAGTCTTGAAAAACAAGCAATTGAAAAGGCTTCATCTCAAAAAGCTACTGATGAAGAATTATTGCCTGAGAGTTTTGACTATGAGTATGTGGCTAAAAACTTTAGTAAGAAAAAAGGAGATCAGTCTTCTGATTTGCATTTAGCAGTCAAAATTAATTTTAAAGTAGGTAAGTATAGTGTTTCTGATTTGGAGAAGGTGATTAGAGATGATTCTGGTGGAATTCCTTCAAATTATAATTATGTTTCTGAAGATTCAAAAATTAAATTATCTAATTTTGAAACCCAGAAGAATGGTGAAATTAAAGCAAAGCTTGTTGCGGATGCAGTTTTTGTTCCAAAAATAAAATCAGATGAAATAGCGGAAAAATTAAAAGGTAAGAATATAAACGATGCAAAAGAAATTTTGGATAATACCAAGGGAGTTTCTTCTTTCATGATTGTACTAAAAAATAAATTGCCGTTATTTCCAAACAAACTTCCCACTAATTCTAAGAATATCAATTTATTAATTCGATCAAATGAGTAAGTATTACTATGTCAAGGGAAAGAAAAAATATAAAAAAGTTTCCATCAAAGTTTTTGGCACTTTATTAATTTTATTTGGATTCATTTTAACTTCATACTTTCTATTTCCTATGATTTCCTATCAGATTTTCCTCTCACCGATTTTGGCTCAAAATGAAATAGAACTTCCAGTTCCAAAGTATCTTGTTAAAAAGACGGGGATAGGCACTTTGATCTCTCAGGGATTAGATTCGTTTAGATCAGATTATGTTGATGCAAGAAACTGGTATCCTGAAATTAAAAACCAATACGATCAGAAAAAAGTTGATTCATATTTATTTTCAATTCCAAGATTGAAGATCTTAGATGCGGAAGTATCAACGCGTGATTATGATCTTTCAAAACACCTTGTACAGTATCTTGGAACTTCTACGCCTCCGGAAAAAGGAAATGCTGTAATTTTCGGACACTCTACTCTTCCTCAGTTGTTTGACCCCAAAAATTATAAAGCTATTTTTGCAACTCTTCATACTTTAAAGGTTGGAGATAAGGTTTTAATTAAAGTAAATGGAGTAGAATTTCAGTACAAAGTGTTTTCAATAACGATTACGGACCCAGAGGATACAAATATTTTATCGCAATCACTTGATGAGAGCTATTTAACAATTGTTACATGCACGCCGCCAGGAACAACCTGGAAAAGATTAATTATAAAAGCAAGATTAGATGATATGGACAACTCATGACAGAAGAAACACTAGAATTCGAAACAGAAAACTCAAATTCATTAATTTTATTAATTAACAAAATCTGGGAGAGAATTAAATATCTTTTTTTTCTTGCAGAACCATTTATTGTTCGCTTTATTAATATGTTATTTTTTGAGTTAACACGGCTGATTAAAAATTTCAGTAGATATGCTATGAGACAAATTAAGTTAGAGGATTAGAAAAAACTTTGGACCAAAAAAATTTAGCCCTTGAGGCAATTAGAAAAAAACTTTTAGGTAAGAAGCTTTCTTATAAAGAGATATATGCAATCATGGATCAAATTGCAGAAGATAGATTGGGAGATGTTTTAACTACATATTTTGTTGCTTCAGGTTTTTCAAAAGGTTTTTCAAATGAGGAATTATTTTTTTTGACCAAGGCAATGGTTGAAACAGGAGAAAAACTAAATTTCAGGGGAATAGTGGCAGATAAACATTCCATTGGTGGGTCACCTGGTGGAAGAACTACCCTCGTTGTTGTTCCTATTGTTGCAGCTGCTGGTTTCAAAATTCCTAAGAGTTCATCAAGAGCCATTACAACACCAGCAGGGACAGCAGATTCGATGGAGGTTTTTTCTAAAGTTGATTTTTTAAAAAAAGATGTATATAGAATTGTAGAGAAAACTAATGCGTGTATTGTTTGGGGAGGAAGTTTTAATATCGCTCCAGCCGATGATGAAATTATCAGAGTGGAAGAGCCGCTTCTTTTTGAAAGCTTCGATAAAATAATAGTATCTGTATTGGCAAAAAAAATTGCATTCGGATCGAATCATGTAGTAATTGAAGTTCCCTATGGAAAAGCAATGAAGGTTCAAAAAATTGACGACACACAAGTTTTAAAAAGTAAATTCGAATTTTTAGCAAAAAAATTTGATATAGAAATAAAAGTTCTTGTTAATAGAATAGATGAACCTTCAGGAGCAGGAGTCGGACCTCTACTAGAAGCAAAGGATGCACTAGAAGTTTTAGAGCAAACTCCAACTAGACCATTAATTTTAGAAGAAAGAGCGCTGGATCTTGCAGAGGCCGTAATAAGATTATGTTTAAGCGATCGAGATATAAAAAAGAAAGAAATAGAGAGTAAATACGGAAGTCTTAGAATGTGGATAGAGGAAATATTGAAGAGTGGGCAAGCATTATCAAAGTTCAGAGAAATCATTGAAGCGCAAGATGGAGATCCTGATATAACCTCTCAAAAATTAAAACCCGGAAAGTTTGAGATTGAAATAAAATCTTCCCAGTCAGGAATGATTAAAAGTATTGATAGTAAGAATATAACAATAATTGCGAGAATTTTAGGAGCGCCAACCGATAAAAGAGCTGGAATTTTTTTGAGAACAAGAGTTGGGGAAAAGGTCCAAAAGGGAAGCATTTTAGCGTCTTTTTATAGTCAAAGTAGGTTTAATCTAAAGGAAGCAAGGGATTCAGAAAATCTTTTTCCGATTTATTCTATAGTATAGATTGGGTAGTAAAATATTATGTTAGAATATACCAAATGAAAAAAGGATTCATTTTTTCGACTTTACTTGCATTTGTGTTTTTAAGCTTGATTTTATGGTGGGTGAACGGTTCACGCCCTGTTAGTTCTAAAAATAAGGAAGAAAAGTTGTTCGTAATAAATCGTGGTGAGACGGTTAGGGAAATCGGAAAATCTTTAAAGGATGAAGGTTTAATTCGTGATCCAATTATTTTTTTCCTTTACGTTAAAAAATTAGGTCTTGATAAAAGCATTCAAGCTGGAGATTATAAACTTTCACCATCGATGGATCTTTCGAAAGTTTTGGACACACTACACCATGGCACTCTTGATATATGGATTACTGTACCCGAAGGTTATCGGGCAGAAGAGATAGCTGATTTGCTCAAAAAAAGTGTTAAAACATACAATAACTCTTGGAGAGAGAAATTAAATTCCAATGAGGGGTATTTGTTTCCAGATACTTATTTGATTCCGACAAATGCAGATATTGACTCAATAATTTCAATTATGAGAAATAATTTAGATAAAAAATTGAGTAAAGTTGGGTTAGATTCTAAGTCTTCTGATATAAATAAAATCATTATTCTTGCTTCTTTGGTTGAGAGGGAGGCTATAACAGATGAAGAAAAACCGATTCTCGCCGGAATTATGAAAAATAGACTGAGTTCTGGTATGCCTCTTCAAATAGACGCTACAATACAATATGCAAAGGGGTTTAGTTTGAGTAAGAATAAATGGTGGCTCCCTGTAACTGTTGATGAATATAAAAGTGTTAAATCTCTTTATAATACATATCTCTATCCGGGTCTTCCTCCTGGACCAATATCTAATCCTGGAGTAGTTGCTATACAAGCTGCTGCTTCACCTGCTAGTACAGAGTATAATTATTATTTACACGACATGAATGGTAAGGTCCATTATTCAAGAACATACGAAGAGCACCAAGAGAACATAGAAAGGTTCCTCCAGTAAAATACTATAGGGTATTGACTTTGGAGGGTGAATAGATTATAAATTCACTTGCATATGAAATAGAGGTAGAAATACCTTTATTTTTTATTCTTTAAAGAAGGCCGCTTGACGGGTTTTCTTTTTTTGTAGAAAAGGCTTCCAGGTACCAGATGGCAAAAGATAAAAAATTAGAAACACAATATTGGGGAAAACAGTTTAAAACTCTTCCTTCATTAGATTTATTATCCATTCAGAAAGAATCATATGAGTGGTTTGTAAAAGAGGGAATAAAAGAAGTAATTGAAGAAATATCTCCTATTGAAGATTTTACAGGGAAGAACTGGGAATTAATTTTAGGTGAATATAAATTAGGAAGCCCTAAAATATCTGAAGAGGTAGCGGTCAAGAAAGGTTTAACATATTTCTCTCCACTTATTGTAGAAGCAACCCTCGTTAACAAAAAAACAGGAAAAAGAACAAAGCAAGACGTTTTCTTAGGTGAAGTTCCCAAGATGACAGATCGTGGTACTTTCATCGTAAATGGGATTGAAAGAGTAATTGTTAATCAAATAGTTAGATCTCCTGGTGTCTTCTTTACAGCGGTTGAAGATCCAATAACAGGAAAAGTTTTATACACAGGAGAGCTTAGACCAGTTCATGGATCGTGGCTCGAATTTTCAACGACAAGAACTCAAATGGTTGTTGTCAGAGTCGATCGAAGAAAGAAGTTTTTGGTATCAGTTTTCCTTAAGGCCCTTGGACTTGAGGGCAACGAGGAGATAATGGGAAAATTTGCTGGAATAGAAAATGCAGATGTTTATGTCAAAAACACTCTTGAGAAAGATGAAACAAAAGGAAGCACTGATGCCCTTATTGAAATATTTAAAAAATTAAATCCCGGAGAGCCAATTGTAATTGATACGATCAGACAAAATTTCCGAGACCTATTTTTTGATAGACGAAGATATGATTTGAGCAAAGTAGGAAGATATAAAATAAACAAGAAACTTTCTATTCTTCCAAATTTCCAATCTCAAGATTCTTTTACCCTTACAATCGATGATATTATAGGAATTATTTCTTATCTTATAATGCTTTCTAACAATCAAGGAAAGGTTGATGATATTGACCACTTAGCAAATAGGCGTGTTAGAAGTATCGGTGAACTTGTACAAACAACTGCTTTTAGAGTAGGCGCTTTGAGACTTGAAAGAATAGTTAAGGAAAAAATGAGTCTTGCATCAACTGATGAAGCGTTCTCTCCCTCTCATTTTATCAATGCTCATCCAATAATTGCTTCAATTAATGAATTTTTTAGAACCTCTCAGTTATCAGCAATTCTTGATCAAACAAACCCATTATCTGAAATTGATAATTTGAGACGTTTAACAGTTATGGGAACAGGTGGAATTTCAAGGGAAAGAGCGTCTTTCTCTATTCGTGATATTAATAGCTCACAATATTCTAGAATTTGTCCTGTAAGATCTCCTGAAGGTCCAAATATTGGACTTGTTACTTATCTTGCTTTGTATACTAGGGTAAATGAATATGGTTTTCTTGAAGCTCCTTATCGAAAAGTTCTAAAGGAGAAAAAAGGAAAGATTAAAGTTACCGATGAGATTGTATATCTTGATGCTGACGAAGAATCTAAGTACTACATAACGCATGCTGACATAAGATTGGATGAAAATGGCTATATTGCTGATGAAATGATCCCAGCTAGATTTGACGGGGAGTATCTTGAGGTTGAGCGAGAGAGAATTGATCTTATCGATGTTATTCCAAGACAAGTTGTTGGTACTTCAGCCTCTCTTATTCCTTTTATAGCTCATGATGAGGCAAACCGTGCACTTATGGGTACTCACATGCAGTGTCAAGCTGTTCCCTTGGTTAAGACTGAGAGTCCCATTGTTGGTACCGGGATGGAGGGAGAAGTGTCTTCAGCAATGTCGAGAATTGTAAGAGCTCCTTTCGATGGGGTAGTTAAGTTTGTGGATGCTAACAAGCTTGTTCTTGAGGGTAAAGAAGAAATTGAATATGAAATAGATAAGTTTAAAAGAACATCGCAAAATACATTCTTCAGTCAAAAACCTGTTGTTGTTGCAGGACAAAAGGTTAAAAAAGGTGAACTTCTCATTGATGGTCCTGCCTCAGAAGACGGAAATCTTGCACTTGGTAAGAATTTGGTAATTGCCTATACTAATTTTGATGGCCTTGGATACGAAGATGCTATTGTAATTTCAGACAGACTTGTAAAGGATGATGTTTTGACCTCAATCCATATTGAAAAGTATGAAGCTACTGTTGTGGATACGAAACTTGGACCAGAAGAAACTACAAAAGATATTCCAAATGTTGCAGAGGAAGATTTAGCAAATCTTGACGAAGAAGGAGTCGTTGTTATTGGTTCAGAAGTAAGTCCTGGAGATATATTGGTCGGTAAGATTGCACCAAAAGGGGAAACAGAGCTTACCGCAGAGGAAAGACTTCTTCGTGCAATTTTTGGTGAAAAAGCAAGAGAAGTAAGGGATACTTCTCTTAGAATGCCTCACGGAGAACATGGAATTGTTATAAATGTACAAGTTTTGGATCGTGAAAAGGGTGATGAGCTCGAACCTGGGACGATCAAAAAGATTTTAATTGAAGTAGCACAACTTAGGCATGTAGTCGTTGGGGATAAGTTAGCAGGAAGACATGGAAATAAAGGAGTTATATCGAAAATCGTTCCTTCAAGTGATATGCCATATCTTGAAGATGGAACACCTGTCGATATTATTATTTCTCCAATTTCTGTTCTATCACGTATGAATCTCGGACAACTTCTTGAAACTCATCTTGGTTGGGCAGCAAAAAGACTTGGGAAAAAGGTTTCTCTTCCTGTTTTTGAAAAAATTCAAGAGGATAAGATTTTTGATCTTTTGAAAGAGTCAGGTCTTCCTGTTTCAGGAAAAGTTAAACTTTTTGATGCGAGAACAGGTGAGGCTTTTGAAAACGAAGTAGTAGTTGGAATAAACTATATTATGAAGCTCATTCACATGGTTGAGGATAAGGCTCACGCAAGATCAACTGGACCTTACTCTCTTGTTACACAACAGCCTCTTGGTGGAAAAGCGCAAATGGGAGGACAACGTTTGGGAGAAATGGAAGTTTGGGCTCTTGAGTCTCACAGAGCATCTTACACTCTTCAAGAAATGCTTACAATTAAATCTGATGACGTTGCTGGACGAGCTAAGGCATTTGAAGCTATAATTAAAGGTGTTGATATCCCAACTCCTAAAGTTCCTGAGTCATTTAAGGTCTTAATAAGAGAACTTCAAAGTCTTTCTATGAACATTTTGACAACGGGAGCAGTTGTTGAGGAAGAAAAAGAGGATACATCAGATCAGGCAGAAGAGATTAAAAAAGAAGCAGAAGAGCTTAAGGCTAGTCTTGAGGGTGAAGAGATAGCCACAGAAGCAGAAGCGGTAAAAGAACTTGGTGAAGAGGAGGTAATACCAGCTCAATAATTTAATTATGGAACCTAGAAAAAATAAAAATAGAAAATTTGACGTAATAAATATTGCAGACTTTAAGGGTCTTAAAATTCTTGTTGCAGGTCCAGAAGATATTTCTGAATGGTCATATGGAGAAGTAACAAAGCCAGAAACAATTAATTACCGAACTTTTAGACCTGAAAAAGATGGACTTTTCGACGAGAGAATTTTTGGTCCAACTCGTGATTTCGAATGTTATTGTGGAAAATATAAGAGAATTAGATATAAAGGAATTGTTTGTGATCGATGTGGAGTAGAAGTTACGTATTCAAGAGTAAGAAGAGAAAGAATGGGAAGCATCTCTCTTGCTTCACCTGTCGTGCATGTATGGTTTTCTAAGGGATCGCCAAGTAAACTTTCAATACTCCTTGACTTAACACAAAAAGATCTCGAATCAGTTGTTTATTTCGCTGGATATTTAGTGGTTGAAATGGATGAAGAAAAAAGGAAAGAGGCTCAAAAAGTACTTGCAGACATTAAAACTAAAAGAATTGAAAGAATTAAAGAGCAAGTTGATGAAGAAAAAAAGGCAATTGACATAGAAGAAAAGGATAAGATTAAAGAAATTGAGAAATCTCTCAAGCAAGAACAGAAAGAGTTAGTACTTGGTGAAACCACTGTACTTTATAGACAAAAAAGGATAGCTCTTGATAAAAGACTAGATACTGAAGTTTCTAGAATCGAAGAGATCTTTACAAGAGTTGGAGATATTGTAAAAGGTCTTAAACTTTGGGATGTTCTGTCTGAAGAGGAATATGTTCGACTTATCGAATATGATATTCCTTTGTTTTTTGAGGTTGAAACTGGAGCATCAGCAATTCTTAAAGCTATCGAATCGATAGATCTTCAAAAATTAATCGAAGAGCTTAGGGAAGAAGTTCATAAATCAAGTGGCCAAAAACAATTAAAGCTTCTTAAAAGACTTCATTTTGTTGAAGCCATAAAGAGATCGGGTCTCAACCCTGCTTCGCTTGTCCTCAGGATATTACCTGTTCTTCCACCAGATTTGCGTCCAATGGTTCAGCTTAATGGAGGGAGGTTTGCTACATCAGATCTAAACGATCTTTATAGAAGAGTTATTAATAGAAATAACAGACTTAAGCATCTTATTTCTCTTGGTGCCCCAGAAATCATTCTTAGAAACGAAAAGAGAATGTTACAGGAAGCTGTTGATTATTTGATCGATACATCTATAAGAACAAACCAAAATCAGAGACAATTCAAATCCCTTTCTGATGTTCTTCGAGGAAAACAAGGAAGATTTAGAAAGAACCTTCTTGGGAAAAGAACAGATTACTCTGGAAGATCAGTTATAGTTGTCGGACCAGAACTTAGACTTAATGAGTGTGGTCTTCCAAAAGAAATGGCTCTTGAATTATTTAAGCCTTTTGTAATTAGAGAAGTTATTTCAAGAGGTCTTACAACTCCAAACGCAAAAGCCGCAAAAAGATTCATTGAAAAAAGACCACCTGAAGTTTTTGATATTCTTGAGGAAATAACAAGAAATCATCCTGTTCTTCTTAATCGTGCTCCAACTCTTCATAAATTAGGAATTCAAGCCTTCTTCCCTGTTCTTGTCGAAGGATCGGCTATTAGAATACATCCTTGTGTTTGTGCTGGATATAACGCTGACTTTGATGGAGATCAAATGGCTATTCACGTACCTCTTTCGGCAAGAGCACAACAAGAAGCAATTGAACTTATGATGCCTGAACACAATCTTCTTAAACCAGCTGATGGAAGTCCTATAACACTTCCTAATAAAGAAATGGCTCTTGGAAGCTTTTATCTAACAAGTGTTGATGAGAGAGCAAGAAGAGATGAAGTTCCTGTTTTCTCCAATGAGTACGAAGCTTATTTTGCCTTTAATTTGAAGAAAATTGCTTTACGTGAGCCCATAAAGTTGAGAGTAAAAGGAGAAATAATCGAAACTACAATGGGAAGAGTAATTTTTAATGATAGATTGCCTCTTGGAATGAGATTTATTAATAAAGAAATTAAGGCTTCAACAATCAAAGAAATTGTTACAAAAGCTATGGTTGAATATCCTGAAGCAGAAGTTGCAAGGCTCATTGATAGTATTAAAGAAGTAGGATTCTATTCTGCAACTATTTCGGGAATTTCAGTTTCAACTTTTGATCTTAAAATGCTTCCTAATAAAGAGAAGTTAATAAAAGAAGCAGAGGATAAAATAAAAGCAATCGAAGAAGAGTTTCAAAATGGTTTGATTACACACTCAGAACAGAGAAGACTTTCGAATAATGTTTGGCTTGAACTTACCGATAAAATGGCTAACCTTACTTGGGATCTTTTTGGAAATAATGATATGGTAAGAATTATTGCAGAGTCAGGAGGAGCAAGAGCAGGAAAAGATCAAATTAAGCAACTCGCTGCTATGAGAGGTCTTATATATGATCCTTTAGGTAGAATAGTAGAGCTGCCTATTACATCGAATTTCCGTGAGGGGCTCTCAATCTTTGAGTATGTTAATTCTGCTCGTGGATCAAGAAAAGGTCTTACTGATTCGGCTCTTAAAACGGCTGATGCTGGGTATCTCACTAGACGTCTTGTCGATGTTGCTCACACAGTTATTATTAGAACAGATGATTGTGGAGTTGAGGAAGGGTTGGATGTTGATCTTTCTACTCGAGAAAATAAATCTTACATAATAAATATGCTTTTAGGAAGAGTTGCACTTGAGCCCATTGTAAGCAAGAAGACAAAGAAAACAATTGTTCAAAAAGGAGAAGATATAGATCACGAAAAACTTGATGAGATTTTAACTGATGAGAGTATTTTGGAAGCAAAAGTAAGAACTACTTTGTTTTGTAAATTAAAATATGGGGTTTGTAGTTCTTGTTATGGATGGGATCTTTCAACATACAAGCGTGCAGATCTCGGAACACCAGTAGGAGTAATAGCTGCTCAATCAATTGGTGAACCAGGGACTCAGCTTACCATGAGAGTCAAGCATTTCGGAGGAGTAGTTATGTCTGACGTAACTCAAGGTCTTCCTCGTGTTGAAGAACTTTTTGAAGTAAGAAGACCTAAGAATCTAGCTCCAGTTGCAGAAATTGCCGGAAAAGTTCAAATAACAAAGACTGAAGATGGATTTGTAATTAGAGTTAGAAATGCAAGAGTAAAACCTGTTGAAGAGCGAGAATATTTTGTTCCATTAACAGCAAATATTCTTGTTGAGGAAGATCAGATGGTTACTGCAGGTACACAACTTTGTGAAGGTTATCTTGACCCACGAGATACTCTTAAGGTTGGAGGACTTCGTGAGGCTCAAAAATACATAATTTCTGAAGTTCAAAAGGTTTATGAATCTCAAGGAATTGCAATTCACTATAAGCATTTTGAGACAATAGTTCGCGAAATGTCTGATAAGGTTATGATCGAAACTCCAGGAGACTCATCGCTTCTTCCAGGTGATTTAGTGAGTAAACTTAGATTTGAAGAAGAAAACGCAAATATAATTTCTGAAGGTGGAGAACCAGCATCTGCACGAGAAATTATACTTGGTATTACAAAAGCTGCGCTTGTAACAGATTCATGGCTTTCTGCAGCCTCATTCCAGGAAACAACTCAAGTTTTGACGGACGCTTCCCTGGAGGGAAGAGAGGACAATCTTATTGGGCTTAAAGAAAATGTTATCGTTGGAAGATTGATTCCCGTGAGATCTGACTTCATGGTTGATGGACAAGAATCCACAAATACGATATAATAGCCCTTCTATGCCTACACTAAATCAACTCGTAAGACGAGGAAGACAAAAAAGAAAAAAGAAAATTAAAGCGACAGCTCTTAGAGATATTTTTAATGCGAAAAAAAGAGAATATAAGGAGATTCCGGCTCCACAGAAAAGAGGAGTAGTTACACTTGTTAGAACGATGACTCCTAAAAAACCGAATTCAGCTCTTAGAAAAGTCGCGAGAGTAAAACTTTCAAACAGAGAAGAAGTTACAGCATATATCCAGGGTATAGGACATAATCTAGCTGAACACGGTATAGTGCTTGTAAAGGGTGGTAGGGTTCGTGATCTTCCTGGTGTAAAATATCATTTGGTTAGAGGGAAGTTTGATCTAGCGGGTGTTGAAGGAAGAAAAACTTCAAGGTCTAAATATGGAGCTAAAGGACAAGGAGGGGGCCCTCAAGCCTAGTCTAATATATGGCACGTGGTGGAAGAAGTATTAAGAAGAGAAAAGTAGCTAATGATCCTATCTACGATAATTTTTTACTGGCTAAATTTATAAATAGATTGATGGTTGATGGTAAAAAAACAACCGCTCAAAGAGTTGTCTATGATGCTCTTGAGCTAATCAAAGAAAAAGGGGAAGATCCTGTTAAAGTTTTTGAAAAAGCAATTGATAATGTTGGACCAAAGCAGGAGGTAAAAGCTAGGAGAATTGGTGGAGCAGCATACCAGGTTCCTATGGAAGTTAGAGGAGAAAGAAGGAATTCTCTTGCAATTCGTTGGTTGTTAGAAGCTACAAAAAAAAGATCCAATAAAGATTTTAAAGGTTTTGCAAATAAACTTGCAGCAGAACTTCTTGATGCATCCAATAACCTGGGAGATGCTATTAAAAAACGTGATGTTGCACACCGAATGGCAGAAGCAAATAAAGCATTTGCCCACTTCAGATTCTAACTTCAATCAATTCTCTTTTAGATTTAGTTAAAATTTCTAATCCAGTTTTTTTCATTAGGATATCATCTTCGATTCTTACTCCTCCAAGGTTTGTGATATAAATTCCTGGCTCAATTGTAAATGTCATTCCTGGCTCAATTTTTGTTTTATTAAGCTTTGAAATTGACGGAAATTCATGAATATCAAGACCTATCCCATGTCCCAATCCGTGGATTAAAGATTCAAATCCTGAATTTTCAAACTCTTTATCAACTATCTCAGCTGGAAAATTTGCTGTTTTTGTTTTGGTTAATGATTCTATGGCTTTTTTCTGAGAGAGCAGAACTGTTTTATAAGCTTCTTTAAATTTCTTATTGGCTTTACCAAAAAAAACGGTTCTTGTCATATCAGACTTATATCCGTTTATATCAACACCAAAGTCTAAAAGAACTATGGAGTTTTTTTTGAGCTTGGTATTACCTGTTGTATGATGTGGAACTGCTGAGTTTTTACCAAAAGCAACTATTGTTGGAAAAGAAATTTTTCCACCGTTCTTTATGATAAATATTTCTAGTTCTTCAGCTAATTCCTTTTCGCTAATTCCGGTTTTAATTAAGCCTAAAATGTGGGAGAAGGACTCATCAGTTAGAAGACAAGCTTTTTTTAGATTTTTTATCTCATTTTTGTCTTTTATAATTCGCAGATTTTCAATGAAATCAGAAAGTGGAGTAAGTTTAATAGTCGTTTTTAATGAGTTGTTTAGTACTTCAAATTCTAAGTATTTTAGATTATACATCTCAAAATAAAGGCTTTTTATCTTCTCGCTCTTTAAGATATTTTTTAAACATTCAACAAACTTTTTTTCTCTAGAAATCTCTATTACATTTAAGAATTTAGCCTTAATTCCTCCAGTATATCGTTTATCTGTAAAAAGATATAAATGTTTTTGAGTTATTAATAAATACCCTTCTCTTTCGACTTCAGATAGTAATACGCCTGTTAAATAAAATATGTTTTTGGAAGATGATATTAATAATGCTTTGATGTCATTTTCAATAATTATTTTTTGTATTTTGTTGGTTCGTGATTCAAACATACTGCATATTCTAGCATATAAAGCGAATATTGACTTCAAAATACTTTTGATATAATATGAATCATGGATCCCCAAAACTTCTCATACGGTCTTACATTCGACGATGTCTTACTTCTTCCTGGATACACCGATTTCTCAAGAAGTGATATAGACCTTTCCACTAATCTCACGAGAAGAATCAAAATTGAAATTCCTTTAGTTTCTGCTCCCATGGATACAGTAACTGAATCGCGTCTTGCCATTGCCTTATCTCGTCTTGGAGGAATCGGAATAATCCATCGCAATTTTTCTATAAAGGATCAAGCTGACGAAGTCTTAAAAGTTAAACAGGAAAATCTTTTAGTTGGAGGAGCTGTTGGAACAAACAAGGGATTTGAAGAAAGAGTTGAGGCTTTAGCCCTTGCTGGTGTGGATGTTTTAGTTGTTGATAGCGCTCATGGATTTACGAAAAACATTTTGGAAATAATCGGATATATCAAGAATAAATATAGAGATATAGACGTTATTGCTGGAAATATTGCAACCGGAGAAGCCGCTGAGGCACTAATTAAAGCTGGCGCTGATGCTCTCAGAGTCGGTATGGGTCCAGGAGCAATCTGTACAACAAGAGTAATCTCAGGGATGGGAGTTCCACAAATTACCGCTCTTCTCGATGTTTGTAATATTGCTAAAAAAAATAACGTGCCAGTTATTGCTGATGGAGGAATAAAATATTCTGGAGATATGATTAAAGCGCTTGCTGCTGGTGCATCGACAGTCATGATGGGAAACTTTTTTGCATCAAGTGAAGAATCACCTGGAAAAGTTGTAAAACTTACAAAGGATCAAGTTCCATCACGTTTCCAAAGTATTGTAAAAGCAAATATAGCAGAGTATCTTTTTAAAGAATATCGAGGAATGGGTTCGATTGGTGCTATGGAACGCGGTGCAAAAATAAAAGTTGAAGACGAATATCATGGAAAGGATTATTATAAAGATAAGATTTTAGTTGCAGAAGGCGTAGAAGGGCTAGTTCCCATAAAAGGATCTCTTGAACAGTTAGTTGAGCAAAGTATGGGAGGAATAAAATCTGGAATGTATTATATAGGCGCAAAGAGTATTGGTGATCTTTGGAATAAGGCAAAATTCATTCAGATTACACAAGCAAGTCTTACAGAAAGCCATCCACACGGTTTGCTAATTACAAATCCCGGCAAAAATTACTAAAAAATGATTTTAATTGTAGATTTTGGATCGCAAACCACCCATCTTATTTCAAGAAGACTTCGTGAGTTGGGTGTAAAGTCAAAAATAGTAAACCCTGAAGAGGCACTTTTTAGTTTAGAAAATCAGGATTATTCTGGGATAATTTTATCAGGAGGACCATCCTCTGTTTACTCAGCTGACGCTCCTAAAGTAGACATTTCAATTTTTACAAAAGGAATCCCAATACTTGGAATATGCTATGGAATGCAACTTACATCTTATTTGCTAGGAGGAAAGGTTATTTCTGGAAAGAAAGAGTTTGGTCCTGCAGAGTTACAGCTTAAGGTTAAGAACTCGCAGTCCAGAATTTTGAGAGGTTTGGAAAATAAATTTATTGTATGGATGAGTCATGGAGATGAAATTATGAGTATTCCTTTTGGATTTGAAACCCTTGGATCTACAGATCACGTTTCTTATGCGTTCGTTGAGGATTCAAGTAGAAAAATTTTTGGTGTGCAATTTCATCCGGAAGTTGAACATACAGACTTCGGTAATATAATTTTAAAAAATTTTATTGATATCTGTGATCTTGATTTAATGACTCACGAGGTAAATGTTAAAGGCCTGATAAACGACATAAAAAATAGGGCTGGCAACTCGTTTGTTATTGGTGCGATTTCTGGCGGTGTTGATTCTACGGTGGCGGGATTTCTTACGGCTTCTGCAATCGGAGAGAAATTTATTCCAATCTATGTTGATAACGGCTTGATGCGCTTTGATACAAAAGAACATTTGGAAAAAATATTTTCCAAGCTTGGAATAGAACCAATTATTTGTGAAGTGAAAGAAGAAATGCTTAAGAAATTAAAGGGAGTAAATGATCCGGAAGAGAAAAGAAGAATAATTGGGAATTTCTATATTGAAATCTTTGAGCGCGAGATGGAGAGGTTGGTCAGTCAGGGTAAGGATGTAAAATTTTTACTTCAAGGTACAATCTATTCAGATGTTATAGAGAGTCAAGGGAGTAAGCACTCATCAAAAATAAAAAGTCACCATAATGTAGGAGGTTTACCTGAAAATATGAAATTAAAACTTATTGAACCTCTTAGAGAGTTTTATAAAGATGAGGTTAAAAAAATAGGGAGAATTTTGGGTTTACCAGAAGAGTTTATTAATCGTCAACCATTTCCAGGGCCGGGATACGCAATAAGAATAAGGGGGGATGTCACGGAAGACAGGCTTGAAAAGGAGAAATTGGCGGATAAAATAGTAATCGAAGAGCTTCATGAGGCAAAAATTTTGTCTCATATTTTTCTTTCCTTCCCTGTTTTAAGTGGTGCTTTTTCAACAGCAGTTAAAGGAGATGAGAAATTTTTTGGAGAAGTTATAGCTCTTAGAGTTGTTGAGTCTCAAGATATTATGACATCGAAATGGGCGAGGATTCCTTATGAAGTATTGCAAAGAATTTCTTCAAGAATAGTAAATGAGGTACCTGGAGTTTCTCGTGTTGTTTATGATATTTCAACAAAACCTCCTGCAACAATGGAGTGGGAGTAGGTTTACAAGAGAGGATTGATTTGCTATACTAGCTCAAGAACCCTCTCGGGGTTCTTTTTTTCATATGGCTGATAATGATCGAATGTTACCATTAGACAAAATAAGAAATATCGGAATAATTGCGCATATTGATGCGGGTAAAACTACGACTTCTGAGAGAATCCTTTATTACACAGGAAAAACTTATAAAATCGGTGATATTGATGAGGGAAATACAGTTATGGACTGGATGGATCAGGAGAGAGAGCGTGGAATAACTATTGTATCAGCTGCTACTACTACTTTTTGGAAAGACTACAGAATTAATCTTATTGACACTCCTGGTCACGTAGATTTTACCGCAGAAGTCGAGAGATCTCTAAGAGTACTTGATGGTGCAGTTACTGTCCTTGATGCTGAAGAAGGGGTTCAATCTCAGTCAGAAACAGTTTGGAGACAAGCAGATAAATACAAAGTTCCTCGAATTTGTTTTATTAATAAAATGGATAAGCTTGGTGCAGACTTTAATAAAACTCTTAAAAGCGTTGTTGATAGACTGGGAGCCAATCCTGTTGCAATGGTTGTTCCTATTGGTCGCGAGCAGGAGTTTAAAGGTGTCTACGATCTTTTAAATAGGAAATCGATTGTTTGGACAGGTGAAGAATTAGGTGCGAAATTTGATGTGACCGATGAGGTTCCTTCTGGAATGGAAGCAGAAATAGAAGAAGCAAGACATAAAATGATAGAAAAAATAGCTGAGAATGATGATTCTCTTCTTGAGAAATATCTAAATAACGAAGAGATCTCAGTAGAAGAGTTAAAGAAATCACTTCGAGCAGCTACGATTGCATACAAATTAGTTCCAACATATGCTGGATCGTCTCTTAGAAATAAAGGAGTTCAACCACTTCTTGATGCCGTTATAGATTACCTACCTTCGCCTCTCGATCTTAAAGAGATAAAAGGAGTTAACCCTAAGACAGCAGTAGAAGAGGTAAGAAACCTAGTTCCAGAAGAAGCTTTCTGCGGACTTGCATTTAAAGTTCAAATTGATACACACGTAGGGAAGCTTACATTTGTTAGGGTATACTCTGGAAAAATTGTTGCAGGATCTTATATTTATAACAGCACTAAGAATATTAGAGAAAGGGTTGGAAGAATTCTTCTTATGCATTCTAATCAAAGAGAGGAAATTAAAGAAGCATATGCAGGAGAGATTGTTGCAGTTGTTGGGTTGAAGGATACGGTTACAGGTGATACTTTGTGTGATGAAGTAAAGCCGATTGTTCTTGAAAAGATTACATTTCCAGAACCAGTTATTTCTTTGGCTATTGAGCCAAAAACAAAATCAGATCAGGAAAAACTTGGGTATGCACTTAAAAGACTTATGGAAGAGGATCCGACTTTTAGAGTAAAAACAAACCATGAAACAGCTCAAACAATTATTTCTGGAATGGGAGAATTACAATTAGAAATAATGGTCGATCGTATGAATCGAGAATTTAATGTTCAGGCGAATGTTGGAGCGCCACAAGTCGCCTATAAAGAGACGATAGAAAAGAACGCCGAAGGAGAAGGTAAATATATCAAACAAACTGGAGGACGTGGACAGTATGGTCATGCACTTCTTAGAGTTGAGCCTTTAGGAAGAGGGGAGGGTTTTTCTTTCGTTAACGCGATAAAAGGAGGTGCGATTCCCGCAGAATTTATAGGTTCTGTTGAAAAAGGAGTTAAAGAGGCTTTAGAAAAAGGAGTACTTCTTGGATATCAAATGACTGATATTAAAGTTACTTTATACGATGGATCTTTCCATGATGTAGATTCTTCAGATGTTGCCTTTAAAATTGCCGGAAGTATGGCTTTTCAAACAGCAACGAGAAAGGCAGGTCTTGTTCTTCTCGAGCCAATTATGAAAGTTGAAGTTACCACTCCGGAAGAATTCATGGGAGACGTAATTGGTGATCTTTCTTCAAAAAGAGCGCAAATAGTTGGAACTGAGGAACGTGGAAATGCAAGAATTATTTTATCTCAAGTTCCTCTTGCAGAATTATCTGGCTATGCAACAACTCTTAGAAGCATGTCGCAAGGAAGAGCAACGTACTATATGGAACCTTCTCACTATGAGCCGGTTCCAAAAAATATTGTTGATCAAATGCTTGCAAAGTCTACTTTTACAGGTCGAATTTCAGAACAATAATTTATCCTCAAAAACTAGAACATCGGTCCCAGAACCTTTATAATGTTAAGGTGGCTAGAAAGAAACTTTCAGAATTCCGTGCAAAAGAAATAATTTACACAGAGCTTAAATTGCTTAATACTTCAGTAAAGTTTGATTTTAATGAAAACTCTATTCCAGATTTAATACTAGATAATTCTAAAAAATATGTAGTAAAAGTTGATCAAGGAGTAAAAAAAAGATTTAAACAGGGTCTTGTGGGGTTAAACCTCTCTCCGGATCAGATTAAAGAAAAACTTGAAGAGTTTAATAAGCAAGGATATGAAAAATTTATAATTGAAGAGTTTATTTCTTCTGATAAAGCCAAGGATTATTATTTATCAATTCAAAGAGTTAGAGATGGTCTTATGCTTCTTTATTCCGATAAAGGAGGAGTAGATATTGAAGAAGAAGATAATATTAGGAGAACTCTTGTAAGAAAAGAATCAGATCTTGTTGAAGTAAAAATATTTTTAGGAATAGAAGAGGGAATACTTGAAAAGATAGTTGATTCATTTGAAGAATATTATTTTTCATTTTTGGAAATTAACCCCCTTAGAGTTATTGATGAAAAAATTTTTATTTTAGATTGTGCCGTTGAAGTAGATGCTTCAGCTATTTTTTTTGTTGAAGATAAGTGGAATGAAAGAGATTTTGTCGAGTTTAATAGTAGAAAAAAAACAGAAGAAGAGCTTAATATTCAAAAACTTTCAGAAGAAAGTGCTTCGTCTTTTAGTCTTGAAGTATTAAACCCTGATGGTGCGATTTTTCTTTTATTGTCCGGTGGTGGTGGAAGTGTGGTTCTTGCTGATGAGGTATTTCTTGAAGGTGAAGCCAGTCTTATCGCAAATTACGGAGAATATAGTGGAAATCCCAATAAAGAAGAAACTTACATTTATGCGAAAAATCTTCTTTTACTTCTTTTAAAATCTCGTGCTCCGAAAAAGGCTCTGATAATCGGTGGTGGTGTTGCAAATTTCACTGATGTAAGAGTCACATTTAAGGGTATTATTAATGCGCTTTCGGAAGTTTCAAGTGAATTAAGGGCTCAGAGAGTTAAGATTTTTGTTAGACGAGGTGGTCCACACGATAAAGAAGGTTTAGCTCTTATTAGAGATTTTCTAGATAAAGAAAACCTCCTAGGTGAGGTTTTTGGTGCAGAAATTCCGTTAACGGATATTGTTAGACCATCTATTAATTATGTGTCTTAAAAAATATGTTAGATATTGAAAAATTAAGAAAATACGAGGCTAAAATAGTTACAATTGGGTCTTATCCCTCTATAATCCAATCAATACTTGATTTTGATTTTCTTGCTGGTAAAAAAGAACCTAGCATTGTAGGAATATTTGCTTCTGGAAGAAAATACGAAAGATATTTTTTTGGAAAGCAAGAAATTATGATCCCTGTTTTTCCAGAGTTTGAAGAAATTCCAGAAAATACAAACCTATTTCTCAATTTGTCATCAGGACGAAGAACGCTTAATTACTCGAATGAATTATTAGATTTTGAAAACATCTTAGGTGGGGTAGTTTTTGCTGAAGAGGTGCCAGAAAAACATTCTTTATACCTTTATACGAAAGTTGTAAATAATAATAAATTTTTAATAGGTCCAGCTAGTGTTGGATTTATTATTCCTAAAATTTTAAAGCTTGGTGCGATTGGAGGAGTTGACCCAAGACAACTTATCGATTCAGCGCTTTTTGACTCTGGAAATGTAGCTGTTATGAGTTCTTCCGGAGGGATGACAAATGAAATTATAAGAATGGTAACAAATTCTGGTCTTAGGCTCTCTTTCGCACTTTCTTTTGGAGGAGAAAGGTTTCCCATTTTGACTCCAACTGAAGCATTTTTATCCGCTCAAAAAGATGGAAATACAAAGCACATTATCTATTTTGGTGAACTGGGTGGTGTAGATGAATACGAGATTGCAAAATTGATTTACGAGAAAAAAATTACCAAAAATGTTATCGCTTATATTGCAGGAAGTGTCGCAGAAGTTTTTCCTAATCCCCCACAATTTGGTCATGCAAAGGCGATAGCAAAAGATGTCGATGAATCAGCGAGAAGTAAAAAGAAAATTCTTTCCGAAGCAGGAGTTATGGTGGCAGAAAATTTTTCTGAATTTATAGAATTAATAAATAATATTGAAAAAGAAAAAGTGAAAACCGAGTCGGACTATAGTAGAATAAGAGAGATGGAAGATAGACGTCATGCTCTAATTGCCACAAGTATATCTCAAGATGTTGATGGAAATGTAAAAATACTTGGGGAAGATTTAGTGAAGTTTACAGGTGAACACTCTTTTTCTTATATAGTTATTTCTCTCTTCTTGGGAAGAAAATCTAAATCAAAAGAACTTGAAGATTTCACTGACTTAGTATTAAAACTTTCTGTAGATCACGGTCCTTATGTATCAGGTGCGGTAAATACGATTATTACTGCTAGAGCAGGAAAGGATCTTGTATCCTCTCTTTCTTCTGGCCTTTTAACGATTGGTTCACGGTTTGGAGGAGCGATAAATCAAGCAGCAGAAAATTGGTTTAAGGGAGTAATTGATGAAAAAAACCCATCAGATTTTGTTGAAGAGTTCGCTTCTAAAAGAGAATATATTTCAGGAATTGGACATAAAAAATACAGAGTTGATGCTCCTGATCCAAGAGTTATTGAAATCCTAAAATTCAAAGAAAATCTTAAAGAAAATAAATTTTCTGATTTTGCTCTTGCTGTAGAAAAAGTAACCACAGAGAAAAAGGGAAATCTAATCCTAAATGTTGATGGAGTTATTGCAGCGGTATTGTTGGATATTTTGAGTGAAAAAGAAAACCTTACCATTGAAGAATTACAAAAACTCATTGATGCTGAATTTTTTAATGCTCTATTTGTATTGTCTAGATCTGTAGGTTTTATAGCACATTATTTAGATCAAAAAAGATTAGATGAAGGAATTTTTAGACTTGATGAGGATCAGGTTTTTGATGCAACTATTGACAAGTAATAAGAAAATTTTTATATTAAGCTCATGAAATTAGTTGAAGTTATAACACAATCTAGAGAAGAGGTTTTAGCAGAACATTTAAAAAGAGCAGATAATGCAGAAGGCATGCTTCGAAGTTCAATATCAGATATTCAAAATGGAAAACTTTCAGGAATTTCTTTAGACGCTCTAAGAGAAGCTCAAGATAAATTGAACGGTGTAAGGTGCGAAAGGATTTACCAGGAAAGAAAATTGATAATTGGTAGAGTGTTTAGGATTCCTCTTCCTGCAAAACCCTATTAATCTTAAGCCTCTTTTCTTTTACATGTTTTTTACTTGACTTAGAGAATGTTGCAGACGTATATTTAGGCTATGCAAGAAATATTCGATGATGTTACCAGTGAGCTTGGTTGTCTTATTTTTTTGATACTACTTCCAATGACAGTAATAAGTTTTGTAGGGTTTGTTACTGCATTCACTCTTGTCTTCATTTGATTTATGTTGATAAATAAGGATTATATTATCTCACAAGTTCTTTGGTATGAAATCGGTGGTAAGGTTAGTTATTATATTAAGGTTAAAGATGCGAAAGAAGTTTTAGACGCTTTAAAATTCTTAAAACAACAGGACATAAATAAAATTTTTGTAGTAGGAATTGGAACTAATTTAATTTTTACAGACGAGGATTATCCAGGCGCAGTAATTCAACTAGCTTCTTCTAATGGGTATTCTTTTAAAGTTGAGGGTAACATTGTCACTGCTTTTGCAGGAGAAGTTCTTGATGATTTAATAAATTTTTCATTTGACAATAATTTGATCGGGTTAGAATGGGCAGGAGGATTGCCTGGAACAGTTGGTGCAGCAGTACGTGGAAATGTTGGGGCTTTCGGAGGAGAAGTTAAGGATTCGGTCTTTGAGATTGAGGTTATTGATATAAATACACTTGAAGTTAAAAAAATAAGAAGCGATGCTCTAAATTTTTCTTACAGAAATAGTTATATAAAAGAGAATAAGAATTTAATAATTCTTTCAGTATCGTTAAATCTTACAAAAACCAACCCCAAAGGAGTTGAGAAAGCAAAAGAAGCTTATTATTCAAATATAAATTATAGACGAGAACATCATCCTTTAGATTATCCAAATACTGGATCCGTATTTAAAAATATAAACGAAAAAGAAAATATTGAAAAAGTGCTTTCAGTTTGGCCTGACGTAAAGGAAAAAGTTGAAAATAATTGGTATGGTAAAGTGAGTATTGGATATATGATAAAAAGACTTGGTCTTGAAGGATACAAAGTAGGAAATGCTCAGGTTAGTAATAAGCATCCTAACTTTATTGTTAATTTAGGTGAAGCTAGTTTTAATGATGTCACTTCTATAATCTATGAAATAAAAAGAAGAATAGGTGATGTTTTTGGATTTGTGCCAGAGATAGAAGTAGAAATTGTTGAGGGTTAAAATTTATATATGGAAAATTCCAAAGAACCTGATTTAAAAAGTAAAACGAGAAAAGAAAATAAGCCTATTAATAGAATTAAAAGGCGTGAATTTATAAAGAATAGTTTTTTAGGAGCTTTGGGATTTGCAGTTGGTGCGAGGCTTGGTTTTAATTCTGATGAGCTAAGTACTTCGTCTCAACAAGTTTTGGAACATCCTCAAAAACTTCCAGACGTGGCGTACAGACAACCAAAAGATGAGCAGCCTAATTTAGACGCTTATAAAAATTCTCTTAAAAATAGTGAGGGGCTTATATCTAATAACGAACTCTCTATTAGTGGAGTAATTGAAGATCTTTTCCCGAAATATAAAAATAAAGAAAAAGAAGTTTTAAATGGAAAGGTAAATAAAGCCGTTAGTTATTTTGAAAATCAAAGATATCCAGATCGACGCTCTTTGGAAGAGATTGTTGAGAAATCATTGCAGTGGAAAGAATTAGTTAATGAGGAGATTGCTAAAATGCAGTTGAGTGAAGAATTTTTAAATTCTGGAATTCCCGATTTAATTCCAAGCTTAATTTTTGTTGAAAGCGAAGGGAACCCCGCCGCTTATAATGAAGTTTCTGGTGCGACGGGACTCACACAGGTTATGCCGGAAACTGCAAAGGAGTTAGCGCAAAAATTAAATATGAAGAGCTTTGATTTGAGAGATCCCCAAACCTCTATAAGGTTTGCTTTAAAATATCTATCTGATTGGTATGATTATATTCCTGAAGTAGGTTTGAGTCTTTGGAATTATCACTTAGGTCCAGGAAATTTACTAGATATTGTTAGAGCAAAAGTGGGAAATTGGAATGTGGATTTTGACTCTCTAGCAAGTGTAATTTCTGAAAACGAGCTAAATCTGGCAAATTTAGTAGAATCTCCATACGCAAAAAAACAAATTTCAGATGGAGTTTTGGGAGATATGACTGAAGAATATGTTTCTAGAATTGTCGCAGCAAACTATTTTCAGAAGCAATTTAATATTGAAAAAAGTGAAAGTTAGTATTTTATATCCAGACTTTTCCAAAGTACAAGTGATGCGTAAGACCGATATGGAGACCATTTTATAGAGATCGACTCTACCTGTTCTCTAGTCGGATTTTCAATTTGATAAATGTTTTCGATTGCTCTTCTTAGCCCCAGATCTCCATGAGAAAAGATATCTTCTCGTCCAAGTGTAAACATTAAAAACATTTCTGCGGTCCACGGACCTATTCCTTTGATTTTTATTAGTTCTTCAGTGACTTCTTTATCTGATAGCTTATCTAATTTGCTGTATTTTATTTCATCTTCTTTAAATTTACTTGCAAGGTCTTTGAGGTAACTTACCTTAGAATAAGAAATTCCTATTTTTCGAATTATTTCTTTATCCAGCTTTAATACGTATTCGGGGGTTATTTTTTCTTTATGAAATAATTCTTTAAATCTTTTAAAAATAACATCTGCAACTTTTCCTGATAATTGTTGTCCTATGATTGAACTTGTAAGGGAAGCAAAATAAAAATTTTCGGAGTCGAGTGCTTTATTTGTTCTTCTGTGTTGAAGATTAAGTGGTCCTACTTTTTCTGCCAATCTTGCAAGGATTGGATCAACTTTCTTGAAATGTGCAACTATACTTTTATTCATTATTCTTTTCCGATAATAACAATAGCATCTGCTGAAGAAGAGGAGGAAAGAGTTGTAGAGGTTGATCCAATAGTGTAATTCTCTGTTAAATCTTTTTTGAGCTGATTAAGCAAACTAGATTTTGCACTCTTAATTTGTATTGTTGTTTGACTATATTCAAAGTTGTCAGCATTACCTGTTGAGGTTATTGTATATCCAAGTCCCGAAAGAAAATCAGCTGCCTTTTTTCCAGCCCCTACAACTCCAGACCCATTTAATATCTGAATGGAAAGATTTTTAACAGAACTCCCCGAAATTTTAGTAGGTGTTGGAGTGGTTTTCGTTTTAAGAGTAGGTGTTGGAGTGGTATCGATTATATCTGTGGGAGTAGGAGTGGTCGTGGGTGACATTGTTGGAGTGGTAGTAAGAGTTTTGTTAGAGCTAATCCCTTTATTTCCTATAGATCTGGATATTCCAAAAGCAATTAAACCTAGAACTAAAATAAGAGCTGATAAAATAAAGATTTTTTTACTTCGACCTGACTTCCTATTCGGAGAAGAAAAAGAACTATATGAGGTTTGTGATCCATCCTCCATTTCGCCCATAGTTTAACAGATTCTTTTAAAAATGCAAATTATTTATTAAATATAATTATTATAAAACCAGTAAAAATAAAAATAATTTGGGTTATAATTTATAGATGAAAAAAATTGTTTTGCTAGTAGTGATTATTATGATTGGGTTATTGTTTTTTACTATTAGTAATAGTAGTAACTCAGATAAATTTGTTCCACTAGTTAAAAAAAAGAATAATCATTCTTTGGTTATAAAAAGATCCTTATTTGTTCCTTATTGGACTTTAAACGTTTTAGATACTTCTTTTGATAAATACATATATTTTGGAATCGAAGCAAATAGGGAAGGAATAAATAGAAATGATCAAGGGTTTAAAAACATAGCTCTTTTTAGTGAAAAAATTTCCAATAAAGAAAAAGTTCTTACTTTAAGACTTTTGAATACTAAAGATAATTTAGAGATCGTTAAAAATAAAGAGCTTCAAGCTCATATAATAGATGAAACCCTAAATATAGCAAGAGAGAATGGTTTTAGCGGTGTTTTATTGGATTTAGAAATTTCAGCTCTTCCCTTTAATACTTTAATCAATAGAATAAATAATTTTTCACAATTTTTTTATAAAAAAGCTCACGAAAATAACTTTTCTTATGCGGTTGCTATTTATGGAGATAATTATTACAGAGTTAGACCATTTGAACCAAGGGATTTGGCAAAATATGCAGATGAAGTTTATGTAATGTCTTATGACTTATTTAAGGCTGGTGGAGATCCGGGACCTACTTTCCCATTTGAGGGGTTGGAACTGTTTGGATATGATTTCAAGACAATGATTGATGATTTCTCAAGAGATGTTCCCAAGGAGAAATTAAATATTATTTACGGATTATTTGGTTATGATTGGGTGGTTAATGAAAAAGGGGAATCTATGGAAATAGGAAAGCCGCGCACTTATTTAGATGTTAAAAAAAACTTTATAGATAAATGTGTTTTTTCCAGATGTACTATAGAACACGAAAAAAAATCTCATGCGATTAAAATTACATATTTTGAAAACGATCAAAAGCACTTAATTTGGATTGAGGACTTTTCTTTTATAAATTCAAAGAATTCTTATCTGATCACTAAAGGTATAAACAAGATTTCATTCTGGGCTAATTCATATTTTTAATTACTCTAAATTGAGCTAGCTACGCTTAGGGTTTTGTGAGTAATTAATTCTAGCCTCTTGACGAGAGGAAAAAAATTTTGTATAGTAGTCATTAGACCCAAACAATTGGGGTTTATTTTTTTAAAATGGCAGATAAATTTGTTAGAAGCAAACCACATTTAAATATAGGAACGATTGGTCATGTCGATCATGGTAAGACAACCTTAACTTCCGCTATCACTACAGTCCTTTCCAAACAAGGAATGGCTCAAGCAAGAAAATATGAGGATATTGATAATGCTCCTGAGGAAAAAGCTCGTGGAGTTACTATTAACATTACTCATATTGAATACGAAACTCCAAAAAGACATTATGCTCATATAGATGCCCCAGGTCATGCGGATTATATTAAGAACATGATTACAGGTGCAGCTCAAATGGATGGTGCAATCCTTGTTGTTTCAGCTCCAGATGGTCCAATGCCTCAAACAAGAGAACATATTCTTCTTGCAAAGCAGGTCGGAGTCCCAGCAATTGTAGTTTTCATGAATAAAACAGATATGGTACAAGATGCAGAACTTCTCGATCTTGTTGAAATGGAAGTAAGAGAACTTCTAAATAAATATCAGTATCCTGGTGATACTACTCCAATAATTCGAGGATCAGCTCTTAAAGCAATTGAAGGTGATGCTGATGCAGAGAAACAAATTTTGGCTCTTATGGATCAGGTTGATGAATATATTCCAACTCCAGAAAGAGATATTGATAAACCATACCTCATGCCCGTAGAAGATGTTTTCTCTATTAAAGGTAGAGGAACTGTTGTAACTGGTAGAGTTGAAAGAGGTCAGGTTAAAGTAAACGATACTGTTGAAATTGTAGGTATTAAGGATACAAAGAGCACAGTTGTAACTGGAGTAGAAATGTTTAGAAAGCAATTGGATGATGCGCAAGCAGGAGACAATGTAGGACTTTTGCTTCGTGGAATCGAAAAAGAAGACGTTGAGAGAGGTCAAGTTGTTGCTAAGCCTGGAAGTATTACGCCTCATAAGGAATTTGAAGCAGAAGTTTATGTTTTGACTAAAGAAGAAGGAGGAAGACACACACCTTTCTTCACGGGTTATAGACCACAATTCTATATTCGTACAACTGATGTAACTGGTGAGATTGCACTGCAAGCAGGTGTTGAAATGGTAATGCCAGGTGATAATACCAAGATGAATGTAAAACTTATCGTACCCATAGCTGTTGAAGAAGGAATGAGATTCGCCATCCGAGAAGGTGGACGAACGGTTGGAGCAGGAGTTATAACTAAAATAACTGCTTAATTAAGATAAACCGCTCTTTTAAATCTAATATCTGATATGCCTAAAGGAAGAATAAGGGTTCGCTTAAAAAGTTATGATCCTAGAATAATTGACTCGACATGTCAACAGATATTAGATACTGCAATAAGAACTGGTGCAAAAGTACTTGGTCCTATTCCTCTACCATCAAGAAGAACAGTAATTACAGTAAATAAATCTACTTTTATTGATAAAGATTCAAGAGAACACTTCCAGATAAAAACTCATAAAAGATTGATCGATATAGTTTCTCCTACAGAGAAGACAATTGAGTCTTTAATTCATCTTGATCTTCCCGCAGGTGTTGATGTTGAGATCAAGATGTAGTTATTCCCCTTCTATTCTTTGATAATATAATAACAACGTGCCTCATATTAATGATTTGATTGATTTTACAGTTGAAGTCTTTATTGTTCATAAAAACAAGGTATTACTTAGAAAACATGATAAGTATGGAATTTGGTTGGGAATTGGAGGTCATGTTGAACCTCATGAAGACCCAAATCAAGCAATAATTAGGGAAGCCAAAGAAGAAGTTGGGCTTGATATAGAGCTTGATAGAGCTCTTTTTCCAGAAACTTTTAAAACCATTAACTACCAAGAATTGGTTCCTCCATATTTTTTAAATAGACATAATATTAACAGTACACATGAGCATGTGACCATGACCTATTTTGCAACTGTTAAAAACCCTAAAATTAAAGAAGGAGGAAAGGAAAAAAGTGGTGAGATTAAGTGGTTTAATATTGATGAGTTAAAAAAAATTGGACTTTCTCCTGGTATTAAATTTTATGCAGAAAAAGCTCTTAGGACCCTTTCTAAGTGACCCTTGAAATTCTTACTTTACTCTTGCATTTAGCTTCACGCTTGTATATAATTATCGATACTCTTATGACAAAAAAGAGGGAGGTGTTTTTGACTAGTTAGCGAGCTCGAATAGAACAGTCAGTTCTTACTCAGGCGGCTTGCGAGCCGCTTTTTTGTTGTTTTAAGAGTAGTAAAATGCAGATAAATAGCATTATTGGTAAAAAAAGAGAGCAGACACAAGGTTTTTTGGAGGATGGAACAAGAATCCCTTTGTCTATTCTTCATGTGGCAGAAAATATTGTTACTCAAGTAAAGTCATCTGATAAAGATGGATACAATGCTGTTCAAGTTGGTTTTGACTTTAAAAAGAAGCTTAATAAAGCACTTTCTGGACATGTCAAAAAAGCGGGAGTGGAGAAATTTCCCCGTTTTTTCAGAGAATTAAAAGCAGAAGATATTGAAGTGGATGTTCTTGGTAAAGAACTTAAGACAACTGAAATTTTGAAACCAGGAGATATGGTTAAAGTTACTGGAGTATCCAAAGGAAAAGGATATGCGGGTGTAGTAAAAAGATGGGGTTTTCGTGGAGGTCCAAGAACTCATGGACAATCGGATAGAGAAAGAGCCCCTGGATCTATTGGTCAAACAACAACTCCTGGAAGAGTTTATAAAGGTAAGAAAATGGCTGGTAAAATGGGAAACGACCAAATAACAATTAGGAATTTAGTTGTTATGGATGTGACCGATCAGATAGTGAGTGTAAAAGGTCTTATTCCCGGGTCAATTGGTTCGATCGTTCGAATCGAGAAGATAGGAGAATATAAAAAGTTCACGCCTCTCTATAAGAAAGAAGATCTTTTACAATCTGAAGTAAAAGCTGATGAGGAGATCGTTGGATCAACCGAGCCAGTTGTCGAAAAAGAGGAAGTTTTTGTTGAGGATAACGCTGTTAATGATACTGCTGATGTTAGTTCTTCTGAGACTAAAGCAGAGGAAATAAGGACAGATAGTGAATTAGAGCATGAGATTAAGGAGGATGAAAATGCCCAAAGTTAGTCCAAAAACAGAAAAAGTAACTACAAGAGTAAAGGATTCGCAAAGTGAGCTTATTCTTTCAATTATGGATCTTAGCGGTAAAAGTGTTGGAAAAATTACTCTTCCCAAAGAAATTTTTAGTGTTACAGCTGCTCCTAGTTTAATAGCTCAAGCTGTAAGAGTTTTTCTTGCAAACCAAAGAGAAGGAAACGCTTCAACTAAAACAAGAGGAGAAGTGAGAGGGTCAACTAGAAAAATATATAGACAAAAAGGAACGGGAAAGGCTAGACACGGAGGGATAAGAGCACCGATATTCGTGGGTGGAGGAATAGTTTTTGGACCAAAACCTAGGGATTTCTCCTTAGATCTACCTAAAAAAATGAGAGCAAAATCTTTGTCAGCCGTACTTACTGAAAAGCTAAAAAACGAGAAAATTATAGTTTTAGCAGTAGATGATACAATCAAAAAAACTAGAGAAATAAGTGGCGCATTGAAAGCGTTAAATTTAGTTAGCAAAAGAGGTGAGGTTAATAAAATCCTTCTCGTTATTTCTAAGGGTTCAAAAAGTATTTTTAAAGCCTCAAAGAACATTGAAGGTCTTGAAGTAGAAAATGCAAATGATTTAAACACTTACGACGTTTTAGATGCTTCTTATGTAATTTTTCAGAAAAACGCAATCGAGGATTTATCTAAAAGGTTAATAAGAGTATAATTATGAATTCAATAATCAGACCTATTATTACAGAGAAATCAATGACTGACGCTGGAAAAGGTAGGTATACTTTTATCGTTGATAAAGACTCAAGTAAGGTCGAAATTAGGAGAGCTGTAGAAAAGGCTTTTGGAGTTAATGTAAAGAAGGTTGATACCAATATTATAAGGGGATCAGTTGTGAGAATGACAAAAAAGGGAAAAAGTCAAAAACAATTCGAGTTTAAAAAGGCTAGAGTTGTTCTTGCTAAAGGTCAAAAGATTGACATTTTTGAAGAAAAGAAAGAGAAGAAAAGCTAATGTCTAGAGATTTAAAGAAGATATTAAAAAAACATTCTGGAAGAAATTTTTCTGGTCAAGTCACCGTGAGACATCAGGGTGGAAGACACAAGAGATTCTATAGACTTGTGGACTTTAAGAGAGAAAAGAATATTCCAGCAAGAGTTATTGCTTTTGAATATGATCCTAATAGATCTGCAGATCTTGCTTTGGTACAATACGCAGATGGAGAGAAAAGATACGTTTTAAGACCGTTGGGTCTTTCTCTTGGTGATCATATAATTTCAGGTGAGGGAGTAGATATTAAAGTCGGAAACACACTTCCCTTAAAAAAGATTCCTGTCGGAACAATGGTCCATAATATCGAGCTTAGAAGAGGAAAAGGTGGACAAGTTGCAAGATCTGCTGGAGATCAAGCAATGATAATGGCAAAAGAAGGTAATTATATCCATATTAAAATGCCATCTGGTGAAATAAGAAAAATAAATGAAGAAAACTATGCAACAATTGGGCAGCTTGCTAGAGTTGAGTGGAAAGATCGAGTTATCGGAAAGGCGGGAAGATCAATTCATATGGGAATTAGGCCAACTGTTCGTGGAGTTGCTATGAATCCATCCTCTCATCCCCATGGAGGAGGAGAAGGAAGAAGTTCGGTTGGTATGAAGAGTCCAAAGAATTATGCAGGAAGAATTGCGGTAGGTAAAACAAGAAAGAAAAAGAAATATTCAGATAAATATATTGTTAAAAGGAGAAAGTCTTAAATTATATGTCAAGATCATCAGTTAAGGGGCCATATATCGACCAGAGACTGCTTAAGAAAGTTCTTAAGCAAAAAGAAGGTGGAAATCGTGATGCTATTAAAACTTGGGCAAGAGCGAGTCAAATTCCACCGGAATTTGTAGGGCACACGATAGCGGTTCATAATGGTAAGAACTTTATTGGAGTAAAAGTTACAGAATCAATGGTTGGTCATAGACTTGGAGAGTTTTCTCCTACAAGGGTTTTTCGAGGACATGGAAGAGTTGTTGCTAGAGAAATTTCAAAGACTTAAAAATATGTTGTATACAGCCGAAGCTAAAAATATAAGAATTTCACCTAGAAAAGTTAGGTTAATTGCCGATGCTGTAAGAGGCAAAAAATTAAACCATGCACTTTCAAGGCTCTCTATTTTAAATAAAAGAGCTTCAACACCAGTGAAAAAAACTATTGAAAGTGCGATAGCAAACGCTATTAATAATTTTAAAGCTAAGCGTGAGGATTTAACACTGAAAAGTATTGTTGTTAATGAAGGTACGATGCTTAAAAGATATCACTTTGCGGCGAGAGGAAGGGTAAGACCTTATAAAAGAAGAACGAGTCATATTAAAGTTGTGATTGAAGGTAAGGATATTGTAAAAGTTGTTAGCAAGCCAAAGATTGAAAAAGAGAAGGAGGAGGAAAATGGGTCAAAAAGTTAATCCAATCGGATTGAGACTTGGAATACATCATGATTTCAAAAGTATAGGGTTCTATCCTAAGAAGACTTATTCAAAAATAGTTTTTCAAGATATACAAATAAGAGAAATGCTTTATAAAAAGCTTAGACAGGCAAGTGTTGGAGATGTGTTAATAGAAAGATCACCAAGTCACATAAAAATCATAATTTATGTTGTAAGACCTGGAATTGTTATTGGAAGAGGTGGAACAGGACTCGAGGAATTAAGACGAGGAATTTTAAGACTTCTGTCTCAAAAAAATGAGAATAAAAATGCACCAAAGGTGGAAATAAAAGTCGAGCCAATAAAAGATCCTAATCTAAACGCATATCTTGTTGCAAGTAACATCTCAGAACAAATAGCAAGAAGATTTCCACATAAAAGAGTACTTAAACAAGCTACTGATAGAGTTATGTCATCGGGAGCAAAGGGTGTGAGAATTGTTCTTTCAGGAAGAATTGGTGGAGCCGAAATTGGAAGAAGAGAGAGAACTCAGTCTGGAAAAGTTTCCCTTTCAACCATTAGAGAAAATATTGATTACGCAAGTGTTCCATCTTTAACAAAAAGTGGTTATGTAGGAGTTAAGGTTTGGATAGATAAGGGATAATTATGTTAATGCCAAAAAGATTAAAATACAGAAAACAATTTAGACCTAATAAGTCGGATTATGGAGTTGCTCTAAGAGGAAATAAACTTTCTTTTGGTGACTATGGTCTCGTATCAACTGAAATTGGAAACGTTTCATCTAGACAAATTGAATCGGCAAGAAAGGCAATAACGCATTTTATAAAACGGGGAGGAAGAGTTTGGATAAGAATCTTTCCCGATAAGCCTATCACAAAAAAACCTCCTGAAACAAGAATGGGTGGAGGAAAAGGTGATCTGCATGAGTATGTAGCAGTTGTTAAAACAGGCAGTGTTTTATTTGAAATGGGTGGGGTTACCGAGCCCATAGCTAAGGAAGCATTGAGACTTGCATCTCATAAGTTGCCTGTTAAAAGTTCATTTATTAAGAGAGATTAATATGAAAAAGACTGATAGAGTTGAATTACATACAAAGACACACGAAGAATTACTTAGGTCAATGAAGGATTTAAAAGGAGAAATTATGAAATTAAGGATGGAAATTATTCGCGGAACCAATAAAAATTTGAATTCCGTTAGAAATAAAAGGAAAGATTTAGCAAGAATTTTAACTGTAATTAAAGAGAAAGGAGTTAAAAATGGCTAGACTAATAACTGGAAAAATTATTTCAACCTCTACTCCAAAAACTGTTGTAGTTGAAGTTGAGAGAAAAGTAAGGCATGAGATTTACAAAAAGATTATTAAAAAAAATAAGAAATACTTAGTAGACCCTGGAAGTTTACAGGTAAAGGTGGGGGATGTTGTGAGTATTGCACCTACTCGACCTATCTCTAAAAAGAAAAAGTTTAAATTAGTATCTGTTGAGGGAGGAGAAAATTAATGGTTCAACATAGAACAATGTTAAATGTAGCTGATAATACTGGTGTAAAGCAACTTATGGTGATACATATCTATACTGGTTCAAAAAGGAGATTTGGATATTTGGGAGAAATTCTTGGGTGCGTAGTAAAGCGTGCTTTACCAAACACAAATTATAAAAAGGGTGATAAGGTTAAAGTTGTTTTGGTTAGAACAAAAAAAGAATACAAAAGAAAAGACGGCTCATATATAAGATTTTCAGATAATGCTGGAGTTATAATTGAAAATCCAGAGAGTAAAAATCCTATGGGGACAAGAATTTTTGGCCCTGTTGCGAGAGAAATTAAAGAAAAAGGATTTTCAAAGATAGCAAGTCTTGCGAAGTACGTTGTATAAGATATGTTAAAGATTAAAAAAGGCGATACAGTAAAAGTAATTTTAGGGAAAGATAAGGGAAAAGAGGGAAAAGTTGGTAGAATTTTCTCTGGTAGTAAAATAGTGGTTGAAGGACTAAATCAATTTAAAAAACATATTAAGGGTAATAGTGCGAGTGGACAAAAATCAGAAATAATAACGTTAGTAAGACCTTATAGCCTAGGAGCGGTTGTTCTTGTTTGTCCTAAATGTAAGAAGATGACAAGGGTAGGGTTTTTGGTTAAAGAAGGTAAAAAGAGTAGAATTTGTAGAAAGTGTAAAAAGGAGATATAAGATGAAAGTTCAAGCTTCAATTAAAAAAAGATGTAAAAATTGCAAGATTGTTAAAAGAAGAAGAAAGCTTTATATTGTGTGTGATAATCCCAAGCACAAACAAAGACAGGGATAATTTAATAAAATATGAACGATAAGCAAAAGCAATTACAAAAAGACTTACAGGAGAAATTGGGTATAAAGAATCCAATGGCTCTCCCCAAACTTGTTAAAATAATGGTTAATGAATCTAATAGAGACTTTTTGCAAGATAAGAAGAATATTGAAAGAGCAAGAGAAGAACTATCTTTAATTACGGGGCAAAAACCAAAAACCTCAAAAGCTAGAGTTTCGATTTCTACATTTAAACTTAGAGAAGGAGATCAGATTGGTATGACTGTCACTCTTAGAGGAAGTAGAATGTATGATTTTTTTGAAAAACTTGTTAAAATAGTCTTCCCTCGTGTAAGAGATTTTTCTGGGGTAGATTCAAAAGCCTTTGATGGGAGAGGAAATCTAAGTCTTGGATTTACGGAAAGTACTGTGTTTCCTGAGATAGATCCAGGCAAGGTTGATAAGGTAAGAAGTCTTCAGGTAACGATTGTTACCAACGCTAAAAATGACGAGGAAGCTAAGAACTTACTTGAAGCTATGGGGATGAAGTTTAAGAAGGGATTAGAGACGAATTAATTCTCTATTTTAAAATGGCAAAGAAATCGAATATTGTTAAATACAACAAAAAACAAAAGTTTAGTACAAGAGAAAAAAATATTTGTATGCTCTGTGGAAGATCCAAGGGATACCTTAGAACTTTTGGCATGTGTAGGATTTGTTTTAGAGAAAGGGCTTTGAAAGGAGAGCTTCCTGGAGTTAAGAAGGCCAGTTGGTAAATTATTATGTATACAGCAGCAGATTTTTTAATTAGAGTCAAAAATGCATATATGGCAAGTAGAGATAAGGTCACAACACCTTATTCAAAGCTTAATTATTCTATTGCCAAGATTCTTGAAAAAGAAGGATTGATTAGTAAGGCGGAAATTTTAACAGATAAAAAGAGCCCAATTAAAAAAATTGAAATAAGCCTTCTAGATAGTTCTATTTCTCGTGTTTTTACTGAGGTAAAAGTTATTTCTAAGCCTTCTGCTCATAATTTTTTAAGCGCACAAAAGGTAAAGGGTTTTAGAGAGCCTGGAGTAGTAATAATGACAACTAGTAAAGGTGTAATGACAAGAAACGATGCGATCAAAAATAAAATAGGAGGAGAGATTCTTTTCAGAATTTATTAGAATATTATGTCAAATATTGGAAAACAAGTCATAAAAATAAAAGAAGGTGTATCTGTTAGTATAACAGGTGAAAAGGTTTTAGTTACAGGACCAAAGGGTAATCTTGAAGTAAAGATTCCTCATGGAATTGGGGTAAAAGTTGATAATGAAAATATTAAAGTGGAGCAAGTTAATCAAGCAAGAGATTTCGCAAAATTTTATGGACTTACTCGAGCTTTGATTGCGAATATGGTTGAGGGGGTTACAAGCGGATTTGAGAAAAAGTTAGAACTTTCTGGAGTCGGTTATAGAGCCAGAATGGAAGGGCAAGATTTGGTATTAAATCTTGGGTTTGCAGTTCCTGTAAAGTTTAACGCTCCGATTGGGATAGATCTGAAAGTTGAAGATAATACAATAAGTGTTTCGGGAATAGATAAGGGATTAGTTGGAGATGTAGCTAGTAAAATAAGAGCTATAAGGGTGCCTGATCCATATAAAGCAAAAGGAATTAAATATGTTGGTGAAAAAATTAGAAGGAAAGTGGGTAAAGCAGCTAAAGCTGTAGGTGGTGCCAAATAGGAGATAAAATGATAAAAGAAGAAAAAATAAAAAAAATTAGAAAAAGTAGAAGAGTGAACCGAACAAGAAAATCTGTAAGAGAAAATGGAAGAGTGAGATTATCTGTCTTCCGCTCTAATAGATTTCTTTATGCTCAGATAATTGATGATTCTCAAGGCATCACTGTTGCAAGTGTTAATGAAAAACAAATTGCAGAAAATATAAATGGTCTTGAAAGAGTAGAAGAACTTGGAAAATTGATAGCAAAAAAAGCACAAGAGAAAAAAATAACACAAGTAGTTTTTGATAAAGGCGCTTATAAATACCATGGGAAAGTAAAGGTTTTTGCAGAAGCAGTAAGAAAAGGAGGACTAGTTTTTTAAAATGGATAATTTCGTTGATGGTGAAAAATTTGAAGAAAAGATTGTTCAAATTAATCGTGTTTCTAAGAAAACAAAAGGAGGAAATAAAATGAGATTCGCTGCTTTGGTAGTAGTTGGAAACAGGAGAGGACGTGTTGGAGTCGGATTAGGTAAGTCAAACGATGTTTCATCTGCGATTACAAAGGCTTCAACCTATGCAAAAAAGAGACTTATAGATGTACCTCTTGTAAAAGATACGATCCCTTATCCTATTAGGATTAAAAAAGGTGCTTCAGAAATTCTTTTAAAACCTGCTCCGGCAGGAACTGGAATTATTGCAGGGGGAGCTGTTAGAAGTGTTGTTGAAGTTGCGGGAATTAGGAATATATCATCAAAGATTCTTGGAACAGAAAATAAAGCAAGCAATGTCTACGCAACCTTTGAAGCATTAAACATTTTAAGTAAAAAAATGAACAAAGGAAAATAATGGATTTAAATAGTTTACAAAAAATTAAAACAAAAAAAAGTAGAAGACTTGGAAGGGGTCATGGTTCGGGACGTGGTAAAACTTCGGGACGCGGAACTAAAGGACAAAAAGCAAGAAGAGATATTAGTTTGTTTTTTGAAGGAGGGGCCTTACCTCTTATTAAAAGACTTCCGTTGAGAAGAGGAAAGGATAGAAATAATGTTTTCAAGAAAAAACCTCTTCCAGTTAATATAAAAATATTAAATCTTTTTTCTGCAAATAGCACGGTCGATTTAGATGCTCTTATAAAAAATAAAATTATTAAAGCGGATGAGGCCAAACAGTACGGAGTAAAAATTCTCGGTGAAGGAGAAGTAAAAGTTCCTTTGGTAATCAAGGTAAAAATTTCCAACGCCGCAAAAGTGAAAATCGAAAAAGCTGGTGGAAAAGTTGAGATTTAAACCCTTTTAATATTTAACTTTAAAATATAGTGGGAGAATTGCTAAGACTTTTTAAGAATAGTTTTAAGGACAAAGAGATAAGAAAAAAGATATTTATAATTCTTTTGCTTTTCTTGATTTTTAGACTTTTTGCTCATATTCCAGTTGCAGGTGTAAATGTAAATCAATTAAAAGCGCTTTTTTCAAGTAATCAATTTTTAGGTCTTCTTGATATATTTTCAGGTGGAACTCTTTCTAATTTTTCCATATTAGCACTAGGTTTGAATCCTTACATCTACTCATCTATAGTTTTCCAGATGCTTACCGTTGTTTACCCAAAACTGGAAGCTCTTTCTAAAGAGGGAGAGTATGGTAGACAAAAAATTAATCAATATACTCGATATTTAACAATACCTCTTTCTGTTGTTCAGGGGATTGGGATGTACGCTCTTTTAAGGAGTCAAAATATAATTGGTAATCTTTCTCCGATTGATATGGTGGCTTTTATAACCACATTAACCGCTGGGACTCTTTTCTTGATGTGGATAGGGGAGTTAATAAGTGAACAGGGATTAGGAAATGGCATTTCTCTTTTAATTTTTGCTGGTATAGTGGGAAGGTTTCCCGTGATTTTTGGTCAAACCATTTCAAGTACAAATTCTTCAGACGCTCTAAACCTGACAGTGTTTGCTATACTTTCAGTTGTTGTTATTGCTGCGATAATCTTTGTAAGTGAAGCAGTAAGAAAAGTTCCCATATATTATGCAAAGAGAGTTAGGGGTGGAGAGGTAAAGCAGTCGACTCACCTTCCTTTGAAACTAAATCAAGCAGGAGTAATTCCGATAATATTTGCTGTTTCAATTGTTTTATTGCCATCTCTTTTTGCTAACTACTTGATTGCACTTAAAAATACAAGCTTTGTTGGAATAGGAGAATTCTTAGCAGTGAATTTTAATCCTGAGAGTATTTCATATAACGTTGTTTATTTTCTTTTAGTTGTTGGGTTCACTTATTTTTATACTGCGGTTATTTTTGATCCTAAGAAGATTGCTGAAGATATTCAAAAATCAGGAGGATTTATCCCAGGAGTAAGACCTGGTAAATCTACCGCTGACTTTCTTAATAATATAATAACAAGAATAACTCTTGCGGGAGCTGTGTTCTTGGGGGTAATAGCTATTCTTCCTTCTTTCGCACGTGCATTTATTAATAACTCCAATCTCTTGATTGGAGGAACGAGTGTTCTAATTGTTGTTTCGGTAGTTATTGAAACGGTTAAGATACTTGAAGCACAATTTGCGACAAGAAGTTATGATAGGTTTTTAAATAATAGCTTGCGGTCTTAACCGTTTTATTATAAGGAGTTATTAAATTGAAAATAATTTTAATAGGATTACAAGGTAGTGGTAAGTCTACTCAAGGAAATATTCTTTCAGAAGAATTTAATTTGCCATACTTATCTTCTGGGCATATTTTTCGTGATATAGCGAAGGGTAAGTCAAAATTCTCCAGATATATTAAAGAAGTTTTAAATGCTGGATATCTAGTTCCTGATGATATAGCTTTTGAAATTGTTACGAAATATCTCAGAAAAAAAGAATATAGGAAGGGATTTATTTTAGACGGTTTTCCAAGAACATTAAAACAGGCGAAAAACCTCGATCAGAAAATAGATAAGGTTATTAACTTCAATATTAGTGAGGATACAGCTCTTCATAGATTGGGATTGAGGATGGAAAAAGAAAATAGAGAAGATGACACAAATAATGCTATTAAAAAGAGGATGGAAATTTTTTTCAAATTCACAGAACCTGTAATAGATTATTATCGTAAAGAAAAAAAACTTATAGATATAGACGGAGAGAGACCAGTTGAAGAAATTAAAGAATATCTTTTTAAGTCATTAAAAGAGGAAAATGATAAATAAGAAAATGGATGTAAAAAAAATTAATGCAATGCGTTTAGGTGGAAAAATCTTGGGAGATACTTTGTTTTATCTTAGTAAAAATATAAAAGAAGGTATTTCGGAAATAGAGATTGATAAGATGGCTGAGGAGTATATTTTAGAACACGGTGGGGAGCCAGGCTTTAAGCGCGTAGAAGATTATAAACACACGATTTGTATTTCTATTAATAATGTGGTTGTACATGGAATTCCGAAAAATCGAAAACTGAAGGAAGGAGATATAGTTGGAATTGACTGTGGAGTTTTTTTAAATGGTTTTCATACCGATATGTCTGAGACTTTTAGAATAAGAGATGGTATCGCCCAATTATTCAGAAAGGATTCTGAATGTCGTGATGATATCGATAAATTCATTAAAATTGGCAAAGAAGCATTATTTGCAGGTATTAGCAAGGCAAAATCTGGTAATAGAGTTGGTGATGTATCGAAAGCTATACAAGAAATAGTTGAAGGTAGTGGCTATTCCATAGTGCGAAGTCTGGTAGGGCATGGAGTAGGCGAAGAACTTCATGAAGAGCCTGAAATTCCTGGATATTTAAAAGGTAGTATCGAATTAACGCCAATGTTAACAGAAGGAATGACGATAGCAGTTGAAGTTATTTATAACAAAGGAAAAAGTACTGTTTCCTATAGTGAAGAAGACGATTGGACTATTGTAACAAGTGATGGGAGCGATTCGGGTCTTTTTGAGAGAACTATTCTGATAAAAAGTGGGACACCTGAGATTTTAACCAAACTGTCTGGAGACGACTTTAGTATTTAGCATCTATTGCTATAGTGTGCCTGATTTGGTACAATAACGCTTGAAGTTAAATGACACATCAAGGTTCGCTTGAGATTGACGGTGTTGTGAGGGAAGTTCTACCCAATACTCTTTTTAGGGTGGAAGTAGGAGAGGGAAAAGTTGTACTTTGTCATTTGTCTGGGAAAATGAGGATACACTTCATTAAAATTCTACCAGGAGATAAAGTTAAGGTCGAAATGACCCCTTATGATAAAGAGAGGGGAAGAATAACTTTCCGCTATAAATAACCTTCACCACCTCTTATATATTTAAAAAAAATGCGAGTTGCAGGAGTAAACATACCAGATGAAAAAAGAGTAGATATTGCTCTTACCTATATTTATGGAATAGGAAGGGGTAACGTGGGAGAATTAATTAAGAAGGCGAATATTATTCCTGAAAAAAGGGCAAAAGATTTAACAGAAGAAGAACTGGGAAGAATACAAAAGGCAATAGAGGATTTCAAAATTGAAGGAGAACTAAAAGCAGAAATTCTTGAGAATGTAAGAAGATTAAAAGAGATAAGTAGTTATAGAGGAATGAGGCATTCTCGTAATCTTCCTGCAAGAGGACAAAGAACAAGATCTAATGCGCGTACAAAAAGAGGTAAAAGAGTCACAATTGGAGCGATTAGGAAGGAAGTTGCAGAGAGGATGGGAATCGTAGCAAAAAGTGGTCCTACACCTCCTAAAGCATAATTATGGCACAAAAAACGACTAAAAAATCTAAAAAAATAACAGTTTCAACAGGATCAGGCAAAGTTTTTGTTAGCACAACATTTAATAACACTATTGTAACTGTTACAAATGAAAAAGGTGATGCTATTGCTTGGAGTAGCGCTGGAAATATGGGATTTAAAGGCACCAGAAAATCGACTCCTTATGCTGCGACAATGGCTACTGAAGAAGCGTTAAAGAAAGCTAAAGAAATTGGCTTACAGAATGTTGAGGTTTTTATAAAAGGACCAGGTGTTGGAAGAGATGCAGCGCTTCGTGCTATAAGAAATTCTGGGTTATCGATAAGTATGATAGCAGATATTACCCCAATTCCTCATAATGGACCTAGGGCTAAAAAAAAGAGGAGAGTATAATATATGGCAAGATATAGAGGACCAAAACATAAATTAGCAAGAAGAGAAGGGATAAATATTCTTGGAAAGGCTTCCGCGAGTCTTGAAAGAAGACTTAATGTTATTCCTGGAAGCCATGGTAAAAGAAATAGAAGAAAATCTTCGGAGTATGGAATACAACTTAGAGAGAAACAAAAATTGAAAAGGATTTATGGTCTTCTTGAAAAACAATTCAGAAAGTATGTTGAAACGGCCTCAAAGACACGCGGTAATACTGAGGGAGCTCTTATTGAACTTCTCGAAACTAGACTAGATAATGTTGTATATAGATTGGGATTATCTAAGTCAAGAATTCAGGCTAGGCAGTTTGTGTCTCATGGTCATGTACTTATTAATGGGAAAAAGGTCAATATTCCTTCTTATAAAATTAAGATAGGAGAGAAGGTTACTCTTTCCCAAGAGCTACTCAAAAACGATGATTTAAAGGGCTATATTGAGGCTCGTGGTGACCTTCCTGAATATGTCAAGGCTGAAGGTGTAGAAGGAGAGCTTTTGAGGGCCCCAAAAGCCGAAGAAATAGCCAATCCAGTGGATTATCAATTAGTTATTGAATTCTACTCAAGGTAGTAGTAAAATATACTCTTTGGTGGGCTAAAGCCCACTTATTTAATAAAGAAATGACAAACCAAAAGTTTAAAGTACAAGAAGAAGCAAAAGAAGCAGGATATGCCAAGTTGGTACTCGAACCACTAGAACCAGGATTTGGACAAACTCTAGGTGTTGCTTTAAGAAGAGTTCTTTTAGCAAATATAGAGGGGTCTGCTGTAACTTCGGTAAAAATTGATAAGGTTAAACACATGTTTTCTACTCTTCCAGGACTTAAGGAAGATGTAATTGAATTAATCCTCAATATTAAAAATATTAGAGTAAAACTCCCAGAAGGTAGACAAGAAGGAAAAATGATTCTTTCAAAAGTAGGACCTGGTGAAGTTAAGGTGGAGGACATAGAGACAACAGATGGAGTTGAAGTAGTTAATAAAGATCATTATCTTGGTAGCTTAAGTGATAAAAAGACTAAGTTAGATATCGAATTTACTGTAGAAAAGGGATACGGTTATTCATTAGCAGAAGAAAGAAAGGCGACAACTGTAGGAATTATTCCTATTGATGCCATATTCTCTCCTATAACGAAAGTTAACTATAAAGTTGAGCAAACTCGTGTAGGTAGACAAACTAATTTTGATAAGCTTGTTCTTGAGATTTGGACCGATGGTACAATAAATCCTAAAGAGGCAGTTGAGCAAGCGGCAAAAGTTTTGGTAAGTCAATTTATACAAGTTTATGAACCTCAAGCAGAAGTAGATTCTGACCAGATAGCAATTTCTTCAACTATCTCAGAAGACATCCTTAAAATGACTGTGGATGAATTAGATCTTCCTACAAGAATTTATAATAGTTTAAGAAATGCAGGAATAGAGACCATCGGACAACTTCTTGGTACTCCTAAGAAAGAACTTATGGGTTATAGAAATCTTGGCGCAAAATCCCTTTCAATAATAGAAGAGGGTTTTAAACAAAAGGGAATTCCTTTCAATATTTAATTATTAGTAGAATTAACAATCTTCAAATGCGTCATATTGACGCATTTTTTAAATGTAATACTTGGAATTATCCAAGATAATTTTTAGAAAAAATGCGAAAAAGAGTTTTTGGAAGAAGATTTAAAAGAGATATAAATCAAAGAAAAGCCTTGTTTAAAGGTCTTATGAGTTCTTTGGTTATTTATGAAAGAATAAAAACAACTGAAACCAAGGCAAAATCAATTAAAGGACAAATTGAAAAGATAGTAACACACGTTAAGAATGATTCTTCAGATTCAAAACGCTACCTTTCAAGGTATTTCAGTGAATCAGTTAGTGAGAAGATAATTAGCGATATTGCTCCTAGATTTAAAAATAGACCAGGCGGATATACTAGAATTATTAAAATTGGAAGAAGGGTTAAAGATAATTCCCCTCTTGTTTTGATAGAGTGGGTGGAAAAAAAAGAGATGGTAAAAAAGAACTCGAAAGATGAAGTTAAAAAAGAAATAAAAACTGAAGATAAATTGCCGGAAAAAAAGCCGGTTAGGAAAAATGCAAAAATTAACAAAACCAACAAAAAGTAAAGAAATACAAAGAGCTTGGCATCTTATCGATGTTAAAGGAAGCATACTTGGACGATCTGCAACAGAAATTGCAAAACTTATAATGGGTAAAAGTAAACCTTATTTTAATAAAAACCTCGATAACGGTGATTATGTAGTTGTGATTAATGCCAAAGACGTTAAGACCACAGGAAGAAAAGAAAAATTAAAAGTTTACACTAGATATTCAGGTTATCCTGGAGGTTTGAGACGTGAATCTCTTGAAGAATTGCGTGCAAGAAAGCCTGAAGAGATTGTAAGACATGCAGTTTCAGGAATGCTTCCTAAAAATAGACTACGTGATAAGATGTTGAAAAGACTTTATATTTTTTCAACTGAAGAGCATAAATTTGCTGATAAATTAGGAAAGGCGGAAGTCTAATGTCAGAAGAGATTAAGAAAACAGGAAAATACACTGCAACAGTTGGAAGGAGAAGAGAAGCTTCTGCTAGAGTGAGAATCTATACTCCAAATGGTTCTTCAAAGGTCAATATTTTTGGGGGAGAGTTTAGTCGTGGAGACACCCTTGTTAATGGAAAAGTTATAGGAGAATATTTTAGATTCAAGCCATATCAAAATATTTATAAAAAGTTTTTTGACATAACTGGTGTGAGTGGAAAATATCTCATTTCAGTAAAGGTAATTGGAGGAGGTCCTTCAGGGCAACTTAATGCGGTTCTTCACGGGATAGCAAGAGCCCTTGTGAGAATTGATTCAGAAAAATATAAAAAACTTCTTCGAGATCAAGGTTATCTAACTCGTGATGCAAGAACGCGTGAAAGAAGAAAAGTTGGAATGGGTGGAAAAGCTCGAAGAAGAAAGCAATCACCAAAAAGATAATTAGTCTTCACATATTTGTAGTTTTTCAATAATATCCCAGTTATAACCTCTATTTTTGAGGAAGTTTGTAATTTTAATTTTTCTTAAATCTCCTTTATAACGGTCGAACCTATATTTGTTCTTTTCTAATAATAAAGTTGCGGTTTTTAAATCTTCCTGAGTCTTTTCGAGCACTTCATCTATTAATAATTTGTTTACTCCTTTTTTAATAAGCTCTGATTTAATTATTGATTTACTTTTCCCTTTGAATTCTTGTCTTTGTTCGATCCACCAATTTGCAAATTTTCTATCATTGATAAGTTCTTGTTCCCTAAGAAGCTTTATTACAGAGTCAATTAGTTTGGGGTCAACTTTTTTTCTTACTAAAAAATCTTTTACTTCTTTTTCACTTCTATCCCTATAGGAAATAAATTTAATACTTTTAAAATATGCTTTTTCAATTTCTCTTTTTGAATCTTGAGGACTTGGAGACATTTTTGAAGTTTATTATTCTTCTGATTGATCTTCAATGCCGACCGCAATCATAGGTTTGGCGTTCTTTGTAGTTTTAATTATCTCATGTGAGATCTTTTCGCTTATTTCTGGATTTTCCTTGAGATAAGATTTTGCAGCTTCACGTCCTTGTCCTAGTAAGGTTTCACCGTGTCGAAGAAAAGCTCCCGATTTTTGAATAACTCCTGTTTCAATTCCAACATCAAGGACACCTCCTTCTTTTGATATTCCACCATCGCCCATTACATCAAACTCGGCTACTCTAAAGGGTGGTGCAACTTTATTCTTTACAATTTTTACTCTTACTCTATTTCCTATTACTTTATCACCGTCCTTTATAGTCTCAATCTTTCTTGTATCAAGTCTAACTGATGCATAGAATTTGAGAGCAAGTCCACCTGGAGTTGTTTCCGGATTTCCGAACATTACTCCAATTTTTTGTCTTAGCTGATTGGTAAAGATTGCAATTGTTTTACTTTTAGATATTACACCAGTTAACTTTCTTAATGCTTGGGACATAAGACGTGCTTGTAAACCTATCATTGCATCGCCCATTTCCCCTTCAATTTCGGCTCTTGGAACAAGTGCGGCAACAGAATCGATTACTAGTACATCAATACCACCACTTCTTATAAGTTGTTCTGCAATCTCAAGTGCTTGTTCTCCTGTGTCTGGTTGAGAAATAAGGAGGTCATCAAGATTTACGCCAATTTGTTGCGCCCAGATCGGGTCTAATGCATGTTCAGCATCGATAAAAGCAGCAGTTCCACCCATTTTCTGAGCCTGAGCAATAATTGAAAGACAAAGTGTTGTTTTTCCTGAAGCCTCTGGTCCATATATTTCGACAATTCTACCTCTTGGAAGACCTCCTACCCCGAGTGCAAGATCAAGAGCAAGAGATCCCGTTGGAATCACATCAACTTGAAGTTTTTGAGCGGCTTCACCAAACTTCATAATAGATCCTCGTCCATATTGTCTTTCTATTTGCTCCATTGCCATTTTGATGGCGGTTTGCTTTTCTGAATTCGAGGCATTTCCGTTCGGGAGGGTTTTAGGTTCTGAATTTTTCTTTGCCATGGTTGATCTAACTGCGATAAATGTTACCATGTTTATGCTAAAATACAATAGATCAAAACAAGATATTCTATTCTTAGAACTTCTCTTTTTACTTTATTTCGGGATGTAGTATAGTGGTAGTACGCCGCGCTGGGGGTGCGGTAGTCCGCGTTCGATTCGCGGCATCCCGACCAATTTTTAATCTTAGTTTAATCCGGATAAGTCTCATGCTAAAATATCCTCGTGAAGAAGAGATTGGCCATTTTTGATATTGATGGGACAATTTTTCGTTCAAGTTTGTTGATAGAGCTTGTTAATGGATTAATTGATGAGAATATATTCTCAAAAGACGTCTATAAGGAAATTGAGAATGATTATCTTGCATGGCTCGATAGAAAAGGAAGTTATGAGAACTATATTCTTAAAGTTGTAAAGATTTTTATCAGAAATATTAAGGGTTGTCGAGAAAAAGATATGGCTTTAGTGATTGAAAAAGTACTAAACAGTCAAAAGGACCACGTATATAGATATACTAGAAAACTTATCGAAGATTTGAAAAAAAAAGATTATTTTCTCCTTGCAATATCAGGATCGCCTGTTCCAATTGTGTCAAAATTTTCAGCATACAATAAATTTGATTCCTTCTATGGAACTCTTTTTGAAGTTAAAGATGGAATTTTTACTGGTAAAGTTACACAGGCCCCTACGGAAGAAGGGAAGGAAAAAATTGTAAAAAAATTTCTAAAAAATTCAGAGTTAGAGTTCGACTTAAGCAAATCAATAGCTATAGGAGATACAACAACAGATATTCCTCTTCTTGAAATGGTAGGAAAACCGATCGCTTTTAATCCTAATTTAGGCCTCGCAAAAGTCGCAAAAAAGAAGGGATGGAAAATAATTATTGAAAGGAAAGACGTCGTTTTTAATGTTTTAGAATTAAAATTTGAAAAGTATGGGTGAGAGTTTGACTATATGTATGGCTTTTAGGTATAATGTTGTTGCAAGGAAGATGAAAATAAATATTGCAAGAATTGCTTCCCATTTTCTTCGCCTGATTTAAGGTTTATCTTCTCTTGCTTATATGTCTAAAACTACAGATGATTTAGATCAGTTAAGAGCTGACTATTTAAAAAAACTTGAGGATGTTTCTGGTTTATCGATTGATCAGGCCAAACGAGAATTTCTTGAAGAGATAAAACATGAAGCGAAGGCAGATGCTGCAAGAATTATTCGTGAAGAAGAGGAGGAGGCAAAGGCAACTGCGCACAAGAAGGCTCAGGAGATTCTCATTGATGCTATGAGACATGGAGCTCTTGATTTCCTTCCCGAATATACTGTTTCAGCAATCAAAATCCAAGATGAAGATGCTAAGGGAAGGATAATTGGAAAAGAAGGAAGAAATATCAGAGCATTTGAGAACGCTACTGGGGTAGACGTTGATCTTGAAGAACAGGGACTTATTCGACTCTCTTCTTTTGATCCTGTTAGACGTGAGATTGCAAGAAGATCACTCGAGCTTTTACTTAGAGATACAAGGATCCAACCCGTTAGAATAGAAGAGATAGTAGAGCAGACAAAAAAAGAGGTTCAAAAAATAGTTTACGAAGAAGGAGAAAAGCTTGCTCATGAGGTTGGAGTTTTTAACCTTCACCCAGATCTAATAGCAATGCTTGGAAGATTTAAATATCGCACATCCTTTGGTCAAAATCTTGTCGTACACACTCTTGAGGAAACAAAAATTGGAATTCAAATTGCTAGTGAAATCGGTGCAAATGTGGACATTGTTAGACTTGGTTGTCTTTTCCATGATATTGGAAAGGTAGTTAATGACAAAGAAGGAAGTCACGTCGCTCTAGGTGTTGAATTATTACAAAAGTATAAAGTAAGTCGTGAAGTAATTAATTGTGTAGCTGAACACCATGAGGATAAGCCATTTTCTTCGATTGAATCTATAATCGTATATATTTCTGATTCCATCTCGGGAGCAAGACCAGGTGCAAGGCACGAAGATGTTGAGGAGTATGCAAAGAGACTTAAGGATATGGAGGAAATAGCAAAAGGCTTAGATGGAGTAGAGGATGCGTATGCATTTGAAGCTGGAAGGGAACTTCGCGTAATAATAAACCCTGGTAAGTTGGATGACGTTGAGACAACTATTGTTGCAAAACAAATAAAAGATGAAATTGATAAAAGATTGATTGTTCCAGGAGTTGTTAGGGTGACTGCAATCCGTGAATTTAGAGTAAGTGAGCCAAAAGAATAATCTTCTAGTCGATTTATTCAATTCCCTATTGACAATATTTCATATTAGTTATATTGTAATCACTGTTAAAATTTTCTATTGGAGGTGATAAATTTTGTCAGTAACTAAAAAAGAATTAATAGAATTAGTAGCAAAAAAAGCAAATTTAACAAATAAAGCTTCAAAAGAGGCTATCAAAGTTTTCCTCAATGCGATTAGAGACTCTCTTAAAAGAAATGAAAAGGTAGTTTTAAGTGGATTTGGTACATTTTCATTAAGAACAAGAAAACAGAGAAAAGGTCGCAATCCTAAAACCGGTGATACAATAACTATTCCTGCGAGAAAAGCTGCTGGATTTACTCCTGGAAAAAGTCTTAAAAAGGCGGTGAAGTAACGGTTTTAATGAGAAAAGCCTTATTTGTGCTGGGTCCTACTGCAGTGGGTAAAACAAATATTGCCCTTAAACTTGCTAAAAGGTTTGATGGTGAAATAGTGAGTGCAGACTCGATCCAGGTTTATAAAAGTCTTGATATTATTTCAGGAAAAGATTTACCTCTCAACGTTACGAGAGTAAATAAAAAAATAGTATATGATAAATTTGACATCTCTCCGGTCTTTTTTGAAACAGTTCCCGTTTATTTAATTGATGTTGTAGACTATTCATATAGTTTTAATATTTCTGACTTTAAAAAAACTTCAAGAATGGTTATTAATGATATCTGGTCTCGAAATAAACTTCCAATTATTGTAGGAGGAAACGGTTTTTATATTAGTAGTTTTTTTAAAGAAATCCAAACCATAGATATTCCTCCTGATCTTGATTTAAGATCGAAACTATCAAAAAAAACAATAAGTGAACTACAAGCGATATTAAAAAAAGAAAATTCGATAAGATTTGAAGCAATGAACAACTCTGATAAAAATAATCCTAGAAGACTAATTAGAGCAATTGAAGTCACAGGAAAAAAATTTAAAAAAGGGAAGTATGAAAGAATTAATTCCCAGATAATTTTAATTAATAATTCAAAGGAGAAATTGAAGAAAAAAATCGAAGATAGAATATCTGAAAGAATAAAAAAAGGTGCTCTTAAAGAAGCTAAAAGATTATTCTACGACTATAAAAATCTTTCACCACAAGTTAAAAATGCTATTGGATATAGAAGTTTTTTTGATTATTTACATGGAAAAACGACATTGAATGATGCTATCGATGAATGGAAAATATCAGAAATTAATTATGTAAAGCGACAGATGACATGGTTTAAAAAAATGGAAAATTTTTTACTCCTAGATCAAAATCTCAATAAAGAATTAGAAAGTAAAATAAGTGAGTGGTATAATCATTAGATGAATATTCGACCTAGAAATTTATTTATTTTGATAGTTTTTATAATATTTGTATGGTTTTTATATCTCCAAAGACAGATATTAACTCCATTTATTCTTGCATTGATTTTCGCATACATTTTTGATCCTTTAATTTCATTCTTTTATAAATACTTAAAACTCCCGAGGACACTTTCGATAATTTTTGTATATTTAATCTTGATTTCCAGTGTAGGGTTCGCTTCGTATGTTTTTACAAAGTCAATCATCGGTGAGTATCAAAATATTCAAAAAACTGTGATTTCTTCGCTTCCTGTTATAGTTAAGACATATAACTCTTTGCCGTCTTGGTTAAAGCCTCTTTTGGGATCTCTTAACAATATTTCACCACAACAATTTTCTCAGGTGATAACATTATCACCATTCCCTTTTGTTTCGGGTGCATTTTTTGGAATTATAAACTTTTTTATATTTTTGTTTGCTGCATTTTTCTTTTTAAAAGATGGAAAGAGAATGGTTGAACGTGCATTACTTCTTGTTCCCAATGATAATAGAGTTGAAATAACCATACTTTTGAGAAGAATAAATTTAGTATTAGGTGGGTATTTACGAGGACAAATTTTCTTGATCCTTACTATGACCGTAATGTTGTTTATAGTTTTAAGTTTGTTGGGAGCTCAAAATGCTCTTACGATATCTCTTTTTACTGGAATTTTTGAAATAATTCCCTTTTTAGGTCCTGTTATTACAACGGTTTTTTCTGTTTTCCTCATCACTATTTCAGGAGGATATTCAATGTTAAATCTCAGTCTTTTTCAAACAATTATTTTAACAATCGTAGTATTTTACGCTGCAAGAATGATCCAAGATTATTTTATTACCCCTTATGTAATCGGTAGAATAACAAAACTTCATCCGTTAGTAATATTATTTTCAGTGCTTGCGGGAGAGCATTTGTACGGAATTCTAGGTGTTTTACTGGCGGTTCCCATAGCAGCGACTATAAAAATAATTATCGAATTTATTTCAGATAAAGTAAATATCAGAGAGAGGAAGAGGTCAAATTCAACCTCGTGATTTGATAAAAACTCCCCTTTTTAGTAAAATATCCAGACTCTAGGAAAAAGATCTGTCGCCCCTGATTTATTAGGGGAGGAAAGTCCAGACAGGTGCAATGTCGGGGACTCTGCATAAGCAGAGACATGAAAGTGCTGGTGTTTGTTCTCCTTTCCTACATGTGGAGTACAAAACAAGTTCTGAATTGACAAAACTTGAGAGCAACAGAGACGAGTAGGAGTGAAACGGGCAATCCCACCTGCTGCAACCTGCGAATGATGTAATACATTGCTTAATACATCGAAGACAGGGCATCCTATAAAAGGGAAGGCAAGTGACATGTGTCACAGTCTAGATAGATGACAGATAAAACAGAATCTGGCTTACTCTTTTCCTAGAGTTTTATTATTGAGATCAGCTTGTATTGCAGAGCATTTTAAATTCACACTTAATACAGAGTGGTCCTTTGGAGCATTCAAAATTGCTTCCTTCAATTATTTTTACTTTTTCAAGAATTTTAGCTTCAACCGCTTTTATTTCTTGTACTGTAATTTTTGTTGGTATTATTTCTCCGGATTCAACAAAGTGGAGCTTTAGAGTTAAATCTTCAATGTTTTTTCTCAATATAGGATTATCGACTTTCATAGCAGCAAGGGCATAAAGCCCTAACTGAAAGTCATACGCTGATTTAGAAGAACTTTTACCCCCAGTTTTGTAATCTATTATTTCTATACCATTTTCAGTTAAGTCAATCCTATCAATTTTTCCAGACACCTTTAATGGAGATGAGTTTTCTCTATTAATATAAAAAGAAAAAGGAAGTTCTGTTGCTACAGTATTAGTGTTTTGATTAAAAGAATTATTGAGGAACCTTTTTAATAATTCCTCTGCCTTTTCGAAATATTTTTTTTCTTGAATTTTATCTTCATATCCTTCGGATACCCAATTTCCATTTAATAGTTTTATAACTTCATCTAGATCTGGAGTTTTATCTTTATAAATCTCGTAAAGATCTCTTAATATTTTATGAACAGTTATCCCAAAGCTTAAAGCTGCTGAGGGCTCTGTGGGAAGTCCTAAGATAAATTTTGCCTTATAGTGTAGTGGGCATACTTCAAAAGTTTGAAGTTGAGAATAAGAAATAAAATTTATTTTAAAAGGAGACGGTGGTAGTTCTTTTTTTAACTCTTGCTGGGAATTATATCCTGACGTTAAATCTATAAGCGACAATTGCTTTATTTCTTTTTCTTTATTTTCTTGTCTTTTTAATAGTTCTGGTTCTGCCTCGTAAACGAAAGGAGAGATCCTTCTTTCTTTTTTTCCTTCTCCGTAAAAATTAGCAGCTGTAAAAATTAATCGATCCATTGCACGTGTCATTGCTACATAAAAAAGCCTGCGCTCTTCTTCGAGATGATAATCGCCTTGAGGAAGGGTTTCTTTTATTAATTCGATTGGAATTGGGATCTTTTCCTTTCTTTCTCTAGTGGGAAATCTATCTACTACTAAATTAGCAATAAATACAATCGGAAATTCTAGTCCTTTGCTTGAGTGAATGGTCAAGATGTTAACGGCGTTAAAATCTTTCCAGTCAACTTCGGTAACTAGTGGAGAATCCCCCATTTCCATCATTATCTCTAACCAGTCGATTACAGCATGTACTCCATTATTTATATTAAGTGATTCGTAGTTTTTAATTTTGTCAAAAAATTTCGCCATATTTTGAGAAATCTTTTCTTCTGTTTGCGTTTTCGCATTTAATAATTTAGTATAAAGTCCGCTTTCAACCAGAAAATCATAGATAATCTGTCCCGCACTTTCATTTTTTATTTTTCCCAGATGTTTTTCAATCATCTGGTATATTTCTTGAAACTTTTTTTTGGTGTCTTCTTGTAGATATGTTTCCTGTGCAATATTAATGGCTTCATATAGGCTCATATTCTTTCTTTTAGCAAACGATAATGTATAATTTAATTCTTTGGGAGAAATTCCGAAAATATCCATATTAAGTATTCTAAATAAAGAAATAGAATCATGTAGATTGGTTAATACTTTAAGATAAGCAATTAGGTCCTTTATCTCTTCTTGCTGGAAAAGTTGTCCTGGTCCAAGAAATTGATAGGGAATATTAAATCTCTGTAGGGAAGACGTTATGGCTTGAGAGTGATTGTTAGCTCTAATTAGAATTGCAATTTCATTATATTTATAGCCTTCTTTTTCCACTAGTTCTTTTATTTTTTTTGCAATCTTTTCTGTCTCTTCTTCAACTCTGATTGTATTAATAAACTCAATTCTTTTTCCCTTTTTCTTTTTTACTGATTTTAATTTTTTATCAATTTTTTCAAGAACTTCAAGTCGATCCGGATTGTTATTTTGAATCAAATCATAAGACCTGTCTAAAATTTCCTGGGTGGATCTAAAATTATCTATCAATGTAACAATTTTTGTACCTGGAAAATTTTTTTTAAATTGAATAACATTTGATAGAGCAGCTCCGCGCCATCTATAAATTGCTTGGTCATCATCTGCAACAACCGTAATATTTTTTTGGTTTCCTGATAAAAGAATTGCTAATTCATTTTGAGCATAATTTGTATCTTGAAATTCATCTATTAATATAAATTTAAATAAATCACGATACTTATTTAAAACGCCTGAACGTTTTCTAAAAAGGAGTAGTGTATTTGATATTAGATCAGAAAAATCCATAGCACCTTCATTTATTTTTAAACTTTCATATTGACCGTATACATTTGCAAGTTCTAAAATCTTTTCCTTTTCTTCTCCTTCCTCCATCTTTTTAGCAAAGGATAAATATTCTTCTGGGGTTATGTCTTCATCTTTTAACCTTGAGAAGTGCTGAATTAACGCTTCTATAAATTTGTTAGGATTTCCAAGAGGGCGAAAGTATGAAAGGTTTAATTTAAAAATGTTTTTCTTGAAAAGTACTATGCTTTGAGTTTCATTTAATAGTTTGAAATTTTGGTTTAAACCAATATTTATCGCTTCGTCTTTTAAAATCATTTCGCAGAAGGAGTGAAATGTTGATATCCACATTTGGGTATACCCGTAAGGAAGAGTTCTATCTATTCTTTCTTGCATTTCATTTGAAGCCTTTTCGGTAAAAGTTAGAGCAAGAATCTCATTCGGTTTAATATTTTTTTTTAATATTAGGTGCTTAATTCTTTCCGTGATGACCGTTGTCTTTCCAGTACCAGCACCTGCTATTATTAATAGTGGTCCTTCTCCATGTTCGACAGCTTCTTTTTGATTCTTTGTAAGTACTTTATTCATAAAAGAGGTAGCGATTATTTTATCACAAAGTTATAAGTGTAATAATCAATTACTCTTCACCTAAGACCTTTTTAAGGAGTTTTAAAGTTTCTCTTTTTGCTTCCTCAGGAGTTTGTCCAAATGTTTCAGCTGCATCATTGAAAGTCTTATCAGTTATGTTTTTAGGATCTCCCATATCATCGTTAGAGATTCCACATCCACAGTTATAACACATACGAATCACCTCCTTTTTTAAGATTTGAAAACTATTTTATAATAATAGTCCCTTTTTGGCTAGGATTAAGATGGTTATGATAGTTGTAGGTTCCAGCTTTATCAAAAACTACTTGTACGCTTGATTCGTTTCCAAATTCACCTAAGTTTAGAATGGGAAATTTTATGTGAGTAGGATGGTCATCAGAATTTACTGTTGCTAGATTTCCACTTTGATTTAGGAAAATTACTCTAGTTCCAATCGAGGCTTCAATATTCGAAGGGTTGAAGCCCGATTTGTTGAGTTTTACTGTAACTATTTTTTCCTGGGTTTTATTATTTGTTACTGTTTGAACAGAGTTTGTATTATTCCTTGTTTTGGTGAAGGTATCTTTAAAAAGAACAAATCCTCCGACAAGTAAAATTATGATTGTTGAAGCTATGATTAATTTATTCAAAAGAATCACCTCCCTTCATATATCAAAGTATCATAATACTGATCTCAATTCAAGGTTTTGAGATATAATATTTATATGTCTCAGTTTTTCGAGTTGGAATTTATTAAAAAAAGACAGGAATCTGGTAATTGTTATTCTTTCTTTTTTGACAAAACTAATATTGATCTAAATTTTTTTCCAGGACAATATGTTAGAATGTTTTTAGATATAAATGATCCTGATGAAAGAGGTTCTGCAAGATTTTTTTCCATCGCCTCTTCTCCTACAGAAAAGAATATTCTTTTTATTACCACGAAAATAATCAAAAGTTCTTTCAAGTTAGCCTTATTAGAGCTTAGTCCCGGATCTAAAATAAAATTTGGTGGCCCTTACGGAAATTTTATTTTGAAACGAGAAGATATTTCTAATGTTTTTATTGCGGGAGGGATAGGTGTCACGCCTTTTAGAAGCATGATTAAATATATTTTTGATAAAGGACTTAAGAACAAGTTTTTTTTATTTAACTCAGTTAAGGAGGTTGAAGAAATTATCTATTTAGAAGAGATGGAAAAGATAAGAAGCAATTTTGATTCTTTTCATTATATACCTACGATTACAGAAAATTTGCAGGCCGTAAGTTGGAACGGCGAATTCGGTAGGATAAATGAAAACATGATTAAAAAGTATGTCAAAGATTTAAATAATTCGAGATATTACATTTCAGGTCCTGAGTCAATGGTATTATCTTTGATTAAGATAGTAGAGAAGTTGGGTGTTAAAAGAGATAATATTATGTTCGAGATTTTTACTGGATATTGATTAATTTGCTTTTTCCAATAATGAATCTTGTTCTTTCTCGATCTCGTTTGTGGTCTTGATCTGTCTTCCGAGTTTCGTAAAATTACTTGTTACTTGATTCATGGTGTTGTAGGAATTATTTACATGTTTATTTAGTGTATCTATTGTATCGCCAAGCTTATCATACTCTTTCTGTATGGATCTTAAAGCTGATAAAATTTCATGCGCTTTTTTGCTTATTTTTTGTCCCTCAAAACCCATAAGTATTGCTCTTAGATATGCATAAAAAGTCATAGGAGAAACTGGTAGAACGCGTTTTATCGACGAGTGGTCAAAAAGAGAGGGATTATTAATAATTTCGTAGTAGATTGATTCTGACGGTATGTACATTAGAGCATAGTCAATAGTTCCTTCGTTAGTTAAAATATATTTTTTAGAAATGGAATCGATGTGTCTTTTAACATCTGTTTCAAATTCTTTTTCTATAATCTTCTTTTCACTTTCACTTTTTGCGTTGTTAAGTTTTCTAAAATTTTCCATAGGGAACTTGGAATCAATCGGAATGATTCCTGCCTCTGTTTTTATAACAGCGTCTACAATTGACCCACTTTTAAACGTGTACTGAAGATGAAAGGAGTTTTTTGGTAGCAGTTGTCCCAGTAGTTCTTTTAAAACTTGCTCTCCTATATTTCCTCTGAGCTTGGGACTTCTTAGGAATTCTTGTAAATCTCTCATTCCACGTCCAATTTCTGACATTTCACCTATGTTTTTTTGAACGGATGAAATGACTCTTGCTGCATTATCTAATCTATCGTTAAGGGCCTTCGAGTGAGATACTAGAGTTGAATTAATATTTTTATTGTTAGTATCCATGCTTTGTTGCATACTTTTGAGCCATTCTAATAGGGTTTCATTGGTGTTGTTTTTTTTACTCATCTCTGAGAGTTTTTTATTAATGAATATAAACAATAGGATTATTCCAAGTGTAGTTAGTAAAAAGAGGAAAAGTTCAATTTGCATAAGGAAGTATATTTTAACACAAGAAGTTTAAGCTTTTTGTTTTTCAATGACTTCGTAAAGGACAATCCCTAGAGAAACCATAACATTAAGACTTATATTAACTCCGAGCATGGGAAGTTCTACTATGGCATCAGCTTGATCTAAAACTTTTTTATCCGTTCCCACTGTTTCATTGCCTACTATTAATGCAAGGGGTAAATCGTAATTAATTTTGTCATAGGGAATGCTTTTTTCATCTTGTTCGATCGCAACGACTGTTATATTTGGAATATTCATTCTTAAATCGGAAATTGCATCAACTGTATTTTTTTTATATTCCCAATTAATCCATTGCCAGGTGTTTATTGAGGCTTTCTTTATTCTTGAATTCGGTGGAGTCTCGGTTGCTCCACAGAGGTAAACCTTTCTGACACCAGTAGCATCTGCCAGTCTAAAAATAGCGCCAACGTTATAAGTATCAAGAACGTTGTCAAGAACTATATAAAGCTCTTGTCTTTTAATTTCTGATAAATCTATGTTCTCAGGTGGGATCGTTCTGAGTTCTTTTGCGTCAAGCTTAATCATTTGAATATAATAGCAAAAACGAGGCTAAACAACAATTTGAATTTTTATTCTTGAATAAGAGGATTCAGGGTTTCTCGTATCTTTTTTACTGTACTTCTTGTAGCTTCAAGAGATTTCTCTACTTTTTTTCCATCTTCTGTTTCTGTAGCGCTAGTACTGGCACCTGCCACGGCTTTTTTAGAAACAGAGCTTAAGACGGATATATTTCTTTCAATGTTTTCTGTAGAACTTTTAATGTTTGCTATTTCTTTATTTATATTTCTTTCTAAGTCTTCAGTTAGTTCTTTCTCTCTTTCATGGATTGGGAGAATATTCTCAACGATTAGTTTAGCTGATAAAACTTTTTCCTGTGCTATTGTAATTTGAGATTTTAACTCTCCTTTTGATTGTTTTTCTAAATTATCTAAAATTTGCTGCTTCTCTTTTATGTTTATATTTAAATTAAGAGCAGTCTCTGATACATCATTTCCCGAAAACTGGCTTTGAGATATGGTGGAAGCTGCCATTTTTAGGTTATCAGACATTCCAGAAAGAGCGATTTCCATTCCCTTTTCGTTGTTTCTTGCAATCATGTATCTAAGTTCTGCTAATCTTTCTCCTGCGATTGCTGTATATGTTTTTGTTTTCGCTTCGGGTGTGATTGCTAGAGCTAATCTTATAGATTGCTTGAATTGATCAAGAATAAAAAGAGGATTATCTGGAAGTATTAATCCAGGGCCTTCGTTTGTTGGTTGCATGGAGGGAGTGGAGGATTCTTTTGCTGCACCTAAAGCATCTTCTACAGTAGAGGCCAGTACTAAACGTGGAAACACTACATAGATAACTAAAATCAATGAAAAAAAGATTAAAGAATAATTTCTTTTCACAACTTAATTATGATCAGAATTATTAGTTTTTGTCAAGTTACTGTTTGTTTCAGATTGAGTTTCTAATAATTCTTCTTTTTTCCAAGCTGCAAAATCGCATTTAGGATAATTGGAGCACCCAAAGAAAGGTCTACCTCTTCTAGTTTTTTTAATGATTACTTTACCCCCATCTTTGGGGCAAACAAAATTAGTTTGTTCTGAAAAAGATTCTTTGTAGGTACAATTTGGAAAGTTAGAGCATGCATAGAATTTTCCAAATCGGCTACGTCTGACAATAATGTCTCCTCCGCATTCTGGGCATTTTCTTCCCGTTGTTTCTTGTTTGACTTCAACATGTTCTTGACTTTCCGCTTTTTTCAGATCTTCCTCAAATGGTTTGTAAAAATCTTTCAACATTGGAACCCAATCTTTTTTTCCCTCTGCGATTTCATCTAGTGAATCCTCCATGGAAGCGGTAAAAGGGATGTCATCTATATGGGAAAAGTTTTTTACTAGAAAATCATTTGTAGCAATACCTATATTTGTTGGTTTAAACCTCCCTTCCTCTTTATCTATATATTCTCGTTCTTGAATAGTCGAAATTATCGGAGCATAAGTAGATGGTCTTCCAATTCCATGTTTTTCTAAAGACGAGATAAGAGATGCTTCGTTATACCTTGGAGGAGCAGTTGTTTCATGAGTCGTAAAATGAAAATCGTTGAATTCTAAAATTTCTCCTGTTTTATAATCTGGTAACAGCTGCTCATCTTCTTCGTAGAACCATAATTTAAGAAAGCCGGGAAATTTCAACGATCTACCATTAGTATCGAAGTGATAAGTCTTATTGTTTGAGGTCTCAATGGTAACTTTCAGTGAGTCAAATACGGCATCCGACATTTGTGAGGCCATAGCACGCTTGAAAATTAAATCATAAAGTTTTACAAAGTCTTTACCCATCGGTATGATTTCTTCATCTTGGCTGCTTACATTTGTAGGTCTTATTGCTTCATGAGCTTCTTGAGCAAGTTTGCTTTTTGTTTTGTATATTCTAATTTCTGACGAAAGAAACTCTTTTCCAAATTTTTTTTCAATGTTATTTCTTGCGTCTTTCACGAAAACATCAGACAAATTAAAAGAATCAGTTCTATGATATGTGATAAAACCTTCTTCATATAGACGTTGAGCTATACTCATTGTTCTTTTGCTAGTATACCCAAACCTTCTAAAGGCTTCTTGTTGAAGAGTGGAGGTTGTAAATGGTGGATTAGGTGATCTTTTCGTTTCTTTTTTAGAGACATCACTTACCTTGAAGATTTGTTTCTGTAGCGTTTCTTTGAGGTTATTGATATCGTCTTGAGTTAATATTGTGGTTTTATATTTATACTCCCCGTCATAGAGGATTAGTTTTTTTTGTTCTTCAATAGGTTTTTCATCTATACGATTTAATTCAAATTCTGCTTTGTCCCCGTTCTTAATTAATGTAACAAAAGCTCTGAAATAGGGTTTTTTTTGAAATTTCTCGATTTCCCTTTCTCTTTCTACAATAAGCCTTAATGCTATTGATTGAACTCTACCAGCAGAAAGTCTTCTTTGAACCTTTTTCCATAGAATTGGGGAAAGCTTATAACCGACGATTCTATCGAGTACTCTTCTTGCAGTTTGGGCAGAGACGAGATTTTGATCGATTTTTCTAGGATGTTCAAGTGCTTTGTTTATGGCAACGGGGGTTATTTCGTGGAATACTATTCTTTTAAAATCTACCTTATTTTCAACTTCACCTTTGAGAATTTCGTAAAGATGATAGGAAATAGCTTCTCCTTCTCGATCAGGATCAGTAGCAAGAATTATGCTGTCAGCATCTTTAGCTTTTCTTTTTAATTCTTCAACTGTTTTCCTTTTTGCTGACGGAATTACATATTTAGGCTCAAAGTTTTTATCGACGTCAACCCCAAGATTTCCTTTAGGAAGATCTCTTATATGACCAAATGAGGCTTCTATATTATATTTTCCTTGTAAAAAACGGTTCAATGTCTTGGCTTTTGTTGGTGACTCTACTAATATTAGTGTTTTCATAGTCTCAGTATATCAGATGATTATATTCTTTCTTTCAAAATATAGTTCAGGTTGCGCTCGAACTTCTCTCCAATCTTTTGGGTCAAAATCTATTAGAGATTGTGCTCCGATCATTGCGGCGTTATCGGTGCAGTACTCGATTTTAGGGGAGTAGACTCTCACTCCAATATTTTTTGCTTCAATGTTAATTTTTTCTTTTAACGTCTGATTGGCTGATACTCCACCTCCAATCAATATAGATTTAGCGCTATGATTGATTGCTGCTTTTATGGTTTTCTCGACAACGACTTGAATGATTGCCTTTTGAGTTGCGTAGCAAATTTCATCAATATCCTCTTCGTTTAAATTCTTACCATCTACATATCTTGCTACTTCTGCTTTTAGTCCAGAGAATGAAAAATCATAGCTTGAACTTCCCAGTAGTGGGCTTTTGAAGGAAATTTTAGAATTATTTATTTTTTTTGCTCGGTTTTCGATCTCTCGGCCTGCTGGATAATTTATTTTGAGTAGTCTTCCAATTTTATCAAGTGCTTCTCCAGCAGCATCATCCCTTGTCCCTCCAAGCCATAGAAAATCATTTACTTTTGTATATAAAAGAAGATCAGTATGACCTCCAGATATTATAAGTCCAATTAATGGGAATTCGATTTTTTCTATGTGATTGTCTATGAAATTAGCCGAAATGTGTGATAAAAGATGGTGTACTGGAATAAGAGGTTTGTTAAGGGAAAATGATAGCGTTTTTGCAGTTTCAACTCCAACAAGAAGAGATCCGATTAGACCTGGACCATTTGTGACAGCTATTGCATCAATTTTATTTTTGAGGATATCAAGCGCTAAATTATATTTGTCTTTTGTTTTTTTACTGGTATCTATTCCTTCTGAAGCAAGAAGAGCCTTTGTGATCACAGGAATGATATAGGTTAATTGTTCTCTTGCCGCTTTTTCAGGGATAATGCCTCCTGTTTTTGCATGGATTTCAGATGAAGTAGCTACAGTATTGGAAATAACTTTTATTCCGTTGACATCTCTTTCGACTACTGCGGCACCTGTTTCATCACATGAGGTTTCAATAGAAAGGATTTTCATAAATTAAATGAGAGGTTTTAAAGATTTTCAATCGTTAGCTGATCTCCTAGCTTAATATTATTTTTATCTGCATTTCCGGATGAAAGCTCTATTACGTAATTTGTTTGTTCTTGGGAAGTTACGGTGGGTATATTTATATCAGAATTTGCAGGTGGGACATCTTTAAAGATATCCATGACTTTATTATCGTTAAGAAAAATAATATCTATTGGAAATTTCATATTTTTTGTCCAAAAAGAATATTTCCCTTTTGTTGGAAATATAAATATCATTCCTTGGTCATCGGTGAGTCCTGTTTTTTGTGTAAGGCCAATCATTCTTTCTTTTTCAGAATCAGCTCTTTCAAGAACTATTTTATTACCATTAATAGAAAGTACTGCATTCTTCTTGATTAAGAAATCAGTCGCTCCTGACTTTACAAAATATAGTATCAAAAGTACTAGAACAAGTAATCCATAAAGAAGTAAAACTTTTTTCATAAATTTTTTATTTTATCTATAATTCTTGAAGTTGAGTTTTTTTGCTCGTCAATAACTTCAATAACTTTTCCTCCTACATTTTTTGCTTGCATCGCTTTTTCCTTAGTAAGGGGATCGTTTTTTGTAACAGCAATTATATCAGGTTGGATTAAATTCACAATATTTTTATATTCCTCATCCGATTTAAGTGGGGTGAGATTGATAATTATGTCTACTGGTCGAACCTGCGACAGTACGAGTGATCGATCCGTTTGATTATTAATGGGTCTTTTGATTTCTTTTCTTTTTTTAATAGACTCATCGCTTTCAAGAAGAATAATGAGAATATCTCCTTTTTCTTTTGCCTTTTTTAGAAATTCAATATGACCAGTGTGAATAATATCAAAACATCCTCCTGCAAGAACTATCTTCTTCTTTTCTTTTTTCAATTCTTGAATCAGTTTTGATGTATGTTGAAGATCTATAATTTGAGACATTATTCCTTTGTTCCAACGAGATAGACAGCCTTCCAAGGGGCATAATTAGTGGTATATGTTTCACTTGTTATTACTTTTCCATCTTTTTCCACTACTCTACTAAATTGGACTTTGGCACCAGCTGCTGCAAAATCAACTTGTTTTGTGGTGCCTTTGGGTAGGGTTGGGTCATCTTGATATGCTGGAGGAGGAGCTGGGGATTCAGATAATATGATTGGATCAGTAACTTTTGATATTCTTCCATCCTTTTTCCCAAAGAGAGTAAATTCTAGCGATTGCTCATCTGGATTTAAAAAGCTTTGTATAAGGATAAAATTTTTTGTATCATTTTTGAATTTTAGATCAACGGTTGGGGAATAAACTGTTGCATCAACTCCGGGACCCCCATTTTGCTCGTAGTATCCTACGCGGTATGCATGAGGGTGCCTTTCGGTGATCGGAAGTCCTGCATTTAAAAGAGCTCTAAATAAAGTGGTTGAAACTTGGCATACTCCACCACCATCGCCTAGTACAGTCCTTCCATTGCTTATAACATAGGCTTCTTTATACCCAGTAAATTTAGAGATGTCACCAAGGGATTCGTTAAAAGAAAAACTTTTTCCAGGAGCTACTAATATTCCGTTAATTCTTGATGCGGCTAATGTTACATTATGGATTCTATTAGGTATCGAGCCTCTAAAAAAAGATTTGCCTATACCTATCACTTCTTCGATGCCATATTTATTAGTTTTTTCGGTTGTTATATTGGGTTTTATTACCCTAATTGGAATTTCTATAGAAATGTTCTTATTTTCATTTTTTAAAATCACCGGGATTTTTTCACTGACTTTCTTATAGAGTAAGTTTTTGTCAATAATTTTCCCATCGCTAGATTGTCTAAAAGCGGTAACTCTATTGTTTGAGACTGTAAAGAGAGCATCAATGGGAGCAATATAAGTTTTTTTATAAATAGGATCTAAACTGGAATTAAGTTTTTCAGTGGAGAATGAGTAAGATGGTTTTAAGAATATTCCATTAAGATAGGAGTTTATTATAATATAGAGGTTGCTCACTATATCCTTTTGTTTTCCTAAGCTCAAACTCTGATTAACTATAAGATTGGTATCGTATCCTACGTCTAAATTTTTTGCAGAATATGTTGCAATATTATCATTTAAATACAGGGTAAGAGTATCATCTCCAATAAGAGAATTCTTTTCATTAAAAGCACTTTCAATCTCTTCTTTGGTTTTTTCTCCAACATATATATTTCCAATGTAAACCCCTGGAATAACGCGCTCTTTATAAAGATATTTAAAATAGATGAGAAAGAGACTTATTAAGAAAATCCCAGCAAAGACAAATCCTATGAAGAACCAAAAGAGAGAAGGAATTATTTTGTTTATTCTTAGAACCCTTCTCTTTACGACCGATTTTCCTTTTTTCACCATAGCTATTAGTTCCTAAATAATAGATTTTAGGCGGTTTTCATATTATACTATATTTAAGCTCATTATGAGGCTGAATGTAATAATTCACGTTTTTACCTTGTTTGCAGCTTTATTAAAATGGATAATCAAAATACTCGTGATAATATGCCTAGACCAATATCCTCTGAATCTTCCCCACAACCCATTCTTTCTCAAAATAACCCTGTTTCAATTGGTCAACCTCAGCCTTTGGAGCAAAATGATCCAAGTCAGTCGGCAATAAACCCTCCTCCTCAATCTCCCATAAATCCACCAACTCTTGAAGAAGAAAATGGAGGAAGAATTAAGAAATTTATTATTATTGCGTTCGGCATTTTAGGTGTATTATTTCTTGTTTTTTTAGTAATAACTTTCATTTTGCCTAAACTTGGAGAGAGTAAAAAAGTAACCCTTACTTATTGGGGTCTTTGGGAGGACCCTCAAATATTTTCAGGTGTAATTAGTGAATTCGAACGTGATCATCCAAACATAGAGATAAAATATGAAAAAAAAGATATAAAAGCGGAAGGTAAATATATAGAGAGACTATCAACAAGAATTCAAAACGGAACAGGACCAGATATTTTTAGGTTTCATATTAGTTGGATTCCTGAGTTGAAATCTATGCTTCTTCCTTTTTCTAATAACTTGGTGAATGATATAAATTTTGATAATTATTACAACACTGTTAAAGATGATGCCAAAGAAAATTCAGCTTACTACGGTGTTCCACTCGAAACAGATAATTTGGCTTTGTTCATAAACAACGATCTATTTGAAGGAGCAGGAATTGAGAATCCACCAAGTACTTGGGACGATGTTGTAAAAATTTCAAGGCAACTAACCGTTAAAGATGAAGAAGGAAATATTACAACATCAGGTATTTCTTTGGGAACTTACGATAATATAGAACACGCTTCAGACCTATTATCTCTTCTCTTTATTCAAAATGGTGCAGACATGAAAGATCTAGCTGGTAAAAATAGACAGAATTCAGAAGATGCTCTAAGTTTTTATACTTCTTTTGCCAGAGGAGATAATAGTGTCTGGAATAGTGACATGGACAATTCTAAAACAGCTTTTATTAAGGGTAATTTAGCTATGTACTTTGGTTATTCTTGGGATATTTTAGAAATAAAAGCATCTAATCCGAGTCTAAATTTTAAAATCGTTAAGGTACCAAGTTTGCCAAGTAAAAAAACTACAGTTGCAAGTTATTGGCTTGAAGGAGTATCTATGAAAACTAAGTTTCAGAAAGAATCGTTTGAATTTCTTAAATTCTTATCTCAAAACTCAACTCTTGAAAAATTGTATGCAGAAGAATCAAAAACAAGACTTTTTGGGGAAATATACCCAAAGAAAGACATGAAAGATTTACTTTCATCAAATGAATATCTAGGTACTTTTCTTGATCAAGCAAGTGATGCAGAATCGACAATTTTTGCTTCTAACACTTATGATGATGCGATGGTATCTTCGTTAAACGCTTATTTGGCAAATGCCGTACGATCTGTACAGGATGATAGCGTAACTGCATCATCAGCTATTGATACTCTTGCTGCGGGAGTGGATCAGGTTTTAGGACGATATTCAAATTCTTTTAAAAAATAATGTCGATAGAAGAGAGAATCCTTTCGACTCTTACTTACTCAGATATATTTGACTTTCCTCTTACCCTTAACGAAATTCACAAATTTTTAATCACCAATAGAAAAATTTCCAAAAAGACAATTAAAAGTGTTTTGGGCAGTAGCAAAGAAATCAGGAAAAAAGGAATTTTTTATTTCTTGCAGGAAAGAGAAAGGATAGTTGGTTTGAGAATAAATCGAGAAAAGGAAAGTAATAATAAAATAACTAAAAATATTGGTCTAATAAAAATTTTAGGGTATATTCCTACGATCAGGTTAATTGCTATCAGTGGAAGTGTTTCAGTTGGTAATGCTAAAAAAAATGACGACCTGGATTTATTTGTAATCTGCAGAAAAAACACAATTTGGTTTTCTAGATTTTTGATTCTTTCAATATTATTTTTATTTAACAAAAAAAGAAAATTTAGAGGAAAAAAAATTCGAGATAAAATTTGTGTAAATATGTTTCTTGATGAAGGGTCGATTTTAATAGAAGAACATAATCTATTTATTGCAAAAGAAATATCCCAAATTTTGCCAGTTATAAATAAGGAGAAGATCTATGAAAGATTTATTTCAAAAAATCAGTGGATTATTGAATATATGGCAAATTACAATATGCCAGAAATTTCACATAAAAAAGCTAGAATAAACAAAGTGATGAATTTTGTTGATAATATTTTTTATTTTCTTGAAAAGAAATATATGTCAAAAAAAATTACAAGTGAAAAAATTGATAAAAACTTTGCTTGGTTTCATCCAAGAGATAATAGTAAGGTAGTTTTAAATAAGTACTTTATAAGGTTGGATTTCGAAAAACCAGCTTAGCAGACGTCTTAACTAATAAAGATTACCCATCCTATAATAGTTTTCTTACTCCAGGATATTGACTTATACATGACCATCGGGTATATTACTTTTGGTTGAATTTATTAACTTTAATCCCCCTCTTTAAAGACCTAAAAAGGGGGTTTTTATTCTGCTAAGGCAGAAAAAAAATTTTACTTTTTAGACCAAAAAAGTATGGATAAAAAACAAATTTTTGTAACGAAAGAAGGACTTGAAGAGTTAAAAAAGGAATTTGAGGAATTAAGCAAGGTAAAAAGACCTGAAGTCTTAGAACGTGTTTCTCAAGCTAGAGCAATGGGAGATCTTGCAGAAAATTCAGAATACACAGCAGCGCGTGAAGAGCTATCTCTAATTGACGGAAGAATAGAAGAGCTTTCTGAGCTTCTAAAGAATGCAACTTTAATTCAAGAAAAAACTAACGGTTCAAAAAGCATAGAACTCGGGTCATCTGTTACGCTTTCAGTTTCAGGTAAGAAAGAAAAGTTTACGTTAGTTGGAGAGTGGGAAGCAGATCCCCAGGCAAAGAAGATTTCACATGAATCTCCTCTTGGAAAAGCATTGATCGGTCGTGCTGTTGGGGAAAAGGTTGAGGTGGAAGCACCGGCAGGAAAAGTACTTTACACAATCGTTGAAATCCACTAAGGGATGGGTTATTATAAGCAATATGAACAAAGAAAATCGTTTTGAATCAAAGACAAAGACAACCCTTCATCAAGGGGTTTGATTCTTTGTTAAAAAAACTTAGAGAAGCCCCTCAAGGAGGGGTTTTTTATTGGCAAAAATGGGAAAAATTGAGAACGGGCACAATTGTTTAGAAGGTTTACGAAAAAATGAGGTAGAAAAAAATAGAAGCATTTATGTGATGAAATTTGGTGGGACATCAGTAGGAGGAGGTTCCCAAATAGAAAGAGTTAGTCAAATTGTAAAATCTCATGTCAAAGATGGGCAAGCTGTAGTAGTTGTTGCTTCAGCAATGTCAGGTATTACAAACCGTTTAGTAGCAATTTGTGACGCCGATATAGGGGATATTTCTAGAAAAGACAGAGAGTTAAGGACTATATTTGATATTCATTTAACTGCGGCCAGCCAATTGAAACTTTCCTTACAAATAAGAACGTCTCTTGTCAACGAGTTAAGAGAACTATTCATTGGTTTAAGAAGAGATATTAATTCCATTGGATTATCAGATGCAGAAAAAAAGGACAGGATTCTTTCGTATGGTGAAAGGATGAGTGTAAGACTTATAAGCGCTAAGCTTAATCAGGAGGGAATTAGGTCAGAAGTTGTTTCATCATCGGAAATAATAAAGACTGACAACTTATTTGGAGAAGCTAAACCAGATGTTCTATTGAGTGAAGAAAAAGCTGAGCAAATAGTTAATCCACTATTGAGAAAAGGAGTCACGCCAGTAATAACTGGATTTTTAGGATCGACTCAGGACGGAAGAGTTACAACTTTAGGCAGGGGAGGATCTGATTTTTCAGCATCATTTATTGGAAGACTGTTGGGGGCAAAAGAAGTATGGATATGGACAGATGTTGATGGTGTATTTACTTCTGATCCACGATATAATTCTAATGCGCATATTATTGACAGATTAACCTATATTGAAGCTGATAGAATGGCTAAAAACGGTGCTAAGGTATTGCACTACAGAACGCTCGAGCCCTTATTTGGTACTGAAATTGTCTTGAGGGTCAAAAATACTTTTAATCCAACATTCAGAGGAACAACAGTAGTTAGAGAGTAAACTATTATTTGACAACATATGTTTCGAGTGCTAAAATCCCAGCAAAACGAGTATTTTACTTAATTTAAGTAGCTATATATGACTTATGACTGGAGAATCTTTAACACCAACTGACTCAGCAATACAAGTGCGCGCACTCTGCGAAGCGCAAATAGATAGAAAAACTCTTATTGGGTATCATTCTTCATTAGGTATGTCCCTTGGTGATTATATAGATCGATTCGGCCCTGCGATTTCAGAAGCAATAAGATCCCCGCACTTATCAGATGGAGCGAGTCTTGTTATCGTTGATCCATTGGTTCCTATCTCTGATCAGATAAAACTTCAGGGAGTAGATGTTGGTAGTGGTGTTTATAGATTTCCTGAGAACTCTCCTTATTGGCTGCCATCCCCTTCTTGGGTAAAAGTTGTTGAGGCAACTGGAAGAAAAACACCAGAAGAGTTTGCAGAAGACCTTCCGGAAAACCTTAGACCAGCAAGTCTTCTTGAAGCTTTAAATATGGATTTTGGAAAAGTATTGCCACCGGATTCTTCTGTTGTAGTTTTAGGGACTCAACAGAGGTTTAATCTACAAGCTACACCTGAAGGAAACGTAGTGATTAATGGTCAACATTCTTTTTATAACCCGGAAGACTTAGATTCTACAGAGGGCAACGTATATACAAAAAGAGTACTCGATGGTGAATTGGTACTTGTTGCTTTCAAGTAAAAATGATAAGGAAAGAAGGGCCGCCTCAGCCACAAGATTCACCCATACAACAAGAGAGAAATACTGGTAGAAATTCAAGACTTAACCACCTTCAAAATCTCGAAGCTGCTGGAATAAATGCATATCCCGTTGAACCTCCTTTGATAACTCACACAGCCGGAGCAATAGCATCGGAGTTTGATTCACTAGAAGAAAGAAGGGTAAGTGTGGTTGGTCGAATCGTAGGTCGAAGAGAGATGGGAAAATCTATTTTTTACGATGTAGAAGATACTACGGGAAAAGTTCAGGTTTATCTTAAGAAAAACGGGCCAGAAGACGAGAAATTTATTCTAATAGCCGATAACTACGATACCGGTGATTTTGTGAATGCTCAAGGAGAGGTTTTTAGAACTAAAACCGGTGAAATAACAATAAAAGCACAAGAATTGACAATGCTTGCTAAAGCTTTGCTTCCGCCACCTTTAATTAGAAGAGGAGGAGTTGAAGATCCCGAGCTTGCAAGGAGGCAAAGATATCTTGAACTTATGACAAATCCAAACGCTCGTGAAAGATTTAGAACAAGAGCTAGAATGACTCAAATAATGAGAGATGAGTTCTTGGGGTACGGATTTTTAGAAGTGGAGACTCCAGTTCTTGATAATACTTACGGAGGCGCAAACGCAAAACCATTTATTACCCATTTTAATGCCTTAGATCAAGACATGTATTTAAGATTAGCAAATGAGCTTTATCTAAAACGCCTTGTTTGTGGGAATATGGGACCGGTATTTGAATTTTCCAGAAACTTTAGAAATGAAGGAATGGATAGGACACATAATCCTGAATTTACCGCTGTAGAACTTTATAAACCTTACTCAGATTATTTAGAAATGCTTGAGATGGCAGAAACAATCTTTGAGAGAGTAGCACAAGACATACATGGAACAACGCAAGTTGAATATAATGGACACGTTATTGATTTTAAAGCTCCTTGGAAGAGAGTGACAATCTATGAAGGTCTAAAAGAGGCTTATGGTTTTGATCCAGAAACAGTAATCGATAAGGATTTATACAAAATAGCCGATGGTCTAAATATAAATCCAAAACATAGCCAGCAAAGAGGAGATCTTTTACTTGCTCTTTTTGAAGAGTATTACGATGGTAAATTTACTCAGCCAACTTTTGTAATGGACTATCCTCATGAAACAAGTCCTCTAACAAAAAGGCACAGAAATAATCCTAATTTAGTTGAAAGATTCGAATGTTATATTGGTGGATTCGAGGTCATGAATTGCTATTCAGAATTGAATGATCCTAGAGATCAACGAGCTAGGTTTGAAGATCAAAGACAAAGAAAACTTGAAGGAGATAAAGAGGCAATGGAAGTAGACGAAGACTTTTTAACAGCTATGGAATATGGATTTCCCCCAATGGCTGGAATAGGGATATCCATTGATAGAATGGCCATGATTCTTACTAATACGCCTCACATCCGCGATATAATACTTTTCCCTCCCGTAAAAGATAGATAACTTAATTTGACAAGGTATAATATACATGCTAATATCTGAAAAATGATATTGAATTTTAATTCTGTAAAATCCAAGAAGCACACTCTTTAATTAGAGGGCTTTTTTGGTGTCAAAATATAGCCCCAAAATAGGGGTTTTTTTATTTTTATGACAAAAGTTGAAAGTGGAGTTTCATTAGGTCACACTGCCCTAAGAAGTAACAATTTGGAGGGCGAGCCATTCGTGACTTTAAATTATGTTAACCCTGACCATAAGTTAGCTTTACCATTTCCCGATGGAGATTGGTATCTAAGAAACACTGCGGTACCAGCAATAAGCAGCGGTGAAACGGTTATTTGCAACAACCTCATAGAAGGATTATATGAGTATTATTCTCGACATGGTTTAATTCCTCAAGATTCGCACATAATTGAAGTTGAACCTGATCTAAACGGGGAGGTTACTTATGGATATCCCGCAACAGATCCTCTCGAATCCTTATCGGGAAGGGTGAAAATTGAAAATTCAGACAACCCCATGTATTTAGTACCTACTTTTTCTAACGATGGAGTAAGTAGACAACAGAGAGCACTAAACATAGAAACGATTAATCGAAGGGATAGTGCGATAACTAATAATAAAGAAGAGTTAAGAGAGTCTGCAGTTAGGTTTGGATTTCAAATGCTTCCAGGAGCCACTATGCGATCTCTAGAAGATGTGGAAACACTAGTTCAACAGTTTTCAAGCACAGAATATGGAGTCTGGCTTAAATTTCCTACTGGATCGGGGGGGGATTTAGTAAAGCGTATTCCTTTTGTTACTACAGATGAAGTTTTAAGTGGGATATCGGAGATTCGAAGTTCGATAGAAAGAGCCCTATTTAAAGGATCTTTTGGTAGAAAAATTGAAGAACTTTGGCCAAGGGACTCATTTTCACCTCTCGGTTTTGGAATAGTTATAGAGAGTGATGCGAGAAACTTGGGAGAAGTTGTTATAAATGGTAGTACTCAGTTTATTACGAGCAGATCGGGAATGCCAGAAATCATTGGTTATTTCGATCAAATTACTACTGACGAAGGTGAATATCTTGGGAATCGCCCCTTTCGGCCAAAAAACGGCTCAAAACTTTTAGTTGATGATCAAGTTCAGAAAGTTGCAAATTATAGTACAGAATCTAATGAGTATTTCGGTGTACAAGGCGTAGACTGGTTTCTTATAAGGGATGATCAAGGGAAAGAGTCTGTGTACGTGGTAGAACTCAACTCTCGCCCTACAGCAAATACTCCTCCATATATTGTCGCTACAAAATTAGGAGCGGAGAATTGGATAAATACAAACGTATATACTGATAAACCAATACAAACAATTTCGGATTACGTAGAAGTTATAGGAGAAGATTTGGCATATGGTAACATAGAACAAGGCTTAGTTATTCCTCAAGCATTTAGAACGTTAGTTACGAGAAAAAACATCATTCCATCTCCTAACTTTAAGGTGCTTATTATGGGAAAGAGCGAAGAGCGATGCAACGAGATAGTAAAAGAAATGGAAAAAAGAAAGGTTAGGTTTCGCCCATAATGAAAACAATAGAATTAATAAAAAAATTGATCGACATCGATTCAACATCTTCAGAAGAAAAAATTTCTAGATTTATTTCTGAACATTTAATTTCAATTGGTTTTAAAGTTGAGAAGGTATTAACTCAAGGAAATAGGAGTAATATAGTTGCTCGTTTTGGTAAATCCTCTAGTTACCTATCCTTTTATGGTCACATGGATACTGTACATATGGATGAGAAAAGTGAGCGCGACCCTTTAAAACTAGAAATAGATGGAAAAAAGGCATACGGATTGGGAGTTGAAGATATGAAAGGTGCAATTGCTGCTATTCTTAAGGCCGCAGAGTTTGCTGTAGAAAATAAATATCCCTTACAACTTATTTTTGGTGTTGATGAGGAACAGATATCTCGAGGGGCGCACGACTTAGTCGACTCAGGGATTTTAAACAATATTAATTTCCTTATTTCTGGAGAAAGCGGCCAAATAAAAGACTTAAATCAGCCTTTTAATGTTTGCTATGGAAGAAAAGGAAGAATACTTTTCCAAGCTACGGTAACTGGAAAAAAAGCACATGCTGCAGAAGAAGAAAAAGGAGTAAATGCTATTAATGAGGCTGCAAGGTTTATCAAAATCTTATCAAGTATAAATTTCCCAAAGCATGAATTTTTAGATAGTGTAAAAATTGTACTACAGTCTATTCATTCTGACACTACATCTTTTTCAACGCCTGATAAGTGTGTTATTACTTTTTCAGTTTTAACAACACCGGGAATAACAAGTGAATCTGTAAAAGAAAAAATTCTATCAACCGCAAAAGAAAATAATATTGAAGTAAATTGCCGTCCTGTAGAAAGAGATACGCCATACGGTGAATCTTATGAGATAAATAGGGACAATAAATTTCTAAAAATTTTGGAAAAAGAAATTTTTGATAAAAATAAAGTAAAACCAACTTATGCTTCTTCTGTTGCAGACGAAAATATTTTTGCTAATCGTTTAAATATTCCAGTGATAAGTTTGGGACCCATTGGTGGAGGAGGTCACACAAAAGAGGAGTGGCTTGATCTTAATTCATTAGAAAAAACTGAGCAGGTATATAAAGACATAATTCGATTGTATAATGAGTAAAGGTTATGTATTGGTCTGACCAAGTTGCTCAAAAATTAAAGGAAAGAAATCTCCCCTTAGAATGGGTGGACGACATGAAAACTCCTTCAGGAAGGATTCATGTTGGTTCTCTACGCGGAGTGGTTATTCACGATCTGATATATAAATCGCTAAAAAATGCTGGAATAAATGCTAAGTATACCTATGTTTTTGACGATCATGATCCCATGGATGATTTACCAGTTTATCTTCCAAAAGAGTTTGATAAATATCTAGGAGTGCCTCTTTATAAAGTTCCATCTCCACAACCTGGGTTTAAAAATTATGCTGAATATTTTGCTCTTGATTTCAAAAAAGTTTTTAATGCACTAGACTGTGAGCCTGAGATTATTTGGTCAACAGATCTTTATGGAAGTGGAAGAATGAACGATGTGATCCGTGAATGTCTTGATAAAGTAAGTGAGATAAGAAAAATCTATTCGGAGTTATATAAAAAAGAAATTCCTTCTGATTGGTTTCCGTTTCAGGTTTATTGTGAAAATTGTGACAAGGTTTCAACTACAAAAGTGAATGCTTGGGATGGCGAAAAAGTTTCATATATTTGTAAAATTGACGGTTTAAATTGGGTGAAGGGTTGTGGCCATGAGGGAAGAATATCTCCCTTTAGCTCTGATGGTAACATTTCAGGAAAGTTACCTTGGAAAGTTGAATGGCCGGCTAAGTGGAAGGTTATTGGTGTTACCGTCGAGGGGGCTGGTAAGGACCACATGAGTAAGGGAGGATCACACGATTTAGCGAGTTTGATTTGTGAAAGAGTGATAAGTTATCCAGTACCACAACCGGTTGCTTACGAGTTTTTTTTGGTTGGAGGTAAGAAAATGTCTTCATCCAAAGGAAGAGGCTCCTCAGCGAGCGAAATGCTTGATATTCTTCCTCCTGAAATTCTACGTTTTCTTATGGTGAAAACTAAAATAAACCAGGCTATAAATTTTGATCCCGAAGGAGAAACTATTCCTAAACTTTTTGATGAGTATCAGAAAGCCGCAGAGGCTTATTTTTCGAAAAAAGGGGACGATTTTGCAAGAGAATTCGAGCTTTCTCAAGTGGGTGAGATCAAGATTCCTCCTAATGTTAGATTTTCAACAATTTCACAATGGGTGCAAATGCCTAATATGGAAAAGGAAATTAACAAAGTTGGTGCTGAAGAATGGGGCAAATATGCAAAAATATGGTTGGAAAAATATGCTTCTGAAAAGGACAAATTTATGGTGCAACAGGAGCTATCGGAGAATGTTTCGAATTTGAGTGAACAGCAAAAAAAATTTCTCAGAAGAATTGCAAATGAATTAAATAAGGATTGGAATGCTGAAGATTTTCAAACGAATATGTACACTTGGGCAAAAGAACTTGATTTACTATCCAAAGATGCATATTCAGCTATTTATACGAGTCTTATTGGAAAAGACCATGGTCCAAAAGCTGCTTGGTTAATTCTTTCACTAAGTAGAGATTTTGTAATTAAAAGATTTGAAGAGGTATAAATGAAAAAATTGTTAATTGCTACAAAGAATGTTGGTAAATTTCATGAATTTGTACTTTTTCTTTCTGATATGCCAGAAATTGAATTATTTTCTTTAAAAGATGTCGGGATAATGGATGATGTAGATGAAGATGGAAATACCTATGCAGAAAATTCTCTAAAAAAAGCTTTGTATTATACAAAAGCCTCTAAAATGCCCGTCATTTCAGACGATGGAGGTCTTGAGATAGATGCTTTAGACGGTGCTCCTGGAATAAGGAGTCGAAGATGGTTGGGATACGAATCTAGCGACGAAGAATTAATAGATTATATGATAAAAGTATCAAGAGAGCTCCCTAGTAATAATCGTAGTGCTTCTTTTAAGACAGTTATAACTCTGGCTTTTCCCGATGGAAGATATTTTCAAGAAAAGGGAGAGATTAGGGGAGTGATTGCGGAAAAGCCTTTTATGAAACTGTTAAAAGGTTATCCATATAGATCTTTCTTTTATATACCAGAGATTAAAAAATATTATCATGAAAGTGAGTTAAATCCACAAGAGGAAAAGTTGTATAATCACAGATATAAAGCTATGCAAAAATTAAAATTAATTCTTAAAAAGGAGTTAAAGTAAAAAAATGTTAGACCTAAAACTTATTAGAGAACGTCCAGATGAAGTTAGAAATGGAGTAAAAAATAAAGGAGGAGATCCAGAAGTCATTGAAAAGATTTTATTTTTAGATGAAAAATGGAGAAGTATCCTTAAGGGAGTAGAAGAGTTAAGACAAGAAAGAAACACTATATCAAAAAACGCAACTCCCGAATCCATAAGTCGCGGACAAGAAATAAAGAAGGAGCTAAAAAGTCTTGAGGAAGAGCTTAAAAAGTATGAAAAAGAACTAAAAGAAATTCTTCTTTCTCTACCTAACTTGCCACTATCACATCTTCCCGTAGGAGGAGAATCTCAAAATAAAGTAATTAGAAAAGAAGGTGAGCCAAGAGAGTTTAGTTTTAAGGTCCGGGATCACTTAGAATTGGGAGAATTGCTTGACATAATTGATGTTGGTAGAGCTGCAAAAGTTTCTGGTTCTCGTTTTATTTATCTAAAGAATGAAGGAGTGATCTTAGAGTTGGCCCTTGTGAATTTTGCCTTGTCAAAACTTATTGGTGAAGGATTTTCTCCCGTCCTCCCCCCGGTTCTTATAAAACAAAGAATTACCGAGGGTCTTGGATATTGGAGGGGTGGGGGAAATGAAAATTACTATTTAGTATCTGACCTTGAAGAGATAAGCAAAACAGAAAAAATCAATAACCCTCTTTACTTGATAGGTACAGGAGAGCATGCATTGGTACCCATGCATATGGATGAAATAGTTAGTAATTTGCCGAAAAAATATGTTGCCTTTTCTTCTTGTTTTCGTCGTGAAGCAGGAACGTACGGTAAGGATACAAGAGGTATGTTTCGTGTTCATCAATTTGACAAAGTTGAAATGGTTGAGTTTGTGAAAGAAGAAGACGATGAATCAGAAAGAAAAAAAATGCTTGATATATCATCTAGTCTCTTAAAAGAATTAGGTCTTCCTTTCCAGCTTGTCCAGTTAGCAACGGGGGATATCGCATTTCCAACTGCCGAAACTATTGATATAGAGACTTGGATTCCGTCTCAACAAAAATATCGTGAAACCCATTCAATTTCCACAACAACCGATTTTCAAGCAAGAAGATTAAACACGAAATACGATGATAAAGGTAATAAAAAATTTGTCCATATTCTAAATGGAACTGCGTTTGCAGTAGGAAGGACAATGATTGCAATTCTTGAGAACTACCAAGAAGAAGATGGAACTGTCATAATTCCTGAGGTTCTGAGAAAATATACAGGATTTGAAAAAATTTCTCCAAAAAAGATTTAGTTAATTTTAGATTAGCCTCATTTTGTAGTGTATTAGTAATAAAAAAGTAAACTTTTCACGTTATAAATATTGTTGTTATGACAAAACAATTTAACAATTTTGAAGCTGATGAAATTTCTTGACATTCTTTTTAAATTTATTCACGATAATATTATCTCATTTCTTGAAAAAGAAAAAAGGAGGTGAACCTGTCCATGGCAAAGAAAAGAAAGAAAGCAGCAAAAAGAAAGAAGAGATAAATCTCGATTTCTTTTTAGGATTGGTTTCCGATAATCGGAATGCCAATTGATCAATAGGTATTCAACCCCTCACCTTTTGGTGAGGGGTTTTTTAAAGTTCAGTTTAGGCTCAAATTATGATAAAATAAACTTGTTTAATTAAAGTTTAACTTTGTATTAAACCATTGATCCAAAATATACTTCATGTTGAATGTTTTAAGTAAATTTTTTGACTCCACACAAGGTGAGATTAAAAAACTTCTTCCTATTGTTGAAGAGGTAAATTCTCTGGAAGAAGGCATGAAGAAGCTTAAAGATGCTGATTTCAAGGAAAAGACTAAAGAACTTAGAAAGAGAGCAAAGGATGAGGATCTTTTTTCTATTCTACCGGAAGCGTTCGCTCTTACTCGAGAAGCAGCAAGACGTGTTTTGGGAGAGCGTCATCACGACGTTCAAATTATGGCAGCAATAACGCTTGCACAGGGGAAAGTTGCAGAACAAAAAACAGGAGAAGGAAAAACTTTGTCTGCTGTTCCAGCTCTTTACCTCCATTCTTTAACTGGCAAACCTGTTCATTTAGTTACCGTAAATGACTATCTGGCAAGACGGGATGCTGGTTGGATGGGTTCTATTTTATCATTTTTAGGTGTTAGTGTTTCGTCTATAATCTCTGAAAAATCATTTATTTACGATGAAGAATTTGTAGATACAGAGGCGAATGACTACCGATTAATCCATTTAAAACCTACAACGCGAAGTGAAGCTTATAAAGCAGATATTTTATATGGAATCAATTCAGAATTCGGTTTCGATTATCTTCGTGACAACATGGTTTCCGAAAAGTCTGAAATCGTTCAAATACGAGGTCATTATTTTGCAGTTATTGATGAGGTTGATTCTGTTCTTATTGATGAAGCAAGAACACCTCATATCATTTCAATGCCAGATTCTACTCCTTCAAACAAATACTATGATTACGCAAGAGTGATAGATAAATTATCTGGAGAATTAGATTATAAAATAGATGAAAAATTGCGAACAGCACATTTAACAGAACATGGGATTTCCAAGATAGAAAGTTTATTTGGAATAAAAGATGTCTACGAAAAGGATTTTGATACCGTTTACCACATTGAAGCTGCTTTAAAAGCAAGAACACTATTCCATAAGGATCGCGATTATATAGTCAGAGATAATCAGGTAATTTTAGTCGATGAGTTTACTGGAAGACTTCTTGAGGGTAGAAGATTATCTGAAGGTCTTCACCAGGCAATTGAAGCTAAGGAAAACGTTCCTATTCAGCAAGAGTCGAAAACTTTGGCTACTATTTCTCTTCAAAACTATTTCAGAATGTATGAAAAACTTTCTGGAATGACTGGAACAGCAATGACAGAAGCAGAAGAATTCCACAAAATATACAATCTTGACGTAGTTGCAATTCCTACTAATAAACCAATGGTTAGGATTGATAAGACTGACCAGATTTATAAGACGACAGCATCAAAAATATCTGCGATTGTTACTGAAATTGAAGAAGCGCACTACAAAGGACAGCCAGTATTGGTGGGCACGACATCTATCCAGAAAAATGAAATAATTTCTTCACTTCTTAAAAGAAAGAAGATTCCTCACGAAGTATTAAACGCAAAAAATCATGAGAGGGAGGCACTGATTATTAAGGACGCAGGAAGACTAGGAGCAGTAACTGTTGCTACGAATATGGCAGGAAGAGGTGTCGATATTATTCTCGGAGGACAACCTCCTTCTAGGTTTTCCGTTGAATATCAAAGCGAAAAAGGAAGAAAGATATATGAGAAGGAATATGAATCTTGGAAGAAAGAACATGAAGAAGTTAAAAATGCTGGGGGACTTTTGGTAATCGGCACAGAAAAGCACGAGTCTAGAAGAATAGATAATCAATTAAGAGGTAGATCTGGTCGACAAGGGGATTCCGGAGGATCCGTTTTTATAATTTCCCTGGAGGACGATCTTATGAGGATCTTTGGCGGAGAACAGATTGCTGGACTTATGACGCGCTTTAATTTTCCCGAAGATCAGCCTCTTTCTCACCCACTGGTAACAAGAGTGATTACACAAGCGCAAATAAAAGTAGAAGGATTTAATTTTGAAGCACGAAAAAGTCTTCTTGACTATGATGATGTTTTGAATAAACAAAGAGAAATTATTTATAAAATAAGACAATCAGTGATCGAGACAGATGATTCTACTAATTTTGTTTTGACAAAGGTGAAAGATGAAACAAGTAGAATTGTAGATTTTGCATTTGAAACAGATCAGGGAAATGCTTCAGAAGAAATCGTTAATAATTTTTCAAATATTATTCCATTTGATGGAAATTCGTTAGAACAAATAAAAAAACAAATTGAACAAATTAAATCTCGTCAGGAAATTACAGAATTCCTTTACAAAATAGCTGTTGATATAGAAGCTTCTAGGAAAAAAGAGTTTGGGAAAGAAGTATTAAATCATATCGCAAAAGTTATTTCTCTTTCAGCAATTGATAATTTATGGATGGATCATTTAACTTCGATGGAAGATTTGAGAACTGGAATAAGACTTCGTGGTTATGGTCAACGTGACCCGTTAATTGAATATAAAAATGAAGCATTCGGGATTTTTGAGAGACTTATTAGTTCAATTGATGACATGATTATTACAAGATTTTTCAAAGTAAATATTCAACAAGGAGTTAATGATGAAGAGCCAAAGAGAGTGTTTCTTAACCAACCGGAAGTAGAAATTGGGGAGGCAGCGGCAAAAAGAGTTGATGCGCCAAATTCGATAGTAGATACAGGAGCTAATACTTCACAGAAACTAGGTAGAAATGATCCTTGTTGGTGTGGTTCTGGTAAAAAATATAAAAAATGTCACTATCCGAATTGAGCTTAATGCTTTTTTTATTCATATTAATTCATCCTTAAGAGCTTGCAAGTGTTTAGGAAGCCAGTTTTTATTTAATTGACAATAAATTATTTGACTGTAATACTAATTAAATGACTCCCTCACAAAAAGTAATGGAGGTTCACCATCATAGATTGTTTAAGCCTTTTTTTTCTTTATTCATTCTTCTTTTAACAATGAACATAATTTATCTAGATTATCGAATTTTTCTTATACCTCCAAAGATAATAACGATAATTAAATCTGCAGAAAAGGATAAACTCTCATCAGATTCTATTTGTCCCACTTCTTGTATTTCAGAAATTAACGAAGCTGTTTCAAAAGTGCAAGAAGATGATTTATCGCAAGCAGACGAGACGGTTATTGATTCGCAAGTTAAAGATTATTATGTTACCTTTGGTTCTGGGCAAAGCACCTCTACTACTTGGAGTAATGTCACCGGACTAACTGCTACAATTAATCCCAGTAATTATCCAAATATAAAGCAGATCAATTTTGAGGTATCGATGTATATTCCAACAGGAAATGAAACTGCAGGCGTGCAACTCCTTGATGTGACAGATGGTTATGTTGTATGGAATTCAGAAATGCAGATATCAGGTGGTGAGCCACAATATCTAATTTCAAATCCAATAACCCTGGCTCCTGGAAACAAACAATATCAAGTACAGATGATCACTCAATTAGGTGCTCCAGCTATACTTAATCAAGCTCGATTGCACATCGTTCTAAATTAAAGAAAAGTTAGCTATCTAAGAATTTAACTTTTTTAAGATTGTTTTTTTCGATCTTAATTAATTGTTTGAAAAAATGAGATACAAGATGCTATTCTAATTACAATGTCTAATGACAATAATTCACAATTTGAGATACTAAAACAAAGATTAGGAGAGAGACATCGTCAGATACAGGATAAACTTTACGAAAAGCATAAAGAGGCAATTTCTTGGGCAGTAAATAATACGAAACATTTAGCACTTACTGGTTTGTCTAGTGCCATGCTTTTGACTGCACCTACTGCCGTTCCAACGCTTCCTGCCGCAGAGCAGCTTTTGTCAGCACCAAAAAAAACAGAAGTTTCAGAATATGTAAATCTTGATAAGAAGGTTTTTTTAATTTCAGATCTTAATAACTCTTTGCCAAACGATTTTAGAGCTCTGAATCATGAGGAGGAGAAAAATATTGAAGAAATTTTGTCAAGAAATTTTGGAATGAAAATTAGAGCAGAGATTGAAGGTAAAAGGCTTAATAGGACATACGGTATTATTGGGGCAGAGCAACACCTAGCAAGATATCAAGGAGATACTATGGACGTTCATTTTGATAACTCTGATGATAGAGAAAGATATTTTAGTTCCGGGATGGCTCCTGGACTTGGAGGTTGGGGTTATTTCGTTAATAGACTCCCAGCGGATATGAGTTCTGAAGAAAAAATAAAAATTGCGACAGAAAGAGAAAAATATTATATAGCCGTACAGTCATTTTTGTCTCCCGGATATAGAGAGCATTTAAGAGAATATATAGATTTTTTAGGATTCAGAAAAATGTTAATAATTAATCCTCAGAATGGAAAAGCAATGGTAGTTGTTATTGGTGATGCTGGTCCAGCTGAATGGACTGGCAAGCATCTTGGTGGATCACCTGAGGTAATGAAATACCTTGAAAGACAAGATGGTGCTGCTCGCGGACCAGTTTTGTATTTTTTTATAGATGATCCGAATAATACCATTCCTTTGGGTCCGATTGACGCGGAGTAATAGATGGGTTTTAATATTTAGATATGTCAAAATCAAATCATTTTTATTCAGAGATAGTAGAGATGGATTCTTTTTATCTTGAGATAGATGATTTATCTATGTCGGAAGAAGAAAAAGAACAAATAAAAAAGCTTATTAATTCAAGTCTGCATCACACAATTCTTGATGCTATCTTATCAGAGCTTTCTGAAGATGATAAGAAGGTTTTTTTGGATCATGTATTTTCTGGTAGAAATGATGAGGTTTGGAATCATCTTAATCAAAGAATTGAAAAAATAGAAGAAAAAATAAAAAAAACAGCAGAAGATCTTAAGGAAAAAATACGTGAAGATATTAAGTCGACAAAGCCTGATTTATTAGTATAGTAGGGGAATTTAGTTTTTTTGTACCTTTTATAAAGGTAAAATGCAAATATTTTGTTGAGAAGGGAGGTTCATGATTAAGGGGATAGATAGTCTAGGAATTTTCAGTGAAAATCCAAAAGTTTTAGCAAATTTTTATAAGGATAAGGTAGGTCTTAAGATGACTATTGAAGCTGAGTTGGGTCAAGGTGATGATCTTTTTGGTTTCGAATTTGGTAAAGGAACAACTTTATATATAACAAGACATCAAGATTTACATGGAAAAAGTTTACAACCTGAGAGAATTATTTTAAATTTTGAGGTTGAGAATATAGAAGATGAGGTTAAAAAATTTGATGAATTTGGTGTAAAAAAAATACAAGATTTGTATCATGTTGAGGGATATGGGTTAATCGCTACATTCGAAGATCCCGACGGAAACTATTTTCAGTTAGTTCAACTTAAGAAGGGTGTATAAGTTTTACTTGTGTTAATATAAACGGATGGATAAGGGTAAGAAGTTAGAAGAGATCGCAAGAGAGATTGAAAATTGTAAGGTGTGTAAGATAAAAAAAAGTGGGAAGGCCGTTCCCGGTGAGGGGAATTCAGATGCCGACATAGTCTTTTTAGGCGAGGCTCCGGGTAGGAATGAAGCAGCTACGGGAAGACCTTTTATAGGGCGTTCAGGAAAATTTCTTCGAGAGCAAATAAAAGAAGTTGGGTTAAAAGATCAGGATGTATTTATAACAAGTCCAGTAAAATATCTTCCTGACTATGTGACGCCCACAATGGCAGATATTGAGCACGGAAAAATTCATCTCGATAAACAGCTATCCGTCATCAATCCTAAAATTATCGTCTTACTTGGAAATGTTGCATGTATTGCTATACTTGAAGAGAAGATACCGATTAGTAAAATGCACGGACAGATAATAGTAAAAGATCAGAGGAAGTACTTCCTGTCTTTTCACCCTTCGGCAGCAATTCGTTTCCAAAAAATTAAAAAGTTATTTATAAAGGATTTTAGAAGTTTGAAAAAGTTAATTGCTTAGACAATTTTATTTCTTTTTTCTATAACTTTAAGTTTGTCATTTATTGCTCTTTCTAAATCCACTCCAGCAGCACCTGCGAGTTGAATTGTTGTAATTATTACATCTGCAAATTCCTGATAAACGTTTCTTTTATCAAACTTTTCAAGCTTCGCCCTTCTTTGCAGTCTTAGAATAGAAAGAATATCATTGCATAATTCTCCAACTTCTTCGTTTAGCTTGACTGTTTTTGTTAAAATTTCTTTTTCTTTTTGGGAATACAATTTGTAATGTGGTTTTGTTTTTTGACTAAGTTCTTCTATTTTATCTTGTAGGTTTTTAATGTTCATACAAATATTATACACTTCTTTGATTGACGAAATAAGGAGTTAGTTTCATAATGGAGTTATGGAAGAGCTTTATTATAAGGCTAGTGTGCTTCGTGCTTTAAGTCTCATTTCTACTTCTAAGGCTGGCTCAGGTCACCCAACATCTTGTTTGTCGGCTGCCGATATGACAGCTGTTTTATTTGATAAATATTTTTCTTTCGATTTATTGAATCCAAATGATATAAGAAACGATAGAATTATTTTTTCAAAGGGTCACGCCGCTCCTCTTCTTTATAGTGCTTTTTCTCTTGCCGGAGCTTATTCAAGAGCAGATCTATTAAAGTTGAGAAAATATGGAAACCCTTTTGAAGGACACCCTTCTTCAAATTTTAAGTATGCTCCCGTGGCTACAGGTTCTTTGGGGCAAGGATTGTCTATTGGTGCTGGAATGGCTTTACTTTCCAAGAAAGAGAATATAGACAACCATATATTTGTATTAATGGGGGACGGTGAGATTGCAGAGGGGCAAGTTTATGAGGCTGTGAATTTTGCTTCTTACTACAAGTTGGATAACTTAGTTGGGTTTGTCGACGTTAATAAATTAGGACAGACAGGACCCACAATGTTTGACAATGCAAATAATTATGAAAACATTTTTTTTGCACATGGAGCAAATACAATTGTTATTGATGGTAATAATCCTTTTGCGGTTGATAAGGCTTTATCAGAAGCAGTAGGTGCAAGAAATGGTAAACCAACGATTATTATTGCAAATACTATAAAAGGTAAGGGTATATCCTTTCTCGAAGGAAAAATGGGGTTTCATGGGAAACCTCTTAAAGAAGATGAGTTGGAAAAAGCTCTACTTGAGTTAAAAGTTGATAAATCTATTATTTCCGACAATTCTATCCTCTTCAACTTAAAAGATATTTCTTCTAGGAAAATTAAAGAAAAAAAAGATCACAAAAGTGAAAAATTACCATTATTTAAAGTTGGAGAAGAGATAGCCACTAGGGACTCTTTTGGAAAAGCAATTTTAAACTGTGATGAAATTTATGTGTTTGATGGTGATGTGGGAAATTCAACTTCTACAAACGGTTTTAAAGAAAAATATCCTGATAACTTCGTCGAATGTTTTATTGCAGAACAAAATATGGTCTCATCTGCCTTAGGATTTGCATGTCTTGGTAAGGTTCCGCTGGTTTCAAGTTTTGGCGCTTTTTTAACAAGGTCGTTTGATCAAATAAGAATGGCAAATATTTCAAAAGTTGGTATAAAATTCAACGGTTCTCATGCCGGGGTTTCGGTTGGTGAAGACGGTCCAAGTCAGATGGCTTTGGAAGACATTGCGATGTTCACATCAATACCTGGTTCTGTTGTTATTCAGCCGTCAGATGCAAATTCTTGTATTGGATTAGTTGATGAGTTTATGAAGATATCAGGTGTTGGGTATTTTAGAACTTTAAGGCCGAAAACGAAGGTAATATATGAAGAAGCAAATAGTTTCAGAATTGGTGGTTCAAAAGTTTTAAGGAGTTCTGATAAAGATTTACTTCTTGTTGTTGCAACGGGAATATGCGTGGAAGAGGCATTAAAAGCTTATGAAAAGTTGTTAGAATTAAATATTAATATTTCGATTGTTGACGCATATTCTATAAAACCTCTTGATGTTTTAACTATAAATAACTGTATTGAAAAGATTCAAAAAAAAATAATTATTACAGTTGAAGACCACTATATAGATGGAGGTTTGGGAAGTATGGTGGCATCTGAATTATCAGGAAAGGTAGAGATTAAAAGAATGGCTGTTAGGGAAGTTCCTAGGTCAGGATCTGGAGAAGAGTTAATGAAAATTTTGGAGATTGACTCAGACGCGATCGTGAATGAAGTTAGGAGGCACATTTAATGTTTGGAGGAAAAAGAGGAAAGCCTAAAAGTACAAGAAAATTAAAGATAACAGAAGAAAGAGACGTGATAGATGGAGAATTGGTAGAGGAAGTTTGGAGTAAAAAAAGAATTCTTATAATGCTGACTTTAGTAGGTACTTTTTTCCTTGTCGGTGTATTAATATTTCGTTACTTTTCACCAATAGAAGATAGTCAAGACGTTTTATCTGCAGCAGATCAAATGGAATATGAACCTACTCCCAAAATTCCTACGAAAAAAGATGTTGAGAGTGTAATTAAGAATGCTGCGGAGAATTTACAGAAAATCACAGAAGAAAATGTTACTTCCTCCCAAGCTGCAATCCAAAAAATTATTCAAGATTTACAGTCAATTCAAGAAGGGTCTAAAAGTTCTACCAATGTTTTTTGTAAGGTAGTTTGTGGTAATTGATTAATCTACTTGTTGAGTGTTATAGCAAGCGAGACAACTGAAATGAGGATTGCCAAGAAAGTTGTCCAAATTAGAGTTTTTGATAGTCTTCCACTTTTATTTTCTCCCATAATTTTTCCATTTGAAGAAATCTTAGCAATCAAAAAAAGCAATGGAATAGATGCGATACCATTGAATACTGCAGTAAAAATTAATGCTTTTATTGGATCAATCCCTATAAAGTTTATTAATAATCCAAAAAGAGTTGAAATGGTTATTACTCCATAAAACCCATGTGCTTGTTTTAATTTGAGATAAAGTCCTTCTTTCCAATGAAAAGATTCTGATAATGCATAAGAAGCGGATCCAGCCAGAACTGGTACTGCCAGAAGGCCAAGCCCAACTATTCCAAAAGAGAAAAGTAATTTTGCGAGAAATCCGGCATTTGGAAAGGAAGCAACAAGTGGTTCAAGAGCTTTTGCTGCGTCTGCTGCATCTTTGACGTCTGTTATTCCATTTTTATTTAATACAGTTGCTGCAACTATAATAATACTCCATGTAGCAATTTGTGATGCAAGCATTCCAATTGCATTATCTTCTCTAATTTTTCTTAAGAACTGGTGAGAAAGTCTAGGAGTTCCCCCCGGTTTTATTCGATTTTCTTCTTTTTCTTCCTCGACTTCTTCTGATGCTTGCCAAAAAAACATGTAAGGTGAGATTGTTGTACCGATAACCCCTGTGACCAAGTAAAGAAAAGAAAAATTAAAACTTAGGCTTGGGGTAATCGTTGCCAGAAGAATTTCCTTCCAGTCTGCGTTTATAACAAAAAGAGTTAATGGGTAAGAAAGAATTGTTAGTGCAAGCCACTTCAAAACTTTAGAATACGTTTCATAAGAAGTGAAAATTTCCAGAACCAGTACTAATATGGTAAAAAATATTACAATTATTGCAAAGTGTAGTGGTATTAAAAGTTGAATTGCAGAAGCCATCGCACCCAAATCTGCGCCAATATTAATAGTGTTTGCAAGAATAACAAGGCTTACTATAGGAAATAAAATTTTTTTACTATAGTGTTTTCTAATTGTTGCTGCAATTCCTTTACCGGTTACGGCCCCGATTCTTGCACATGCTTCTTGGACGGCTGTCATGAGGGGATATAGAAATATTGTTGTCCAAAGTAGACCCAGTCCAAATTGTGCTCCTGTTTGTGAATAAGTTGCTACTCCTGATGGGTCATCATCTGCTGCGCCTGTTATAAGTCCTGGTCCCAAATTTTTAAAAATGCGATTAAATTTAAACTTCATTAAAATATAGTATTTGTTATCTCTTTTATTGTCAATTAATCTTTATTTTGAGTATAATTGGCCATAATAAGGATTTTATTTTGAACGAACTTAAAGATAGAGCAAAAATTATTCTTGAAAGGTTAAATCTTTCCGAAAAAAGAAAAAAGGTATCTGAAATTGAAGCTGAATCAATGGATCCTGATTTTTGGAAAAATAATGCACATGCTTCTAATAGGATGAAGGAATTAGCCATCCTTCAAAAGGAAATAGACGATTCAGAGAAGATTCAAACACTTATCGATAATAATAATGAAGAAGGCTTAAAAGATATTCTCTCCGATCTTGAGCTTCACTTATATCTTTCTGGAAAACACGATGCAAAAAACGTGATTCTTTCTGTTCATGCTGGTCAGGGAGGTGTAGATGCTATGGATTTTACGTCAATGCTCATGAGGATGTATTTGAGATTTGCAGAGAGGCGAGGTTGGAGTGCTGATGTAATTGATGAAAGTCAAGGTGAAGAGGCAGGGATTAAGAGTGTAACAATTCTTATTTCTGGAGAGTTTGCATATGGATATTTAAAGGGCGAGCAGGGGGTTCATAGGTTGGTTAGATTATCTCCTTTTAATGCAAATAATCTAAGACAAACTTCATTTGCATTGGTAGAAATTCTTCCTGAAGTTGAAAAAGACGAGGGAATCGAAATAAAAGAAGATGATCTTGAATGGGATTTCTACAGAGCATCTTCTCATGGAGGACAGAACGTCCAAAAAGTATCAACTGCCGTTAGGCTTATCCATAAGCCGACTGGGATTCAGGTAACATGTCAGACGGAGCGTTACCAAGCTCAGAATAGAGAGAATGCTTTAAAATTACTAACTGCAAAAATCTGGGCATACTACGAGGAAAAGAGAACAAAGGAGGAGAAAGAAATAAAAGGAAGCTATATAGCACCTTCGTGGGGAAATCAAATAAGAAACTACGTTTTGCATCCTTATAAATTGGTAAAAGATACTAGAACAAAGATTGAGGTAAATGATCCAGATAGGGTACTTGATGGAGACATAGATCTTTTTATAGATGCTGAGTTAAAGTTGTCGTAATGAAGCTGGATGGGGTTGTAAAAAAGATCAGAATATGTTTTACTAGTGTATATGACAGATGGTGTCGTTCATGATTTTGGTGGAAAGAAGCAATCCCTCTCAACAGTTACATTGTTAGTGTTCTTAATTATTGTTTCACTCGGAATTTTTACTGGTTATTTTCTTGCAGGAAATTCTTCAAAAGCAAGCACTACTGATACTTCAATAATATCATCAACTCAAGTTAAAAAAGGAGATGTTTTTGGTTCTAATGATACTAAAACTTTTAAAGATTCGGCCGAAGGAATTATGAGAAAGGGTGGAATAGGAGATGAGGGAGCTTTTCATCTTGAAAGGCCAGGGGGAGAGTCTCAGAATGTATATTTAACCTCTTCAGTAGTGGATTTATCAAAATTTGTAGGAAGAAAAGTAAAAGTTTGGGGTCAAACTAACTCAGCAGAAAAAGCAGGTTGGCTTATGGATGTAGGAAGACTTCAACTGTTGAATTAATTTTTTTGATTTCTAGTTTTATTCTTGCCCATGATTGAATTTCAAAAAGTTTCCAAAAAATTTGGAGATGAATCACAACCATTAAAGGAGGTTAGTTTTTTGGTCGAAAAAGGAAGCTTCGCTTTTTTAATCGGCCCAACAGGTACTGGAAAAACTACCATTTTTAGACTTATTGTGAAAGATCTTCTACCAACATCTGGGAGTATTGTTCTTGGTGATTGGGATCTCACTAAGCTTCCTCATTCAAAGATCCCAACTCTTAGAAGAAGAGTTGGTGTAATCTTTCAAGACTTAAAATTACTTACCGATCGAACAGTGCTTGAGAATGTAGTGCTTCCTCTTCAATTTTCAGGCGCAGATGAAAAGCAAGCAGAGGAGAAAGCAAAAAAAATACTTGAAGAGGTAGGTCTTGGAGAAAAGTTTGAAAAATTCCCCATGCAATTATCGGGAGGAGAAAGGCAAAGAGTGGCAATAGCAAGAGCGCTTGTTTTTGACCCTGAAGTAATACTTGCAGATGAGCCTACAGGAAATCTTGATCTTGATACTTCCTTCCAAATAGTTGAACTTTTGAATAATATAAATAAAAAGGGAACTACAATTTTAATGGCAACCCACAACGAGAAAATAGTAGATAAATATGATCATTCTGTCTTCTCTTTAAAAGAGGGAAAGGTAGAGAAGAAGGAGAAAGGAAAGAAAAAAGATGCATCTTAGAACTGTTGCCAAATATATAAGAAGATCTCCGTATCAAGCTATTTCTGCTGGTTTAATAATGACTCTTACTTTTTTTGCAATTACGGTATTTACTATTATTACAATACTATCAATTCGACTTGTTAGTTATTTTGAATCAAGACCTCAACTTACCGTTTTTTTCAAAGATACTGCGAGTAAATCACAAATTCAGACAATGAAAGTAGAACTCAAAGACACAGGTAAAACATCCTCTATTGTGTATGTTTCAAAAGAGGAAGCCCTTAGAATTTATAAAGAACAAAACAAAAATGATCCTATTTTGTTGGATTTAGTTACTGCAGATATATTACCCGCATCTATTGAGGTTCAAGCCAAAGAAGTAGAAGATCTATCAAGTCTCGCCTCGATAGTGAAAGGTTCTAACATTGTTGAGGAGGTAGTATTCCAAAAGGATATCGTAGACACTTTAATCTCATGGACAAACGCATTTAAAAGGATCGGAATAGTTGTTATAAGTGTTCTTGTTCTAGTCTCGACTTTTGTAATTATTACAATAATTGGAATAAGAATCACTGTTAGACGAGAAGAAATAGAAATAATGAAATTAATAGGCGCATCTAATTGGTTTATAAGAATGCCATTTCTTTTAGAGGGTATGTTTTATGGATTAGTTGGAGCTATTTTAGGTAGTCTTATTACCTTTGGTCTATTGTTATACTCTACTCCAACTCTTGAAACTTTCCTTCGTGGTGTTCCAATTTTTCCTGTATCACCAATATTAATTCTTGAAATTTTCGCAGTGGAAGTATTTTTGGCTTGTTTGTTAGGAGCTGTCGCATCCTTTCTTGCAGTCTTTCGATATCTCAAATGATACCAAAGAAGATAAAAGCTTTTTCAATCTTCATACTTGTTTTTTTGTTGGTTTTTTTAGGAGTCAATTCTTTTGTTAGTGCTGAGGAAATATCTACAATTCCTGAGTGTAAGAGTCAGAACCTAACTAAATCACAATGTGTAAGTTATCTTGAGGGCAAAAAAAACGAGGCAACTAGTAAAGTTCGAACTCTTTCTTCAGAGATAAGTATAATGGATAATCAGATTAAGCTTACTCAAGCTAGAATTGAAAATACAAAACAAGAAATAGAACTACTCTTAGATGATATTGAAATTACAAAGGGAAAAGTTAATAACCTTGAAAAAGATATAAGTGTTTCGAGTAAAGCTCTTCTAGGTAGAATCGCTGCTGTCTACGAAGTTGGGAGAGCAGATCCATGGCAAATACTTTTAACTTCTAATAATATCACCTCCTTTATGACGAGATTGAAATACTTAAGAATTGTTCAAATTTTTGATAAAAAAAATGTTTATGCAGCCGAGCAGTCTAGAGTAAATTATGAAAATCAACAAGGGATACTTGAGCAAAAACAGAAAGACGCTGAAGCCTTAAACGAGCAATTTCAAAAATATAATGATCAGCTAGATTCTGATAAACAGGCAAAACAACGATTATTATCTGAAACTCAAGGAAGTGAGGCTAACTATCAGAAATTACTTTCGGCAGCAAAGGCTCAGCTTGCAGGATTTGCAAGGTTTGCAGATACGCAAGGTGGTGGAATTTTACCACCTCAACCTAGTCCTGATGGTTGGTATTATAACCAGAGAGATGAGAGATGGGGAAATGGTGGGATTGGATCATCAGGTGAACCGGTTTGGAAATATGGGTGCCTTTTAACTTCGGTAGCAATGGTTCTAAAACAAAAAGGGGAGAATGTTACTCCTGCTGATATTGCTGGAAATACTAGTTATTTCTTTTCTGCCTATATGCTCATTCCTTGGGCGGGAAGATTTACTTCCGTATGGAATTCTAGTACTTCAGCTATCGATTCAAGACTTTCTTCAGGCCAACCAGTAATTGTTGGACTTAACGCAGGGGCATATGGAACTCATTTTGTAGTCTTAAAAAGCGGGTCAGGTGGAAATTATATTATGAATGATCCTTGGTATGGTCCTAATCTTGACTTTAGCAGTCATTATTCTGTGGGACAGATCTTTCAATACGGGTATTTAAATTAATAGAAATTGAAATACCTAGTTTTTTTTGTTACTCTCAAGTGGGGTGTGCTCCCCCACAGTAATGGTACATAAGACATACGTATTTCTTGTCTTAGTTCTTGCTGTCTTTCTTTTTCCTCAAAAAGCTCTTTCTGCTTCTAGTATGACCATAAGCGGAATGCCTTCAATCATAGATCAGTCTCAAGAGTTTATGATTAGTTTATTTCTATCTTGTTCTGGTTGTAGCGACTCATATATAAGAGGAGTTTTTTATCCAAGTGGAACAAGCTACTTTGGATACACACAAGATAATAATGGAAGCTGGAGCAATTCTCCTGGAAGTGGATGTACTTCCTATTATAAAGTGGCGCAAACAGATTTAATAAGCGGAAGTTGGAGTGGTACTTTGAAATTTAAGCCAGATAAGGACAGCGTTTTCTATAATGGACCTGGTGAATATACTTTTAAGTTGGGAAGGTATACGGCAAGTTGTGGTTCCCCTTCTTTATGGTCTAATGAGACTACGATCGCACTTACTGGTCCAACTCCTACACCAACATCTTCACCAGCCACTTCAACAGTGACGCCAGTCCCTACTAGTACTGTTGTGCCAACAAAAACTCCTACTTTAAGTCCCACTCCTACGTTAAAAGTAACTCCCACAAAAAGAAAAACAGTTGAAATTGTATTAGGAGTAAAAGATAAAGTATCACCTACTAAAGTTCAAGAGCGAGAGAATTTAAGTGGGACAGAAACTTCAAAAATAAGTCCGTCTGTAGTCTTATTCTTTTTAATCGGTTCTGTTTTTCTGTCCGGCTGTGGTATACTTGCCTGGAGAAATTTTGATTTTTTACATAAGAAAAAAGGCTTTTTTGATTAACTATTTATGAATAAAATAATCTCAATAAGCAAATCTCATACGGAAAAATTAGGTCAAGATTTTTCAAAAAAAATCAAACCTCGTGATGTAATTTGTTTATATGGTGATTTGGGAAGTGGTAAAACAACTTTTGTAAAAGGTTTAGCTCGCGCGCTTAATGTTCGTTCTCGTGTTATCTCCCCAACCTTTATTATAGTTAGAACTCATTTAGTTGCTGGGAGTGAGAATATTGATACGCTTTATCATGTGGATTTGTACAGACTTGATAATTTGGCCGAAATAAAACGAGTAGGTTTAAAAGATCTGCTTAATGATGATCGAGGAGTAGTTATTATTGAATGGCCAGAAAAAGGAAAAAAAATTTTACCTAAAAAAAGATGGGAAATTTTTTTCAGACAACTGGATAAAAATTCGCGAGAGGTCATTATAAAAAGAAAAAATGGATGAGTGTTCTTTTTCAAATAAAAAAATAGCTTATATTATTAGAAATGGAGGAGTGGTGATATTTCCGACCGACACGGCATACGGGATAGGGTGTTTGATGGAAAACTCTAAAGCAGTTAAAAAGGTTTATGAAATTAGGAAGCGGTCACATGAAAAAGCGGTTCCAGTGCTCTTTTCTAGTATAAGAATGATCAAAAAATATGTTAAGCCCTTTGATTCTAATATTATCAATTTGATGAAAAAACATTGGCCGGGTGGGTTAACTATAATTCTGCCTGTTAAAACCTCTAAGGTCCCTTCCTTGGTTAGAGCAGGAAAAAAAACAATTGGAGTTAGAATACCCAATCATAAACCACTTCTTAAATTGATTAGATCGACAGGTCCAATTATTGCTCCATCTGCAAATTTTGCAGGGGATTTAACGCCGTTTACTTTTTCAGAATTAGATAAAAAATTGATTTCGAAAGTAGACCTTGTTGTAAGAGGAAAGACATCTCTAAAAAAATCCTCCACAGTTATTGATTGTTCTATAAAACCGTATAAAATAATTAGAATTGGAGCTGTCGAAATTTAAGATGATTAGTTTATACATAGACACATCAAATAATAGAGAAATTAATCTTCAACTTGAGATAAACGGAGATAAAAAGAGTGACTCTAAACCTATATTTCAAAGAACCGAGAAAGCCTTAGTTTTTATTGAAGAGCTTTTAAGGGAAAATAGTTTAACCCTTGATAAGATAGACAAAATTTATGTTAAGCGTGGCCCAGGATCTTTTACCGGTTTGAGAGTTGGTGTTTCTATCGCTAATTCTCTTTCATTTGCACTAGGGATTCCAATTAATGATAACGATCAAGGTTATATAGAAGATGCTACTTATTAAACCTCAAGTACTCTCTGATATAATAATTTTATGCTGTCCATTTTGAGGCATTTATTTACACCAACAAAGGTAAATAATAATCGAGCAAAAATTCTTCATCACAAAATCCTTTTCTCGCTTGTTGTTTTAGTACTTTCATTGTCTTTTATTTTTCTAAAAATTGAAGAAAAAAAACCTCAAGTTCTTGGAATTTCTTACTCAATTTCTATTAAAAGATTGCTTGATTTAACAAACAAAGTGAGAAAGGAAAAAGGACTTACCGAACTGGTTCTTAATGATAAATTAAATAAGGCCGCTCAGGATAAAGCAAAAGATATGTTTGCCAAGGATTATTGGGCACATTTTGCACCTGACGGAAGTACTACTCCTTGGTATTTTATAAAAAGTAGAGGATACGAATACTCGTATGCAGGAGAGAATTTAGCAAAAGGTTTTACAAACTCTGATGAAATAATAAGAGCATGGATGAACTCACCTAGTCATAAAGAGAATATCCTTTCAGATAAGTATCAAGATATTGGATTTGCAGTAGACGAAGGAAAATTAACAGGCGAAGAAACCACTCTTGTTGTTGAGATGTTTGGATCAACTTCCAAAGAAAACGCCGAAACTCCTACTCGGGTAAATTCTTCTCAAAATGAAAAAGCAGTAATGAGCGAGGTTACAAAAAATCCTAGCGTAAATATTCTTTTTGCGACAAAATCTATAGCTCTTTTATTACTTGTACTTATTTTTTTGGGATTGGTATTCGACTTATTCTTAATAAGAAAGAAAAATATTCAAAGAGTTGCTGGGCACAATTTTGATCATATGATGCTTGTCTTGGGTATAATGATACTTATAGTTGTTTTATTATCAGGGTCATCCATAAAATGAGAAGAGGGAAAATTTTACATCACAACTTCTACTTTTTTTTCCAATTTCTAATAATTGCTTTTGGTTTTTATTTAATTTGGCTTTTTTCATTCAGTCTTTTAATGCAATTTGTTATTCTTGTATTTGTTCTTATTTTTTATATTCTAATAGGTTTTGTTCATCATGTTATGAATCATGATTTTTCTAGAAAGATTATGATAGAATATGTTTTAATTAGCGCTTTGATTCTCTCTATCTTTCTATTCACTAATATTGGGAGAATCTCAAGATAAATTATGAAAGGACTGATTCTTGCGGGAGGTTTAGCAACAAGACTTCGACCCTTAACTTGGGTTACCAATAAACATCTTCTTCCTATCTATAATAAGCCCATGATTTATTATCCTTTAGAAGCTATGGTAAAAGGAGGAATTCATGAAATTCTCATATCTACCTCTCCTGATCATGCTGGTCATTTTGCAAATTTGCTTAAAGGTGGAGAAGAATTTGGTGTGAGACTTTATTATGCCGTGCAAGAGAATCCAAAAGGAGGAATAGCAAATGCGATAGCCCTTGCTGAAGAGTTTGCTGAGGGGGAAAAATTATTGGTAGTTTTGGGTGACAACATATTTAATACGGATCTTAGAGAAACAGTTAAAAATTTTGAGAACCAAGAAAAAGGAGCGGTTATCTATGGGATAGAAGTAGAAGAGCCTAAACACTATGGGGTCATAGAAATGGATCAAGCAGGAAGGGTTCTTTCTATAGAAGAAAAGCCAGAAAATCCCAAATCAAAAATTGCTCAGACAGGGATTTATATGTATGATACTCGCGTTTTTGATTTTGCACGAGAACTCTCTCCCTCAGCAAGAGGTGAGTATGAGGTAACCGATTTGAATAATGTTTATGTAAAAGAGGGAAGTTTGTCTTGTCACATTTTAGATTGGTGGGTGGATGCAGGAACATCACATGATGAACTTTTACGTGCAAATAATTTAGTTGCAGAGAAGGTGAAATCTGGAGAGATTTAGATTTTAGATTTAACCGTTATTTACAAAATATGAAAATACTTATTACAGGTGGTGCAGGATTCATGGGTTCTAATTTTGTCCATTACATTTTAAAAAAATATCCCGACTACGAAGTTGTTAATCTAGATAAATTAACCTATTCTGGTAACTTAGACAATCTGAGAGATATAGAAAATAATCCTAATTACAAATTTGTAAAAGGAGATATTATCGATAGTGAAATCGTAGATGAATTAATGAAAAACGTAGATATTGTTGTGAACTATGCTGCTGAAACTCACGTAGATAGATCTATTATGGATCCTGGAAGTTTCGTTAAAACTGATGTTCTAGGAACATATAACTTGTTAGAAAAAGCAAGAAAATACAATATTTCCAGATTTGTACAAATATCAACAGATGAGGTTTTTGGGAGTATCGAAGATGGAGAGTTTGTTGAAACTTCTCCTTTTGAGCCGAATAGTCCCTATGCCGCATCTAAAGCAGGCGCCGACTTATTGGCACGATCTTATTTTGTTACATATAATACACCAATAATTATTACGCATTCATGTAATTTTTATGGACCTTACCACTACCCTGAGAAGTTTATTCCTCTTGCAATAGTCAATCTTCTCCAAGGAAAAAAAGTACCTCTGTATGGTGATGGTAAAAATGTTAGAGAGTGGATATATACAGAGGATCATTGTAGAGCTATAGATGCAATTGTTCATAAGGGAAAAATAGGAGAAGTCTATAATATTTCTACAGGTGAAGAGTGGAAAAATATTGATGTTCTTAAAGAGATACTTAACATATTGGAAAAGGATGAAACCTTTATAGAATATGTGAAAGATCGGCCTGGACATGATAGAAGATATGCTTTGGATTCAAATAAGCTAAGAAATGAATTGGGATGGAAGCCAGAAAATAATCTCTCCGAGGGAATAAAAAAAACTATAAATTGGTTTGTGGAAAATGAAAAATGGTGGAGAAAAATAATAGAAAGTCAGGATTATAAAAATTACTACGGAAAACAGTATGCTTAAGTTAGCCGTTAGTGGAGTTACAGGCCTCGTAGGTTCTCGTTTCAAAATTCTTCTCAAAGATAGATTTGAAATAATTCCTTTAAGTCGTACAACTGGAGTAAATCTTTTGGATAAAGAATCGGTAATGGATGTTTTGACCAAGGAAAAGCCGGATATTATTTTACATCTTGCCGCAAAAACAAATGTAGATGAGTGTGAAGATGATAAAGTGGAAGATCTCGCAAGAATTAAAAACTTAAAGCTTGTTTCAGAAAACTCTATAAAGTTTGAAAATTTAAATTACTCCGACTTTAAAGATAGTCAAAGTGCATTTGCGGTCAATACTGTAGGAACTAATAATTTAAGCGAAGTAGCCAAATCTATAAACGCTAAATTTATATATATGTCAACAGATTTCGTTTTTAGTGGTAAAGAAGAGTTTTACACAGAAGAAAGTATTCCATCGCCTTTGAATTGGTATGGACAGACAAAATTTTGGGGTGAAGAAGCATGTCGTAAGATCTATGATTATTTAATAGTTAGGCCATCGTACCCATACGGATATAAAACTCTTGTTAAGAATGATTTTGTTTGGTCGATAATTAATTTATTAAAAACAAAAGATGAGATTTTTCTCATCTGTGATTATGTTATTACTCCTAGCTTTATTGATGATATTATTTTTGGTCTTGAGCACTTAATTAATATCGGGGCAGTAGGAGTTTATAATCTTTGTGGATCAGATAGTAAAACATCATACGAAATTGGTAGAATAATTGCTGAAGACATGGGCTTAGATATTTCCAAAATAAAAAAAATAAATGGAGACGACTTTTATAAAAATCGAGCTCGACGACCCTTTAAAACGATTATGAAAAATGCTAAACTACAAAATACTGGTTTCAAACCTAAAACTTTTTCTGAAGCCTTTCCTTTATTAATAAAGTAATGACTATCACATTTGTGGGACATGGATATGTAGGGTTAGTAACGGCGTCTATCTTCGCCGACTTGGGGAATACTGTAAACGTAGTTGGTCATACTAAGAAAAAAATCGAGGATTTAAAAAAAGGAATTTTACCTATTTTTGAACCTGGTCTTGAAGAGATAGTAAAGAGAAATGTTGATGCAGGAAGACTCATTTTTACGTTAGATTTTTCTCCTGCAGTCCCGTCATCAGATATAGTATTTATTGCAGTTGGTACTCCTCCAACTAAAACTGGAGATGCTGATCTTTCGACAGTTCTTTCAGTTGCAGAACAGATAGGAAAAAATCTTGAAGGATATACTGTTGTTGCAACAAAAAGTACAGTTCCTATTGGTACTAATAAGAAGGTCCAGTCAATTATTTCTGAAGTGAAACCCGATGGTGCCACTTTCGATTATGCATCGGTGCCAGAGTTTTTAAGAGAAGGTTCAGCTATATCTGATACGCTTGAGCCAGATAGAATTGTTATTGGAACTGAAAGTGAGAAGGCTAGAGAGACGTTGATAGAGCTTCATAAACCGATAAAATCCCCCCTAGTTTTAACAAATTTTGAAACAGCTGAACTTATTAAATATGCTGCAAATTCGTTTCTTGCAACGAAAATTGCGTTCTCAAACGCTATAGCAAAGATCGCAGAACTATCGGGTGCAGACGGTATTAAGGCTCTTGAGGGTATAGGAATGGATAAGAGGATTGGGAGTTATTTCCTTTCTGCTGGTGCGGGATATGGTGGTAGTTGTTTTCCAAAGGACGTTAAAGCTCTTATTACAATTGCTAAAGATTTAGATTATTCATTTTCTCTTCTGGAAGATGTCGAGAAAATAAACGATCAAGCCAGAAGAGATATTGCTAAGAAGACAAAGAAAGCTTTAGGAGGAGAGCTTCGAGGTAAAACCATAGGAGTTTTGGGTCTTTCTTTTAAGCCAAATACGGATGATATGAGAGATGCTCCTTCGATTGATATTATTAGTTTGCTTAAAAAGGATGGAGCTAATATAAAAGCATATGATCCAGAAGCTTTAGAGAACGCGAAAAGAGTTATAGAGGGGGTAGAGATGTGTAAGAATGCCTATGATGTTGCTAAGGATTCAGATGCTTTAGTTATACTGACTGAATGGAATGAATTCAAAGAGTTAGATATGGAAAAAATAAAAAACATAATGACCGCTCCAATCTTAGTAGATGGAAGAAATATATATGATGCAGATAAGCTTCGATTAATGGGTTTTAACTATCAGGGAGTAGGAAGATAATTGGAAACCAAAACAAGAGCTTTTATTACAGGTATAAATGGTTTTGCTGGGAGTTTTTTAGCAGAACTTCTTCTGTCTAAGGGTTATGATGTTTATGGAGTAGTTAAAACTGATAATTCAAATTTAGAAAGTGTAGAGAATAACATAAAGCTGTTTACACTTGATCTTCTTGATAAAGAGGGCGTTGAGGATGTAATAAGTGAAGTCAATCCAAATTTAATCTTCCACCTCGCCGCTTTAACATCTCCCTCTCAAAGCTTTAAAGATCCTACTTCGTTATTTACCACAAACATAAGTGCTCAAGTTAATATTTTTAACGCTGTTTCAAATCTCAAGATTAATCCTAAGATTCTGATAACATCATCGGCTGAGATCTACGGTATGGTCGATCCTAAAAACCTTCCCGCTAACGAGGAAACACCTCTTAGACCAACTAGTCCCTATGCGGTTTCAAAAATTACTCAAGATTTTTTAGGGCTACAATATTTTCTTTCTAATGGTTTACAAGTTGTTAGAGTTAGACCTTTTAATCACATAGGCCCCAGACAATCTCCTGATTTTGTGGTTGCATCTTTTGCTAAGCAAATTTCAGATATTGAGAAAGAAAAGTGTGAACCAGTTATAAAAGTAGGAAATTTGGAGTCAAAAAGAGATTTTACCGATGTAAGAGATATGGTTAAGGCTTATGAGCTTGTAATAAGGTTGGGAAAATCAGGGGATGTTTATAATGTTGGATCTGGGAAATCGTATCAGATAAAAGATGTTTTAAATAAGCTTTTATCCATGTCAGATAAAGATATAAGAATTGAAATTGATCCTGAAAGGTTCAGACCTGGAGATATATCAGAAACTGTTTCAGATTCATCAAAATTGAGAAGTTTAACAGGATGGAGTCCTGAAATAATAATCGAAGAGACTCTTAAAGACACTCTTGATTACTTTAGAAATCAAAAAGATTAAGTTTGTAAAATAATAGATATTAAGTTAAAATAGTAGAATTGTTTAGTATGTCAAAGCGAGCATTAATTACAGGAATTACTGGTCAAGACGGTCCGTATCTTGCGGAATTTCTTTTATCTAAAGGATATGAAGTGTTCGGGCTTACAAGAAGAACAAGTACTCTAAACATAGAGAATATTCGACATATTCAAGATAAAGTAAAGCTTATACCTGGAGATCTTCTCGATCAAAGCTCTCTAACAGAGGCAATTTTGGAGTCCAAACCCGATGAAATATATAATCTGGCTGCACAATCTTTTGTAAAAACATCCTGGAATCAACCTGTATTAACAGGTGAGTTTACAGCTCTTGGTGTTACAAGAATGCTCGAAGCTATAAGAGCAGTAAACCCTTCTATAAGATTTTATCAAGCTTCATCCTCTGAGATGTTTGGAAAAGTTACAGAAACACCCCAAAGAGAGACAACTAGATTTCATCCAAGAAGCCCATATGGTGTAGCTAAGGTTTATGGACACTATATAACTGTTAATTATAGAGAAAGTTTTAATCTGTTTGCCTGTTCTGGAATACTTTTTAATCACGAGTCCCCCAGACGTGGATTAGAATTTGTAACAAGAAAAATAACTAACGGTGTCGCTAGAATAAAATTGGGTAAACAAGATAAGATAGAGTTGGGGTCGCTTGAGCCTAAAAGAGATTGGGGATTTGCTGGTGACTATGTAGAGGCCATGTGGCTTATGTTACAACAAGATCAGCCTGATGACTATGTAGTAGCAACAGGTGAAAATCACAGTGTTAAAGAATTTGTTGAGCTAGCTTTTGGTGCTGCTGGAATTAAAGATTGGGAAAAACATGTTGTTTCAAATAACCCCAAGCACATGAGGCCCGCAGAAGTTGACTATTTAATTGGGGATTATTCAAAGGCCAAAAAGGTTTTAGGCTGGAAGCCAAAGACAAGCTTTCCCGAGCTTGTTGAAATGATGGTTAAGTCTGACCTTGAGTTGGAAAGCCGTTAATAACCCTCAGAATCTAGAATTCGATGAAAAATAATGTTCTTATAACTGGGGTTGCAGGATTTCTGGGTTCTCATCTTGCTGAAAAATTTTTAAGCGGAGGATATTTTGTAATTGGCTTAGATAACTTTCTTACTGGAAAAAAGGAAAACCTCTCCTCATTTGTTGATAATTCCAATTTTAAATTTATCGAGCATGATATTATTTCTCCATTAAATTTATCGGAAGAGTTGTATGTAATTATTCACATGGCTTCTCCTGCTTCTCCAAATAGGAAAAGTAAGAATAGTTATATAAACCACCCAATAGAAACATTAAGAGTTAATAGTGTTGGAACTTATAATCTTTTAAATCTAGCAAAAGAAAAAAAAGCGAGATTTGTATATGCTTCATCTTCTGAGGTTTATGGAGATCCAATGGTTTCACCTCAAAAAGAAGATTATTTTGGAAATGTAAATCCTAACGGTGTTAGATCTGTATATGATGAGGGGAAAAGATTTGGGGAGGCAGTCACAGCCGCTTATAACAGATCTTTTGGTCTAGATACACGAATAATGAGGATTTTTAATACATTCGGAGAAAGACTGTCTAAAGAGGATGGTAGGGTAGTTTCAAATTTTATTAATCAAGCATTGTCTGACGCTCCTATTACAATTTATGGGAAGGGTGATCAAACTAGAAGCTTTTGCTACGTGTCTGATCTGATTGATGGAATTTTCAAGCTTACTACAATCGATGGAATTAATGGGGAGATAGTTAACTTAGGTAATCCGCAAGAATATACAATAGCACAGCTTGCTACAATAATTAAGACTTTAACAGGTTCAAAATCAGAAATTGTTTATGAAGAGTTGCCATCAGATGATCCCCATCAAAGAAGACCGGATATATCAAAAGCTCAAAAAGTCCTTGGTTATGATCCGAAGGTGGTTATTGAAGAGGGACTAGAAAAAACAATAAATTATTATAAAAAAAATATATAAATGCTTAAAAAAGTAGTAATTATCTTACCCACTTATAACGAACGTGAAAATATAGAAAAACTAATTAATATACTTGAAGAAGATATTTTTCCTCAAGTTAAGAATTATGAAATGTCTATATTGGTTGCCGATGACAATTCTCCTGATAAGACAGTTGATGTGGTCAGAAATCTGGCAAAAAAATATAAAAACATAGATGTAAGCCTGGGTGAGAAGAAGGGTTTGGGAGCTGCTTATGTTAGAGCTATGTCTTATGCTGTTGAAAAAATGGGGGCAGACGTTTTATTTGAAATGGATGCTGATGGGCAACATGATCCAAATAAGGTACCTGAGTTTCTTAAAAAGATAGATTTGGGAAGCGATATGGTAATTGGAACAAGATATAGTGAAGGTGGATCCATTCCAAAAAATTGGCCACCTCAAAGAAAAGCTTTTTCAATTATTGCCAATCTTTTTGTAAGATCTGTATTCATGAGATTTAATATTCATGATTGGACTGGTGGGTATAGAGCTCTTAAAAAAGAAGTTTTTTTAAAAGAAAAGAAAGAATTAGAAAACTATAATGGATATATTTTCCAGATTTCATTTCTACATAAAGCGGTAAGAGATGGATTTAAAATTGGAGAAGTTCCTTTCCACTTCACAGATAGAACGCTTGGTAAATCAAAAATCGCTCCTCTTGGATATATTATGGATGTCCTTTATTATGTAATTATTGCAAGAGTAATTGAATTACAAAGATTTATAAAGTTTTTAGTCGTTGGGGTTTCAGGATTTATTATACAAGTTTTAGTTCAAGAACTCTTTGCTTTATTAGTTATTCCTGCGGTTCTTATATTAAGCGACTCACTAAGGGACGCATGGGCAGCTGGAATTGGTGCTGAGGCGGCCATTATTTCTAATTTCACATTTAATAATATTTGGACATTTAGTGATACTAGAAAAGAAAGGGAAGCACCTCACTTTTTATCCAAGTTTATTAAATTTAATCTAACATCTATCGCTGCTGTTGTAATTCAATTTTCATCGGTTTTTATATTCGTTTCTTTATTTGGTGAAAGTTTTAAATTACTTGGATTCACATTTGTTACGCGAATATTTGTACTTGTTCCAACGATTATTTTTGTAGTTATTCCTTTGAATTATTTCATTTATAATAAGATAATATGGAAAACTCAGAACCTCAAAAAAGAAAAAATATAGGCCTCTTTCTTGTAGGAATTATTATTACCCTGGCGGCATTCCTTCGTTTTTTTAGAATATCTGAATATATGACTTTTTTAGGAGATGAAGGGAGAGATGTTATTGTGGCAAAGCATATTCTCGAGGGAAAGCTTACCCTTCTTGGTCCAAGAGCTTCTGCTGGTGATTTTTTCTTAGGCCCCATTTATTATTACTTTATTGCACCTTTTCTTTGGTTAACAAAACTTGATCCTGTTGGTCCAGCAATAATGATTGCCATTTTTGGTGTTGCAACAGTTTTTTTGATTTATCTTGTAGGAAAGAAGCTTTTTGACGAAAAAACTGGGCTTTTTGCCGCTTCTTTGTATTCGGTATCTCCAATAGTTATTGCATATTCTAGGTCTTCTTGGAATCCTAATCCAGTTCCTTTCTTTTCTATTTTATCCCTTTTTCTTCTTTATCTCGGAGTTAAAAATAATAAGTTAAAATTATTTTTCATTGTGGGAATTCTTTTGGGAATTACAATGCAGCTTCATTATTTAGCCGTTTTCCTAGCAATAATAATCGTTGTTTTTATTTTTCTCGGTACGCTGTATATAAAAAGAAAAGTTGAGATTTTAGACTTAGGGAAAAAATACATTTCTATTTTTATGGGATTTGTTATAGGATTTTCTCCTTTTCTAGCATTCGAACTAAAGCATGGGTTTCCCAACACAAGAACAATTTTTGGTTTTATATTTTCAAACACTTTTAGCCCAGAAAAAAACACTTCCATTCTTACTATTGCGAGTGACGTTTTTTTTAGACTTTTTGCAAGATTAATTACTCGCTTCCCTCCTCCAGAACAGGTTTCAATAGAAGCTCATTTGGATCTTAAAATTTGGCAGGTAATTACAGTTTTTCTTGCGATCGCATCTATTTGGGCAATTTTAAGAATAAAAAATAGACTCACTGTAATATTAATGCTAACTTGGCTCATCTTAGGTGTTTTGCTTTTTGGTTTGTACAAAAGAAATATCTATGATTATTATTTTGGATTTATGTTTCCACTCCCTTTTTTATTTGTGGGAAATTTTTTGTCAGAACTTTTTGGTTCAAAACACTTAAAAAGGTTAGGAATGTTAGTGTCTATTTCGATCTTCATTTTTCTATTTATTTTTAATCTTTTGGGTGCTCCTTTTCTTTCTCTTCCGAATAATCAAAGAGGACAAGTCAAGAAAATTTCAGAGTTTATACTTGAAAAGGCTGAAAATAAGCCTTTCAATTTCGCTCTTATTACAGGGGGAAATTCGGATCATGCATACCGTTATTTTTTTGAAGTGGAAGGAAATAAGCCTATTGATATTCAAAATCTCGTCATAGATCCAAAGAGAGAAAGTGTTACAAATCAGCTTTTCGTAGTATGTGAATCTATTCCTTGCCAACCTCTTGGTCACCCTCTTTGGGAGATTGCGGGTTTTGGAAGAGCAGAGGTTGTAAATTCGTGGGATATTTCTGTGGTGAAAGTTTACAAATTAATACAATATTCTGACAAATAATTTTTTTAGTTTCTAATTCAACACAAAAACCCTCATCTATTTCCAATGGATTTAGAATTAGGTTTTTGTTAAATAGAGCAAATCTCTACGCTGCTCCAATTTTGAACATTGCTGTTCCACAAACTGGACACTTTCCTTTCAAAGCTGGTTTTCCATTCTTCATTGTAACCTTTTCTGCGTTTGGGTCGTCTCTTTTTGCTCTACATTTTACACAATACATGCTTGCCATAATCTTTCACCTCCCTCCTTAAAATCCGGGAATTCCTGTATTTAGTTTTTTTTCTAAAAAGAAAAACCCGAGATTTAAGATAAGAATAAGGGAAGTTATAAAGATAGTATGTTTTATTTCGGTTTTAATATATGAATAGTTTTTGGAGGTTATTCTGTCGACGTTAGTGTTAATAATAGAAGGATTTGCAACTCCATTTCCAAAGGAGTAGGTAAATTTTTTTTCTTGAAATTGACCCACACCCTCTTGTCGCTTGAGCTCTGCGAACACTTTTTCATCCCTTGTGCGTCGCTTTTTACTCATGCAAAAAAAAGTATCATATTGACACAAAGCTGTCAAGAGGCTAAAATTATTTAGATCTATGTTTCTTTCCCCCCTTTTAGTTTTTGCTGTTATTAATTTTGTTTGGGCAGTAATAATATCAATCTTCTTTTTTAGGCTTTATTTTTACTATTTAAGACTTACGAAAAATGGTAAAAAAGAATTATTAACCAAGTCTCTTGATGAAATCTTTAGAAGGGAATCTAGTAATTATCAAGAAATAGAGAAGTTAAAAATGGATGTAGCAAAAATTGCAAAAGAGGGAGAATTTCACATACAAAAATTGGGCCTTTTTAGATTTAATCCTTTTAAAGACACTGGGGGAGATCAAAGCTTTGTTCTTTCACTCCTTGATGCAAATAATACAGGTGTGGTTATTTCGAGCCTTCACACAAGGACAGGGACTAGATGGTATGCTAAGAAGGTGTTGAAAGGTAAAGGAGCTGAATATGAACTTTCGAGTGAAGAAGAAAAAGCATTAAAAGAAAGCACATTTCTTCTAGATTCTAAACGATAAAATATTATATAATTCCATAATCATATGAATTTAAAGACAATTATTATTGCAGTAGTTTTATATCTGACAACCTCTGCCTTTTCATACTTCCTCTTTTCAAGCATCTTCCCAACTACAGTAGGGAGGAAGACTTCAGTAGTTCCTATTACTCAAGTTACAAAAGAAGGAAAAGTAACATTTGACCAAAAACTTCCCAAAACAGAATCTTGTCCTTTGAATGGGGCGATGTATTCAAAGCAGCAGAGAGATTGGTGGGAAAAGCATAGACCACTGGGTATTATGATAGAGAATCATCAAGAATCAAGACCTCAGTCAGGACTTGATTCCGCCGATATTGTTTACGAAGCGGTTGCAGAGGGTGGTATCACAAGATTCCTTTCTATTTTTTACTGTCAGGATGCTGGTATTGTTGGTCCCGTTAGATCTGCAAGAACTTATTTTCTAGATTTTATATCTGAATATGGTGATTCACCTCTTTATACACATGTTGGAGGTGCGAATACCCCAGGTCCAGCAAATGCCTTAGGTCAAATTGAAGATTATGGATGGCAAGGGTATAACGATATCAATCAATTTTCAGTCGGATTTCCGACGTTCTGGAGAGATTATGAGAGATTAGGACACCCTGTTGCAACAGAGCACACAATGTATAGTACAACTCAAAAGCTGTGGGATGTAGCAAAAAGCAGAGGTTTATCAGCTACTGATAAGGATGGAACGAAATGGAACATTGGATTCACTCCATATATTTTCAAAGCTGATAGTCCAGCTAGTGCTGTTTCTGCAAGTACTGTGTCTTATGATTTTTGGGATGGATATAAAGAGTACGGTGTAAAATGGACTTACGATAGCACAACCAACACATACTTAAGAAGTAATGGTGGTATTCCACATAAAGACAAAGATACGGGTAAACAAATATCAGCTAAAAATGTAGTAATTTTATTCATGAGAGAAAGTAGTGCAAACGATGGATATGAAAATAATCTACACAATTTGTATGGGACAAAAGGAGTGGGAAATGCTATTATCTTCCAAGATGGAAAAAAGATTAATGCAACATGGTCAAAAAAAAGTCGTGAAGCTCATTTATACTTAAAAGACACGAGTGGTAAAGAAGTTTCATTAAACAAGGGAAAGATTTGGTTTAGCGTTCTGCCAATAGGCGCTACGGTTACCGTTAAATGATAAAGAGTATTATTAGTGCTTCTTTCGTTTTGTAAAACTGCCCTCTTACTATGTTAAGAGATTTAGTGACAAGTAAAACTAGGGTAAAGTTGCTATCTTTGTTTTTGGAAAACAAGGAAGATATGTTCCATGTGAGAGAGGTCGTTAGGAGAGTAAATGAAGAAATTAATGCAGTAAGACGAGAGCTTCTCCTTCTTGAAAAAAAAGGCCTACTTAAGCGAGAACCTCGAGCAAATAGAGTCTATTATTATCTAGACAAAACCTACCCGTTTTATAGTGATCTCATTAGAGTAAATGCAAAAATGACTGGTTTGGGTGGCGATATTGTAAAAAATAGAGTTAAGCTTGGAAAAGTTAAATACGCAATGATTTCAGGCAACTTTGGTAAAGGAATTAAAGATAATCCTGAAGAGATAGATTTATTAGTTGTTGGAACAGTAGTAGTTCCGGAGTTGTCTTTAATTGTTAGAGAAGAGGAGGGAAGGCGCAAGCAGGAGATAAATTATACGGTCATGTCTGAGGAGGAATTTAACTTTAGGAAAAAGCGGCGCGACCCTTTTATTATGGGGATTATTAATGGTTCAAGAATAATGTTGATAGGAGATGAGGAGTCAATGATTTCTTAGTCTTAATGAAAAACCCTCGTTTTTTTCTTCTGATTGTTTTTATATTCTCATTAATTTTTCTTTTTTTAGATTTACCTTCTGATTTTAGAGTAGGTCAATTTTCTCTTCCTTCAAAGAAAATTGATATAAATATTGGTTTAGTAAAAATAAAGAAAAACTTTGAATTCAAACTGGGATTAGATCTTCAAGGAGGGTCGCGCCTTACTTATAAGGTTGATCTTAAAAATATAAAAAAAGAAAATAGAGAAAGCGCATTCGAGTCTGTAAGAAATGTTATTGATAGAAGAGTTAATTTTTTTGGTGTTACTGAACCTACAATTCAAAACTTGAAAGTGGGCGATGAATATAGAGTCATTGTTGAGCTTCCAGGGACAACAAATGTGGTTGAGGCGCAAAATCTAATTGGAAAAACTGCTCAACTTAGTTTTTGGGAAGGGACCGATCAAAAACCCGCTACTTCTTCGTCGTTTCTTATAAATAATTTATCTCTAATCTTAGGATCCTCACCAAGAATGACCTCTCTTAGCGGTAAAGATCTAACAAGTTCAAGCGTCTCATTTGATTCGAACACAGGTAAACCTCAAGTTCAGCTTAATTTTACACCAGAAGGGGCAAACAAATTTGCTAGTATTACCAAAAAAAACGTAGGAAAGCCAATTGTAATTGTTTTAGATCAAGAGATAGTCGAAGCTCCAAGAGTTAATGAGCCAATTCTTAATGGAAATGCTGTAATAAGTGGTGGATTTACTGTCCCGTCCGCAAATAATTTAAAAATACAGCTCAATGCCGGAGCATTGCCTGCACCTCTTGAGATAATTGCACAAAGTACAATAGGACCCTCTCTTGGGATCAATTCTTTAAAAAGAAGTATCGTGGGGGGTATTTTAGGGTTTATTTCTATATGCATTTTTATGATATTTCTTTATAAAAAAGAAGGAATTCTTGCTTGTTTTGCTCTTATTATTTATATATTAACTGTTCTCTTTATTTTCCAATTGATTCCAGTGACTCTAACTTTAGCTGGATTTGCAGGATTTATTTTATCGATTGGAATGGCGGTCGATGCTAATATACTAATTTTTGAAAGAATGAAAGAAGAGAGAAGGATAGGAAAACCACAAAGTATAGTTGTTAAACTCGGCTTTGCTCGCGCTTGGTCTTCTATTAGAGATTCTAATATTTCAAGTCTTATAACTTGTTTTATACTTTTTGAATTTGGTAGTGGTATAATCCGTGGTTTTGCATTTACACTTGCGATTGGTATCTTAGTATCAATGTTTTCGGCGATTATGGTAACAAGAAGTTTAATTCTTGTATTTGATAATAAAGAAAAGAGTGTGTCCTAAGATGATATAGATTAGAAAAATAACATGGAGTTAATAAAGTATAAAAAAATATATTTCATAATCTCTGCGATAGTAATTATTCCGGGAATAATATCCTTATTTATGTTTGGACTTAATTATGGAATAGATTTTACTGGAGGATCGTTGACCGAGATATCAAATATAAACAGTCAAAACCAAAGCATAATAAAGATATTTAAAGAAAATAAGATTGAAATGCAATCTGTAAAAAAGAATGGGGACGGTTTGGTAATAAGGTCTGAGCCCATGACGCAATCTCAGCACTCTAAAATCATCGAACTTTTAAAAAGGAGTGACCCGAATATAAGGGAAAAAAGCTTTGAAACTGTCGGTCCAACTATTGGAAGAGAGACTGAGGTGAATGCTCTTAAAGCAGTGTTTTTCGCGTCAATAGCTATAGCCTTATATATCGCATTTGCTTTCAGAGCTGTATCGCGCCCAATTTCTTCTTGGAAGTTTGGAGTTTGTGCAATTCTTGCTTTACTGCATGATGTTTTAGTTGTTGTTGGAGTTTTTTCTATTCTAGGTAAGCTTTTGGGAGTTGAGGTGGACTCTCTCTTTATTACTGCACTGCTCACGGTAATGGGATTTTCTGTTCATGATACGATAGTTGTTTTTGATAGAATTAGAGAGAACCTTAAGAAAAATTATAATTTACCTTTCGAAAACGTTGTAAACAATTCAATACTTGAAACTCTTAATCGCTCTCTCAACACATCTTTAACTGTTGTAATCTCATTGTTTACTCTTTTATTATTTGGTGGAGAATCAATTCATTGGTTTGTTATAGCTCTTCTGGTTGGTATTGTTAGCGGAACATATTCTTCAATATTTAATGCTTCACCTCTTCTTGTTGCTTGGTACGAGTGGGATCAAAGAAAATCAAAATATAAGAAATAGAAAATTCATAGCCTATGAAAACGCAAGTCACAGTAGTTATGGGTGTTGTTATTAGAGATGATAAGATATTAATGACTCAAAGGTTTGAAGAAGAGTGTCCAGCAGCACACTTAAAATGGGAGTTACCTGGTGGAAAAATTGATTTTAATGAATTTCCGGAGACGAGTGTTAAAAGGGAAATTTTTGAAGAAACAGGAATAAGAGTAGAAGTTATTGGTTTAATTCCTTTAATAAGGACCTGTACTTGGAACTACATAGATGGGAAAGAGCAGCATACAATACTTTTAGCATTTAATTGTAGATATATTTCCAAGGAAAAACAACAAAAAAAAGATCATCATGTAAAAAGTTTTCGCTGGGTTTCAATGAAGAAGATTGAGGATCTCGAGATTTTACCAGGAGATATGGATTTTGTTAAAAAAGTTTTAAGCGGATAATTCTTCACGAACTAGATTTGATACCATTGTTCCATCAGCTTTGCCTTTGACCTTAGGCATTAGAGCTCCCATTACTTTTCCCATCTCTTGTGGAGTTTTAGCATTCGTGTCTTTTATTGCTTGTTTTACTAACTGTCTTACTTCTTCTTCGTTCATTTGTTCGGGGAGAAATGTTTGTAAAATCTCAAGCTCTTTTTTTTCTTTATCCGCAAGTTCTGTTCTTGCTGCGCTTTCGTACATTTCTATAGATTCTCTTCTTTTTTTGATTTCACGACCTACCACTTCGATAACATCTTCGTCGCTTGCTTTGTATCCTGCTCCACCTTTTTGAATTTCGTGATAAGTGATTGCTGATAAAAGCAGTCTGATCACAGAAGTTCTTAACTCATTTTTTGCTAGCATCGATTGTTTAAGTTCTTCTTGGAGTTTATCTTTTAACATATTTTTTAGCTGCCTTTAGTATATCAGAAATTTTATCAGTCTTTTCCCAGGGAAGATTCAATTCACCTCTTCCATAGTGTCCATACGCCGCTACTTGTTTATAGAGTGGACGTCTAAGATCTAATTTCTTAATTATCATTCCTGGTCTAAGATCAAATACTTCATTGACTATTAAAGATAAGTTTTCGTCGTTGATCTTCCCCGTATTAAAAGTGTCAACATAAACAGAAAAAGGTTCTGGTTTGCCGATGGCGTATGAAATTTGTATTTCGCATTTATCTGCTAAGTTTGAAGAAACGATATTTTTTGCCACGTATCTTGCCATATATTGAGCAGAACGATCCACTTTTGTTGGATCTTTTCCAGAAAGCGCTCCTCCTCCGTGTCTACTATATCCACCATATGTATCGACTATGATTTTTCTCCCTGTCAGTCCTGTATCTGCTTCTGGGCCTCCAGTAACAAATCTGCCAGTTGTATTTATTAAGAATTCAGTTTTCGAGTCGATTAAGTGAGTTGGTATTGTTTTTTTAATGACTTTTTCGATAACTTCCTTCCTAAGAATTGGTTGCTTTATATCATTATCATGTTGTGCTGCAACTAAAACTCTTGCTACTCGTTTTGGTTTATCACCTTCATATTCGACTGTAACTTGAGATTTTCCATCCGGTCTAAGTCCTTTAATAATATTCTTTTTTCTTACTTCAGAAAGTCTTTGGCATAGTTTATGGGCTAGAACAATTGGAAGTGGCATAAGTTCACTAGTTTCTTTGCATGCAAATCCAAACATGAGTCCTTGGTCTCCAGCACCAAGCTTTTCTAGATCTTCCGTGACAATTTTCCCTTTCTTGTTTTCATGATAACTATCGACTCCCCTTGCAATATCACTCGACTGAGCGTGGATAGCTACCATGACCCCACTTGTTCTAAAGTGGAATCCATACTCAGAATTTGTATATCCAATCTCTTTTATTACTCTTCTAACTATTTCGGGAATTTCTACATAAATATCAGTCGTTACTTCTCCTGCAACCACGATTACACCATTGGTTATAAGTGCTTCGACAGCTACTCGGGCGAGAGGATCATTTTTAATAATTTCATCAAGTATGGCGTCTGCGATTTGATCACAAATTTTATCAGGATGTCCTTCTGTTACTGATTCTGAGGTAAAATACTTTTTCATAGTGCTTATTAAAAGTTAACAGTCGATTCCAATCTTAAAATGAGAGGTTATCGGTATTAGTTATCTTCTTTAAAAACTTTCATTTTGTGAAGTAAATAATCTCTGTTATTTTTGGATAAATCTTGGTCTACTTCGTGAAATAAGGATTCAAGTATTTTACCAACTTTTGGTCCAGGATCAATACCTAATATAGACATTACATCATTTCCGTTTACAACGAGGTCATTCATTGAGAAGGGAGGATGTAGTTGTTCCTCAATTCTTTCTTTAAATTTTTTCAGTCTCCAACTTTCGGGAGTTTGAGTACCTCCACCAAGTCTATCTCCAATTCTTAGATCTATCATATCTTTTACATTTTCAAACCCGACTCTTCTTATAAATCTTCTAACGGCACTGTCAGTAAGGTTTTCATTAACAGAAAACATGTGCCAGCGAATGAGGGTAATGATTTTATCTCTTTGTTTTTTTGATAGTCTAAGTCTATCGCAAATTTCTCTTGCAACTCTTGCACCTTGAATTTCGTGATTATAGAAGATTACATATCCCTCTTCATCTCTCCCTTCGACATAAGGTTTTCCAACGTCATGAATCAATGTGGCAAATCTAACAATAGGATTAATTGATGGACAAAACTTTAAAGAGAGAACGTTATGCGTGAATACGTCTTCAGTATGATGTCTTCCGGGTCTTGCTTGGTTCACTCCTTTACCTCTTGCTAATTCCGGAAGAATTAAAGATAGTAATCCAACTTTATCAAGAAGCATAACACCTTTATAAGGATCGGGGCTTGCTAGAATTTTAAATAGTTCGTCCCTTATTCTTTCTCCTGATATTTTTAAAATTAACTCTGCATCACTCTTTATGGCCTTTTCGGTAGATTCTTCAATCTCAAAATCTAATTGGTTTGCAAATCTGATTGCCCTTGCGAGTCTTAGAGCATCTTCCTTAAACCTTGCTTCAGGATTACCTACTGCTCGAATTATTTGTGCTTCAATGTCTTTTCGTCCCTCAAATGGGTCGATAATTTTCCCACTGTCTAAATCAAGAGCTAGTGCATTGACAGTAAAGTCTCTTCTTGATAAATCATCGTTAATATCTTTCCCCCATTCAACATATTCTGGATGACGAGAATCATTATAGTTGACGTCTCTTCTATATGTTGTTATTTCTAGAACCGTTGAAATTCCTTCTTTTCCATAAGGAACTCCCACGGTGCCAAATGAATTATCATAAAAGGAGTGTGGAAATATACTTTGAAGATCTTGAGGTGTTGCATTTGTTGCAAGATCCCAGTCGTGTGGTAGCTTATTCATCAATAAATCCCTCACACACCCTCCAACTAGATAAACTTCAAATCCTGAATTCTTTATTCGCTTATAAGCTCTTCTAACTTCTTCTTCAATTCTTTCTTCCATACTGTTATTATATATGATACAAAAATCGATGAAGAAGTGGGAATTTTTAAGTAAAAAAAATAAATTTACAAATGAAGAGGAGATAATTAATCAGCTAATTCTTAATCGAAAAATTCCAAAAAAAGAAGCATCTTTATTTTTTAACCCCGATCTATCCAAAGTTAATCTCGAGTTAGTTGGAATAGATAAAGTCGAAGTAGAAAAAACTATTAAGAGAATAAAGAAGACAATCTCTAAAAATAAAAAAATAATAATTTATGGAGATTATGATGTGGATGGAATTTGTGGAACCGCGATCTTGTGGGAAGTGTTGTATAAAGAATATAAAAACGTAATGCCTTATATCCCTCACAGAGTTGATGAGGGATACGGATTATCCATAAAGGGAATTGAAAGTTTGATTTCAGAAAATCAAGATATAGATCTTATAATTACAGTTGATAATGGAATTGTTGCAAATGATGCGGTAAATTTTGCAAAAAAAAACGGTATAGATGTTGTAATTTCTGATCACCACGTTTCCGGGAAAATTTTACCTTCAGCTTTTTCCATAGTTCACACAACAAAATTGTGTGGAACAGGAGTTGCTTGGATGTTGGCAAGAGAGTTTATTAAAAAAGATATAGATGATCTCCTTGAATTGGTTGCTCTTGCAACCGTTGCAGATCTAGTGCCATTAAAAGGTGCAAATAGAATTTTATTATATTTTGGATTAAAAAAAATTAGAGAGACAAAACGGATAGGTCTGCTTGAATTATTTAGGGAAGCTGGGATTAAAAGAGAGGATGTAGATACCTATGAAATAGGACATATAATTGCACCAAGATTAAATGCAAGTGGGAGAATAGCACACGCACTTGATAGCTTGAGACTTGTATGTACAAAAAATAAAAAAAGAGCGGAAGAGCTTGCGATGCATCTTGGTGGAATAAATAAAGAAAGACAAAATCTAACACAAAAGAATACTGATAAAGCAAAAGTTTTATTTTCTGATTTTAAGGAAACAACAAAGTTGATAATTTCACATAACGAAGAATATAGTCAGGGTGTTATAGGTCTTGTTGCTTCAAGATTAGTTGAAGAATATTATAGACCATCAATTGTTATCGCAGTTGGGGAGAAGCTTTCTAAGGGTTCAGCGCGATCGATTTCTGGTGTAAATATTATTGAACTAATAAGAATGGGTCAGGAGTATTTGGTTGACGCAGGTGGTCATCCGATGGCTGCAGGTTTTACTATAGAAACTAAGAAAATTGAAATATTTAAAGAATTTCTTAAAGAGAAAGCTGAGATAATTGTAAAGAAAACTCTTCTAGATAAAATTCTATATATTGATTTAAAACTTAAACTTTCTTTTATCACACCTTCTTTATATAAAAAATTACAACAGTTCGCACCGTTTGGGATGGGAAATTACGAACCAGTTTTTGCAAGCGATGTAATAATTGATGACATGACTTTTGTAGGTGCAAAAAAGCACTTAAAATTTAAATTCTCAGAAGAAAATATTTTTTTCGAAGGTATAGGTTTTGGGTTGGGGGAAAGAATATCTGAATTCCACATAGGAGATAAAGTTAAAATCGCATACGTAATAGATGAAAATAGGTGGAATGGGAGTTATAAATTACAACTAAAAATAAGAGCAATCAAGACTACTTAGTTGGAATTTTATCTTCTGGAAGTAAATCAAGTCCTGCGGTAAGTTGTATCTCATCTGCTGTTTCTGGATTTTTAGGATTAATAAACCCTTTAACTACTTTTCCATCTTTGTTTTTTATTTCAATAGGTACTGTAGCTTCAACCATTTCACTTCTTGGAGTATGAACTTCACCGACTCTTCCCATTCTCCTTTGCTGCTCTTTTAGTTGAGCTTGTGCTTTTTCAAATACTACAGATAATTTATCTGATTTTGTTGTAAGATGCCTTCCTGCTTCAGTAGATAATTTCATATTAATACCTCTAATTTTGGATGCTATCAAATAGGAAGTTCCTTGTCAAGTTGAGGCGTTTCCCGTTATAATAGGGCAATGACAAGAACTCTTTGTCTTAAAGCTTCTAGTCTTGTGGGGGAAGATGTAACTCTCAAAGGTTGGGTTAGAAATAGGCGTGATCATGGGAAGTTGATATTTGTGGATTTAAACGATTACACAGGTATTTTACAGCTTGTTTTGCATGAATCTAATTCCGAAGCTTTTGCTACAGCTGCGGATCTTCGTTCGGAAAGTGTTGTAGAAGTGGTTGGAACCGTTAAAGAACGACCTCACAATACAGTTAACGATAATATTCCAACAGGAAAAGTGGAAATCTCTGTTTCTTCAATTAAGATTATTTCCCAACCAGAAGTTTTGCCTTTCGATATGGGAGGGGTTGAGTTAAACTTAGAACTGCCTACTCTTTTGGATTACAGGTCTTTAACCCTTCGCCATCCGAAGGTAAGATCTATATTTAAGATTCAGTCAGAAATCGTCAATGCATTTAGAAAAATTGTGGAAGAGTTGGGTTGTACCGAAGTTTTTGTTCCAACTATAGTTGCAGGAGCAACAGAAGGGGGAACTGAAGTATTTGACGTGAATTATTATGGACACCGTGCCTATCTTTCTCAAAGTCCACAGTTATATAAACAGATGTTGGTTCCTGTTTTTGAAAGAGTTTATACAATTTCTAGGGCATATAGAGCAGAACCATCTGTCACTACAAGACATTTATCAGAATCAACGCAGATGGATTGTGAATTTGGATTTGTAGATTATGATGAACTTCTAACATTACTCGAAAAAGTTGGGACAAGTATTATAAAAATTGTTGAAGAAAGCAGTATTTTTGAGCTTGGGAAATTTAATTACACAAAAATAGGTATGGGAAAAATTCCAAGATTAACTTTAAGAGAAGCGCAAGAAATTATTTTTAAAGAGACAGGAAGAGATGTTAGAAAAGAACCAGACCTTGGCCCTGGGGATGAAATGGATATTTGTAAATGGGCTAAAGATAAGCATGATAGCGATTTTGTTACAATCACTCATTTTCCACTAAGCAAGAAGCCTTTTTATACCATGCCAGATCCAAGTAATCCAGAGTATAGTCTCTCTTACGATCTTTTATTTAGAGGTACGGAAGTTTTGAGTGGGAGTCAAAGAATTAATGATTACAATCAGCTGGTCTTAGCAATGAGGGATCGCGGAGTGGATCCTGAAAAGTTTACAATGTATCTTCAAGCTTTTAAATTTGGAATGCCACCTGAAGGGGGGTTTTCCTTTGGTCTTGAAAGATTAACATGGAAATTATTAGGTCTTGGAAATATTAGAGAGGCAAGTCTCTACCCAAGAGATATGGAGAGAGTAGATGAAAGATTCTCAGTTATCGAAAAACAAGAACCAAAAAGTTAAAAAATTTAAACAAAACCTATTTAAGCGAAAAGAGTTTTATCTATTTCTTTCTCTTTTTATTTTTAACTCCGTTCTAATAATTGCTGTTTTTATTTTACTTTCAAAAGTTTCAAAAAACGATTTCAAAGATTATTCTTCAAAAGCAATTTCCACTAGTGATTTGCCGATTTTTGATGAAAAAGAAAATCTAAGTATCTCTTCTCCCTCTTTTATTGTTTACGATCCCACAGAGAGGATTGTAATAGATGGACGTAATGATGATTTTAGATTTCCTCCAGCTTCATCGGCAAAGATAATGACCGCAATAATTGCTCTTGAAACTTATCCACAAGATAGAATACTTACAGCAAGCACACCTCAATTTATCGAAGGATCAAGAATGGGTCTGCTTAATGGAGAGAGTATTAGAGTTATTGATTTACTTTATGGCTTACTTTTACCATCTGGAAATGATGCAGCTGTAACACTTGCTGAGAATTACCCCGGTGGAACCTCTGAATTTGTTGTTAGAATGAATGAAAAGGCAGCAGAGTTGGGGTTAAATGATACTTATTTTGTAGATCCATCTGGACTTGAAGATGTCAATTTTACAACCGCAAAAGATTTATCAAAATTAGCAGCATATGCGCTAAAAAATGATACCTTCAGAAAAATCGTTGCAACTAAAAACGCTACCGTCTCATCTATTAATATTCCAGTAAGTCATACTCTCTCAAATCTAAATATTCTTTTAGGGACAGATGGAGTAAATGGGGTTAAGACTGGGTATACTGAAGAAGCTGGGGGAGTTTTGGTAACATCTCTTTCTCAGAAGAATAAAACATACATCGTCGTTGTTCTAAAGAGTTTTGATAGGTTTTCAGACACAAAAGAGTTAATAAATAAAATAGTAAAAAAAGTAAAATTAATCAGTCTTTAAGAGCTGGAACGTAAGCCTTGAAATCATTTCCTGAAAAAACGTAAATGGGGAGTAAGTACTCATTAACTCCATCTTCAAGATAATATCCTCTACTTATATCTAAAATATCTATTTTATTTGATCTACTATTATTGTAAATCAATGCCTTTCCTTCTTTGAGCTCAGAAAAAGCTTCAGTGGGAGTCTTGATTCCATAAGAAGAAAATGAATTAGTATTCACGACACTGTGGTTAAAATGTGCGGATACAATCTCTAGTCTTCGATCGAAGTTTACAAGTTCAAAATACATTGATGATCCATTAAGGTTGGGATAGGAAATTTTATAATTATTTAAGTTATTTTGTACTAAGTCAACTTTGACTAAATTTGCTTCTGATTCTTTTGCAGTAGGAGATGTGGTTCCATCTTTTACTATAAAATATGAAAAAAGTGAATTGTCAAAGTCTATATCGTTCGTGTTTATATTCAAAGAGTTAAGAAATGAAGAGATGGTTTCGATAACTCCTTCTTTATCAAAAGCTAAATCCTGAGCCAGATCTTGTTGAGCGGATTCAGAAGACACAATGTCGAAATTATTTGTAGTTATGTCGTATCTTATTTCCATTCCAAGAGAGTTTTTCCACTCATATTCTGAATCACTTATCTTATTTTCTTCGTCTTTATATCCTAAATCGGTGAGATTAGTTCTTATTTTTTCAAGACTTAACAGGCTGACTGATGGTTTAGATATTTGATAGACATCCATTCGATCTGGAGCAGAAGGAAGAAGCCCTGATACAGTATTTATGGAATAAGAAAGGTTATCTACTTGATGTGGAAGTCGAATATTGTTTATCTTTCCAAATTTTTCCTCAGGTGCTGAGGGCTTGGCGGGAAAAAAACTATTTCTCAAGATTAAAAATCCCTGAAAAAGGAAGAATATAATTATGAAGAAAATCCCAAGTCCAGCTATTATTTTTAAGATAAGACGGGTTTCCTGAGTTATATTGGACAGGGTGGACATTCCTTGAGTATAGAAGAAACTTATTGTAAAATTCAAGCTAGACCAATATGAGTAAAGAAAAATCTCCAATACGTGTAAGAATCGCTCCAAGTCCTACGGGAATTCCACATATTGGTAATACTAGAACTGCTCTTTTTAATTATCTTTTCGCAAGACACAATAATGGTGGTTTTTTTCTAAGAATTGAAGATACCGATCAAAAGAGAATAGTTCCAGAATCTCTTTCAGCTATAAAAGAAATTCTTGAATGGCTTGGCCTTGAGTACGATGATTATTATGTTCAGTCTGAAAGAAAGGATATATATCGTGATTATGCGCTAGATCTTCTTGATAAAAAAATTGCTTATGAAAAAGACGGTGCTATTTGGGTTAAGATGCCCAAGGAAAAAAATTTTTCATGGACAGATGAAATCGGAAATAAAAAAGTATCGTTTAAAGGGGAATCACAAGAAGATTTCGTTGCTCTTAAATCTGATGGGTTTCCCACTTATCATCTAGCCAATGTAGTAGATGACCACTTAATGGAAGTTACTCATGTTATCCGAGGAGAAGAATGGATTTCATCTGTTCCCAAGCACCTTTTTTTGTATGAATCATTTGAATGGTCAACTCCTTTCTTTGCCCATCTTCCTGTAATTTTAGGAACAGATAGAACGAAGCTCTCTAAAAGACATGGAGCTGAATCTGCTTTGGATTACAGAGATAAAGGATATTTAAAAGAAGCGCTGCTCAATTTTATGGCGCTTTTGGGTTGGAATCCTGGAGGCGATCAAGAAGTGATGAGTATGGATGAAATGATAGAGCTTTTCGATTTAAAGGATGTTAATGCTGCTAACCCAATTTTTGATGCGACAAAATTGGATTGGATAAATGGAGTATATATTAGAAAAATGGACAATGATAGCTTGAGAAAAGAAGTGGAGAAGCTTGATGGAAATCTTGGTATTTCAGCTGAAGAATTCAATAAATTACTTGAGATTGCAAAAACAAGGATGAAGACTCTAAAAGAGTTTAAGCCTCAGATAGACCCCTTTATTAATGGATTAGAAGAATCATTAACTGACGATGAAAAAAAAATAAAGGAAGGGTTGAGGGAAGAATTAAACAAAATTTCATTTTGGAGTAAAGATGAAATTGGACAAACAATTAAAAAATTTATAATGAAATACGATACTAATTTTAAAACAATTTATAAAATACTAACTGGAAAACCGTTTGGTCTTCCAATTTCTGATGTTTTTGAAGTTCTTGGAAAAGAAAAAAGTATGTCTCTTTTTTCATGATGAAAAAATCTGCCCTTGTTATATCTTACATTTTTCACCCAATTGTATTTTTCTTTCTTGCACCATTTTTAATTGTCTTTCGAGAAACTAATAACATTGAATATTCAATAAAATGGGGGTTACTCTCAGCGGTTTTTATTTTTTTATATTTAATATTTATCGCATGGGGTGTAGCAAATGGAAAATTCTCTGATCTTGACATATCAAAAAAAGAGGAAAGAAAACCAGCATATATCTTCGGTGGGATAGAAATTTCATTTTTCCTTATTACTGTAATTTTCTTTAAAGCACCTCCAATTTTAATAATTGCAGTAGTTTTCGCTATTTTAGGACTAGTTCTTATGGATGTTTTAAATAAATATGCTAAGGCCAGTGTACATGTAGCATCAATATCTGCTTTTGTAATTTTGTTATCTATCGCCTATAAAGGATTTTTTTCTTTAAGTCTTTTAGCTGTTCCACTTATGATTTGGTCAAGACTTAAGCTAAAACGGCATACGATAGGAGAAGCGCTGCTTGGTGCTATTGCTGGAACTTTTATTGCTATTGTTTTATACTTGACTGCAGAACTAATAGTATGAATCACAGGTCGTTGGTGAAGTCATTTGGTTATGCGATTGAAGGGATTAACTATGCTCTCAAATATAATCAAAATTTGAGAATACATTTTATTGCTGGTTTTCTTGTGATAATAGCGAGTTTGATCCTCCATGTTAATGCATTTCAAATGGGAATTTTGGGAGTTATGATTCTTCTCGTTATTTCAACAGAAATGATCAATACAGCAATTGAAAAAATGACCGATCTTATAAAGAAAGAACATAGTGAAGAAGCAAAGATTGCAAAAGATGTTGCTGCCGGAATGGTTTTAGTTGTGTCGTTGGGGTCTATTATTGTAGGGATCCTTGTTTTTCTTCCTTACGTTCTAGAACTTATTAGTTAAGATACTTTTCCACCTGGTTTAATTTCACGGTCAACAGTTAAAAGTGAGAAACTTCCATTGTCATCTTCTGCTGCAAGAAGCATTCCTTGGCTTTCGATACCCATAATATTTCTATACTCAAGATTTGCAATAATTATTATTTCTTTTCCAATAAGTGTTTCTGGTTGATAGTATTTTGCGATTCCTGAAATAATTTGTCTTTCTTCGTTTTCGATTGAAACTTTAATTTTTAATAAATTCTCTGATTTTTCAACTTTTTCTGCTTCTAATATCTTAGCGACTCTCAGATCTAATTTTTTAAAGTCATTATAATTAATTTTGTCCATAACTTATTATATCACTAAGAAATATCGAACAAACTCTCCCTCAGACTTTCAAAAGTTGCTCCGATTTGTTTTTCTAAGTCAATTGCATCAAAGTTATTTTTATATTTTTGAAATAAAATTTCACCTGCTCTTTTTACAATATAACTTGCTGCGGTAGACGCCTTTAATGGGTCGTCTTCTCTTGAATAAAGAGAAGCAACAACCCCTGCTAGTACATCTCCAGTTCCACCTTTTGTCATACCAGCTACTCCTCCTTTTGAGTATATCCAGTTGTCCTTATTGGCAATTATATCGATTGGCCCTTTAAGTAGAATTGTAATTTTATATTTATTTGCAATACTAAAAACGAGTTCTCCTAATTTTGATATCTCAGAGATACTTGAATCGTGAAATATTTTTAGAGTATTAATGTCCAAACCGAAAAGATTAGCCATTTCTTTATGGTGAGGGGTAATGATAATTTTACCATTTGTAATTAAATCTTCAGGTTTTATTACTTGAATACTCCCACCATCAAGAACTATTTTTTTCCCGCTACTTAAAACCTTAAGTGTTAGTTCCTTTGTAATTTGAGGTTCGTTTTTTGTTTCTTCTCGGTCTTCCTCTGCTATTCTCATCATTCCAATTCCAATCATTGCAACATTGGACTGTGAAAGATATTCATCAAGCTCTTCTCTTGTTATTGCAAGAAAAGTTGGTTGAGCCGCCTTGTAGTAAGAAATGACTTCAGGGGTTGTACATAGATATACCATGTCATTGGTAATACTAGCAAATCTATTTACTATTTGGTTTGCTGCAAGAGCAGAAAGTTGTGGTGCTCCATGAAAAAGAGGTGATCCACCTACTATTAATGTTATTTTTCCATTTTCTCCCTTGTGAGAATCTGGAGAAAGTGGCTTTAACTTAATATTATCCTTTGTTGCTAAGTGTATTTCTTCCATTCACACATTTTACCTTCATATTTGCTTAATTTCAAACGAGATATGGTACACTGAATTAATGAGTTTATCTTTAAAGCAAATTAGGGAAGAATTTGGATCGCCAAAAAATGTTAATAAAGTCCATAGGCAAAAGTTATCAGGAATAGAGAAATTAGGCCTCTTAATTACTAATAAAGTTGGTACTGTAGGATTTTTTCTTATTATTTTTATTTGGAGTACTAGTTGGATGTTGTGGAATATTTTTGCTCCGTTGGAATTTAAATTCGATCCTTTCCCTGATTTTGTTCTTTGGTTGTTTTTGTCTAATCTGATACAAATTAATTTAATGCCTTTGATTCTTGTGGCACAAAACATACAATCAAAACACGCAGAGCTGCGTTCAGAGCATGACTATGAAACCGATAGAAGAGTGGAAAAAGAAGTAGAATTAATTCTGGCACAGCTTGATAAACAAGAGAAAATGATTGAAGAAATAATGTTAAAACTGTCTATTTCGGAAAAGAAAACTTAATTTTTGCGGACGAGTTTGGCGACGTAGACAATTTCGTGAATTTTTCCGTCATCTCCTTGAATAACATTTACTCCACCTGAAAGTCTTGAAAATTCTTGAAGATATTCTGAGAGTTCATCGTTTGCATCTTTAGCATCGGCTGAGAGCTCTTTGATTTTTTGGGCAACACGCGAAACATCAGGCCTTTTTAAAATTTCTTTTTTAGTGATAGATTTTACCTTATTTGCTTCTTTTGCCTGTTCTGTGTGATCTCTGAAGGTAGGATCATTCGCAAAAATATTTTCTAAGGTTTCTCTTTCTTCTCCAAGTTGTTTTCTAAGAGTTTCAAGGGTAGAGAGCTTACCTTTAATTAAGCTTTCTACGTTAAGAAGAGTGACTGCTTGATTTTCTTCTCCTGTTTCGGTCTCAACGCTCACGATCTCTCCATCTATTGGGTCAGAAGTTTTTTGATCGTCCATAAGGTATCAATATATAAGAATTTTAATCAGAGTTCAAGAGGGTACTTTAAAAAAGAATTGATTATTTAAGAGGGACAGCAGAAAGAGAAGAATTAAATGGGTAGGCAACAATATCTCTTCTATTTCTGTAAAGGTCATTTGAGTTGGTTGGATTCTTTACGCTTTCATCAACCTTGGCGTAGATTCCATATTCACGGCTGTAAAATATTTTGTTTGACAGGATCTTATTACTTGTGACACTGCTTAAAAGGTAGATTCCGGTTCTGTTATTTTTGATGTCATTCTTAGATATTTCGTTTCCGCTGGTTTTTATATAAACTGCAATATCATTATTGTGTAGTTTGTTGCTTCTAAAAATATTTTTATTTGCCTTTTCATAAGTATAAATTCCATATTGTTTGTTCTCAGATATATTGTTGCTTTCAACGAGATTATGAATAGAAACGTCGTTTGCTCTAATTCCACGCTTGTTATTTGTTATCTCATTGTTTCTTATTATATTATAGCTTGAATCCCATACAGCAATTCCATCGTTATTGTCGTAAAGCTTGTTATTTTCAATCAAGTTATTGTTGGAATTTTGATGGAGCATTATTCCATGTAGACTGTTATTGTAAGAAATATTATCTATAATTACGTTATCAACGCATCTTTTTGAAAAAATAAGACCATGGCTCCCATTGTTGTGGAAGACATTTCCTTCAACTAAAAATCCGTTGGAGTCATCATGAGGATCAAGTCCGTATCGAATATTATTGTAGAACTCATTTTTTCTCCAAACCATTCCAGTTGCACCGAAGGTATAGGCGCCAAAATAATTATCATGGAATTTACTATTTTCTATATCTCCAGTAAGAAGGGTTGTGCCTAACTTTCCATTACTCATTCTCCATGACACACCATAAGGAGAAGTTGTGGGGTCGAATGCTCTTGGGAAGCCAAGATATGCGAGTTCTGAATTTACTATATCCATTCGAGAACCATCTTTTACAAGGATGTAACTTCTTCCATCTTCTAGGCTTCTGTCGTAATCATTTTTTGATGAATCCCACGATGTTATTTTCACTCCATTCATCTCAAAAGTTGTGTTAAGTCCTCGAAGATAAGTAAATTTATCTTTAGTACTAAGAAGTTTTAGCCAAGTAACTTCTTCTTTGTCAAGAATTAGTGTGGTACCAGATTTAACATAAAGATTTGCATTTAAGAGCCACACTTTAGGTGATTCTTCTTCAACTAAGTCACTTCCAACGGAATTTCTTATGTCTGTTAAATTGACTGTTTTTCCTCTTCCAGAAATAATAATCGTATTTGTTGGTTGATCGTATGTTATTGATAGGAAATCATCGTAAAATCTTAAATAGTTAAATCGAGCCGTTCCATTAAGCTGAGTTTCCTTTGAAGGAATGTTGAAAATCAATCCTGAAGGGATTCTATTCCAGTTGGTGATTTTAGGAACATTGGCAAGAAGTACGTTCGTTGAATCTATTCCATACTGATAGGCTATACTTGAGACGCTGTCTCCGTACTGAGTAGTGTATTTCTTAACTGTGTATTTATCTTTCAAACTTTGTTTTATACTTTCTGTTTTTTTAGTTACAGGGTTAATTTCAGATTGTTTTACGTTTTGATTTGGTAATGTGGTTGCGATGAGTTTTTCTTCTCTTTCTTTTGGAACAAAGTAGGTTAAATTTTTATACGCATAGACACCGAGTGCTAATATTATCATTACGATCAATGAAAGTGCATACGCAGGCGCTTCTTTGATAAATCTTAGCTGAGGCATTCTAGACTTATCCCATCGCGTTATCCATCCTTGAGTATTTAATGTAAAGAGCGCATAAAGTTTTAAGAATCCAGTTGTAAAGGTGTAGAGAATAAACGCCGGAATTAAGAGTACATCACTTGGTTTTCTTCTAAGATGAGGATACATTTTTATTCCTCGACTAACAAACCACCAGGCTAGAATAAGAAGCGCGACTGAGTAAATTCCCATAAAAATAGATACCAAAAAGAAGATGGGGCTAAGCATTACCGCAATTGACTGAAATAACTTATCGATTTGGAAAAATAAAAGAGCAGGGTGTTTTAATACCCAACCATCATGTATAGCCTTTAAATCTGCTCTTAACGCATTTCTTGACCATCTTATTCTTTGTTGAAGATATGATTTGAGATCCGCCATTCCAGGGGTGTATACGTGAGAATCCCCTTGAAAATAAACCTTCCATCCATGCGAGAGAACAAGATATGTAAGTCTTTTGTCATCTCCTGAAATAACAGGTTTACCCATAAATGTTTCATGTACTAAATCATGAAGCATTGGGAGTATGACTTTTCTTCGGTAGAAAGCTGTTCTTCCTGAAAGACAGACTAGGGCATCTCCAGCTGCAGACAAGAAAGGCATTTCGTCTCGGTATCTGATATCGAGTTGAATATCAAAGATTTTTTGAGCTAAGGTTTTTGGGTTTAAAACGTTTTGGTATGTCCCGACCCCAGCAATCTTTTTATCGTTAAATGGAGAAAGGGCATTCTTTATTACATCCTTGTCCCAAAGCGTATCACTATCAACAAGTGCGACTATATCTCCTTTGGCTCTTTTAATTCCTTCAGCAAGTGCTGGTCTTTTTCCTGGAACTTTCGTTATAACGAGTCTTGTACCTTTAAATTTTTTCTTGAAGTCGCGCATGATCTTTATACATTTTTTATCTGTATAGTCGATTACAGCGATAATTTCTGTAGGTTTGTTCTTTACCCATGTTTCAAGAGCTTTAGAGAAGACTTTTGGATTTTCATTATAAACAGGAGTAACAATTGATACTTTTGCCTTGAAAGGTTTTGTTTTAGGTCTGTATTTTAGAGCAACGAGTTCTTTAAAAAGCCATATTCCCCATCTCCAAAAACCAATAATTCCCAGAGGTACAACATATGGGTGTAAGTCTAAATATTGTTGGGCGTAGTAAGCAATATCATTCATGAGTGGTGTGGCAAGAAACTGAATTAAAGGATGTAGCCTGCCTCGAGTCCCGGTTTTTCAATACCGTGCTTTTCAATAAGATCGTCATTTACTTTAATGACGGCCTCAAGAAGTGTGGGGTGAAGATCTCTTTTTTTAGCCCAAGCAAAGAATCCTGTGGTGTCTTTTGGAAGACAAGCACCTGAGTATGGACCTTTATTTTTAATTCCGTATTTAGGATTCCACATTCCTTCAGCTGATAGTGCGACGAGTTTGAACATTAATTCAGCGTCTGCTCCTAAATGGTTAGCAATCTCTCTCATTTCGTTGAAAAAGCTGATTTTTGCTGCGTTGTATAGATTATGGACGTATTTTTGCATTTCTGCCTCTTTTATAGATACTCGGTAGAGAGGACAATCGAACCCTTCGTAGGTTGATTCAAGAAGGTCTCCTGATTTTTTGTCGTATTCTCCAATTACAACCAGCCATGTATTTATTGTATCTTCAAGTGCTGTTTCTTCTCTGAGATATTCAGGGTTCATACATGCACCAAAGTCTACTCCTAGTTTCTTTCCTGAGTATTGTTCGACGAGGGGAATAACTAATTCTTCAGTGGTTCCAGGGGGAACAGTGCTCTTTACAACTACTAAGTGGTATTTATCTGTGTTTTTTAATCTTTTACCAAGATCAATTGCTGCTGACTTCATTGGTTCGAGGTTTACTTCACCATTCTCTGTTGGAGTGGGAACGGTAAGCATTGTAATGTCAAAGTCGTAATTACCTTCAAAGAGTTCATCTCTTCCGTATGCAGTGAAGCCTTCTTCTTTTAATTTTTTAGTTTTTTCTGGATTTCCTCCGAGGAATGCTACTTCTAGACCGTGAGCAATAAATGCTTTACCTGTTGCTTGTCCTACAACTCCTGGACCTACGATGATAATTTTTGGTTTGTTTTTTCCGTTATTCATTTTTTGTGCTTTGGTCTCGTTTTTCATCTTTTCTATCGATCAGATTTTTAGATTCAAGTATTCTACGCAAAAAAAATCTAAAATGCAAGTAGTAAAAAGGGATGAAAAAAAATTGGGGTCTAAAAAAGAATAGTCTATATTATCTTGTTATAACAACTCATTCTAGTTTATAAAAAAAATAGAGGTCTTTATATAGGCCGTTTTTTACTTTATAAATTTCTACTTTTTTTCATCTTTACAACTATACATCATCATACATTATTAGAGAAAAGATTATACAAAGAAGTAAGTAAGGGAAGGGTAATTGGGTTTATAAGATTTTAACTTCTTGACGAGGCAGTTTCTAAGGAGTAATATTAAGACCGATGCGAAAATTATCTTTATTTATAGCTTTAATTGTCCTAATTCTACTTGTTGTTGGCGGTGCTATTTTTCTTAATCGCTCTAAGGAATCAACATCTTCAACCACGACAGAGACCCCTAAACCTACCACTACCAAAGAGAATACAATGATGAGTCTCTCGGAGCTTTTACTAAAAGGGAAGAGTCAGATGTGTACCTATGATTATAAAGATGCACAAAATGGTACTGTTAAAGGTGTTGTTTACATTTCAGGAGGGAAAGTCAGGGCAGATTTTACGACCACAGCTAATGGTAAGCCATATTCAGGGAGCATGATTAACGACACAAAATATATGTATACCTGGTCATCTGAGGCTAAAACAGGATTTAAAACTCAAATAAGTGATATGAAGCAGATGATGGATCAAAAGTCAGTTAGCCCAACTACGACTCAACAACAGTCACTTGACTCAAATGTGAAGTATGATTATAAATGTGCTGATTGGGTTGTTGATAATAGTAAATTTAGCCCCCCAAGCGATATAAAGTTTACAGACTATTCAAGCATGATGAAACAAATGATGAAGCCAACAGGCACAACCTCAACTTCTGAATCAAATAGTGCTCAATGTGGTGCTTGTTCTTATCTATCTGGAGATCAAAAAACAGCTTGTATGTCTGCTTATAACTGTAAATAATTCCTCTATTTATAAATCTTAAAGAGTACGGAGAGAGCTAGAAGAGCGGTGATTACATTCATTATTAAGTTTAGATCCATGTTCGAAATGTTGGAGAGTACGACTAAAACAATCCCGGCGCTATAAAGAATTAGAAATCCTTGATTTAAAGTAGCTGTTTTTTTCTTCACAGGCGTAAGTGCTTGTAAAGCCCAGCCGCAGGTAATAAGAAGAATTCCAATAAGATCAAGTGTCATACTATTATAGTAGTAACAAGTGAGATAAAAAGTCAAGGACTTATTCGTGGGTAACTTTAAGTTGATTTATAATTACTTCTCCGTAGTTATTAGAATTACAATCAGAAGATGCCTCTTTAGAACAGTTGGACTGTGTGTAAGCTCCTGCTTTAAAATATGCACCGGAATAGTCTTTTGTGAAAGTGTAAACAGGATCTGTGCTACCATTGTAGAATATCTGATTCTGCCCATTATTTACAACAAATTTAACGTTAAACTTTTTTCCGAGGGTATAATTGGAATCTAGGGTAAAGACATTTTTTCCATCGACATTTACGTATAGTTTAGGAAATTCAAGCCTAATAACTACAATATCATCATCTGCATCATGAATTTGTCCTGCAACTACGTGTTTTTTGGTTTTTGGTACAGCTAAAATCGCTTCATCGATTGTCATCGTGTGAGTTCCGGAGGTTGAAGACCAGGAGGCATTTGTTTTTCCGCTATCTTTCATTTCACGAAGCTCCGATCTTGGGTAATTGGATCCGCTTGTGGTCACGGCATTTACAGGAGCTCGAAATCTTACAGCTCCATCTTGAACAACAAACCAAGGATCTAACTTGTATTTTTCGAGAACCGGTTGCTTTATCTCTGTAGGATCCTCAGAAGATCCATCTGGAATGGTTAATTTCCAGTTTGTTAAATCTAAAATTTGGGAAGGAAATAAGCTATTATCTACCTTTGCTTGAGGTGTGGGGGTGATTGTTGCCGTGAAAAGTTTGGAAATTAAAGATTTTTTGGGAGATGGAGTTGTGCTTGCTCCAAGCGCTTCTTCACTTGATCCGCTAATTACAGTTGGAACTCTGAATATAAGAATCCCAAGCACTGCCACGAGCATTGCAAACTGTGCAATTTGCATTGCTGCAAAAATAATTAGAATTGTTAGGAGTCTTTTTTTATCCATTTGTATATTATATAGGCTAAACACGATATTTCAAAGCGAAGGACAATGTTAGCCTTGCGTGGTTGATAAGATCAAAGCTTGAGAAACTCAAAAACTCTGTATACGAAGAAGCCTGGCCAAAGTACTGCTTTTATAATTCCAATAAGAACTTCTGAAAGATTGTGGGAATGTTGAAGAAAATATATGAGAGCTCCGATAAGTCCTAGACCGTATACGGCTCCTCCCCCTCCATGATGCGCCTCTTTCCAATGCTTCATACAAATATTATACCACTTTTGCTGAGCGTGTCGGTCAAGACCCATTTAATCGTATAGTCGGTGTTCTACTATAAG